>NZ_JAYMWO010000013.1:0-883088 GCF_048056175.1 Phaeobacter sp. JH20_29
CTATGCTTGGTTCCTGTCTCAGCACAACAGCATTTTCTTTGGAGGGATTGCTATTCTCGGATTCCTGCTTCGGGATGTGACCGATGGGACAACCCTCCGGAGGCTGCTGACCGGGATGATGGCAACCAATGCGCTTGGGTTTATCGTAACGCTATATGCCGCTATGATCGGTGTCTTTACCGGGTTTGGCTGGTCGGACTCCGCCTTCTTTGTATTTCTTGCGGCGATGAGTTTCTTACAACTTAAAAAGTCTGATCAAGCCTGATCATCAGAAACAGAGTTCGGGTCGCTCAGCTCCGAACGCCTTCCTTAAAATCTGGCCCTACTCGTTCGTGATCCGGACACCAATCAGCTGACAACCTGAGCAATGTGTGAGCGGCTGCTTTGAGATAATCCGCTGCACCGTCGCAAACGCCACGTCGCAAGCGCAACGGTTGTCTGCATGAGCACTGGCCGCACGGACAAAAGGCGGGTTTGTCCGCATTGTGTCAGCTCACCGGCTCTATAGCCTCGCAGGCGCAGCGAACGGCAGGAACTGCGGGCCGCACCGCAGCAGAAACCCTCGGCTGGTTGCGTCAAGCAGCCGAGTTGCAAGGGGCGCTTTGCTGCGAAGCTCTGTCACAGAGCCTAGGCCCAGCATCCGCTGGTCTGGTCTCAATGCCCGCTTTCGCTGCGTCGCCCATCAACGAACGCTGTCGTTCCCATCGCACCAGACGCGGGAAAAGCTGCTCTGGCTTAATTTTTTAGCGTTGGCCATAAGAGCCCGGCGCGCTCCCTCTGGGAGCGATCTTTGGGGGAGTTTCCGAACTCCAAGCAGCGCCTGAACCGGAGGGGAAGCGCTTCGGCGCTTAGCCGGCGGTGATCTGCATCACGATGCAGGTGGTGGAGCCGGTGGCATAGAGGCGGCCATCCGCAAGCCCGCGCAACTCACCATGGGCGACACCGGTCGAGCGCCCGACATGGTCGGTCATCCCGATACATTCGATTTCAGTGCCGAGTGGGATGGAACGCAGGATATTTACCTTGAATTCCAGCGTGGTATAGGCTGCTCCCTTCGGCACGCGGGTCATCACTGCGCAGGCCATGGCGCTGTCGAGCAGGGTGCCGTACCAGCCGCCGTGGACCGTGCCCATTGGATTGGTCACAGCAAATTCCGGGGTGCCTCGAAACACCACTTTGCCTGCCTCGACGCTGTGCAGGTGGTAGCCGAGTGTCTCGCCAATGGGCGGGCCGGGCAGGCGACCTGCGAGAATGCCCTGCATGAAGTCCAGCCCGGACATGCCGGTGATGTCCTCGGGGCGCAGCAGGTCGTCCGGGCCGGTCGCGCGGCGCAGAGGGGAAGCGGCTGCGGCGGTGGTGGAGGACGTCTTGGCCGACGTTTCGGGCGAACTTATGGGTGAGGTCATGCAGAAATCCTGATCCGGTCGGCAAAGACGATGCCCCCGCCGACAGCGGCAGGGGCGACCAGATCAAAGGCTAGGAGGACAGCGGTGGCAGGACAAGCGCTACGCCACGTTCTCCAGCGAGACCGTTGGTGTGATGCCGAGCGCAAAGCAGACATCGCGGGTCAGCTCGGGCCGGTTCAGCGTGTAGAAATGCAGCTTGTCAACGCCGTTGTCCATCAGATCGGAGCAGAGCTCGGTGCACAGCGCAGTGGCGAGAAGGTCCTCGCGCCCATCGCGGATCGCCTTGTCAAACGCATCGTCGATCCAGGCCGGAATATTGGTGCCACAGCGTTTGGCAAAATTGCGCGCGCCCTTCCAGTTTTCGATGGGCAGGATACCGGGCGTGATGCGGCTGGTGTCGATCCCGGCCTTGGCGCAGTCATCGCGAAAGCGCAGGAATGTATCGGCTTCAAAGAAGAACTGGGTCAGCGCCTCATCGGCGCCAGCGTCCAGTTTGCGCTTCAGCCAGTCGACATCCGCACGCGCGCTAGTGGCCTCCGGGTGGCGGTCGGGATAGGCGCCGACGCGGATCGAGAACTGATCGCGTTCTGCCAGCGCCGAGATCAGCTCGACCGAATTGGCAAAACCCTCGGGGTGGGGTTCAAACCCGGCGGAGCCTTTTGGCGGATCGCCACGCAGGGCAACGATTTCGCGCACGCCGGCCTCGGCAAACTGGTCGGCAATCTCCATGGTCTCGGATTTGCTGGCGTTCACGCAGGTCAGATGCGCCGCCACATTGAGACCGGAGGATTTATGCAGCGTTGCCACCGCATCGCGGGTCAGGTCGCGGGTGGTGCCGCCGGCCCCATAGGTGACGGAGACAAAGCGGGGCGCCAGCGGCGCCAGTGTCTGAACCGTATCCCAGAGCCGGAAAGAGGCCTCCAGCGACTGCGGCGGGAAGAATTCAAAAGAGATGTCAGGGGTCGTCATTTTCAAAAGCGCTCCGCATGATTTCATCTCTTGTTGCATAGCGTCTATTGTGAAACAATTTCATAATACTCAAGAACAACATGAGCGACACGATAGATGCACATCGAATTTCGTCACCTGCGCACCATCAAGGCCATACATCAGGAAGGCGGGTTGGCGCGGGCGGCCGATCAGCTGAATATCACTCAGAGCGCGCTGAGCCATCAGATCAAAGGGCTGGAGGATCAGGCGGGGGTCGAACTGTTCCTGCGCCGCTCCAAGCCGATGAAACTGTCGGCGGCGGGGCTGCGACTGCTGCGGCTGGCGGATCAGGTGCTGCCACAGGTGGAGGCGATGCAGGCGGAATTCTCGGCCCTGCGTGACGGAAACACCGGGCGGATGTATATCGCCATCGAATGCCACGCCTGTTTTGAATGGCTGTTCCCCGTGCTGGAGGGGCTGCGCAAGAACTGGGCCGATGTCGATGTCGATATTCGCCCCGGCCTTGCCTTTGACGCGCTGCCTGCATTGCAAAAGGAGGAGGTCGATCTGGTGGTGTCCTCCGATCCCGAGGTGCTGCCGGGAATCGAATTTATCGAGTTGTTTGACTATAAACCGGTTTTTGTTGCCTCGGCGCTGCATCCGCTGGCTGAGAAACCCTATGTCGAGGCCGAGGATTTTCGCGGCGAGACCCTGATCACCTATCCGGTGGACAAGGCACGGCTGGATATCTTCAGCCAGCTGCTGACGCCTGCGGGCGTGGAACCTGCCGGCATCCGGCAGGTGGAGCTGACGGCGGTGATCCTGCTCTTGGTGGCGTCGAACCGGGGTGTTTCGGTGCTGCCGGACTGGGTGGTGCGGGAGGTCAAATATTCCTCCGACTATGTGACCCGGCCGCTGACTTCCAAAGGGATCACCCGCAGGCTTTATGCGGCGATCCGCAGTGAAGATCGTGAAAAACCCTATATGCAGGAGCTGATCCGACTGGCCAAGGTGGAGGCGCGCAGGCTGCAACAGCAGTAGTGCGCGAACACTGGCGGTGGCGCAGGGGGCAGAGCAGGGCATACCCATGCGCCAGAGGCATAGCTCTCATGTGTCGTACTGGTGCGTTCAGGCCCCTATTGGGCCTTGGCAAGCGGCAATCAGGCGCGTATAGGCACGGTTTGACCGACATCTCCCCCTTTTCGCTCAGGAGTCTTTCGCATGATTGGCAGCGCAAACCTCAACATCATGATCAAAGCTGCCCGCAAGGCGGGGCGGTCGCTGGTCAAGGATTTTCGCGAAGTTGAAAACCTTCAGGTGTCGAGAAAGGGGGCAGGCGATTTTGTCTCCAAGGCCGATATCGCTGCCGAAAAGATCCTGAAAGAAGAGCTGATGGGAGCCCGCCCCACTTACGGCTGGCTGGCCGAAGAGGGTGGCGAAGAAGAAGGCGCAGATCCGACCCGCCGCTGGATCGTCGACCCGCTGGATGGCACCACCAACTTCCTGCACGGTCTGCCGCATTGGGCGATTTCCATCGCGCTGGAGCATAAGGGCAAGGTTGTCGCCGGTGTTGTGTATGATGCCGCCAAGGACGAGATGTTCTTTGCCGAAAAAGGTGCTGGCGCCTGGATGAATGACACCCGGATCCGGGTCTCGGGCCGTCATCGCATGATCGAGTCGATCTTTGCGACGGGGCTGCCGTTTGCCGGTCGTTCCGACCTGCCTGCGACCCTGCAGGATCTGGCGCGTCTGATGCCTGCCTGCGCCGGTGTGCGTCGCTGGGGCGCGGCTGCGCTGGATCTGGCCTATGTGGCGGCGGGCCGCTACGAGGGCTACTGGGAGCGCCGCCTGAATGCCTGGGATCTGGCTGCGGGTGTGATCATCGTGCAGGAGGCAGGCGGCCTTATCGAAGCGGTGAACCCCGAGGATGATATCCTTACCTCCGGCGATGTGCTCTGCGCCAATGAGTCGATTTACGACAGCTTTGCCAAGGTGATCCGGGGCTGATGCCGCCCCGGTTTTTTCGCTGGATTTGACGTATTGAAACGCGGCCCCTCGGGTCGCGTTTTTGTTTTGCGGCTGATCTGCGGCGTCTGCCTAGCGGTCAGAGGGGTGATTCACCCCGTCGTGCCAAGGAATGTCACCATAGGTTTCGGCGTGGGTGCGCGGGTTGCCACCGTCAATACAGCCCAGATTGATCCCGCATTCTGCCGGATCGGAACGGCGCTGGTGATAGACGTAGATGCCGCATGTCTTGCAGAAATAGTGTTTCGCCGTATGGCTGCCCCAGGTGTAGAGGCTGAGATTTTCGGCGCCTTTGAGAATGGTCAGGCTGGCGGTACGCGCGGTCACTGCCGCGGCCCCGCGACGGATGCAGAAGGAGCAATTGCAACGGCTGGCTGAGGCGAGCCCGTCAGGCAGCTCGGCTCTGATTACAACGGCGCCGCAATGACAGCTTGCCTGCCAGGGCTGGGCGCCGTCCTGCGGCGTGGCGGAGGTGGATGCGGACATCTGCTGCGGCCCTTTGTTTGAGATTGCGATATCTGGACGGCTACTTGCCCCAGGGGGTGTTGCGCCGGTTGGGGGCGGATGGCCTGCGCTGCACGCGTGGGATGCGGCTGTCGGTATAGCTGACCTCGGGATGAGGTGGATGGCCGTGGGTCTTGCCCCAGTACACCGGCCCGCCGCGCCTGAGCCAGAGCGGTAGTGTCAATACCAGCCCGACGCCGAAACCGCCGGCATGCGCCCAATAGGCGACGCCGCCTGCCTGAGGGTCAGAGCCAATCCCGCCGAGGAACTGCATGCCCAGCCAGACGCCCAGCATGACGAAGGCAGGGATCGAGAAGACGCGGAAATAGATGATCAGGATCAACAGGATATCGACGCGCGCCCGTGGGAACAGCAGTAGGTAGCCGCCCATGACACCGGCAATGGCGCCGGAGGCCCCGACCAGCGGCACCAGCGAGTCCGGGGCACTTGCGACATGGACCAGCCCGGCGCCGATACCGGAAACAAGGTAGAAGGCGAGAAAGGTGAAATGCCCCATCTCGTCCTCCATATTGTCGCCAAAGATCCATAAAAACAGCATGTTGCCGCCTAGGTGCATCCAGCTGCCATGCAGAAAGGTCGAGGTGAGCAGGGTTTTCCAGTCATAGCCTGCCATGATCTCCGCCGGCAGCAACGCATAGGCGTTGTAGAGCGCGGTCAGGCGGCGCGGGCTGTCATAGCCAAAGTAGGTCAGCGCAAAGATCGCGATATTCGCAACCATGAGCGCATAGGTCACATAGGGCGTGCGCCCGGAGGGGTTGTGGTCACGGATTGGAAACATGGGGGAACGCTGGGCCGGATATGGCCCAGCGTCAAGAGTTTAGCCGGATATTGTGCGCATTGGCCTGACGCTCGCGGTCAGGACATGCCGCCAAGCAGGGCTGCGTTGCCGCCTGCGGCGGTGGTGTCGACGCAGACATGCCGTTCGGCCTGTACCCGTGCCACATCCGGCAGGCCGGGGATCAGCGGCAGGATTGGCCCGTTGCGTCGCGCCAGCCCAGTCTCAATCTCGCGCGCGGTTGCCTCATCACCCCACCAGATCACCCCGGAGATGCCCTCTGCGGTCAGAAGCAGGGGCATATCGCAGGGGCCGGTCGCTTCGATCGCGGTGCCGCCGAGCGCGTGAACGGCGCGGGCCTGGGCCGCCACGGCCTGTGGTCCCGGTCCCAAGCAGAGCAGCGGTGGGCGGGCCTGCTGCGACAGGCGGTTCGATTCGCCGGTCGGGCCGGGCAGGCTGGTTGTGGTCTGCTGCATTGGCTGACCTGTTGGCGCGGGCAGGGACACCATCGCTGCGGTATCGGCGGGCCAGCTGTCGGTGCTCTGCTGACGGTCAGGCGCACAGAAACGCGTCATGTAGAAGGGGCCGCCGGCCTTGGGACCGGTGCCGGACAGGCCTTCGCCTCCAAAGGGCTGGCTGCCGACGATGGCACCGATCTGGTTGCGGTTCACATAGAGGTTGCCTGCGTGAATACGGTCGCAGACATATTGCACCCGGTCGTCGATCCGCGTGTGCAGGCCAAAGGTCAGCCCATAGCCGGTGGCATTTATATCGTTGATGATCCGGTCGAGATCCTGCGATCTGAAGCGGGCGACATGCAGGACCGGGCCAAAGATCTCCTGTTCCAGCGCGCTGATGCCGGAGACTTCGATCAGGGTTGGTGCCACGAAGGTGCCGCCCTGCGGTGCGGTCAGTTCCTTCAGCACCCGGCCCTCGGCGCGGGCGGTGTCGATATGGGCGAGAATACCGGCGCGGGCGGCCTCGTCGATCACCGGTCCGCTGTCGGTTGCCAGGTGCCAGGGATCGCCAAGCCGCAGGGCATCCATCGCGCCTTTGAGCATTTTCAACACGTTATCGGCGATATCTTCCTGGAGGTAGAGGCAACGCAGGGCCGAGCAGCGCTGACCTGCCGACTGAAAGGCGCTTTCGATGACGGCCTGAACGGCCTGTTCCGGCAGCGCGGTGCTGTCCACGATCATCGCGTTGAGACCACCGGTCTCGGCAATCAGCGGCGCGCCGGGACGCAGGTGCCCGGCCATGGCAGCGCGGATTTTCAGTGCGGTTGCAGTGGAGCCGGTGAAAGCGACGCCGCCGACGCGCGGATCTGAGGTCAGCGCGCCGCCAACAGCGCCGCCGCCGGGCAGCAGCTGCAACGCTTCTTTCGGGACGCCTGCCTCATGCAGCAGCGCGATGGCGCGATGGGCGATCAGCGGGGTCTGCTCGGCCGGTTTCGCGAGCACTGCATTGCCGGTTGCCAGGGCGGCTGCAATCTGGCCGGAGAAAATCGCCAGCGGGAAGTTCCAGGGCGAGATGCAGGTGAACACGCCGACCGGCGGCTCTGCTGGAATGCGGGCGGCGTAGTAGCGCAGGAAATCCACCGCTTCGCGCAGCTCGGCCACACAGTCGGGCAGCGTCTTGCCCGCTTCGCGCGTCAGCAGCGCAAACAGTTCGCCATAATTTGCCTCGTAGAGGTCGGCGGCCCGGTTCAGCACTTCGGCTCGGATGTCGGCGCTGGCCTGCCATGGGGCTGCGGCGCCGAGGGCCGCCTCGATTTCGGCCTGACCGGCGCTGTGCACCTGGCCTACCGTGGTGAGATCAGCCGGGTTGCGTACTGCGTCTTCGGTGGTGCTGGGGCTCGCGGGCGCCTTGGCCAGCAGGGGCGCTGCGGTCCAGCTGTGGCTCTTCCAAGGCGCGCGGGCGGCGTCGATCGCCGCAAGGGTGGGGGCGTGGCCCAGATCGAACCCGGTGGAGTTCGGCCGCTCCGGCTGGAACAGCTCCGGTCCGCTGCGCAGGTTCGCAGTCAGATCCTCGACCTGATCGAAGGGATCGGCGGCGACCACTTCGGGAGGCACGTTTTCATCAACGATCTGGTTCACAAAGGAGCTGTTGGCGCCATTCTCCAGCAGACGGCGGACCAGATAGGCCAGCAGGTCGCGATGGGCGCCAACCGGCGCATAGATCCGGCAGTGGGTGCGGTTCTGTTCCAGCACCATCTGATGCAGGGTCTCGCCCATGCCATGCAGGCGCTGAAACTCATAGGCGCCTTTGTCGGTGTCCTTGGCCATATGCAGAATGGCTGCGACGGTATGGGCGTTATGGGTGGCAAACTGCGGGTAGATCCGGTCGGTCATCGACAACAGTTTGCGGGCGTTGGCGATGTAGGACACATCGGTCAGCGATTTATGGGTGTAGACGGGGAACCCATCGACGCCCTCGACCTGGGCGCGCTTTACCTCGGTGTCCCAATAGGCGCCTTTGACAAGGCGGACCATCAGGCGGCGGTCATAGCGGTTGGCCATATCATAGAGGGCATCCAGCGCCACTCCGGTGCGCGGTCCATAGGCCTGGACCACCACACCAAACCCATCCCAGCCAGCAAGCGCGGGATCGGAGATCACCTCTTCAATCACCTCAAGCGACAGGGACAGGCGGTCGGCCTCCTCGGCGTCGACGTTCAGCCCCATGCCGGCGGCCTTGGCCAGCAGCGCCAGCGCCTGCAGGCGTGGCACCAGTTCCTCCATGACGCGGGTTTCCTGCGCCAGTTCGTAGCGCGGATGCAGCGCCGAGAGTTTGACCGAGATACCGGGATTCTGGCGGATATCCTCGCTGTCGCAGGCGGCCGCGATGGCCGAAATCGCGCGGGAATAGGCCAGGTGATAGCGGGCGGCATCCGCTTCGGTGCGGGCGGCCTCTCCCAGCATGTCGTAGGAATAGGTGTAGCCTTTGGCTTCCATCCCGGCGGCGCGTTTCATGGCCCCTTCGATGGTCTCGCCCAGCACGAACTGGCGGCCCATTTCCTTCATCGCGCGGCTGACGGCGGTGCGGATCACCGGTTCGCCCAGACGTTTGATGGCGCCGCGCAGCGCCGAGACCGGGCTGCGTTTTTCGTCGAGCACCTTGCCGGTCAGCATGAGGGCCCAGGTGGACGCATTGACCAGTGAGGAGGTGGATTTGCCCAGATGCTTGCCCCATTCCGACGGCGCGATCTTATCCTCGATCAGCGCGTCGATGGTGTCGGCGTCGGGCACCCGCAAGAGCGCCTCGGCCAGGCACATCAGGGCAACGCCCTCGTCGGTGGAAAGACCGTATTCGGCGAGAAATACTTCCATCAGGCCGGGCGAGGAATGGCCCCGGATGTCGCGCACCAGGGCGGCGGCATTGGCGCAGATGGTGCGACGGTCCGCAGCGCTAAGATCGGCCAACGCAAACAGCCGGTCGCGCATCTGAGCCTGATCAACATAGGTGCCCGCGTCGATGCGGTAGCGCAGCGCCTCCGCGTGGTCCGCAGTCTGCGCGGAGGACAGGGGGGGCGTGGGCCGGGATTGGGTCGCTGTCATTTTAGGGAACTCTCCGAAGGAACCACAGGTCGTGCCGTGGTTGGTCTATCCGCATATGATATCGCGAAATTGCTGGGACAATCGCCCTATGTTGTGCAATCAATAGGCATAACGCCCAAAAAAGGACCTTAGGACAATGCAAATAGACTTTCCGGGCATGGATCGGTTCGATCAGGCGATTCTGGAGGCGCTTGGAGAGGATGGCCGCATGTCCATCGCGGATCTGGCGCGGCGGATCGGCCTGTCCAAAACGCCGACACAGGCGCGGCTGCGGCGGTTGGAGACCGAGGGCTTCATTACAGGCTATCGGGCGCTGATCGATCCGATCCGGCTGGGCCTGGATCACGTCGCCTTTGTCGAGGTGAAGCTGACCGATACCCGAGAGGAGGCGCTGGCGAAATTCAATGCGGCACTGGCGCGGGTGCCCGAGATCGAACAGGCCCATCTGATGGCCTCGCATTTCGACTATCTGCTAAAGGTGCGGACGCGGTCGATGTCGGCTTATCGTGCGGTGCTGGGCGAGAAGATTTCGGCGCTGCCGCATGTCGCGTCGACCTCCACCTATGTCGCCATGCAGGCAGTAATCGAGGATAGCGCGCTGCTGCCGTGACCCCCCAAGTCGTGACATCCACGCGAAATCGTGACTTGTCCGGCGATCGCTTTGCGGCAGAATAGGGGGATGCGACAGTCTTGGATTGCCCCGTTTCTAGCTCTTGGCCTCGCGGCCGCTGCACCCTTTGCTCTGGCCGAGGGGGCGGGCCAGGCGAGAGAAGCCGAGGCGGCCGGGGCCTGTCCTGCCGCACCGGATCACCGTAATGCGGTCGAAGGGCTGATCCGCCGCGTGCAGGCGGCAAGCGATGAGATGACGGCGCAGGCCATTTCCAACCAGTTCTGGCAATATTGGGCTGATGCACCCAATGCTCAGGCGCAGGCGCTGCTGGATCGGGGGATGACCCGGCGCTCGGCCTTTGACTTTCTCGGTGCACTGGAGGCATTTGACAGGTTGGTCGCCTACTGCCCGGATTACGCCGAGGGCTACAATCAGCGCGCTTTTGTCCATTATCTGCGGCGGGATTTTGGCGCGGCGCTAACGGATCTGGATCGCGCAATCGCTCTGTCGCCGCGTCATGTTGCGGCGCTGAGTGGTCGGGCGCTGTCGCTTTACGGGTTGTCGCGCCTGACGGAGGCGCGCCTGGCGCTGGAGCAGGCGCTGGCGCTCAATCCTTGGCTGCCGGAGCGGCATCTGGTGGCACCGGGTGGTCCATTGGCACCGGAAGGGGCAGGCCCGACGGGGCCCGAAGTGGACCTGTGATCTGTGGGCATTGAGACCCCTGTTTCGCATGACGCGGCGTCCAAACACCGATGCGGGAAAAATTCCATGATCCGTGAGATATCCCATTGTGCCGCTGCGGCGTCCTCGCTAGGTCTGTGATTGCAACGGGCCAAGCCCGCTGTGCGGACGTGGTGGAATGGTAGACACCGGAGACTTAAAATCTCCTGGCCGTATGGCCGTGCGGGTTCGAGTCCCGCCGTCCGCACCAGTTTCCTCAGTTTGAGATCAGGAGCCTCCGTTGTCTTTTACGCTGGTTGCGACTGCCAAGAATGAGGGGCCCTCGATCCTGGAATGGGTCGCCTACCACAAGATGATCGGGTTTCAGAACATCATCATCTACCAGAACGACTCTGACGATTTTACAGATGAAATTCTGAAAACTCTGCGCGATCTCGGTGAAATTTCCTATTTCTACAATCGGGCTGAACGCGGGCGACATCAGGTCAAAGCCTACAAACGTGCCGCGCGCCAGCCGGAGTTCCGGGATGCGCGATGGGTCCTTGCGCTTGATCTTGACGAGTTTCTCGTCGTTCACACCGGCGCGGGAACCGTCGGCGATCTCATTGATGCCGTGCCGGACTGCGACCAGATCATGGTGAACTGGAAGAAGTTTGGCAGCGCAGGCAGTGCAACCCTGTCGGAGCAGCTGGTGGTGGAGACCTTTTTGCTGGCCGAGGATGACGAACGGGTTGCTACGCATCTGACACCGTTCAAGACGATGTTTGATCCTGCTGCTCATGAGCGGTGCGGCATCCACAGGCCAAATGGCGCGAAGCTTCCCGATGATCAGATCAGAATTTGCAATGGATCCGGCCTGCCGAGCAGCGCCTACGAACATCGCAATTTCAGGGCCAAAGACCCCAGCCTGCGTGCGCTGGCCCAGATCAACCACTACATCACCAAGGACGCGGCGAGTTTTGTTCTGAAGTCGCACCGCGGCAGTGCCCATCAGGCGAACCGGCTGATTGATCGCAAATACTGGCTGCGCCGCAATCACAATGTTCAGGCCGACACACGGCTTGCGGCCAAGGCTGATAGAATCAGGGCGGGTATGGCCGCATTGGATGTGGCGTCGGGCGGGCGGTTGTTTGACCTGCGCAGCAAGGCCATCGCGCTGCATCGCGCCCGGTTTGAGGCGTTGATGAAAGAGGCCGCCTATCGCGAACTCTATGAGTTCTGTCTGGAAAATCAGATGCTGCCAACAGGCGGCTGACCGTTGAGGTCTCCCCTAGATCTGATCGTTTTGCGGCCCATTCGTCGGACGGATTATCAACCCCAAGGCCGCAGGAGGGCGTCGGCCGTGGTGTTGCGGAGTGGTTGGATGAGGGCGCAAGCCGAGGCTGGCGTCAGGAGTTGGTGCCGTCCTTGGTCTGATCCTGCGGTGCCGCGCGTTCGGCTTGCACGGCGGCGATGGTTTCCAGCAGCAGCGGCTTGCGGATCGGTTTTTGCAGAAAACGGTCCATCCCGGCATCCAGGCAGGCGCGGCGATCGCTGTCAAAAGCATTGGCCGTCAATGCGATGATCGCGGGCTGGGCCATGTCGCTGGCGCGGATCTGGCGGGTTGCAGTCAGGCCATCGACCTCGGGCATCGACATATCCATCAGGATGATGGCGGGTTGATGGTCGCGGCACATATCTACCGCTTCGCGTCCATTTTCGGCTTCGATCACCTTCAGCGGCGTGTCGGCCAGGAATTTCAGGATCAGCAGGCGGTTGGTGCGGTTGTCATCAGCCAGCAGCAATACCCCCGGACCAAGCTGCGGCTGGGAGGTTTCCCGGCTGATCTGGGTCGGGGCGATGGGGGCCGTGCGGGCAGCTGAAAGGCGGATTTCCAAGCGGAAGCAGGCGCCGTTGCCGGCGCTGGATTGCAGGCTGATACCGCCGCCCATGCGCTGTGCGAGAATATTGGAGATGGTCAGCCCCAGACCGGTTCCGCCATAGTGGCGTGTGGTGGCGGCATCGGCCTGCGAAAACCGCTCAAATACGTGTTTGGCCTGATCTTCTGAGATGCCAATGCCGGTGTCCACCACGTCGATAAAAAGATGATAGGGATCCTTTGCACCGCGACTGACGTGCAGGGCGACACTGCCATCGTGGGTGAATTTCACCGCATTGCTCAGCAGGTTGACCAGGATCTGGCGCAGCCGACCGTCATCGCCATGGACCTGTTCGGGCAGGTCATGGGCAAAGCTCTGGGTAAAGGATAGCCCCTTTTCGCGCAGCTTCGGCCTGAGCACATCGACGGCGCCGTCGACGCATTTGCGCAGGTTGAAATCGACCGTGCTGATTTCCATCTTTCCGGCCTCGAGCCGGGACAGATCCAGGATGTCGTTGATGATTTTCAACAGCGCGACTGAGGAATCCCGAATGGTTTCGACACATTGCTCCTGTTCCTCCGACAGCGGGCTCTCAGCGAGGATGTCGGACATGCCGATGATCCCATTCATCGGCGTGCGGATCTCGTGGCTCATATTGGCGAGGAATTCGGTTTTTGCCTGATCGGCCTTTTCGGCGGATTGTTTGGCCTGGGTGAGCTGGGCGTTGCGATGGGTCAGCTGCTGGTTCGCGCGCTTCAACTCGTTGTTCAACTCAACATCGCGGGTGACATCCCATTCGACACCGATCATCCGGTTGCGCCCCCGTCGATCACGGAACGAACAGCCCATGGCCCGGATATTCTTATGAGTGCCATCTTTCAGCTCGATGCAGAAATCGACCGAGTGGTTGTTGCCATTGCGTAGCGCCTCCTGGAAGCCGCTAATAACGCGATCGCGATCCTTGGCGTGCAGAAACGATCGCCAGAGCGACAAAGGCACTTCACCGGCTTCGGCAGGGTCCCCGTAGAGTTCACGCATCCGGCGGTCCCAGAGGGCGTTGTCAGAAGTCTCGTCTATTTCCCAGATGCCGATTTTCGAGGTTTCAACAGCCATTTCGAGACGGCGCGAGAGCGCCTCCAGATCACGTTCGCGCCGTTTGAGTGTCTGGATCACCGAACGCCGCGCTGCGGACAGGCGACCGGCGAGCGCGGTTGGAAACAGAATGAAGGCGCCAGCCAGCAGAACGGTGAACCGCAGTTGCCACTGGTTGTCTGCATGGGCGGGCCAGCCACCTTTGGGCCGGGCAGCCAGCTGCCAGGTGCCTACGGGCAGGACAATGTCCATCAGGACCGGGTTGTCCTTCAGTATGCTCGGGTCACCGTAGAACTGCTCGCCCTCGGCGCCCCTGCCGTCTTTGCCGACCAGCGCCACGTCGATCATAAGATCCGGGTTGTTGAGCCCCCCTTGGGTATAGATGGCATCGACATCAATCACCGCCGAGAGAATGCCCCAGAATGATCTGGTCGCTTGCGGGCCCGCGAAGATCGGAAAGCGGGCGATCATACCGCGACCGCCCTGCAGCAGGTTGACCGGTCCGGCAAGGACAAGGTCGCCGCTGTCGCGTGCGCGGAGCGCCGCAGCACGCTGGGCTTCGTTCTTGCGGTAGTCCAAGCCAATTGCAGCCTCGTTACCCGCAATCGGATACATCAGGCGGATCACCAGATCCGGCGCCGCGGCGATGTTGCGCAGACTTGCTTCATCAGCAATCAGTTGTGACGCCAGCTCGGCAAAGCGCCGCTGCGTCATGTCGGGTTCGGTCGAGAGGACCGCCTGCAGCCCGCGCACCAGCTGGATATCGGCTGACAGGTTTCCCTCGATCCGGGCGCGGATCAGCCCCGCCTCATATTGAACATCCGCGCGCAGCTTCTGTTCATAGATTGTGTCATTCTGGGACTCGGCAGACAGCCCGGCCGCCACGATCACCACAAAGGCGACCAGGGTCGGAAGATAGGTCCGATTGTTCAGCGCCTGGATCCATGCTTTGGGCCGAAAACTCATGAAGGCTACACCGGTGGTTATCGTTTACTGCAATCTAGGGTCATTTCTGTCGCAAAACTGTTCAGCCAGTATTAACAATACTCGGTCTTTTCCGCTTTAGGCGATTTTTGTGAATTCAGGTCGCGCGCAAGATGCTCTGTATAGGGGCGTTCTGGGAGTGTATCCTTGATTAATATCAAATTGTGTTCATTTCCGGCTGGCGGTTCGTCAGAAGTCTCACCACCTTGGGTTGAGGGTGCGGCAAGAGTGTTCCTTATGGCGTTAAAACTGGCCGTATCCTTCAGTTGCAGGGCGTATATTAAATAATTGATATTATTCCGAAAAATCATGATTCTGGTTTGCTGGCCATCGGCTTTCGATCATGCTGGCATCGCTCCCTCGGGTTAATGTTTGAGCAATGTCTCTTGGGTATTGAATTTCTAGTGAACTTTCAATGTTAGGCCGAGGGTAAAGATGTTTTTCAAGAGAGACGCAAAGAAGAAGTCGGCAGAGTCGACGATGCAGCAGTCGGTCATGGACATGATCGACCGGACGCAGGCGATGATCCAGTTTGAACCTGATGGGACCATCATCGAAGCCAATGCCAACTTCCTTGGCGCGATTGGCTACCCTCTTGAGGAAATCCAAGGCAAACATCATTCGATGTTCGTGGACCCGGACTATGCCCGCAGCGAGGCCTATGCGGAGTTCTGGCGGGATCTTGCGGCTGGCAAGGCGTTTACGGATCAGTTTCCGCGTGTTGCCAAATCGGGCAAGACGATCTGGATCCAGGCCACCTACGCCCCTGTACTGGACAGCGAAGGCAAGACGATCCGCGTGATCAAGCTGGCCTCCGATATCACTGCGCGTCAGAACTGTGTTGAGGAAATCTCCAGAGCGCTGGAAGCGCTGAGCGACGGCGACCTCAGCTACCGTGTACCAACAAGTGATCTGCCGGATATGCGAGTGCTTTGCGATGCGTTCAACAAGGCGCAGGACACCTTGATGGGCGCGGTTGAAACGGTGAAAGCTGTGGCCGAGGCCGTCGGCAGTACCGCCTCTGAGATCAGCCAATCCTCCAGCGAATTGTCGCATCGCACCGAAACCCAGGCCGCAACCCTGGAAGAAACGGCAGCGGCGATTGAGGAGCTGACCTCGACCGTGCGCTCGGCCGCTGATGGCGCCCGCGAGGTCGAGGAAATTGTAAGCAACGCCCGCGTCACCGCCGAAGAAAGCGGTGAGGTGGTGAATAGTGCGGTCACGGCCATGTCGCAGATCGAGGAATCATCCGGCAAGATCTCCCAGATCATCTCGGTCATTGACGACATTGCGTTCCAGACCAACCTGCTTGCACTGAACGCCGGTGTTGAAGCCGCGAGAGCAGGCGAGGCAGGGCGCGGGTTTGCCGTTGTGGCCTCCGAAGTGCGGGCGCTGGCGCAGCGGTCCTCTGATGCGGCGGGCGAGATCAAGCAATTGATCACCGAAAGCTCGCAATATGTTGGCAATGGCGTGAAACTGGTGAGCCGGGCGGGGGAAGAGCTGCAAAAGATCATCGGCAGCGTCAGCACGATTTCCGGCCATGTCAGCCAGATCGCAACCGGCGCCGCCGAGCAATCGGTCACGCTGGTGGAAATCAACACGGGCGTCAGCCAGCTGGATCAGGTGACCCAGCACAATGCGGCGATGGTTGAGGAGGCGACGGCTGCCAGCCAGACCCTGTCCAACGACGCCAATGAGCTGACCCGCCAGATCTCCATCTTCAAGACCGGTTCGGGCGGGCAGAACATCGTGTCCTTCGCAAATGGTGGCGCTGGCGGCTATGGTGCGCGGGCTACCGGCTAGGGCCTGACATAAATGCGGCAGACCTGGGGTTGAGCTGGTCCGACCACTGCTGCGTCACAAGCGATGATATCTGGGGGCACGTCTGTACCAATGGCCCCCGGCAGGCCACCGTCGTACCGCGAGAGCAGGTGCGGCGGTTGTCCGTTTTGGATGTACGCAAGTTCCTGATCAGGCGCGTCCGGCCTGATCATCGTTTCGGCCTGCATCGAAACACAGATTTCCCGATCGGCCAAACCGTCATGGAGAACCTGATCAGGATCAAAGACGATCGAGCGGTCGCGATGGTCTAAGAGGGCAGTTCTAAATGACATCTGCCAACCATGACCGGAGTGACCGACATGATCCGCCTAGCGTCCATTCTCTATTCCCTGATCGGCAGCAGCCTTGCCGGCGCTGGTGTGATCGCGGTGCTGGTCGCCGGTCACGTTTCGGTGGTTGCCATCCTTATGGCGGCGGCCATCGGTGCTGTTGCTGGCCTGCCGGTGTCCTATCTCGTGGCGCGTCGTCTGTATCAGGGATGATTCCTGGTCGGTCTGGCGCGGTATCCCCGGTCAGGCGTCAAAGAACCCGCGGGCTGTGGCAACAAATGCGCGCGGGTTTTCTGCATGAAGCCAATGGCCGCAGTCCGGAAGCTTGGCGAAATGCGACTGGCTGAAGCGGGCTTTGATCAGAGGGCGGTGCTCGGCGAGGACATAGTCGGATGCAGCGCCGGAGAGAAACAGCGTGGTGCCGTCCCATTGCGCCTCGGTTTCGGGAAAACCCATGATCTTGGGCATATCACGTTCCAGCGTGTCCAGGTTCAGCCGCCAGCGTTTGTTGGGCAGGTCAAGCGACTGAGTGAAGAAGCTCTGCAAAGCTTTTTCGACCCCCAGTTCTGCCAGCTGGGCCTCCGCATCGGAGCGCCGCTCAACCCGTGACAGATCGACCTGACGCATGGCGTGGATGAACTGGATCTGACTATGGCCATAGGCGACCGGGGCGATGTCGGCGACCAGGAGACGGCGCAGCGCGTCAGGGTGATTGAGCGCGAGTGTCATCGCCGCCTTGCCGCCCATGGAGTGGCCGATCATATCGACCGGACCGCCGTGCTGCTCGATGACCTCGGCAAGGTCGCTGGCCAGATCGAGATAGCTGTGACTCTCCGTCCAGGGGCTGTTGCCGTGGTTGCGCATATCGACGGCGATGACCTCGCGATCATCGCAGAGCCGCTTGGCAATCGCGCCCCAGTTGCGGGCGGATCCATAGAGCCCATGCGCGATCATCAAGGTGGGTTTATCAGTCGGGGCGCCATGGCGGATGGTGTTCAGCATGTCCCCGTGATAGCGCCCGATCACGGCGGTCGCCAGTCCCTTTGCGCGGGGGATTGCCCCAATCCTGACCAGAGCTGCCCAGCCATTGAGCGTCGGGCCTGGCCCGGCTAAAGTGCGCGAAACTCCTCATACTTCGGGCAGCCTATGGCAGAGACACTTCTGAAAGAGATCGAGCAGGTTCAGGATCTGCTGAAGGACCGTGAACAGGCGGGCGGGGATCTCTCTGCGGCGTTGAGCCGGGCGCGGCGACGGCTGCCCCGACGGATTTACCAGCAGGGGCTGCGACTGGCAGAGGCACAGCATCTTCTGGCGCATCCGAAACTGGCGCTGACGGTGGATCACGAACCGCTGCAACGCGCGGCGCGCGAGGTGAGCAAACATCTGAAATCCATTGATCTGGCCGATCGGCGACGGGGGCGGATACTGGACATCGTTGCGACGATGGCATTTTCACTGATCGTTGTTGCGGTGCTGCTGGTGGTGGTGCTGCGCTGGCGAGGTTTTATCTGATTGCTCTTTTGTTTGCCTGTCTGAGGCGATAACTTGAACGTGGTTCAAGATTGAGGGGCAGAGCAGATGGCGAGCAAGGCCGAAATCCGCAAGCAAGAGTTGCGCGAAAAGCTGGTGGCGGCGGCTGAGATCCGCATTCGCCGCGACGGGGCAGGGGCGCTGCGGGCACGTGATCTGGCGACCGATGCAGGCTGTGCAGTTGGGGCCATCTACAACGCTTTCGACGACATGAATGCCATCGTGATGGCTGTAAACGGGCGGACTTTTCAGGCGCTGGGGCAGGCGGTGCAGCGATCGCTGGTTGGCGCGCAGACGCAGGCGCCAACGGACCGGCTGATCCTGATGAGCCACGCCTATCTGGGGTTTGCGGCTGAAAACACGCGGCTCTGGCGGGCCTTGTTCGATGTTCGGGCGGAGGAGGCCGAGGTGCCCGACTGGTACAGGGCGGCGCTGGAGAAACTATTTGCCAATATTGCCGCGCCTGTTGCCGAGATTTTTCCTGATAAGGCGCCTGAGGATCTGGCGCTCATGGTGCGGGCGCTGTTCTCGGCGGTGCATGGAATCGTGCTTCTGGGGCTGGAGAACCGGATCTCCGGGGTTCCGATCGCCAAGATCGAGCGGATGATTTCCGAGGTATTATCGCGACTTGCATGATTTCCTGAACGTTGTTCAAAATAATCCTTGAACAACGTTCAGGATTTTTCTATACCAGATTTATGAACGATGTTCAGATTTGGAGGATGTGATGTTTGCAACGATTAAGACCCTGATCCGAGGCATTGATGCCCGTGCCGAGGAACGGTTGAGCGACACCTATGCGATTGACCTGATCGACCAGAAGATCCGCACCAGCGAAGCAGATCTGACCCGTGCGAAGCAGGTTCTGGCCGGGTTGATCCAGAAGTCCCGTATGGAAACCCGGCAGCTGGATGCGGTGACGCTGCGGATTGCGGATCTGTTGGAGCGGGCGCAGGCAGCGCTGACAGAGGGGCGGGAGGATCTGGCCCAGACAGCTGCCGCCGCGATTGCCGAGCTGGAGAATGAACAGGCCATGCGCCGCCGTACCGTCGATATGCTGGAGCAGCGCAGCCTGCAATTGCGCCAGTCGGTCGAGGCCAGCCATCGTCGCCTCATGGATCTGAAACAGGGCGCCATCGCGGCCCGCGCCACCCGCAAGGCGCAACATGCGCATGGCGGCATGGCCCGCAGCGCCGGTTCCGGTGACACGCTGGGAGAGGCCGAAGCCCTGATCAATCGGGTGATGTCTGCCGAAGACCCCTTTGAGCAGAGTGCGATCCTCAAAGACATCGAAACCGGGCTGAGCCATGGCTCGGTGGCCGACGATCTGGCTGATGCAGGGTTTGGGAAGCCGACCCGCAGTACTGCTGCCGATGTGCTGGCACGGCTGCACGCAAAAGCCTGACACAACACGTATAGGGCCGATGCGCCCGATATCTGATTGACCTTAACACCACCTATGACCAACCGGGAGAAATCCAATGACAAACACACGCAATGACAACAACCTGATCATCACTCTCAACGTGGCCGGTGTGGCCGTGGCTTACGGGATGCTGGGCATTTCGCTCTGGCTGTCGACCGATGTGCCGCTTGCGACCAAAGGGTTCTGGGGCATGGGCATCATGCTTCTGACGCTGAGCCTGATCAATGTTGTGAAATACCGTTTTGATATCCGGTCGAGTGAGGATCGCATCCGCCGTATCGAAGAGGCGCGCAATGAGAAGATGCTGGAGGAGGCTCTGGCAGAGACCAAATCGCTCTGATCCCAGTGGGCAGAGATCATGAATAGAAAACCGCCGCGCGCCATGGGCTCGCGGCGGTTGTTGTTTGTTTCAGCGAACGGATCAGTGGTTCGGGTAGAGCGGGAAGCGGGCGCAGAGGGCGGCCACTTTCTCGCGTACCGATGCCTCAACAGCGGCGTTGCCATCTTCACCATTGGCTGCCAGGCCGTCGACCACCTCGATGATCAGATCCGCAATCTCGCGGAATTCGGCTTCACCAAAACCACGGGTGGTGCCTGCCGGGGTACCGAGACGGATACCGGAGGTCACGGTCGGCTTCTCCGGGTCAAACGGAATGCCGTTCTTGTTGGTGGTGATATGGGCGCGGCCCAGAGCCTTGTCCACGATATTGCCGGTCACGCCTTTCGGGCGCAGGTCGACCAGCATCACATGGGTGTCGGTGCCGCCAGTGACGATGTCCAGACCGCCCTTGATCAGCTGATCGGCCAGCGCGACGGCATTGGCCCGCACCTGCTTCTGGTAGTCTTTGAACTCGGGGCGCAGTGCTTCACCGAATGCGACGGCCTTGGCGGCGATCACATGCATCAGCGGGCCACCCTGGATACCGGGGAAGATCGCGGAGTTCACTTTCTTGGCGATATCGGCATCATTGGTCAGGATCATGCCGCCGCGCGGACCGCGCAGGGTCTTATGCGTGGTGGTGGTCGCAACATGGGCATGGGGGAAGGGCGAGGGGTGTTCACCCGCCGCAACCAGACCGGCGAAATGCGCCATGTCGACGTGCAGATAGGCGCCAACCTTGTCCGCGATCTCGCGGAAGCGGGCAAAGTCGATGACCCGCGGAATGGCGGAACCACCGGCGATGATCAGCTTGGGCTGATGCTCCAGCGCCAGCGCTTCGACCTGATCATAGTCGATCAGGTTGTTGTCTTCACGCACACCGTAGTGGATGGCGTTGAACCATTTGCCAGACTGGTTGGGACGCGCACCGTGAGTGAGGTGGCCACCAGAGGCGAGGTCCATCCCCAGGATGGTGTCGCCGGGCTGGATCAACGCCTGGAACACACCCTGGTTGGCCTGCGAACCGGAGTTGGGCTGAACGTTTGCAAATTCGCAGTTGAACAGCTGTTTTGCGCGGTCGATGGCAAGATTTTCTGCAACATCAACATATTGGCAGCCACCATAGTAGCGACGCCCCGGGTAGCCTTCGGCGTATTTGTTGGTCAGAACGGAGCCCTGAGCCTCCATCACGGCGGCGGAAACGATGTTCTCCGATGCAATCAACTCAATCTCGTCGCGCTGACGGCCGAGCTCATCCGTGATCGAGCCGAACAGCTCCGGGTCGCGCTCTGCGAGGGATTGGGTAAAAAAACCGGGGTCGCGGGAGGTGGTCTCGGTCATGATGACACTCCATCAGTTGGCGTAGTATTCGAGAGATTTCCTATCGGAAACACCTAGGCCCCGAAAGCCCGGAATGCGACGAAATCCCCGCTGAGAGCGGCAAGACTGGCAATCTTGGGAAAGCTGTGATTGTTTCGGAACGAATTGCGTAACACCGGAAACAGATTTGATGACAATGAGAATCGCCTTTCTGGCCAGCCGGGCTCCGGTGGCGCAGTCAGCTCAAGCCGAGATGGTCGCACGCTACGGAAACGTGCCCAAGGAAGAGGCGGATGTGATCGTTGCGCTTGGCGGCGATGGCTTCATGCTCGACACGCTGCACGATACGATTGATCTGTCGGCGCCGGTCTATGGCATGAACCGGGGCACCATCGGCTTTTTGATGAATGAATATGGCGTCGTTGACCTGATCGCGCGGCTGATGGCAGCCGAGGAAGAGATTATTAACCCGCTGTCCATGGTCGCACTGGATGCAGAAGGGCAGACGCATCGGGCTCTGGCTATCAATGAGGTTTCATTGCTGCGGGCCGGTCCGCAGGCAGCCAAGCTGAAGATCTCTGTTGATGATCGTCAGCGCATGGCGGAACTGGTCTGTGACGGGGCGCTTGTATCAACGCCAGCGGGGTCGACGGCCTATAATTATTCGGCGCATGGTCCCATTTTGCCCATCGGTTCGGATGTGCTGGCATTGACCGCAATCGCCGCCTTTCGTCCGCGCCGCTGGCGCGGTGCCTTGCTGCCCAGCAATGCAACAGTGCGGTTTGATGTGCTGGAACCTGAGAAACGGCCCGTGATTGCGGCCGCGGATTCCGTTTCTTTTGCCAATGTTGTGCAGGTTGAGATCGCAACCCAGACCAGAATCCGCCACAAGATCCTGTTCGACCCCGGCCATGGGCTGGAGGAACGGTTGATTTCGGAGCAATTCACCTAAGGTAGATGGCCATTGCCCGGGGTGGATCACGTGTTTGTGATCGCAAGGATCGCGTTTTTGTGCGATAATCGAACTCTAGACAAGGCCGATGCCAGCGGTGACAGCCAAAGGGCATAGCGCTCTCAAGAAGAGAGGCGCAGGATCTACCGGGATGGCCATCGGCCCCTATATTTTAAGCAGCTAAGATTTTGCTTCAGCCGGACTGTGCGGGTATTGATCCGTACGCGTTTGGATCCGCGAAGGCGGGAAACGCCGGGGCGATGGTCCCGCAACCTTCGTGAGATGTTTGTGAACGAGTATCCGGTGGTATCGGAAAATCCGGGGGTCGGTGTGAGCCGAGTCCCGGGTTTCCTTATCCGCGAGCGTGCCGGGTTTCCTTATCCGCGAGCGGTTGGTTTCCCGCGGTTCTTTTCGCGCACCCATAGTATGTATCCGACCATCTGCCAGCCGGGTTAGAGCTGCTCCCACAGTCTGTCACACATGCGCCCGATCCGATCCTCAATGGCGATACAGGCGTCCACTGCCATGTCCTCGCGCCAGCGCGATGCTGCGATCTGCACATTGATCGGCTGCGATCCTGAGGGCAATTTGGCAAGGCGGCTGGGAACCGAGGCCGCAGGCAGGCCGAGGAAGTTCATCGCATAGGAATAGACAGCACAGCCCAGCACCTCATGCACGCCTGCCGCCCCTTCGGTGTCGCGGTCGGGTTTGAAAAATGGCTGCGGCAGGAACGGGGTCAATACCAATGGGTAACGCTGCATGAAGAGCGACCAGTCACGCGCGTATTGCGTGCGTTTGGCCATCATCTGCAACAGCTCGACGCCGGCAAAGGGCGGGAATTCCTCAAAATAGACTGCAAAGATATCCCGCACCGTTTGCGACCCGGCTGCGTCAACATCGTCTTTCATCAGGGCATAGACCTCGCCCATCAACGCGCGGTACCCTGTGCGCCCGGCATCGAAGACATCGGGGAGCAGGGTTTCCTCGACGATATAGCCTGCATCCAGCAGGGCTGCGCGCGCGTCATCCAAGGCGGCCTCCACCTGCGGGTGGAGTTCGTAGCCGTAGGTCTCCTTGGAAAAGGCGACGCGGATTGGGCCTTCGGTGGCCTGACCGTGCCAGGGCATCGGCACGTGGAAGGGATCGCGAGAATCGGGCGCAATAAGGCTGGGCATCGACAGATGCAGATCCCGTGCCGTGCGGGTGATCAGCCCCTGTACGGACATATTCTGCGCCAGTATTCCACGCTCTGCGCTTTGGCTGGGGTTCCAGGCAGGCACGCGGCCCAGGCCGGGTTTGACGGTTACCGCGCCATTGGCAGCGGCGGGAAAACGTAAGGAGCCGCCGATGTCATTGCCATGGGCCAGCGCGCCGATCCCGGCCATCACCGCCGCACCGGCCCCGCCGGAGGAGCCGCCAGGCGAGATATGGCGCCCCCAGGGATTATGCGTGCGCCCAAAGAGCGGGTTGTCAGTGTCGGCGCGAAAGGAGAACTCAGGGGTGTTGGTGCGACCAATCACGACGGCCCCTGCATCCTGGAGGTTCTTCACCACCGGCGCATCATCCGGCGCGATCAGGTCCTTCAGCGCGGTCACACCGTTGGAGGTGGCGTGGCCCTTCTGATCGACGTTGATCTTGATGGTGACCGGCACACCGTGCAGTGGACCGGGCGTGGCACCCGCATTGCGCGCCTTGTCCAGCGCTCTGGCCCGCTCCAAGGCGTCACTGCTCAGATCCTCGACAACGGCATTCAGATCGGGATTGACCGCTGCCATGCGGTTGATGGAGGCGGCAACGGCGGCTTCGGCGGTCAGATCTCCCGCTTGGGTGTGCTGTACCAGTTCCGTTGCGCTCAGGCGCCAGATGTCGATGTGTGTCATATACATGCCTCCTTCCCGGCAGGGTAGGCGGGCACGACCGAGTTGCAAGGAAAACTGCGCGGCACATCATACAAAGACAGGCTCCGCCGGGTGGCGAATCCTGCGTTTGTCAGAAGCCTGCGCGCGTCTTACTTCGCGTATCCGAGAGTTTGCAGCGCTGTGGTGATCTCGTCCAGAATGACCGGGTCATCGATGGTCGCGGGCATCTTCCACGGCGTGCCGTCGGCGATGTTCACCATCGTGCCGCGCAGGATCTTGCCGGAGCGGGTCTTGGGCAGGCGGTCCACGACGCAGGCCAGTTTGAACGCCGCCACCGGGCCGATCTTCTCGCGCACCAGTTTCACCACCTGCGCTACTACCTCCTCATGGGGCGTGTTGCAGCCAGCATTGAGGCAGAGGAAACCCAATGGCATCTGCCCCTTGAGGCTGTCGGCGACGCCAATTACGGCGCATTCAGCGACATCCGGGTGGCCTGCCAGCACTTCCTCCATGCCGCCGGTGGACAGGCGGTGGCCCGCCACGTTGATCACGTCATCCGTGCGCGCCATGATGTAGAGGTAGCCGTCCTCGTCCTTCATGCCGGCATCGCCGGTCTCATAGTAGCCGGGAAAGGTGGTGAGGTAGCTTTTCTTGAAGCGGTCCTCAGCATTCCAGAGAGTCGGCAGCGTGCCCGGCGGCAGCGGAAGCTTCACCGCAATCGCGCCCAGCTCGCCCGGCGCCACCGGGTTGCCGCCTTCGTCCAGAATATCGACTTCATAGCCCGGCATAGGCACGGCTGGGGAGCCGAGCTTGACCGGCAGTTCCTCGATTCCCAGCGGGTTCGCGGCAATCGACCAGCCGGTCTCTGTCTGCCACCAGTGGTCGATCACCGGCACCTTCAGCTGCTCCTGCGCCCAGGTGATGGTGTCGGGGTCCGCACGCTCGCCGGCCAGGTAGACCTGTTTGAGGCAGCCGAGGTCGTATTTCTTGACGTATTCGCCTTTCGGGTCCTCGCGTTTCACTGCCCTGAAAGCAGTCGGCGCGGTGAAGAAGCTCTTGACCTTATGCTCGGAAATCACCCGCCAGAAGGTGCCCGCATCGGGCGTGCCGACGGGCTTGCCCTCGAACACGATTGTGGTGTTGCCGTGAATAAGCGGCCCGTAGCAGATATAGCTGTGGCCCACGACCCAGCCCACATCCGAGGCGGCCCAGAACACATCGCCGGGATCGACGTTGTAAATGTTCTTCATGGTCCAGTTCAGCGCCACCAGCTGGCCTGCGGTGTGGCGGATCACACCCTTGGGCTGGCCGGTGGTGCCGGAGGTATAAAGGATATAGGAGGGGTGGTTGCCCTCAACCGGCACACATTCGGCAGGTTCCACACCGTATTGGAAACCGTGCCAGTTCACGTCGCGGCCTTCGATCAGCTCGGCCACTTCCTGCTCGCGCTGGAAAATAACGCAGAAGTCGGGTTTGTGGGTGGCCAGGTCGATGGCGCCGTCCAGAAGTGGTTTGTAATGGACCGTCCGCCCCGGCTCCAACCCGCAGGAGGCGGCGATGATCGCCTTGGGCTTGGCATCATCGATCCGCACCGCCAGTTCGTTGGCGGCAAAGCCGCCGAACACCACTGAATGCACCGCGCCAATGCGGGCGCAGGCCAGCATCGCCTCCAGCGCCTCGGGGATCATCGGCATGTAGATGATGACGCGGTCGCCTTTCTCCACGCCCTTGGCCCGCAGCGCCCCGGCCAGGGTGGCGACACGGTTGCGCAGCTCAACATAGGAGATTTCGCGCTTCGTCTGGGTGATGGGGCTGTCGTAGATGATCGCCGTCTGCTCTCCCCGGCCTGCTTCGACATGACGGTCGACAGCGTTGTAGCAGGTGTTCACCTTTGCATCGGCAAACCATTCGTAGAGCCCATCGCCCTTGTCGGTCAGGGCCTTGCTCGGCGCGCGATCCCAGCTGATCGACGCTGCGGCTTCCATCCAGAATTGTTCCGGATTGGACCTCCAGCCCTCATAGACCTCTGAATACGACATGCGGTTCCTCCTCACTCATCCTTGGAGGTGAGTTAGGCGCATGGATCGCCACCGGGCAAGCGTGCTGGGCGACGTCGCGTCAGATTGGCGCAAGAAATTTGCATTTTTTGCCGGTGTGGCGTTGCAAAGTTTTGCAAACAGGGTGCGTTCGCGGAATTTACAGCAAGATGAAGCGCAGTTTGCAAAGTCTCTGCGCAAGCCTCAGAAGCCGGTCGTCTGAGGGAGGGTGGAGCAGGCACTCTGATTCGAGGCCACGTGCCTGCTCTGTTTGTGGCGCTGCGGGATCTGCGCCCCGCAGCCAGCCGTCAGCTGTAGTGGGCGACGGGCGTTCCGGCGATTGCCGCCATGTTCAGCAGCCCGCGGGCGGTGATCGAGGGGGAGACGATATGCGCGCGATTGCCCATGCCCATCAGGATCGGCCCGACCTCCAGCCCGCCGGCTCGCATCTTGAGGATGTTGCGCACACCGCTGGCGGCATCGGCATGGGCAAAGATCAGCACATTGGCCTCGCCCTCCAGTCGCGAATTCGGGAAGATCCGGCTCCGCAGCTCAGGATCCAGCGCGGTATCGATATTCATCTCGCCTTCGTAGATGAAATCGCGGGGCGTCCGGTCGAGGATGTCGATGGCGGCGCGCAGCCGTGCGCCGGAATCGCAGCTGGTATTGCCAAACTGCGATTGCGAACACAGGGCGATCTTTGGCTCCAGGCCAAAGCGACGTACGTGGCGCGCGGCGCCCAGAACCGTCTGCGCAATCTGTTCCGGGGTTGGTTCGATCCGCACATGGGTATCACCGATGAACAGCGGCCCGTCCTCAAGGATCATCAGTGACAGCGCCCCATGGGGCTCATAGCTGCCACCGCCAAGCACCTGGTTCACGTAGTTCATATGCCAGCGATATTCGCCAAAGGTGCCGCAGATCATGCTGTCGGCCTCGCCCCGGTGGACCATGATTGCGCCGATTGCCGTGGTGTTGGTGCGCATGATCGCCTTGGCCAGATCCGGGGTCACGCCTTCGCGCTGCATCACGCGGTGGTAGCTGGTCCAGTAGTCGTAGTAACGCGGATCGTTCTCCGGGTTCACGATCTGGACGTCGGTGCCGGGGCGGATGCGCAGGCCCAGCCGTTCACAGCGGGTTTCGATCACCTCGGGCCGACCGATCAGGATCGGCGTTTCGGTGGTCTCTTCAAGGATGCCCTGAGCCGTGCGCAACACCCGCTCATCTTCGCCCTCGGTGAAAACGATGCGGCGCGATGCAGCCTTTGCCGCCTCAAAGACGGGTTTCATCAGCAGGGCGGATTTGAACACGGTCTGGTTCAATTTCGCGCGGTAGGCGACAAGATCATCAATCGGACGCTGGGCGACACCGCTGTCCATGGCGGCCTTGGCCACGGCGGAGGACACCACACCGACCAGACGCGGGTCAAACGGCTTGGGGATGAGGTAGTCGGCGCCAAAGGTCAGCTGTTCGCCCTGATAGGCGGCTGCCGCCTCGGCCGAGGTGGTCATCCGGGCCATTTCGGCGATACCCTCGACACAGGCGATCTGCATGGCGTCGTTGATCTCTGTCGCGCCCACATCCAGCGCCCCACGGAAGATGAAGGGGAAGCAGAGGACGTTATTGACCTGATTGGGAAAGTCGCTGCGGCCGGTGGCGATGATGGCGTTGGGGGAGACGCTGCGCGCCACATCCGGCAGGATCTCGGGGTTGGGGTTGGCCAGGGCAAAAATGATCGGACGATCCGTCATCTTTGCCACCATCTCCGGTTTCAGCACATTCGGGCCGGACAGGCCGAGGAAGAGGTCCGCGCCCTCGATCACCTGATCCAGCGTGCGCAGGTCGGTTTTCTGTGCAAAGGCGGACTTATGCGGGTTCATATCCTCGGTGCGGCCTTCATAGACCAGCCCGTGCAGGTCGCAGAGCCAGATATTCTCACGCTTCACGCCCAGTTTCACCAGCATGTTGAGGCAGGCAATCCCCGCCGCGCCACCACCGGTGGAGACAATCTTGATGTCTTCGAATGTCTTACCCGCGACGTGCAGTGCGTTTTTGGCGGCTGCGCCCACGACGATTGCGGTGCCGTGCTGGTCATCGTGGAAGACCGGGATATTCATCCGCTCGCGGCAGATCTTTTCCACGATAAAGCAGTCGGGGGCCTTGATATCCTCAAGATTGATCGCCCCAAAGGTCGGCTCCAGCGCGCAGACGATATCGGCCAGCTTCTCCGGATCGCTTTCGTTTACTTCGATATCGAAACAGTCGATGCTGGCGAATTTCTTGAACAGGACGGCCTTGCCTTCCATCACCGGTTTCGAAGCCAGCGCGCCGATGTTTCCAAGGCCAAGGACCGCTGTCCCATTGGTCACAACCGCGACCAGATTGCCGCGCGACGTGTATTTCGCCGCGTCCGCAGGATCGGATTTGATTTCGATGCAGGCCTCTGCCACGCCCGGCGAATAAGCCCGCGCCAGATCGCGGCCATTGGCCATCGGCTTGGTTGCGCGGATCTCCAGCTTACCGGGGTTGGGATAGGCGTGATAGTGCAGCGCGGCATCGCGCAGGGTTTGGGTGTCGGACTTTGGATTTTTGGTCATCAGGCGCTCCAGAGACTATAGTTTAGCATTAAACGACTTTTGACGTTAGGGAAACAGACTATTCTCGTTGGGTGTTTAGGGGCTGTCGCAAGAGCTTGCGCCCGAGCGCGCTTGGTCTCACTGTGTGGCAAAAGACCAAAAGGGAGCGAAGAATGGCGGATACGATTGCGGAGCTGCGGCTGCCGACGCAGGAGCTGCGGGACGACATCCCGTTTTACACCAAAACCCTCGGGATGAAGCTGGACTCGATCTATCCGGCAGATGATCCGGCTATCGGGGTGTTTTCGGGCCATGGGCTGCGGCTGCGGATCGAGCGCGGCGCCGCTGAATCACCCGGCACAATTCGCATCCTGACTGATGATCCCGATGGGTTTGCCGGTGGTGCCCGTAGGCTGACCGCTCCCAATGGCACCCAGATTGAGATTGAAGAGCGCAACCCACCACTGGTGATGCCCGAAACAGTGCATAGTTTTGTGGTGCGGCGGCTGAAGGATCAGGCGCCATGGATCATCGGGCGCGCGGGTATGCACTACCGCGACCTGGTGCCTGACCGGCTGGGCGGCTCGATCATCGCCAGCCACATCCGCATTCCCGACGGCGGCCCGGTGCCGGATATGGTGCATTTCCACAAGGTGGGCTTTCAGCTGATCTTCTGTATCCACGGCTGGGTTGATGTCGTCTATGAGGATCAGGGAGACAAGATGCGGCTGACCGCCGGTGATTGCTTCATCCAGCCGCCGGAGATCCGCCACCGGGTGCTGGAGGCCAGCGACAATGTGCAGGTGATCGAGATCGGCGTCCCGGCCGAGCATGTGACCGAGATCGACCACGAGATGACCCTGCCGACGCCGCACTACCGTCCCGAACGCGAATGGCAGGGCCAGCGGTTTGTTTACAACAAGGCAGAAGGCGCCGAATGGGTGCCGTTCCGCCTGCCGGGCTACATCTGCCGCGACACGACGATTGCCGAGAATACCAAGGGCGTCGCAGGCGTGCAGGTGGTGCGCCGCGGAGAAGGCGCGCCGCAGTGGGCCGCGCATGACACCGATATCCATTTCACATTTGTCATGAACGGCACAGTCACGCTGGAGGGCGAGGGCCGCGAGCCTTATCAATTGGAACAGGGCGATGCCTTCGTCATTCCGCCGGGCATGAAAACCCGCCTCAGCGCGCCGTCGGATGATGTGGAACTGCTGGAGGTGACGCTTCCGGGTGTGTTCAACACCAGCTTGGCAGAGCCAACGGTCTGACCGCAGATCCTGGGTGGATCATCAGGCAATAGCGGTATTGGCCGGAGGATGTGATATTGTGGTTCAGCTTGGTCGAGGGGGCTTTCGCTCCTTCGGCAAATTCAGCTATCGTCTCAAATTCTGACCAGTTGATCAAAAAATCAGGGAATCGCCATGAGCCTCAAAGATGCTGCCACCGCCGTTCGTGAAAACGCACACGCGCCTTATTCCAACTTCAAGGTCGGTGCGGCGATCCGGGCAGCATCCGGGACGGTCTATGTTGGCTGCAATGTGGAAAACGTCGCCTACCCAGAAGGCACCTGCGCAGAAGCCGGTGCCATCGCCGCAATGGTTGCCGCAGGCGAGACAAAGCTTGAGGCGGCATATGTGATTGCCGATTGCCCGGCGCCAATCCCGCCCTGCGGCGGCTGCCGTCAGAAGCTGGCGGAGTTTGGCGCGCCCGAGGTGAAGGTGACGCTTGCCACCACAGATGGGCTGGAGCGCGAAACCACGATTGGCGATCTGCTGCCCGGTGCCTTTGGCGCGGACCATATGGAACGGAGCTGAGCCATGGACGCACGCGCGATCATCGCCAGCCTGCGCCGGGGAGAGACACCCGGCGATGAAGACCTGCGCTGGTTTGCCGAAGGATTGGCCAATGGGGCCGTCTCGGATGCGCAGGCGGGTGCGTTTGCCATGGCGGTTTGTCTGCAGGGGCTTGGCGTCGATGCGCGGCGGGCCTTGACGCTGGCAATGCGTGATAGCGGTGACGTGCTGCGCTGGGATCTGGATGGGCCGGTGCTGGACAAACACTCTACCGGTGGGGTCGGCGATTGCGTGTCGCTGCTGCTGGCACCCGCGCTGGCGGAATGCGGTGCCTATGTGCCGATGATCTCCGGTCGGGGTCTGGGCCATACCGGCGGGACGCTCGACAAGATGGAAGCCATTCAGGGTGTCAGCACCCAAGTGTCCGAACAGGGGCTGCGCAGCATGATGCAAAGCGTAAGCTGCGCCATCGTCGGGGCGACCGCAGAGATCGCCCCGGCGGACAAGCGGCTATATGCGATCCGTGATGTCACCGCCACGGTGGATAGTCTGGACCTGATCACCGCCTCGATCCTGTCAAAGAAACTGGCGGCCAGCACCGATGCGCTGGTTCTGGATGTAAAAATCGGCTCCGGTGCCTTTATGAAAACGCTGGAGGAGGCCGAGGCGCTGGCCCGCAGTCTCACTGAGACGGCGAATGCGGCCGGTTGTAGGACCTCGGCGCTGATCACTGATATGAACCAGCCTTTGGCGCCCGCGCTGGGCAACGCTTTGGAGGTGGCGGAGGTCATGCGGGTGCTGACCGGTATCTGCGGCCAGACGGGCGCCTTGGCGGAGCTGACGGCGGAGCTGGGAGGTGTCTTGTTGGCACATGGCGGATTGGCGGCGCAGAGCGATGCCGGGGCGGATATGATCCGCAAGGCCATTGCCAGCGGGGCGGTTGCCGAACGTTTTGCCCGAATGGTCGCCGCGATGGGCGGCCCGACCGATTTCGCGGACCACTGGCAGACAATTCTGCCGACGGCTCCGGTGGTACGCCCCATCACCGCAGATCGGGCGGGCCATGTTCACGCCATCAATGGCGAGGCGCTCGGCCTTGCGGTCGTGCGGCTGGGCGGCGGGCGGATGATCGAAAGCGACGTGGTCGACCCCTCCGTCGGACTGGCGGAGCTGGCGCCGCTTGGACGCACGCTTTCAGTCGGCGACCTGATTGGTGTGATCCATGCCGCTGATGAAGACGCCGCTGATGCAGCCGAGGCCAGCCTGCGCGCAGCCTATCAGCTGTCTGACAGCGCGCCTGAGCGGCTGCCGCTGATCTACAAGAGGGTTTCCTAATGGCGCGTGCGTTTCTGGTGGTGATGGATTCCGTCGGTATCGGTGGTGCGCCAGATGCTGGTCAGTATTTCAATGGCGATCTGCCGGACATTGGCGCCAATACGCTGGCCCATATCGCCCAGGCCTGTGCTGCGGGCCGCGCAGAGGAGGGGCGCAGCGGTCCGCTGCAGGTGCCAAATCTGGACCGGCTCGGGTTGGGGGCTGCCGTGGCGCAGGCCTCGGCGGTGCCTTGCCCTGATCTGGGTGGGGCGGAGATTATCGGGCGCTGGGGTGTCGCCCGCGAGATCAGCCGGGGCAAGGATACCCCCTCTGGTCATTGGGAACTGGCGGGCCTGCCGGTGCCTTGGGATTGGTGCTATTTCCCGGATCAGACACCCGCGTTTCCGGATGATCTGGTGGCCCATGTCTGCGCGGCGGCCGGAACCAAGGCTCTACTTGGCAATTGCCATGCCTCGGGTACTGCGATCATTGCCGAACATGGCGCCGCGCATATGCAGTCGGGGCAGCCAATCTGTTATACCTCTGCCGATAGTGTCTTCCAGATTGCCGCCCATGAGGAGAGCTTTGGTCTTGGCCGGTTGTTGGCGCTCTGCGAGGCGGTGGCCCCCTTTCTGCACGCGATGAAGGTGGGGCGGGTGATTGCGCGGCCCTTTGTCGGGACGCCCGAGACCGGATTTCAGCGCACCACAAACCGGCGTGACTACGCCATCATGCCGCCTGAGCCGATCCTGACCAATTGGGTGCAGGATGCCGGTCGACCAGTGCACGCCATCGGCAAAATTGGTGATATTTTCTCGATGCAGGGGATTGATACGCTGAAGAAAGGCGATGACGCGACGCTGATGCGCCATTTGCAGACGGCAGTGGCTGAGGCCGAGGATGGCAGCCTGACCTTTGCCAATTTTGTCGAGTTTGACAGCCTCTACGGGCATCGTCGCGATATCTCGGGCTATGCGCGGGCGCTGGAATGGTTTGACCAAGAGATCGGCAAGCTGCTGCCGCATCTGCGGGATGGCGACCTGCTGATCCTGACGGCCGATCATGGCAATGATCCGAGCTGGCCTGGCACCGATCACACCCGTGAACAGGTGCCGGTGCTGATGGCCGGCGCGGGCGCCGGACCGCTGGGCAATCTGGCATTCGCGGACGTGGCAGCGACCGTGGCGGACCATCTGAAAATCCCTGCTCAGGGGCCGGGCCGGTCGGTGCTGACCTGATTGAAGCGGGCGGATGAGATGGCGTCCTCGGCAGCGTCTGCGCGCTGAACGGCGCCCGAATTTGGAGCGGTTGGAGACGATCGCCGACAAATCCGCCTTGCCTGTCCCACAGTGCAGGCACTAAGAGAGATTGAATTTTCCTGAAAGGAGCGCCCAATGTCCGATCATCTGACCGTTGTCGACCACCCGCTGGTGCAGCACAAGCTCACCCTGATGCGCGACAAGGGCACCTCTACCGCCGGTTTCCGCCGCCTGCTGCGCGAGATTACCCAGCTGTTGGCCTATGAGATCACCCGCGAAATGCCGCTGACCACCACCACCATCGACACTCCGATGGAGGAAATGGAGGCACCCATCCTTGCGGGTAAGAAACTGGCGCTGGTGTCGATCCTGCGGGCGGGCAACGGGATGCTGGACGGCGTGCTGGAACTGATCCCCTCGGCACGGGTCGGCTTTGTCGGTCTCTACCGGGATGAGGAAACCCTGCAGCCAGTGCAATATTACTTCAAGGCACCCGAGGGGCTGAAGGACCGGTTGGTCATTGCGGTAGATCCGATGCTGGCAACCGGCAACAGTTCGGCCGCGGCCATCGACCTGCTGAAAGAGGCCGGAGCAAATGACATCCGTTTCCTCTGCCTGCTGGCCTCGCCCGAGGGGGTGGAGCTGATGAAGGAGAAGCATCCGGATGTGCCGATCGTGACGGCCTCGTTGGACCGGCAGCTGAACGAGAAGGGGTATATCCTGCCCGGGCTCGGCGATGCGGGTGATCGGATGTTCGGCACCAAATAAGCCTGCGGCCAGCGTGCAGCTCTTGGGGCGGCATGGACACCAGGCACGGCCACGAAGCCAAGGGCGTCTGGCAACAGGCGCCTTTTCCATGTCCGTCGGCTGACACACCCGGGCGCGGGGAGGGTAACGGCAGCGATGTCTCTGGGATCTTTCGTGAAATCGGGGAAACCCTGCTTTACTCAGATTCGCTTTTCGGGCATCCTGCGGCCATATGTTGTGGGGCTCTCGGATGACGCTTACTAGAATTATTGCAAGTGCTTTGATCGCGGCGGCCTGCTTCGGCACAGCAGAGGCGCAGTCGATCCGCCCCACGGAACCGCCGGCAGAATTTCCGCCCGCCTCCTTTGCAGGCAAGCAATATGTCGACAGTCGCGGCTGTGTTTTCATTCGGGCGGGGATCGACGGCAATGTCACCTGGGTGCCGAGGGTAACCCGCAGCCGCAAACAGCTCTGCGGCTTCCAGCCCACTGAGCTTGCTGCGGCCCCCAGTTCGTCGAGAGCCACTTCGGCTCCGGCGCCGGAGCTGATCACCCTGCCGGAGGGGCAGCGAGCGAATAATCTGGAAGGCGCCGCAACTGCAACTACAGAGCAGGTTGCAGCAGCGCGCGCGCCGCAGACCGTCACCACCACCAAGCCGCAGCGCAGTGCCGTGCGACAGGCAAAGCCGCTTCGGGTTGGCACATCAACGGCGAAGCTGCCGCGCCGGCAGCCACTGGATGATGCCTATCGTCCGCCTCTCAGTACCGTGACAACGGCCAGTTCGGCGCCGGGCTTTGGCCGCTGTCCCGGCGCGTCTGCCCTGAGCCAGCAATATATCAACCAGACGGGCAATGTGCGATGCGGGCCGCAGGGGGGCAGCAGCCGCCTGTCCTCGGTTCTGGATCCCAACACCCGCGTTGTTCCCAAGCATGTCTATCAGGAGCGCAGCCTGAGCCGAGGGCTGGTAGTGCCGCAGGGGTATCGCCGCGCATGGGAGGATGACCGTCTTAATCCGCGCCGGGCGGAGATGTCGCTGGGCGGCGTACTCGCGGCGGCCAACGATGGCGTGCCTGCGGGATATGTGCGGGTGATCCATCAGGATCGCTACAATCCGAACCGCGGACCGCAAACCGGCGCGATCTGGACGCGCACCGTCCCCCGCGAAGGCATTCGCCGTCCGGTCGATCGACCGGTTGTGAAGCTTTCGCAGAGACAGCTTGCAGGAGATGCGAGCACGTCCGTGGGCACCGATGAGGAGACCCTGGTCACCCGTCTGTCGACCCGGTCGGCGCCTTCCGGCGCTGCGACAACAGCGCGCGCGGCCTCGGCGTCGATGGCCAAACCTCAGTCATCTCCGGCTACGCGGTATGTGCGCGCGGCGACCCTCGCCGATGTAAGTCAGGCCGACGCCGTGGCTCAACGGTTGCGCCAAAAAGGGTTGCCGGTGCGTCTGGGTCGGGTCAACCGCAATGGTCAGAGCCTGCAGGTCGTTCTGGCAGGGCCTTTTGTCGGGGAGGCGGCGCAAGCGGCCCTGTCGACAGTGCGCGCGGCCGGGTTCTCTGGCGCGCGGCTGAGCAAGTAATCACGACGGTGGGTCCGGTCAGCCACGTTGTTTGGCCAATCTGCGTTCACGCAACGGAGCGGGGGCGGCTTGGCGCGGCGCTATGATTGCGCCAACCGCTTTTAGAACGTCAGAGATATTTGACTTTTTCGTCTCATCGTTAATCCAACACGGCCCCGGCCGAACTCCTCCTTCACAACATGGTCGCAGTATCGGCAAATGGCTCGCGGACGTTCTGTATTGTCCTAACAATTGCGCCGCGCCATTGTGCCAATATGCGTCAGCCCACAAAGCAGCAGTTAGATAGACGTGACCGCCGCAACGCCGATCTTCGAGTTCGGGGAAGCTCCCTTGCAAGGATTGCCTGCGAATTGGGAGTGACGGACTCTGCGGTACTTTGGTAGGCAAAAGAATGAGTAGATCGCAAAGATTGAGCAGGCGTTGGCCGACGCTGCGCAAACTACGCCAGAGCAGCTTACCCCTGATCTTTGCGAAGAAAACTAGAGCGGCCATCCATGGGCGACGCAGCGAAAGCGGGCAGTGAGCCCTGAGTTAAGGATACTGCAGAGCGTACAAATGCCCGCTCTGCAGTTCCTGTGAAGAAGAGGCGAACTGCTAGAAAGTGGTCGTCTATTCGATGCCAAGAGCAAACGGCGCGCCGTCTGGATCACGCAGAATGGTGCCATGGGCTTGAACAGTTCCCTCCACATCCACAGGAGCCGGACACGCGCCTTTGGCTTCAGCAGCACGGCAGGCATCGGCGACTGAAGCAACCTTGATGCACGGGACCCAAGCTGCATTTGAATCGGTTGGCCAGGTCGCGGCATGTTGGAGTGCAACAAGATCGCCCTCAGGCCCGAGGAGTGCAAGACAATCCGTGTCCTGCTCGGGAGAGACCTTCCATCCAAAAAGCTCTGCATAGAACGCCAGCGGGAAGTCAGTCCCGATGCCGACGTACACGTCAGGGCCGAACTGCCGGTGCGGAACAGGGAAGCTGTGCCGGGACAGCGAAATCCCGACCAGAGCACCGAGCGGATCGCGGACGAGTGCATTGCGACCGACACCCGGCACCTCGAATGGCTCCCGAACGATCTTGCCTCCGAGCGTGGCGACGCGTCTGACCGCCGCGTCCACGTCGGGAACCTCGATGTAGGCGATCCAGCCATTTTCCTGCTCGGCAGGCGTCTCGGCCAACCCCGCACCCGCTTCGTCCCCGGAGAGGGCGAGGATGAAATCCTTCTCGCCGCCTCCCCAGGCAAAATCCGTCGCCCGCTCGACTTCATACGTCCATTTGGCCACGTGCTGGTAAAATGCCATCGAACACGCCCTGTCCGATGTGAAAAGATCGTGCCATACGATTTGACCTGCTTTCGACTGCGTCATCGTCTTACCTCCTGACATCTTTGATTTTCTTGACGCCGCGCACCATTTTTCCGAACGCCTTGTCGCGCGACCTGCGTTCCGCAAGGCCCGCGGAGTTGAACGCGTCCTCCGCCATCAACTTACGCCATCTGCCAAGCCGACGGGCATCGAGAACGCCATCATCAACAGCCGTCAGAACCGCGCATCCCGGCTCGGTCTCGTGCTGACAGTCGTTGAATCGACACCGCGCGGCCAACTCCTGAATATCGGCAAAGAGATCATTGATTCCGTCCGCCGCATCGGTGAGCTGCAATTCCCGCATGCCCGGCGTGTCCAGGATCAGACAGCCATTGGGCATCGCATGAAGCTCACGCCGCGTCGTCGTATGCCGCCCCTTCGCGTCGTCCTCGCGAATGGTCTGGGTCTCGATGGATTGGCTGTCGAGCAACGCATTGGCCAGCGTCGATTTCCCAATACCGGATGAGCCAAGGAACGCTACCGTCTTGCCGGGCTTGCACCAGGTCGCAAGGTCTGTCTTCGGGGCAGAACCGCGCGCGTCAAGTGCGACGACGTCGATTATGTCCGACACCGCGCGGGCCGCGTCAATGTAGTCTTGAGGATCCGCCAAGAGGTCGGTTTTCGTGAGGACGATGACGGGCGTGATCCGCGCCTCGAACGCCAGGGAGGCATAGCGTTCAAGCCGGGCCAATTTGAAGTCCTGATTGCAGGACGTGACGATAAAGGCCGTATCAATGTTCGCCGCGATCAGTTGTTCCTGCTGGTCGGTGCCGGGCGCGCGCCGCTTGATAAGGCTGGCACGCTCAAGAGCCCTACTGGACCGCGGGTGCGACTGGTCCAGCAACAGCCAGTCGCCGACAGTCACATCGGCTCTGGGCGGAAGGATGGTATCGATGCCGTCACCAAGGGCGTGCAGCCCGCTGCGATGCACTTCGACAACTCGAACAGGAGGTGTCGCGGCCATGTCTTCCACGCTAACTTGCTGGGTGAAAAACGGTTGCCATCCTAGTGCCTGAAGGGGGCTGAGTTTGGCCTGTGATCCGGTGTCGCGCGCGCGACGCGGAAGGAAGTCTGAGTAATCCCTCGTCATAGGGTTTTCACTTTCATGTCTCTGGCCCAAGTCAATTTTGGGCGCCGATGGAAGGAAACGAGTGAGCACATCAAACCGACCCGTCAGCTACAAAGTGACGGCGATGTTTGCGATTTTGTATGTGCTCCGGGAGGCGCGCTGCCTCCCTTCCTTACCAGGACATGAAATCTCCATTACAGATGACGTGCAGATAGTGGGGAAACATGCACAACACAACCGTTGATGGCTGATTTGGAACTCGTATTCAGGTATCTGTAGCAGCCATTCAGCAGGAAAAAGGGTATGTCAGCTCCGTCGCATTCTGCTGACCCTGGAAACGTTCGCAGTGAAGTTCCGATCGGGATTCCGAATGCTTGACGTTTGCGTCAGTATTGCGTGAAGCAGCCCGGTGACAGGTTGCAGAAATCTCAACGCATCGTGTCAGAGATGCGAGGTGTTCCACACCGGTGCTGGTGGATCAGCCGCAGATGCTTTGTAGCTGCACCCAGTCGCGGTCATTCAGTACCGGCTGCAAGTCACGGCCCGCCATCGGATCGGCCTCGATCAGGCCGAGCACTGTTTCCCCGGTAATGTCCTGAGCGTAGGCATAGGGGCTGGAGGGAACGGCAGCACGGGCAAATTCAGCGAGTGTCGTGGCCTCGTCCGGCGTGGGGCGTGGCGCGCTGATGACGGTTTCCGCATAACGGTCGAGGGTTGCACGGGTCAGTTCACCGGTTGTGAGCATCCTGAAGGTGGCGCGAATGCCGCCCGCGGCCAGAAGCTCGGCCAGGGGATCTTTTTCCACCGCACGGGCGCGCTCCACCAGTACCGCGCCAGCTGCTACCGCCGGATCTTCGTGATCCTCCACCAGCTCGCGGTTCAGAAGCACGATGCCACCTGGCAGATAAAGGCTGCTGGCCACGCCGCTGCGCAGGATCACCAACTGACGCACATCCAGCCGCTCTGCGAGACGTTCCAGAATGGGCGCGGTCTCCAATGTGCTGCAGGCCTGACCTGACACCCGTTCGATCCGGCCAAGCAGCGCCTGTCCCAGCGCCTTGCGTTTGATGTCCGGCACCACATTCACTGTATGCGAGAGCAGCGCATCGGGCAGCCAGAACACCGCCAGACCGGTCACGACAGCCAGCGCCGACAGCAGCGTCACCGAGCGAAGGCGACCGGGGCGGGCACGAGCGCGGGTGAGGGCGGATTGCAAACGGTCGATTGCGTCCAGCATCGCGGTTTCATCTTCGGCGATCTCCAGCGTTTCGCCCTGATCTCCGTAAGGGTGGAACAACGCGGGGAAACTGCCGGGGTTCTGTCGCTCTAGTGCTGCCAGTGACCAATGGGCCAGTGGCCGGTCATTCATATCCGCAATGGTCAGGGTCGCGTCGCCAACCGAGACGATCACATCGCGCCGCTGCGCGTCAGGGGCAGCCCGCCACAGCGCAGCAGCTTCCAGCCGTTGATATTCCCGCAATGCCGTCATGAATGGGGCGCGTCCTCACCGTCGATTGTTCACAGATCAAATAGCACGCAGCCCCCAGCGTCAGCAATTGACTTTGCGGCAGTTCGCGCCTGCTTTGGTCAGGAAACCGGGTCAGAGAGCCTTGGCCTGCTGGCGCAGTTCGAATTTCTGGATCTTTCCGGTCGATGTCTTGGGAAGTTCTTGGAAAATCACCTGTTTTGGCGCTTTGAAACCGGCCAACGTTTCGCGCGCAAAGCGGATCAGTTCGGCAGGATCAACCTCCGCGCCGGGCTTCAACTCGACAAAAGCACAAGGCACTTCGCCCCATTTTTCGTCAGGTTTGGCAACCACCGCGGCTAGGTTCACATCGGGGTGCCCCATCAGCACGCCCTCAACCTCCACCGAGGAGATATTCTCGCCGCCGGAGATGATGATATCCTTGGCGCGGTCGGCGATCTGGATATAGCCATCGGGATGCTGCACGGCGATATCGCCGGAATGGAAATACCCCCCCTGAAAGGCCTCGGCGGTGGCTTCGGGGTTCTTCAGATATCCCTTCATGACCGAATTGCCGCGCATCACGATCTCACCCTGATCCTGACCGTTCATCGGAATCTGCTGCATATCGTCGGACATGACCGTAATGTGATCCATCATCGGGAAGGCCACGCCCTGACGCGCCTTGATCGCGGCCCGGCCCTGCTGGTCCAGCGTGTCCCAGCTGCCGCCTTTCCACAGGCATTCGGTGACGTGGCCATATGTTTCCGTCAGCCCGTAGACCTGCGTGACATGAAAGCCGATAGCCTCGATCTTTTGCAGGGTGGCCGGGGCGGGCGGGGCGCCGGCGGTGAAGACCTCGACCGTGTGATCAAAGCTGCGCCGGTCCTCTTCGGGTGCGTTCACCAGCATATTGAGCACAATTGGCGCACCGCCGAAATGGGTCACCCCTTCGTCGGCAATCGCATCGTAGATCGCGGGCGCGGTGATATCGCGACAACACACCAGGGTGCCACCTAGAACCGGCATCATCCAGGTGTGGTTCCAGCCGTTGCAGTGAAACAGTGGTACAATAGCAAGGTATTTCGGCTGCATCACCATGCGCCAGGAAATCACCGTGCCCATGGTCATCAGATAGGCGCCACGGTGATGGTAGACCACGCCTTTCGGGCGGCCCGTGGTGCCGGAGGTGTAGTTGAGCGCAAGGCTTTCCCATTCGTCCTGCGGCATGATCCAGTCGAAATCATGGGAGGCAGCGGCCAGAACATGCTCGTAGACCGGGTGCCGACCGGACGCCGGATAGGCTGCCTGATCATCCGGGACCTCAATGATCAGCGGTCCCGGGCCGTCGCAGGCTGCTTTGGCCTCTTCGGCGAGTGGCAGGAACTGGCTGTCGACCAGCACGACCTTGGCCTCTCCGTGGTCGAAAATATAGGCGACCGTGCTGACGTCGAGACGTGTGTTGATCGTGTTGAGAACGGCACCGCAGGCAGGCACGCCAAAATGCGCTTCGGCCTGGGCCGGCAGGTTGGGGATCAAGGTCGCCACCACGTCGCCGGGGCGGACGCCCATTCCCGCAAGCGCCGAGGCCAGCCGCGTGCAGCGATCATAATAGGCCGCATAGGTCTTGCGATGGCTACCGTAGATGACGGCAGGGACATCGGCAAACACATGCGCGGCCCGGCGCAGATGTGACAGCGGCGTCAGCGGCACATAGTTGGCGGCGGTTTTCTCCAGTCCCGACTCGTCCGACATCCAACCCATTTCGACCCCTCCAAGATGATTCATGCGACGTGGTTGCAAAATATTGCGCAAAGTTGCCCCCAATGAAAGGCGTAAGACATTTTTGTCTGACAGGGCCGAGGTTTCCATTGGTCTTCAAACCGCTTAGCCTGCCTGTCATGATCCTGTCGCCTGGCCGTTCCTATATCTTCGTGCATATCCCCAAGACCGGGGGCACCGCGCTGTCCCTCGCGCTGGAGGCGCGGGCAATGGCAGATGATCTCATGCTCGGCGACACGCCCAAGGCCAGCAAGCGGCGGCGACGCCTCAGAGACGCTAAAACCCGGGGCCGATTGTGGAAACACTCAACTCTTGCCGATATCGACGGTCTGGTGCCCGAGGCGCAGCTGCGCGGTCTCTTTGCCTTTACGCTGGTACGGAACCCGTTTGATCGGGTGCTGAGCCTCTATCACTGGCTGCGCGAGCAGAGCTTTGATCACCCTTCGGTCGCCCTGGCCAAAGCGTTGGCATTTCCCGATTTTGCCAGCGATCCCCGGATGCTTGCAGCGTTTCGTGCACATCCGGCGCGGTCATATATGCGGCGCGCGGATGGGGGCGAACAATGCGACTGCTATATCCGCCTGGAACATTTCGCACGCGATGCGGCCCCGCTCTTTGATCACCTGGGTTTTGAGCTTCAGCTGCCACGGGCCAATGTCTCAGACCGTCCCAGAGGCTGGCAGGACGCCTATACCGACGCGGCCCGCGCGGTGGTGGCTGAGGCCTGCGAGGCGGATCTTGCCCAGTTTGAATACTCTTTTAACGATTCACCGATAGACCAGTAGTCGAGAGATGGAATCACATGGGACGACGCAGGGTCCGAAGTCTTCGCCAAAATGGCGCATCTTCGATCCGCGACCATGATCATCTCTCCCGCGGGCGCGCCAGTGGCCGCCTATCGGACGGGTAACGTGACGGGTCATGCAGAACGTATGGCTGCCTTGGTGAAAGGGAAAACCGATGCTGGATTGGCTGCTGAAACGCAAGCTCTCTCCGATGGCCGAGGCTCTGGCAACAGAGTACCCGTTGGTCGCAGCCGGGCAGGGCGGGATCCTGTCGGGCACCCATGTGGCCTCACATCTTGGCTGGCGCCCGATTGAGGCTCTGGCCGTGGGCGACATGGTCCTGACCTTCGATCATGGGATGCAGCCCATAGTCGATATCCACCGCGAAACAATCCTGCTTTCCAGCGGTGGACCCAATCCGCTGACATGCCCGGTTCATATTCCGCAGGATGCGCTGAACAATCGCGCGCCGCTCTGGGTGATGCCGAACCAGGGGATCCTGATCGAGAGCGATCTTGCCTGTGATGGGCAGGGCGATCCGTTTGTTGTCGTACCCGCCTGCGCGTTGGAAGGGTACCGCGGCATTGGCCGGGTCGAGCCTGACACACGGGTCGAGATCGTGGTGCCACGGTTTGCACAGGATGAGGTCATCTATCTGGAGGCGGGTCTGCTGAGCTTTAGCGTGTCACCGCGTGACATTCTGTCGTTCGACACCAGCGCCTATGCCGAGCTTTATCGGGTTCTGGAGCCCGACGCTGCCCGCGAACTGGTGATCGACATGATCACCGAGGAAAGCGTCTGGGCCAATACATTGCCGATGGGTCCTGGTGGGCATGGTGCTGCGGAATACGCAGCGATGGTCTAGCCCGCGCTGTAATCCAACAAGTGAAAACAGAGACAGGACCGTCACCATATCGGAGGCGGTTTTTATTTTTCATAACCACTTAGGCGGCTTTCCTGATGTGAAAAAAGCGGCACCCGGAGGCGCCGCTTTCAGAGCTTTCAGACGTCATCTGACCTCAATCAGGCGGCCTTTTCGGCCTCCGGGCTGAACCGGCCATAGAAAGTCTGGCCTTTCTCAGCCATCTCGCGCAGCAGCGGCGGACAGGTGAAACGTTCGCCATATTTCGCGGTCAGCTGGTCGCAGCGCTCGGCAGCATATGGCGTGCCGATGATGTCCAGCCAGCTCAGCGGGCCACCGGACCAGGGCGCAAAGCCCCAGGCCAGGATCGCGCCAACATCCCCTTCGCGAATGTCCATCAGAACACCTTCTTCCAGCGCGCGCACGGCTTCCAGGACCTGTGCAAACATCAGGCGTTCCTGGACCTCGATCAGGTCCGGCTGTTCCTCGGCCAGCGGGTATTTTTCCTGCATGCCCTTCCAGTAACCCTGCCGCTTGCCCTTGTCGTCATAGTCGAAGAAACCAGCGTTGGACTTGCGCCCCAGACGGCCCTGTTCTTCCATCCAGAAGATCAGATCATCCGCAGCACTTTCGGGATAAGCATCGCCCATTGCCGCCTTGGTGGCGCGAGCGATCTTGGCACCAAGGTCAATCGAGGTCTCATCGGTCAGTTGGATCGGACCGACCGGGAAGCCCAACTGGCGTGCGGCATTGTCGATCAACGCAGGGGCAACGCCCTCGGTGATCATCCGCGCGCCTTCGTTCACGTAGGGGATGATGCAACGGTTGCAGTAGAAGAACCGGGCATCATTGACCACGATCGGAGTCTTGCGGATCTGGCGCACGTAGTCCAGCGCCTTGGCCACTGCGCGGTCGCCGGTTTTCTCACCCTTGATGATCTCCACCAGGAACATTTTTTCCACCGGCGAGAAGAAGTGAATGCCGATGAACTGCTCTGGGCGCACCGAGGCTTCGGCCAGACCGGTGATCGGCAGAGTCGAGGTGTTGGAGGCAAAGATGCAATCGTCGGGGATGATGGCCTCGACCTTCTTGGTCATCTCCGCCTTGACGCCGGGATCCTCAAAGACCGCTTCGATGATCAGATCGCAGCCCTTGAGATGGTCCAGATCAGGGGTTGCGGTGATGCGTGACAGCATCGCCTCTTTCTTGTCGGCCGTGACTTTGCCGCGCTTGATGCCCTTGTCGAGATAGCTTTCGGTATAGGCCTTGCCCTTGTCGGCGGCGGCTTGATCACGGTCGATCAGAACAACCTCCATCCCGGCCTGAGCGGAGACCAGCGCGATACCGGCCCCCATCATGCCAGCGCCCAGAACGCCGATTTTCTTGACCGACTGATCCTCGATGCCCGCCGGGCGCACAGCGCCTTTTTCCAGCGCTTCCTTGTTGAGGAAGAGCGAGCGGATCATCGCCTCGGACGAAGGGTTCATCAGCACATGGGTGAACCAGCGCGCCTCAATCTTCAGCGCGGTGTCAAAGGGCACGAGCGCGCCTTCATAGACCGCACTCAGCAGCGCTTTGGCTGCCGGGAAGGCGCCAAATGTTTTGCCATGCACCATGGCTGCTGCACCAAGGAAGGTCATGAAGCCCGCAGGATGATAGGGCGCGCCACCGGGCATCTTGTAACCCTTGGCATCCCAGGGTTTGACGATATCGGCGTCTTTTGCCTCCAGAACCCAGGCGCGTGCGGCGGCCAGCGGATCCTCGACCACTTCGTCGATGATGCCTGCGGCCTTGGCTTTTTGGGGATCGACCAGCTTGCCTTCCAGAAGGAAGGGCGCAGCGTTCATGGCACCCATCTTGCGTACCAGACGGGTGGTGCCGCCTGCACCGGGGAAGATGCCGACCATGATCTCCGGCAGGCCGATTTTGGCCTTGGGGTTGTCAGCCGCAAAGATGCGATGCGTCGACAGCGGCAGTTCCAGACCAATGCCAACAGCAGTGCCGGGCAGGGCTGCTGCCACGGGTTTGCCACCCTTGTTGGTTTTCGGATCCATGCCGGCCCGTTCGATCTTGCGCAGACCGTGGTGCATTTTCATGATGCCTTCGAACAGACCACGGGCGGGTTCGTCACCGGCATCCTCTTTCATCTTGGCCAGCACATTGAGATCCATGCCGCCGGCAAAGTCTTTCTTGCCCGAGGTGATGACGATGCCCTTGACGGCCTCATCTGCCAGCGCGTCGTCAACCAGCCCGTCGAGGTCTAGCATCGCCTGACCGTTCAGAACGTTCATGCTTTTGCCGGGGCAGTCCCAGGTGATGATGGCGACGCCGTCGGCGTCTTTTTTCATTGTGAAATCAGACATATCTTAGTCTCCTGTCGCCTGGGTTACACGCGTTCGATGATGGTGGCCGCGCCCATGCCGGACCCGATGCAGAGTGTCGCAAGACCGGTTTCGCGGTCGCTGCGCTCCAGCTCATCCAGCAGTGCGCCGAGGATCATGGCGCCGGTCGCACCAAGTGGGTGGCCCATGGCAATCGAGCCGCCATTGACGTTCACCTTGTCATGGTCGACGCCAAAGGCCTGCTCGAACCGCATGACGACGCTGGCAAAGGCCTCGTTGACCTCAAAGAGGTCGATGTCACCAATCTCCATGCGATTGTCGCGCAGGATCTTCTCGGTGACGGGCACGGGGCCGGTCAGCATGATGGTGGGGTCGGTGCCGATCTTGGCTGTGGCCTTGATACGGGCGCGCGGTTTCAGGCCCATCGCCTCGCCGAACTCCTTGTCGCCAATCAGTACGGCAGCGGCGCCGTCGACGATGCCGGAGGAATTGCCCGCGTGGTGGATGTGATTGATCCGCTCCAGATGCGGGTATTTCAGCATCGCGATCTTGTCGAAACCGGGCATTTGCTCACCCATCATCTGGAACGAGGGGTTCAGACCGCCGAGCGACTGCATGTCGGTGCCGGGGCGCATGTATTCATCGTGATCGAGAATGGTCAGCCCGTTGATATCGCGCACCGGGACAACGCTGCGCGCAAAACGCTTGTCGTCCCAGGCCGCCTTCGCCCGGCGCTGGGATTCCACCGCCATGGCATCGGCATCATCACGCGAGAAACCATATTCGGTGGCGATGATATCTGCCGAGATCCCCTGGGGCACAAAGTAGTTCTCGATGGCAATCGCCGGATCAACAGCAATGGCACCGCCGTCCATGCCCATGGGGACACGGCTCATGGATTCAACACCGCCGGCGATGTAGGCATGACCAGCACGTCCCCGCACCTGGTTGGCGGCCATGTTGACGGCTTCCAGACCCGAGGCGCAGAAGCGGTTGATCGACACGCCGGGGATCGATTCATCCAGATCAGAGGCCAGAACAGCGGTCCGCGCCAAGCAGGCGCCCTGTTCGCCAACCTGGGTCACATTGCCCCAGATCACGTCCTCGACTGCGTGGCCTTCCAGATTGTTGCGCTCCTTCAGAGCGTTGAGCGCCACCGCAGAGAGACGCGCGGCCGTTACTTCATGCAAGGATCCATCCTTGCGGCCTTTGCCACGCGGGGTGCGCACGGCGTCGTAAATATAGGCTTCGGTCATATCAGTCTCCTCAGGCTCGGTCCGACGGGTTGCCGGGCATTAGGTCGTAGGGGGCTTTCCAGCCCGGTTGTGCGCTCAGCCGCGAGAGCCAAGCGTCAATATGGGGCCATTCGGCTCGATCAAAGCCGAAGGGTTCGGGGTAATAGAGATAGGAGCAGCAGGTCAGATCGGCATTGGTCAGCCCATCGCCGACAATCCAGCTTCGCCCCTCAAGATGTTTGTCCAGGATCGCGTAGGCGCCTCGCAGACGGCCCTGAAGGAAGGCGATGACCTCCTGCGGGCGTTTGTCTTCCGGCAGGAAATTCATCAGGAACCGGCACAAGCCTGCGTTTGAGGACAATTTGTGATTGTCCCATAGCTGCCAGCGCAGGATCTCGCGCTTTTCCTCGACAGTGGCGCCGCCGAACCGGCCATAAGTGTCCGACAGATACTGCTGGATCACCCCGGATTGGCTGAGTGTCAGATCGCCATCCACCAGCACCGGGCATTCTCCCATGTCGTTGATATCTCGACGGAAGGCATCACCCCGGGTGGTGCCGCTGAAAAAATCCACAAACACCGGCTCCCAGTCGATCCCGGCCAGTTCAAGAGCCAGGGCGGCCTTATAGGAATGGCCGCTTTCACCGAAACAATGCAGTTTGAGTGTCATATGTTGCTCCCTGTGTCTGCTGGCGGAGCGGGGGTTTCACACCCCCGCACCGCCGTGGAGTATTTCTGGAAAGATGACGGAACCTTCACTCCGTATTAAGGTAGATGGCGTCAGCATGGTCCTGCGGAACAGGCTGGAGAGCCGATGACCGTGGAAGGTGACGGCGCGCCGACCCATTAGGCGGAGAGCTCGGGGGGAGGCGCGTCTCATCCTGTCATCTTTCCCCAAATACTCCCGCCGGAGGCTTCCGGCATCTGCGTCCATATGTGCAGCCCGAAGCCTCACAGGGACCTCGCGATCAATTCCTTCATGATCTCATTGGTGCCGCCATAGATGCGCTGAACGCGGGCATCTGCCCACATCTCGGCCACGGCATATTCCTGCATGAACCCGTAGCCGCCATGCAGCTGGACACATTCGTCGAGCACCTCACCTTGGGTATCGGTGATCCAGTATTTGGCCATCGCCGCCTTTTCCACGGTCAGCTTGCCCTGCAGATGTTCGACCATACATTCATCAAGGAAAGCACGGGCAACCTTTGTTTTTGTCTGGCATTCGACCAGTTTGAACCGGGTGTTCTGAAACTGCGTCAGCGGCCCGCCAAAGGCCTCGCGCTCCTTGCAATAGGCGATCGTGCGTTCAACCGCCCCTTCCATGGCACCGACGGCGCCACAGGCGATGATCAGCCGTTCCTGCGGCAGCTGCTGCATCATCTGGTAGAAGCCCTGACCCTCGGCGCCGCCGAGGATGTTTTCCGGCGCAATCTCGACATTGTCGAAGAAGAGTTCCGAGGTATCTGCGGCATGGCAGCCGATCTTGTCGAGGTTGCGGCCGCGGCTGAAACCCTCTGCGCCATCGGTCTCAACCGCCACCAGCGAGATGCCCTTGGATCCTTCGGTGGGGTCGGTCTTTGCCGCCACCAGGATCAGATTGGCGTGCTGGCCATTGGTGATGAAGGTTTTCTGACCGCTCAGCCGGTAGGCGTTGCCATCTTTGACCGCTTTTGTCTTGATCCGCTGCACGTCGGAGCCGGTGGAGGGTTCGGTCATGGCCAGAGCGCCGACCAGCTCGCCGGTGATCATCCTGGGCAGCCAACGCTGTTTCTGCTCTTCGGTCCCATAGGCCAGCACGTAATGGGCGACGATGCCGGAATGGATCCCGTGGCCCCAGCTGGCGAGATTGGCGCGGCTGCCTTCGATCAGGATTGCGGCTTCATGGCCAAAATCACCACCGACGCCGCCGTATTCTTCCGGTACGGAGGGGCAGAGCAGGCCAAGGGCGCCAGCTTCATTCCAGGTGGAGCGATCCATCATGCCTTGCTTGCGCCAGGTCTCGAATTTCGGGGCCCATTCGCGGGTGATGAACTGGGCGGTCATATCCGCCAGCATCTGATGCTCTTCGGTCATCCAGCTGGATTTTTGCTCTGCGCTCATGGGGCTCCCCTTTGGTGGCTGTCTCGTGCCTTGTGGCATCTGTTTTCTTTGGACGGTGTGGGCCGGCCTATTTCTTGCGGTCCTCAAGCTCGGCATTGAAGAGCCGCAGCCGGTGGGTGAGGTTGTCGCGATCTGTGACGCTGTCGAAATTCTCAAACAGGAAGGAGAGGGCTTCGCCTTCGTCGAGGCCGGCCTCCTGCGAAAATCGGCGCAAGCGGCGATAGCCGTCTTCGGTCATGGCTACCGGCAGGCGGCGCGTGAGGCGAAAGCGTTTGGGCATTGTCTCTCCTCCGATTGCGACGCCCTGGTTCTGGCGCCCCGGATGGCCCGGATCGCCTGTTATCCTGCCGCCCCGATGATCAGACGGGGGCGGTGTCGGAGACCCTCACGAAAAGGGGCTCCGAGATGATCAAACTGCGCTTCAGAACTGGTCTGCCGCCAGTGCCATCACCGTGTCGCCGCCGGTCTGGATACGGCTGAGGTGCAGCGCCGTCGCAGGCAGCCTGCGTGCCATGTAATACCGCCCGGTCGCGATTTTTGTCTCGTAGAACGCGGCGTCAGAAGACCCGGCGTCAAGCTCTGCCTGTGCGGCCTTGGCCATCTCCGCCCACATCAGGCCGAGGCAGACGTGACCAAACATGTGCATGAAGTCATAAGACCCAGACAGCGCATTGTTCGGGTTGGTCATGCCGTTTTGCATGAAATACATGCCAGCGGCCTGAAGATCCTTAGACGCGGCTTTCAGAGGGTCGATGAACTCCTTGCTGTAAGCGTCGGAGATGTCCCCGTTTTCTTTGCAGAAATTCTTCACCATCTCGAAGAAGGCCATGACATGTTTGCCGCCATCCTGCGCCAGCTTGCGGCCGACCAGATCCAGCGCCTGAACGCCATTGGCGCCTTCGTAGATCATCGCGATCCGGGCATCGCGGGTGTATTGCGACATGCCCCATTCTTCGATGTAGCCGTGACCGCCGTAGATCTGCTGAGCCTGAACGGTCATGTCATAACCCTGATCGGTCAGGAAGCCTTTGATGACCGGTGTCAGCAGCGAGATCAGCCCGTCGGCATTCTTATCCTCGGCGCGATGCGCCTGGTCGATCATCTTTGCGCCCCAGAGGATGAATGCGCGCGCGCCTTCGGCAAAGCTTTTCTGATCCATCAGGTTGCGGCGGATGTCCGGGTGGACGATCAGCGGGTCTGCCGGGCCTTCCGGGTTCTTGGCGCCGGTCACATCGCGACCCTGAAGACGGTCCTTGGCATATTCCAAGGCGTTCTGATAGGCGGCGTCGGCCTGAGCCAGACCCTGCATGCCAACGCCGAGGCGGGCTTCGTTCATCATCGTGAACATGGCGCGCATGCCCTTGTGCTCGGTGCCGAGCAGGTAGCCGGTTGCGCTGTCGTAGTTCATCACACAGGTCGAGTTGCCGTGGATGCCCATCTTTTCTTCGATCTTGCCAACGGAGACGCCATTGCGTTCGCCGAGCGAGCCGTCCTCGTTCACCATGAACTTCGGTACGATGAAGAGCGACACGCCTTTGATGCCCTCGGGGCCGCCAGGGATCTTGGCTAGCACCAGATGGATGATGTTGTCGGCCATGTCGTGATCGCCGGAGGAGATGAAGATCTTCTGACCGGTGATCTTGTAGCTGCCGTCATCCTGCGGTTCGGCCTTCGTGCGCATCAGACCCAGATCGGTGCCGCAGTGCGGTTCGGTCAGGTTCATCGTGCCGGTCCATTCGCAGGACACCATTTTCGGCAGATAGGTATCTTTCTGGGCGTCGCTACCATGGGCGAGGATCGCCGACGCGGCGCCATGGGTCAGGCCCTGATACATGGTGAAGGCCTGGTTCGCAGCGGAGAACATCTCGCCCACGGCTGTGCCCATGATATAGGGCATGTTCTGGCCACCGTATTCTTCCGGCATGTCGAGACCGGTCCAGCCGCCTTCCTTGACCTGCTCAAACGCAGCCTTGAACCCGGTCGGTGTGTAGACGACGCCATTTTCAAGGCGGCAGCCTTCGGTATCGCCGACGGTGTTCAGCGGGTGCAGGACTTCGCTGGAGATCTTGCCTGCTTCTTCCAGCACGGCATTGGTGAAATCGGCGTCCAGCTCGTCATAGCCGGGAATGGCGCTTTCAGAGATCTTCAGAACATTGTGAAGAATGAACTGAGTGTCTTTGATCGGGGCGGTGTAACTGGGCATCGCGGTCCTCGCTGTGGTTCTGCGGTGTCTGTCTGGTTGCCTCTCCCATCTTGGGACAGGCAGGCATGGCGGCCGGGATCTATTCCGCGGCTTCTTGTTTGGCGCTCATCGAGGCGATCACACGTTCGCCCCAACGCAGCTGCTCTTTCAGATCGTCAATTGCCTCGTTCAGCTCATCGCGCTGCCGCTCCATATCGGCGAGCCGGTCGCAGGCGATGTCATAGGTGCGGGTCAACTGCGTCAGCTGCTGGTCGCCCATATGATAGAGATTCAGAAGTTGCCGGATTTCCTCGAGGCTGAAGCCAAACCGCTTGCCGCGCAGGATCAGCTTGAGCCGGGCCTGGTCGCGTTTGGTAAAGAGGCGTTTCTGACCCTCGCGGATCGGGAACAGCAACTCCTTGGCTTCGTAAAACCGCAATGTACGCGGCGTAACGCCGAACTCATCGCACATCTGGCGGATGGTCTTGGTTTCATCGGTCATCGTCGTAACTCATAACTGCTGGGTTGTGAGACTAAGGTGAGCAGCTTGCCCGTCGTTTACAACAGCAACTTGACGTTGACGTAAGTTGAACGCTGCGTCACTTTCCGAGGTGACGTAGGATCCACTGGACTGACGTAACGTTACTTCGTTTCGGGTTTGGCTATCAGCCCTTAAAATAGGGCGATCGTGCAAATTACCGACAAAATTATCGGGCTTTTTCGCGTGGATTATGTTCGATTTTTTTGATTGAAACATCAGTCACATGGACGGCAGATCACGCGCTGACGAGCCCGCAGAACGGAAAACGCCCCACCAGTTGGCGGGGCGTTGAGTGTCAAAAGCGGATCCAACCTGACGCTTGGTCGGCTGGGATCAGGCGTCTTGTTTCAGCAGGTTGAGCGTGGTGGCTCGCAGATCGTGGAGTTCCTGAAGCGCTTCGTCGAGCTGTTCGCGCTGCTTGCGCAGCTCTTCCATCTGGCGGTCGGCCATTTCGACAAAGGCGCGATTTTGAGCCTCATCGCCCTCGTTTTCATAGATCAGCAGCCACTGGCGGATCTCTTCGAGCTGGAAGCCGAACTTGCGTCCCCGCATAATCAGCTTCATCCGGGCCCGCTCGCGGGCACCGTAAAACCGCGACCGGCCTTCGCGATCGGGTTGCAACAATTCGATGTACTCATAGTAGCGAAGCGTGCGCGGGGTCACGTCGAATTCGCTGCACATCTCCTTGAATGACAATTTCTGTTCGGTCATTCCGTATCTCCCTTACCCGCAAACTAAGCACAACCGGCAAAGGGTTCAACCGCCGGGGTTGCTCTTCGGCCAAGGTCTGGCCGATAAAGAGGAAAACATAGGAACGGGGAAGCCCATGGTCGACAAGACGCAGCTCGCGCGACAGTTCATAGAAGCCATCCCGCATGCGCAGGAACTGGGGATGACCCTCACGGAACTGGGGGATGGCACGGCCGAGATCGTGATGCCCTATGATGAGAAACTGATCGGCGACCCGGAAACCGGGGTGATCCACGGTGGCGCGGTGTCGGCGCTGATGGATACCTGCTGCGGCGCGGCGGTGATGTGCCACCCGTCGGCGCCGGGCGGCACCGCCACGATCGACCTGCGTATCGACTACATGCGTGCAGCCACTCCCGGGCAGCGGATCGTGACCCGCGCGACCTGTCATCACATGACCCGCAACGTCGCCTTCGTCCGTGCGACGGCGATGGACGAGGATGAGGCACACCCCGTCGCTACGGCGGTTGGCGCCTTTACCGTGGAGGCAAAATTTTGAGCCGCCCCCGTCCCGAACCCGTTCAGGTGGTGAAGCAACGGCGCGACGCTGCCCTCGCCGCGCTTGTGGAATCCGTGCCCTATGCGCGTTTTCTCAACATCACGTTTGATCGTCGCGGCGATGAGCTGACGGCGCAGCTAAATTTCGATCACAAGCTGATCGGTAACCCGTTTCTACCCGCCATCCACGGTGGTGTCACAGCGGCCTTTCTGGAGGTGACAGCCGTGATGACCCTGACCTGGGCCAACCTGTGGGAGCGCATCGAAAGCGGCACGCTCGATGTTGAGGAACTGGCCGCAGGTAAATTGCCACGCCAGCCGAAGACAATTGATTTCACGGTGGATTACCTGCGTTCCGGGCTGCCGCGAGATGCCTATGCACGCGCCTCCGTGTCCCGGTCCGGCCGGCGCTATGCCTCGGTCCATGTGGCGGCCTGGCAGGATCACAAGGACAAATTGTTCGCCCAGGCCACCGGCCATTTCCTGATGCCGCAGGAGGCGGCAAAACAGGGGTCTGCCGCGCCGGACTTCGTGGCCGATGCCGCGCCTCGGGACAAGGGATAGAACGCATGTCCACGGCCAGCGCCGAGGTGCCGGAACCGATCAGCCATGCGCGGGTGCTGAAGATTGCGCTGCCGATTGTACTCTCGAATGCGACGGTGCCTATTCTGGGGGCCGTGGATACCGGAGTTGTCGGCCAGATGGGGCAGGCGGCTCCTATTGGGGCGGTGGGCATCGGTGCGGTCATTCTGGCGACGATCTATTGGATCTTCGGTTTTCTGCGGATGGGCACCACGGGTCTCGCCGCGCAGGCCCGCGGGGCTGGAGACTGGGCAGAAACGGGCGCGCTGCTCACCCGGGGGATCCTGCTGGCCTTTGCTGCGGGCCTTGTGTTCATTGTTGGACAGGTCGCGGTGTTCTGGGGGGCCTTTGCGCTGGCCCCTGCCAGTGCCGAGGTCGAAGGGCTGGCGCGGGATTACCTTCAGATTCGCATCTGGGGTGCCCCTGCGACCATCGCGCTATATGCGGTTACAGGCTGGCTGATCGCGGTTGAACGCACACGCGGTGTTTTTGCCCTGCAAATCTGGATGAACGGTCTCAATATTCTGCTGGATCTCTGGTTCGTGCTGGGGCTGGGCTGGGGAGTCGAAGGGGTCGCGGTCGCAACCCTGATCGCGGAATGGAGCGGTCTTGCGCTGGGGCTGTGGCTGTGCCGCGATGCCTTTGCGGGCAGCCAGTGGCGCAACTGGGCCCGTGTGTTCGATCCTGTGCGGCTGAAACGCATGATGCAGGTCAATGGCGATATCATGATCCGCTCGGTGCTGCTGACCGGATCCTTCACGACCTTTCTGTTCATCGGCGCCGATCTGGGCGATGTGACGCTCGCAGCCAATCAGGTGTTGCTGCAATTCGTTGAGATAACGGCCTTTGCGCTCGACGGTTTTGCCTTTTCTGCCGAGGCGCTGGTGGGCAGCGCGGTCGGTGCAAAGGCGCGGATGCAGCTGCGACGCGCAGCGGTGGTGACCAGCCAATGGGGCGTGGGCGGCGCAATCGCACTGGGGCTGCTGTTCTGGCTGGGCGGTGGTTGGCTCATCGATGTCATGTCCACTTCGCCTGAGGTGCGGGCAGCCGGGCGGGATTACCTGATCTGGGCTGCGATATTACCGCTGCTCAGTGTGGCCAGCTATATGTTCGACGGGATCTACATCGGGGCGACCTGGACTCGGGACATGCGGATCGCGATGCTGCAATCGGTGGCGATCTACGTTGTGGCCCTGTTGGTTCTGGTGCCGCTCCTCGGCAATCACGGGCTTTGGGCGGCATTGATGGTGTTGAACCTTGCGCGAGGTGCGACGCTTGGTCTGCGCTATCCACGGCTCGAAGCGCAGGTCGGCGCATAGATCGGGGATGGGCTGAAAGAGAGCAGCTGTGTTTCAGATGGCGACTGTTTCAGGCGGCCACTGTTTCGGGCAGCTCCTGTCAGAGCAGTTTTTTCAGCGCTTCGGTAGGACGGCCTATCACGGCTGCTGTTTCCGAAATGGCGATGGGGCGCTCAATCAGGATCGGATGCGCGGCCATCGCCGCGATCAGCGTTGCGTCATCATCCGATGGGCTGAGGTTCTGCTCCCTGAAGGTGGCATCGCCGCTGCGCATCATCTCAATTGCAGTGACACCCAGTTTGGCCTGAACCTCCGCCAGCTCTGCCTCCGAGGGCGCATCTTTCAGATAAAGGCGCAGGGTGACCGCTGTTGCGGCCTCCTCAAGCAGGGCAAGGCCCGCACGGGATTTTGAGCAGCGCGGATTGTGCCAGTAGGTGATCATAGCCAGTCCCCGCGTTTGCTGCCGACGGCATCTGCGACAGTGTCAAAACCGTCGCGGGCCAGCAGCTGGTCCAGCCCGCGCGCGATCTCTCCGGCCAATGACAGCCCGGCATAGACCATGGCGGTATAAAACTGGACTGCCGATGCGCCGGCGCAGATCTTGGCATAGGCCTGTTCGGCTGTGGAGATGCCGCCCACGCCAATCAGAGGCACCCGACCGTCCAGAAGCTGGGAAAGCTGCGCCAGAACGCGGGTGGATTTCTCAAACAGCGGCGCGCCAGACAGGCCGCCCGTTTCGCCACGATGTGCACTGTTCAGCCCGTCGCGATCAAGCGTTGTATTGGTGGCAATCACCGCATCAATACCGGTTTCAAGCGCCACCTCGGCAATATCCTCGATCCCAGCGCGGTCAAGGTCGGGGGCGATTTTCAGGAACACCGGCACCCGCTGGTCCAGCCCGTCCCGCGTCTCAATCACGCCGCTGAGCAGCGCTGACAGGGCGGCCTTGCCCTGCAGATCGCGCAGTTTCTCGGTGTTGGGCGAGGAGACATTCACCGTCGCAAAATCCAGATGCGCCCCACAATGGGCCAGCACCTTGGCAAAATCGGCAGCGCGGTCGCTGCTGTCCTTGTTGGCCCCAAGATTGAGGCCGATCACAGCATCGCGCGGGCGGGCCGCAAGACGCTGGCCGATCACGCTCATGCCGTCGTTGTTGAAGCCGAACCTGTTGATAGCCGCCTGATCTTCGGTCAGACGAAACAGGCGCGGCTTGGGGTTGCCGGGTTGCGGGCGCGGCGTCGCGGCCCCCACCTCGATAAAGCCGAACCCGGCCTGAGAGAGCGGGCGCAGTGCTTCGGCGTTCTTGTCAAATCCCGCCGCCAAGCCAACCGGATTTGGCAGGGACAGACCGGCGATCTCGGTCGCAAGACGCTGGGAGGTGACCGGGCCGGGGGCGGGCGTCAGCCCCAGTTTCAGCGCCTTGATCGACAAGCCATGGGCGGTCTCCGGGTCGCAGCGATGCAGCGCACCAAGGGCAAGACGTTCAACGAGGCTCACGCCATATCCTCCGGGAATTGATGGGTGCCGTCGACCAGCGGCAGCGGTCTCGCCCAGACCACATCAGTCATGGTCATCTTGCGGTAGAGATGGGGAAACTCGGCGCCGCCCCGCGACACTTCCCAGCGCAGGTCTAGCCCCAGCCGTTCGGCATCGACCGCAATCAGCCAAAGCCCGTCAACTCCGGCAAAATGCTTGGCTGCGGTCTCCTGGGACTGGTCGGCGGTGGAGAAATGAATGTAACCATCGCTCAGATCGATGGGGGCGCCGAGGGTCTCACCCTCTGCCTTAAGGGTGGTCCATTCGTCGGTGCGGAAGATTTTATAGATGAGCATGGCGCGGTGATGCCCTGCGCGCAGAGGTGAATCAAGGCTGAATATGATCGGTCTTGACGCAAAGACAGCACGGCGATGAATTTTTCCCCTTTGACTGCGCCCGCATTTCCCCTCACCATCCGGCAATAGAAAAATAATAAGGGAGTATGTTTCCATGATGACGCGTTTTCTGACGTCTGTTGCCGCGCTTGGCCTGACGGCCGGCGTAGCCGCAGCCGACTACAAGCTGACCATCCTGCACACCAATGACTTTCATTCGCGGTTTGAGCCGATCAGCAAGTATGACAGCGGCTGCCGCGAAGGGGACAATGCCGAGGGCAAGTGCTTTGGCGGATCGGCACGTCTGGTAACTGCGCTGGCGGATGCGCGCGCGCGCAGCAACAACAGCATTCTTGTTGATGGTGGCGACCAGTTTCAGGGCTCGCTCTACTACACCTACTATAAGGGCAAAGTTGCCGCCGAGATGATGAACAAGCTTGGCTATGACGGCATGACTGTCGGCAACCACGAGTTCGATGATGGCCCCGAGGTCCTGCGCGGGTTCATGGATTCGGTTCAGTTTCCGGTTCTGATGTCCAATGCCGATGTCAGCGCTGAGCCTGCCTTGGCCGATGTGCTGAAGAAATCCACCGTGATCGAACGCGGCGGTGAAAAGATCGGCCTGATCGGCCTCACTCCCGAAGATACGCCCGATCTGGCCAGCCCGGGCAAAAACATCACCTTCACCAACCCGGTTGATGCCGTGCAGGGGGAGGTCGACCGGCTGACCGCCGAGGGCGTCAACAAGATCATCGTGCTGAGCCATTCGGGCTATGCCGTGGATCAGCGCGTTGCGGCGGGCACCACGGGTGTGGACGTCATCGTGGGTGGGCACAGCAACACCTATCTTTCCAACACTTCGGAAGATGCTTCAGGGCCATACCCGACCATGGTCAATGATGTGGCCATCGTGCAGGCCTATGCCTATGGCAAGTTCCTGGGTGAGCTGAACGTGACCTTCGATGATGCAGGCAATGTCGTCGAAGCGGTTGGCGAACCTCTGATTATGGATGGCACCGTCACCGAGGATGCGGATACCGTCGCACGCATCGCCGAGCTGGCCAAACCGCTGGACGAGATCCGCAACAAGGTTGTGGCCGAGAGCGCAGAAGCTGTTGACGGCGACCGCGACAATTGCCGTGTTCAGGAATGCCAGATGGGCAACCTGGTGGCCGATGCGATGCTGGACCGAGTGAAGGATCAGGGTGTCAGCATAGCGATTGCCAACTCGGGCGGTATCCGTGCGAGCCTGGAGCCGGGCGAGGTCACGATGGGAGAGGTCCTGACGGTCCTGCCGTTCCAGAACACGCTCTCGACCTTTGAAATCACTGGCGAGGATGTCATCGCGGCCCTGGAAAACGGGGTGAGCCAGGTTGAAGAGGTCAAGGGCCGCTTCCCGCAGGTCGCTGGTCTGAAATTCACCTGGGATCCGTCGGTTGCACCCAATGAGGGCCGCATTCAGGAGGTCATGGTGAGCGAAGGCGACAGCTTCGTGCCGATTGATCCGGCCAAGACCTATGTTGTCGTGACAAACAACTACGTCCGCAATGGCGGTGATGGCTACAAGGTCTTCGCAGGCGACGACAAGAACGCCTATGACTTTGGCCCGGATCTGGCGGATGTCATGGCAGAGTATCTGGTCGAGAACTCCCCCTATAAGCCCTACACCGACGGCCGCATCAGCCAGAAGTGACCGGGCGCAGCTATTGCGCTGCCTCAACAATCCAGACTGGACCGCGCCGTATCTTCGGCGCGGTCTTTGTTTTTCCTGTCAGCTGCGGCATAACACCGTTATGGATCACCCCCTGATTGACCTTATCAACGCGCGTATCCAGAAGGCGGAGGCCGATGGCGCTTTTGACAACCTGTCAGGAGCGGGCAAACCGTTGCCACCGGTTGACGACCCGGGGAATGCGCTGGTCAACCGATTGATCAAGGAGAGCGGCGGTGTGCCGGAGTTCGTCACGCTGTCGCGCACGCTTGCGGTTCTGCGCCAACAGCTTGCCGATACCGGCGACCGTTCAAAACGCCGTGATATCATGAAAGAAATGACAATGCTGGAAGCCCGCATCGACCTTGCGCGCAAGGCCTATGGTCGATAACCAGCGTTGCACGCGATCTGGCTAGGGCGTTGACGGTGCTGTTCGGGTCCTGCGTCGGCAGCTTGTTATCCGCTACTCACCATATGGCTGCCGGGCCGTCTCCGCGCGATAGCGGGGTCAGAATTCCTTCTGCGAGCCTGTTTGCGCGCGGTGCGGAGCGCGGCGCAGCCGGTCGCCGATCTGGGTCGCCTTGGTCAACAATGTGGTGATCTGAACCTGCTCCGCCGGGCTGAGGCCGGTCAGGATTTCGGACTGTAGCGCCTCGACAATCGGCATGGCTTTGTTCAGGAGCGACTGGCCAGCCTCCGTCAGGGTGACAACGCGCGCACGTCTATCAGCTGGAGAAATATCACGCCGGATCAGCCCCTTGGCCTCTAGCCGGTCGATCACTTTTCCAAGCGTTGCGCGGTCATAGGCAATGCGGGCCGCGATTGTTGCCTGATCAACACCGGGTTCGTGGGCCAGGGCGTCAATCGCGGCAAACTGTACCGGTGTCAGGTCGATGTCATTGCGCGCCATATGATCCGCAAACAGGGCAACAGAGATCTGGTGCAACCGCCGGATCAGATGACCTGGGAACTGCAAGGTATCTATCTGTGGCTCTGCCATGTCCTGCCTCCCGCTGGAAAAAGCATCCAGTTCACATCCGGGAACCGGCTGAGATCGGTTTATAGATAGAATTTCAAACGAATCTTTGATCCATAATAAAATGTTTAAGGTATAAAGGGAATGCGACTTTTCCTTGCGCGCGCGGCGCGGTAGATCATCAGACATGGCCCTTCGTTTTACATCGCTATCCGAAATTCTCGATCAAGACTACGATTGTGTCATTGACGTGCGGAGTCCCGCCGAATTTGCTGAGGATCACTGGCCCGGGGCCATAAACCTGCCGGTTCTGGATAATGAAGAACGCGCCGAAGTCGGCACGATCTATGTCCAGCAAAGTCCGTTTCTGGCCCGCAAGGTCGGTGCGGCGAAGGTGTTTCGCAACGCTGCCGACCATATTGAGCAACGGCTGAGCCATCATCCGGGATCCTGGCGCCCGCTGGTCTACTGTTGGCGCGGCGGGCAACGGTCCGGCAGTTTTACCTGGCTGTTGCAGCAGATTGGATGGCGGGCGGATGTGGTCGAGGGCGGCTACCAAAGTTACCGCAGACTGGTCCATAATTATCTCTATAAAGCCGCGTTGCCGCATCGTTTCGTGGCGCTGGATGGCTACACGGGCACCGCAAAAACCGATATCCTCCAGCGTGTTGGACTGCTTGGCGCACAGGTGCTGGACCTCGAGGGGCTGGCACATCATCGTGGCTCGCTGCTTGGCGATCACCCAACCCCGCAGCCCAGCCAGAAGGCGTTTGAATCCGCATTGGCCGGTCAACTGGCACGGATGAACCCGAAACGCCCGGTGCTGGTGGAGGCGGAGTCGAGCAAGATCGGCGCACGGATCATCCCACCGCAGCTCTGGGCGGCCATGAAACAGGCTCCGCGGATCGAGATCCACGCACCCGTGGCGGCGCGTTGTCGATACTTGCTGGCGGGTTATGATGATATTCTGTCAAACACGGAGATGCTGCGCGTGCGTCTCGATGGGTTGCGGGCACATCGCTCCAATGCGGTGGTCGATGGCTGGTTGCAGAGGATTGCCGAAGGCGACAAACCGGCACTGACGGAGGCGCTCATCACGCAGCATTACGACCCCGCCTATGAGACTGCGCGCCGGGCCATCGGTGCCGATGTGATAACCACGCTGGGGGCAACCGACCTGCGGGGGCCAGATCTGGACCGGCTGGCCGCGGATCTGCGTCTTGAGCTGGACCGGCTATAGCCGCGACTTCAGATCAGCGTGATCGCGCCCGCAGAGCCGGTGATATGGCCGATGATCGCGGCCTCAGCTGCGTATCTGCGGAGTTCGGGTAAGAGCGCCTGGGCCTGATCGCGCGGCAGTGCGGCCAGCAGGCCACCGGCAGTCTGCGGATCGAACAGCAGATCCTGTGGCCCGCCGGTGGTTATCTGCGGCAAAAGCGCGGCATTCTCTTCAAAGAGCGAGGACCTGACCCCGCGTGCTGTCAGTGCGGCGGCACCGGGCAGCGCAGGAATTGCCCCAAGGTCCAGTTCAGCTCCAACAGCGGAGGCTTCGCAGATCCCCAGCAGATGGCCCAGCAGGCCAAATCCGGTCACATCGGTCATCGCATGTGCGGCGTGCAGCAGCTCGGCGGTCTTGTCCTGCGACTGGCTCATCGACGTCAATGCCGCGGCGACCCAGGCACCCTCGGCCTTTCCCACCATTTCCGCCGCCATGATCACCCCGGTGCCCAGCGGTTTTGTCAGGATCAGGGCGTCACCCGGCTGTGCCCCGGCCAGGGTGATGGGCGCCGCGTCGCATAGTCCGGTCACGGTAAACCCTATGGTCAGCTCGTCTCCCACGGAGGTGTGGCCACCAACGATCTCGGCGCCGGCTTTCCTCAGGATGTCACCGGCGGCAGACATGATTTCATCAAGAGTCCGGGCCTGAAGTTCCGCCGACAGTCGGGGCAGGATCAAGTTTGCGGTCGCGGCCTGCGGCTCGGCGCCCATAGCCCAGATATCGCCAAGCGCATGGACCGCCGCGATACGGGCCATCACCACCGGGTCGGCGGTAAAGGCCCGCAGGTGATCTGTGCTGATCACCTGCCTTTGCCCGCCCGTTATCAGCAGCGCGGCGTCATCACCGGGAAGCGGGGTGATGTCCGCGCGCTGATTATGCGGCTGCGATCGGAGCGTCGCCTTGAGCGTGCGCGCGCCAACCTTGGCACCGCAACCTCCGCACATCGGTTTATGGCCAAGCGCCTCTGGCAGATCATGGGTGTGTTCGGGGGGCAGCGCCGGCTGATCCATCTGCGGCAGATCACGGAACTGCGCCATGAAGCTCTGATCGATGTGATCTTTCCAGCGCCAGATCCAACCGCCCGAAAAGGTCTGTCCAAAGCGTTCTCCAACAGCGGTTTTGCCGCCCATCGAGATCAGTTTCAGATAGTCTTTCTGCGGGCGGTAGCGGCGCAGCGGATCCCGCGTCAGGCTGGCGCGCAGATTATGATAGAGGATCGGCGCCTGACGCACCGCATAGACCCCGGCCTTCGGACGCGGGTCGGGGCTGAAATGAGCACAGTCGCCGGTAGCAAAGACGCCTTTGCGATTGGTCTGCAAATAGGCATCAACCGAGAGAAACCCGTTGTGCAGGTCCAGCCCGGTTCCGTTGAGCCAGGGGTAGGGACGTGCACCCGCAGCCCCGGTTGTGAAATCGGACCGGATTGCGCGGCCGTCCGCCAGCAACACATGAGTGGCCTCGATCTGGGCAATCTTCGCGTGTTCTATCACGGTGACGTCAAGACCGCGCAGCGCAGCGCGCAGCCGGGCGCTGGACTTGGTGCCGGTGTCAGTCAGGATTTCGCTGCGATCAATCAACGTGGCTTGCACCGTCCGGCCCCGGGCCCGCAGCGCATGGGCCATGGCGAGGATCAGCTCCACTCCGGCCACACCGCCACCGATCACCGCAACATGGGCGGCGCTGTCGCCGTGCAGATACGCGGCCCAGCTCTCCGCAAAACGGCCGAGTGGTTTTGCCGGGATCGCATGGTCATCAAATCCCGGCATATCGGGCATGGCAGAGGTGATGCCCAGGTTGATTGCGGCAATGTCATAGGCAATTGGGGGGCGGCCCGAGACATGGACCTCGCGTCTATCGGTGTCGATGTGATCAGCCGCCCCGAGCACCAATCGCGCCCCGGCAAAGCGTGCCAGCTTCACCAGATCAATATCCAACGCCTCGCGCGCGTAATGCCCGGCGACAAAGCCCGGCAACATGCCGGAGTAGGGGGCGGTCGGACCGGGGTTGATCACGGTCAGGCGCGCTCCGGCGAGGGGCCGCATACCCCATTTGCGCAGCACCAGCGCATGGGTGTGGCCGCCGCCGATCAATACCACGTCTTTGGTCAGGGGGAGGGGGGCTGCGTGCATCATCTATGTGTCACCGGGCTGGGCTGGCTCACCCGGACAGGCTCCGCCCCGGATGAAAGACCCCCGCCGGACGGGCGGGGGCGCTGGGAGATCAGACCTCTGGGCCGATCACTTCGTTTTCGGGCAGTTTATGCGTCGCCCATATCTTATCTTTACCTGCGTCTGGCAGGCTGTCTGGCGTGTCGTGCCGGTGGATGTGAACCTTGGCAATGAAATTTGCCGTGATCGGCGCCGTCAGGAACAGAAATAGCGTAATCATCAGCTCATGCACCGACAGGTGGTATTCGTAGACGGCGGCATGGGTCATCGAGGCCAGCAGCACACCGCCAACGCCCAGCGTCGTCGCCTTGGTGGGCGCGTGCAGCCGGGACATGCGGTCGTTGAGCTTCAACAGGCCAAATGATCCCACGATACCGAAGATGCCGCCGATCACGAGAAATCCGGCGATCACGATGTCAAAGAACAGGTCCATGATATCTCCTCACTCGATGATATTGCCGCGCAGGATGAAGCGCGCATAGGCCACTGTGGACACGAAGCCCAGCATGGCGATGATCATTGCCGCCTCAAAGAAGATCTCGGTTCCCAGCGCCAGCCCATAGAGCACCATCAGCGCGATGGCGTTGATGAACATCGTATCCAGCGCCAGGATCCGGTCGGCAACATCCTCGGCGGAGACAACTTTCCACAGGTTCATCAGCAGCGACAGCGCAAAGCAGACAAACGCAAAGATTGCAGCTGTTTCGATCATTCGAAAATCTCCTTCAGGCGGCGTTCGTAGCGGTCCTTGATCTCGTCGCGCACTGCTTCGGGGTCCGGCGCGTCAAGGCAGTGGACCAGCAGCGCATGACCTTCGGCTGAGAGATCGGCAGAGACGGTCCCCGGGGTCATGGTGATGGTCGCTGCCAGCACCGTGATCGCTTCGGGTGTGCGCAGGTCCAGCGGGATCGTCACCCAATTGGGGTGGCGGCTGGCATTGGATTTGAACAGGACGATCTTGGCCACCACCAGATTGGCCACCACGATATCATAGAGTACGATGAGGATGTAGCCGACGATCTTCACCGGGCCTTTCATCTTCAGCTGTTGGGGCCAGTAGGGCTGTGTCAGGAAGGGGATCAAAACCCCGAGCATGAACCCGAAGACCAGCGAGTTGAGCGACCAGCCATTCACCAGCAACAGCCAGGTTGCGGTCAGCACCAGTGTCAGGATCGGGTGTGGCAGTACGCGGCGCATCAGCTTCATTTCAAAGCCCCCCAAGGACGGTTTCGATGTAGGCGGTTGGGGTGAACAGCTGGGCCGCCGTGGCGTCGGCATAGCGGGTCATCGGCCCGGCAAAGACGGTGAGCAGCACAATCGCCCCCATCAGCCCAAAGCAGACAACAAGCGGCAGGACCGGCGCCGCCGCTGGGGCTGCGGTGGCGTTGCCGTCGAGAAGATCCTCGTCACCTGCATCGGATGCGACCGTGCCGTCGGTTGCCTGCAGACCATGGCTTTTCCAGAAGATCAGCGTGCCTGCACGAGCCAGACCAACGATGGTCACAAGCGAGCCGAGCAGAATGACCGCCCAGATCCACCAGACCAGGTCATGATCGCGCGCGGCATCCATCACCAGCAGCTTACCGATGAAGCCGGAGACTGGTGGCATACCGGCCAGCGCGATAGCGGCGATAAAGAACATCACCGACAGCAAGCCGCTCTGCGGCATCAGACGAAGGGCGGCAATAGCACCGCCCTGGCGTTCCATGACCTGATCGGCAATCAGGAACATCAGCGCCGTCGCCAGCGTCGAATGGACGATGTAGTAGAGTGCGGCTCCGGTTGCGGCAGGGGTGAACAGGGCAATGGAAATCAGCAGTGTTCCCATCGAGGTGATCGCCCCAAAGGCGACCAGTCGCCCGATCTCGCGCGAGCCGAGGACACCGATGGCGCCGACGACCAGCGTGACCATGGCGGCAGGCAGCAGCCAATCGCCGACCAGCCCTTCGGTGATCGCAACATCCGGGCCAAAGATCAGCGTGTAGACTCGCAGGATTGCATAGGCGCCGACCTTTGTCATGATCGCAAACAGCGCGGCCACCGGCAGCGGGGCATGGCTGTAGGAGGCGGGCAGCCAGAAATGCAGCGGCAGCACCGCAGCCTTGATCGCGAAGACCAGCAGCAGCATGACCGCACCAACGCGCAGCAGGGCGGTTTCCTCGCCCGACATCTCGGCCACGCGCACCGCCAGATCGGCCATGTTCAGCGTGCCGGTGACGGCGTAGATCGTGCCGAGCGCAAACAGGAACAGGGTCGAGCCTAGGAGGTTATAGACCACATATTGCACGCCGGCCTGAAACCGCTTGGCGCCGCCTGCGTGGATCATCAACCCGTAGGAGGCAATCAGCAGCACTTCGAAGAACACGAACAGGTTGAAGGCATCGCCCGTCATGAAGGCGCCGAGAATGCCCATGATTTGGAACTGGAACAGCGCGTGGAAATTGGCGCCGCGAGAATCCCAGCCGGTGCCAATCGCGTAGAGCACGACAGCCAGCGCCAGAACCGATGTCAGGACGATCATCATTGCCGACAGGCGATCCAGCACCAGCACGATGCCAAAAGGCGCAGGCCAGTCACCCAGCTCATAGACCTGCACGGTGCCGTCGGCGGCCTGCGCTGCCAGCGCCAGGGTCAGGCAGAGCACCAGCAGGCTGCTGGCGACCGAGAAGATCCGTTGCAGGTCCAGATGGTAGCGCAGGACCATGATAATAAAGGGCGCGACGATTGCCGGCAGGACAATCGGCGCAATCACGAGGTGGTTCATGCGTCATCTCCTACTTTGGCATCATCATCGCTGAGATTGATCCGGTCATCCTGCGACGACAGATAGGCCCCCAGCGCAATCATCACCACAACGGCCGTCATGCCAAAGGAGATCACGATCGCGGTCAGCACCAGAGCCTGCGGCAGCGGGTCGGTATAGGGGACCTCTTCGTATTTATTGAGGATCGCAGGGGCGTTGGTCATCAAGCGGCCAGTGGCAAACAGGAACACGTTCACCGCATAGGAGATCAGCGACAGCCCGAGGATGACGGGAAAGCTGCGTCGGCGCAGGATCAGGTAGATGCCGGCCGCGGTCAGGACGCCCACGGCCGAAGCGACTAGAATTTCCATAGTCAGCCCTCGTTCTCGGTCATGGCCACGTCATCGCGGGCCGGGTTGATATCCATCGCGTGGGTGCTGTCGGTGCCAGGCTGCCAGGCAAAGCGTGACAGGCTCTCCAGCGCCAGCAGCACAGCGCCAACAACTGCCAGAAACACGCCAAGGTCGAACAGCGCAGCAGTTGCCCATTCAAATTCTTCCAGCGGTTCCCAGTGGATGTACCCAAAGGCGCTGGTCAGGAAGGGCTTGCCGCTGAACCATGATCCCATGCCGGTTGCGGCGGCGATCAGCACACCGGATCCGATGATGCCATGATAGGGGTAGCGCTGCCGCTCGGTCGCCCAGGCAAAGCCCGACGCCATATATTGCATGATGACCGCAATCGCCGCGATCAGCCCGGCGATAAAGCCGCCACCGGGCAGGTTGTGCCCCCGGAAGAAGATATAGGCCGCCACCATCAGCGCCAGCGGCATCATCACGCGGGTCGCCACCACCATCATCATCGGATGCGAGTCACCGGCCTGCGGCAGATCGGGCTTCCGGTTCAGCAGATAGGCCCGCACTCGGGTGCCCAGCACCGCCTCGGTCAGCGCAAAGATCACCAGCGCGGCAATGCCAAGAACGATGATCTCGCCAAAGGTGTCGAAGCCTCGGAAATCCACCAGGATCACATTGACGACATTGGTGCCGCCGCCGCCCTTGTAGGAGTTTTCAAGGTGGAAGCCGGAAATCGTCTCGCCGATGAAATCACGGGTCATCAGTGCATAGATCAGCCCCGCAACCCCAAGGCCTGAGATGCCGGCAATGGAGATGTCACGCAGGCGGGCGCCGGCAGAGCTTTCGACCGGGGTTTCCTTGGGCATGAAGTTCAGCGCCAGCAGCATCAGAATGATGGTGACCACTTCGACCGAAATCTGCGTCAGAGCGAGATCCGGCGCTGACATGTAGTTAAAGCCCATCGACACCACCAGTCCAACAACGCCGATCAGCACCAGCGCCAGCAGGCGGTTGCGGTGCATGGCAACCAGAAAACCGGTTGCGATCAGCAGGCTGGCCCAGCCAAGGATCGGGATCAGCCCGACATCCTGAAGGCTGCGGGTCGGCGCCGCCAATGTGCCGGATTGATAGGCATAGAAGGACAGTACCGCGGTAAAGGTGATCATGATCCCGGCATAGCGTGGCATCGAGCCGTTGTGCATACCGTCGGTAATGGCACGCGAAAGCCGTGTGAGCGCGCCGATCAGCGCCTCGAAAATCACCTTCGCCTCCGGGCGCGGTGCGGCATCCCACATACGCATCAGCGGTTTGTGCAGCATCAGCAGGACGACACCCCCGGCAACCGCCGCCATCGACATATAAAGCGCCGGAGTAAATCCGTGCCAGAGTTTCAGCGAATAATAGGGCAGTTTCTCGCCACCAATCACGGCAGAGGCCGCAGTGGCCACCAACGGCCCGACGATCTTGGCAGAGAACAGGCCGATCAGCACGACAAGACCAACCAGAAACGCAGGGGCCAGCCACATGCCGGTGCCGGGATCATGCGGGGTCGCAGGGTAGTCGTCACGCCTTGGCCCGAGGAAGACATGGGCGATGAAGCGGAACGAATAGGCGGCGGAGAACAAGGCCCCCAATAGCGCTAGACCCGGCACCAGATAATGTGAACCCGCCCAGACCGTGTGAACGGTTTCCTCCAGCATCATCTCCTTCGACAGGAAACCGTTGAAGGGCGGAACGCCAGCCATCGACAGGGCCGCGACTGTGGCGATGGCAAAGGTGATCGGCATCAGGTGCCGCAGGCCGCCCAGCCGTTTGATGTCGCGGGTCTGGGCCTCGTGGTCGACAATGCCCGCGCTCATAAACAGAGCCGCCTTGAAGGTGGCATGGTTGATGATGTGGAAAACGGCGGCGACGGCAGCAAATTTGGTTCCGAACCCCAGCAGCATGGTGATCAGGCCCAGGTGGCTGACGGTGGAAAACGCCAGAAGCGCCTTCAGATCATCCTTGAACAGGGCAATGATCGCCCCCAGCACCATCGTGATCAGACCCGTCGTTGCGACGATGTAGAACCATTCCGGCGTACCGGCCAACACAGGCCACATCCGCGCCATCAGGAACAGGCCTGCCTTCACCATGGTTGCGGAGTGGAGATAGGCCGACACCGGCGTCGGTGCGGCCATGGCGTGCGGCAGCCAGAAATGAAACGGAAACTGCGCCGACTTGGTGAAGGCGCCAATCAGGATCAGGATCAGGGCCGGCAGATAGAGCGGCGAGGCCTGAATGACCTCCTTTGCGCCCAGGATCACGGTCAGATCATAAGACCCGACGATATTGCCGAGGATCAGCATGCCACCGATCATGGCAAGGCCACCGGCGCCGGTAACAGTCAGCGCCATTCGCGCGCCCTGACGTCCTTCGGGCAGATGCTTCCAATAGCCGATCAGCAGGAAAGAACTGAGCGACGTCAGCTCCCAGAAGATCAGCAGCAGCAGAATGTTGTCCGAGGTGACAATCCCCACCATCGCGCCCTGAAATAGCAGCAGATAGGTGTAGAAATTACCCATCGGATCCTCGCGCGACAGGTAGAACCGGGCATAGAGGATGATCAGCAGGCCAATTCCAAGGATCAGCCCGGCAAAGAGAAAGCCCAGGCCGTCGAGAAAGAAATTGGCATTCAGCCCAAGCGCCGGCAGCCAGTCGAATTGCGCCTGAATAACTTCGCCGCGCATCACCGCCGGGGCGTGCAGCATCAGTCCGACAAACGCGAGCAATGTTGTCAGGCCTGCCGCCGATGCCGAGGCATTGCGCCCGGCACGGATCAATAGCGCGGGGAATACCGCGCCGAGAAAGGGCAGGGCTGCAATCAGGAACAGGGACACGTGCGGTTCTCCTCCATGCACAAGGCCAGATCGTTTGGTGCCTAAGCAATTTTTCGCAACTGTGCCAGCCCCGACCGCGCCTGCAAACCCTGCAAAGGCAGCGATCCGGTGAGTTTTTTGCCCGCCGCAGCAATTTGGCGCGGCCCGGTGTCAGGTTGACAACAACTTGATCACCATGCGGGATGTCTCAGGCTGAACACTTTGCAGGAACCTGCTAGGTCTTGGGTCATGTAGGACGGCGCCGGCAGCGCGGGGAGAGGCCAGATGTCGCATTCTCAATCAAAACGGTCAGATAACTCCGGCCCTCAGACTGATGGCGCGGACAGGGACCCGGCAGCTGAGGCGGAGGCGGGTGATCCGTTGATCTCGCGGCGTCGATTACTGCAGGCCGGTGTGGCCTTCGCCGGGATCGCCATTGCGGGGGGCGGTGGGTATACATGGTGGCGCAGGCAACCCCCGGCCCATGACCGTCCCCGCCTGTCGGTTGAGGACGCATTTGCCAGGGCCAAGGCGGGGGAGCTGATCCTGGTAGATATCCGCACACCGCGTGAGTGGCGGGCCAGCGGTGTGCCAGTGGGCAGCCATCAGATCGACATGCGGCGTGAGGATTTTCTGGCCGCGCTTGATCACGTCACCGGTGGTGATCGCAGCGCGCCGCTGGCCCTGATCTGCGCGCGCGGTGTGCGCTCCGCCCGGGTGACGCTGGCGCTGGACGCGGCCGGTTATACAAATGTGATCGACGTGCCGGAGGGGATGCTCGGCTCCGCCGCCGGACCGGGATGGCTGCGTAGCAATCTGCCGGTCGCGCGCTGGACGGGGCAGGGCTGATGAAACAGGTGATAGCAGGTATGTGGCGCCTCTGGCCGGGCGTAAGCGTTGCTCTGTCGGGCCTGCTTTTCGGCTCGGCGCTACAGGCTGGATGCGGGCCCCTTGCCGATGCCTGCCAGATTGACGGGGGCGACTATCACATCGTGCTGCCGGATACCGGCGATGAGAAAGCGCTGCCGGCGGTGATGTTCCTGCACGGCTACGGCGGGTCGGGTGAGGCTGCACTGCGCAATCGCGCGATGGTCGATGGGTTGAACGATCGGGGCTACGCGGTGATCGCCCCCACGGCGCTGCCGCGCAATCCCGGTGGCCCTCGCTCTTGGGCGTTCTTGCCGGATTTCGGTGGTCGCGACGAATCCGCGTTTTTTGAGGCGGTGCTGGCAGATGCTGAACATAGGTTTAATATCGACCGGAAATCCGTTGTTTTATCAGGATTTTCCGCAGGCGCCTTCATGGTCAGCTATCTGGCCTGTGCAACCCCCGATCAATTTGCCGCTTACGCAACGATTGCGGGCAGTTTCTGGCGGCCGCAGCCTGAGAGCTGCACCGGTCCGGTGCGTTTGATGCACACTCACGGATGGCGCGATGAGGTGGTGCCACTGGAAGGCCGATACCTTGGCAATCGTCGTTTTCAGCAGGGAGATATCTTTGCCGGGCTTGAGCTGTGGCGCGATACCAACGGCTGCACGACACACGCGCCAAGCCACAGCGGATCTGAAGGTGGCACCCTGAGGCGCCGATGGGCCTGCGGTACAGGCGCGGATATCGACGTGGTGCTTTTCGACGGCGGGCACCGGGTGCCGGAGGGCTGGGCCGCATGGCTTGCCGATTGGTTCGAGGATCGCCCGCTGTCGCAGTAGTGCAACATGTGGCGTCGACGGGGTGGCTGTGGATTCTCAATAAAAAATTCCGGAGAAACCTGATGGTTCCTGCCGGAATTTTCAATTTAATGCAAATTGTGGATATTTTCGCCTGAACTGTCTTTTTTACTCAGCGGCTGTGGGATGGGCGGGGGATCGCTCCAATGCCAGGCGCAACCTGTCCCGTCTGGCACGGGCGATGCGGGTGATGCGGGGCTCGTTATGGACCTCACGGGTGGCCAGAAGGGCTTTGGCAAAGCGCTGCAACGGTACGCCCGACAGGGCCGAAAGGGGCACCGCAAGGATCAGCGATACGGCGATTGGCAATAGCCAGACGGATACCACGCCGGCAAGAATCCCCGTCCACAGCGCGATGCCGCTGACGGTTTCCAGCGCGTGGCAGGTGAACAGCGTGCGCCAGGAGTAGCTGCCACCGTCGCGTGCCTGCGGCGCCCATCCCTTTTGGAGGCCAAAGGCGGTGCGCAGCACCGCGATCATCTGCTGAACCATCAGGATCGGCGCATAAAGGATCGCGAGCAGGATTTCCGTCAACAGTGACAGGGCAAAGGCGCCCGCGCCGCCATAGTCGGAGAAGCGGCTCCCGGTCATCGGCAGCGCCGCCACGGCCAGAAGCTTTGGGGCGAGCAGCATGGCATAGATGAGCAGGATCACCAGCACATGGCGCGGCTCTGACATGTCCGGCCAGGAGGGCATCAGCGGATTGGTTTCACTGAAATAGGTCAGGACCGAAGCTTCCTCGCCACGTCCGATCAGCGCCCAGATCACCAGCAGGGCGAACCAGACTGGCGCCATCAGGTAGCCGATGGCCCCATGCAGCAGATGAAAGCGTGACAAGGCGCGAAACCCCTTGGCGTTGAGCAGGTTCAGGTGCTGTAGATTGCCCTGACACCAGCGCCGATCCCGCAGCACGTGATCAATCAGCGTCTGCGGAGTTTCTTCGTAAGACCCACGAATGCGGGGCAGGAACTGCACGCTCCAACCGGCGCGACGCAGCAGCCCGGCCTCCACGAAATCATGACTCATGATCAGCTTTTCACCACCAAAGACAGAGCGCAGCGGCGGCAGCCCTGCACAGGCGGCAAAGGCACGGGTGCGGATGATCGCATTATGCCCCCAGTAATTGCCTTCATGCCCTGCCCAGCGGGCCAGACCTTCGGCCAGAGCCAGGCCGTAGACGCCATTGGCAAACTGCTGCATCCGGCCAAAGACGGAATGCGCACCGATCAGCTGCGGATAGCTCTGGATCAGACCTGCGCCGGGATCACGAGCCAGCGCGTCGGCCAGATGGGCAATGGCGCGCCCGGTCATCAGGCTGTCGGCATCGAGCACCAGCATGGCGTCCCAGCCGGCGCCCCAGCGGCGCACCCAGTCGGCGATATTGCCGACCTTGCGTCCTGCGTTGTCATCGCGGCGCCGATAATAGAGCTGGGCCCCTGCGGGGAGCATACTGCGCAGGGCCTCGACACTGGCACGTTCCTCTGCGGCGATGGCATCGTCGCGGGTGTCGGACAGGATGAACATTGCATAGTCATGGACACCGCCACGGGCGTGCAGCTCTTCCAGCATGGATTGGGCATTGCCAAGTACATACCAGGGGACCTCGTTGTAGATCGGCATCAGGAGCGCGACCTTCATCCGCTGCGGGCGGCCTCGTCCCAGCGCGCGGGGGCGCTGGGACAGGCCCCAGAGACCCAGAAGAACGGTAGAGACCGAAAAGCAGATCCAGAAGAAATTGAACGCGATCAACACCAGAAGTGCGACCTCCAGCATGGAAAACCCGTCTGCCGCGAACCAGTCCTTCATACCCCAGGTCAACAGCCCCGTAGCGGCCATCGCCGGAGAGAAGGCCAGAACACGCCATAGCGCCACCTGACGCTGGCTTGACTCGCTGGGCTGTCCGCCAGTTGCCGCGCTGTCACCGGGTAAGGGGCAGGCGTGATCCTGAAAATGGGCACCGAAATTCTGCTCTGGCATAGCCAGCGGTTGTTCCGGTGGGGTCAGGGAGAAATTGGTCATTTGGTCCACCGGTAAAGCCAGACTTCGGAGGCGGGCTGATCATCCTTGCGCAGTTCAGCGCGCAATTCGACGTGGTCGCGTTCGCCCGGGTCAAAGGCAAAGGCCAACCGCACCCCGCCAGTTTCCGGGTTTTGCTGCAAGACGCCTTCGGTTGGGGTGACATGAGGTGACGTGATATGCGCCTTTAGATCATCAACGCCACCGGCAAACAGCGGATGGGCGGCGAAATCGATGGTGATGATCCGACCCGGATCACCAAAGATGCGCGCGCCCGCAGCGGTGTTGATCACCTGTGGCACCGGCAGATCCGGGCCGTTGCCCCAGGTCAGCCGATAGTCAATGGCAATCTCTGAGCCAGGGGCGTAGCTGTCGCGGGGGCGCCAATAGGCCACGATATTGTCGTAGATTTCCTTGTCCGCCGGGATTTCGACCAGCGTGACGGCGCCTTTGCCCCAATCACCCTTCGGCTCAACCCAGAGCGCCGGGCGCTGGTGATAATGCGCTTCCAGATCCTCAAAATCAGACAGCAGCCGCGGGCGCTGCATCAGGCCAAAGCCACGCGGGTTTTCATCGACAAAGGACGACAGCTGCAGCGTCTTGGGGTTGGCCAGTGGGCGCCACAGGGTCTCGCCGTTGCCGTTGACCACCAGCAGACCGTCGCTGTCGTGAACCGCAGGGCGGAAATCGTCAAACCGGTTGCGATTGGTCTGATCAAACAGGAACATCGAGGTGAGTGGTCCAAGCCCGATATTGTCCAGTTCCGCACGTGCAAACAGGCGCGCCTCGACATCCATCACCGTGTCTTGCCCCGGCAGTATGTCAAACCGGTAGGCCCCGGTGACAGACGGCGAATCCATCAGCGCATGGACGATCATGTTCTTTTGGCCAGGAACTGGAGCTTCGAGCCAGAAGGTAATGAATTCAGGGAATTCTTCGCCCTTGGAGGTAGCGGTATTCACCGCCAGGCCGCGCGCCGACAACCCATAGGTATGTGCAGCCCCGATGGCCCGGAAATAACTCGCGCCCTGGAATACGCAGAATTCCGTTTTCTTGCCGGGTTCCTTCAGATCGGTACGCAGTCGGAAACCGGAGTAGCCGAGGCTGTCGTCGACGCTGAGGTCGGGGGCTTTGTCGGTTTTGTCAAACAGCGACAGGTCAAAGGCCACCGGCTGGGCGAGGCCGTTATCCACGGTGTAGATCTCGACCGGGCGCGGGAAATAAAGGCCGGGCAGAAAGAAATCGACATTGTAGCTGCGCGGGGTCTTCGACCAGAGCGCATCGCGGCTGCGGAACCAGCGGGTCTGGTATTCCTCATAGGTCTGCTCCTGCCAGTCCTGCGGCACGCTGGGCCGGGGCGCATAAGGGGCGGCCGCCAACTCGCGCGCCAGCGTCACAACCGTTTCGCGCGAGAATGCAGGGCCTCCGGTCGCACGCGCAGGCGAGGTCAGCGCGGCAAGCGCAAGCGGGGCCGTGCTGGCCAGGGCGGTTGCCAGAAAGGTGCGTCGCGAGAATTCTTTCATCTCTTGGTTTTCCATGGATGTGATTTGAACCAGGCAGCGATATAGGCGCAGCCGATGATCAGGCCAAACCCGGTGAGGTTAAAAAATGCAGTGGTCATGATCGACCTGTCGGTGAGATCCATGGCAAAGCCCAGCAACCGGGCCAGCGCCATGGAAAACACAAAGACCGCAAGCGATTGCTGACCGACTTTGGTGATCAGCGACAGCAGCACGGCCCAGATCCGCGCGGGTGTGGATTGCCCGGAGGCGATCAGACGGCGACCGCCTTCGCCCGCAACCACCCAGCCGAGGTAGGCCAGCGACAGGAAATGGCCATAGCGCAAAAGGCCAAAGTCGGTTTTTTCCCGCCATTCGGCTGTCAGCTGCCAGGTCGGTCGGATCAGCTCCGCCAGACCGGTGTTCCAGGCTTCGACCCAGAGGAAGACTTTCCAGGAGCCGAAGGGCGCTAGCAGGAGCAGATAGGCCGTGGCTATGATCATCAGTCCGCGTGAGACCGGCGGGGCGGGCAGCCAGCCTTTCATGAAGGCAAAGCCGGTGAAGAACAGCAGCTGCCAGCCAAAGGGGTTGAAAAACCATTCGCGGCTCGACCAGGGTTCGGCGGAGAGCGACAGCCCATTCGGCCCGAGGCCGATCATATACGGGTTGGCCAGCAGCCAGATCGCGATCGAGGTGGCCGCCACTGCCCAGACGCCGACGCGTTCCAGCCCCATCATCAGCGGCATCAGCCCCAACACGACGAGATACATCGGCAGAATGTCAAAGTAGTTTGGCACGTAGCTGAGCGTCATCAGCCCAACCAGCTGCGGCACCGGGTTTTCAAAGAACGGCAACAGGTTCAGCGAGGCAATATAGCTCTTGTCAAAAGCCCCGTAGAGATCCAGCGCCGCCATGGTGGTGGCGAGAAAGACAAACAGGCCGATATGGGCCCAGTAGACTTGCCAGCAGCGAAACACCACGCGCGCGCTGCCAATTAGCCAGCCGCGGCGGGCAAAGGTGCCGCCAAAGGCGATGGCCGAGGCCATGCCCGAACAGAAGACAAAGATCTCCGTCGCGTCGGAGAAGCCAAACCGGGCCGGAATCCAGCCGGTCCAGCGGTTCCCGGGAATATGAGCGCACAAGATGATGAACATCGCAATGCCGCGGTAGAAATCCAGCCGGGGATCGCGAAGCGCGCGGGTCTGCGCGTCCGATTGCGGGGCAACCGGGCGATTGGCCACTGGAGTGGTCTCGGTGCCCTTGGCACCGGGAAAGGGCGAGATGGTCGCCATAGGCTGTTGTGTCCTTACTTTTGTTATTCTGCCGGGACGCTTTGCGCGCAGGGCGCGCCACGTCCGGCAGCGATCAGTGCGCGGCGCGCCTGTGCATAGCTGTCCTCGGCGCCGCCCCGCTGGGCGCGCCGCTCGTTGAGGATGGCCTCCACCGCGTCCAGACGCCCCGCGCGGATGCCCGCATCAATGGTCACGCGTTCGAAAACGTCCCGCTGGGCATGGCTGCCCCCTGCCAGTTGCAGGGAACTGCGTCCGCTGGCGAGATAGCCGAAGGCTTCGCTGTAGTTACCTTCGCCAAAGGCCTCGAGCCCCAGCGCAAGGCCGCAGCCTGGCGTTGCCATGCGGCCATCGCTCTCGCTGGCGCCGCGACGCGCATCAGCGTGGATCCGCTGCACCAGCTGACCAGCCTCAACCTTGCGATCATCGCCCACCAGTGCCAGAAGATAGTGAAGATCGGCAAAGATCAGGCAGCCGTCTTCGGTCCGGTTGGCACAGAGTTCTGCGAGTTCTTCCCAGCGGTCGCCGATTGCAACGCCCTCTAGCTCCAGCCGCATCAGCAGTGAGGTGGCGTTGGAAATGTCACGGTAATCATCGGTTTTGTCTTTGCGGATCTCGTGATCGTATAGCGCCAGCACCTGTTCGGTCTGCCCCTGATCCAGATGCATCAGCGCCTTGTGCCACCAGACGTGGTAGCGAAAGTTGTTGCAATGCGCCCAGGCCTCTTCGCGACCGTTCAGCCAGTCAAGCCCGGCACGGGAGTTGCCCGTCATATCATGGACATGGGCCACCGCATGCAGGCCCCAGGCATCATCCGGTGCCATCCAGAGCGCCTGACGCCCGGTTGCTTCGGCCAGGTCATAAGCGCCGGTTTCCTCAAGCGAAAAGGCGTGGCATCCAAGCAGGTAACCGCGTCCGGCGTGATCCGGCGCATAGGCGGGCAGGACCCGCTCGATCGACCGGCGCATACCGGCGCTGTCGCCCAGGATGAAGCGGATCGCGTGGCTCAGCTTCATCGCCAGCGCGTCCTCGGGGTGGCTGCGCAGCACGGTCTCCATCTCTGCAATCGCCAGCGATGGACGGCCCTCCAGCCAAGCACCGAGCGCAGCGATATAGTGGCGTTCGCGTGGCAATGCACCATCCTCGGCGGCCTTGGCCGCGGCATGGGCGTCCCGTGCGGCCTGCATCAGTTCTGCCCGACCCAGCAGCAGCACAAACATGCCCTTGGCCGCCTGGGCCATGGCAAACTCCGGTGCAGCCTCCAGCAGGGCGCTCAGATGTTGCGGCGCGGCAGCGCCGTGAGACAACACCCCCATCTGAACGCAGTTCCAGTTCTCGAGCGCCGCGGCGTTTGTCAGGCTGGTGTCCTGGCCAAAAATATCTTGCATCATCGTTTGTCCGATCCGTGTCAAAAACGAAAGCAGAGGTGCTTTGTCGTCGAGCCTAAAGCACGGCCGCGCGTCTCGCGATGCCCGCTCGCGGTTTGGTGAAGCGGCGTGTGCAATCTCGCCGGATTAATGGGCCAACCATATTGATTGACAGCGATTTCCCGCATTTTTTGTAATCTGGCAAGCCCGTGCAGCGCGACTTTGGCCGAAGACCGCCAGTTTCTGTAACACTCGGCCAGATCCTGCCGGTTGCAAGCCCGAGAAACAGGCGTTTTCTGCGGTGTCTTAAGGGGATAGCAGAGATATTGAGCAGGCAGCCGCCCCCGGGTGACGGGGCGTCTGCCTGTTCTCGGTCGGCGCTGCGCCGCTGTCTTAGTTGTCGTCTTCCGAAAACGGGTCCTCGGTCCTGGCAAGGAGGTCGCTGTCTGCACCGCAGATTGGAGGCGCATGGCGGTAGGTCACCGGCGTCCGGGAGAATTTGAGCGGATTGCCAAGCAACCGCACCGGCCCCGCCGCCGAGGACATTTCAATTGTCATATCCCGCGCCGCCACCTGATCAGAGGCAAAAACCTGATCGAGCGTCTGCACCGGTCCTGCTGGCACCTTGCGGGCCTCCATCGCGGCGATCACCTCATCGGTGCGGTATTGGCGCAGCGCCGGTACTAGGATATCGGCGAGCGCGTCGCGGTGCTGCAAGCGGGCCGGGTTGGTTGCAAAGCGCGGGTCCCGCGCCAGCCCGTCCAGTCCGAGAAAAGATAGGAAGCGGCCAAACTGCGCGTCATTGCCGACCGCGAGGATCACATGGCCATCTGAGGTCTCATATAACCCATATGGCACGATGCTGGGATGCTCATTACCGCGCCGTTTGGGGGCGCTGCCAGTGTTGAGTGTTGCCACACCTTCGTTGATCAGCCAGGCGATCTGCGCATCCACCAGCGCGATATCGACCTGCTGGCCTTCGCCGGTCTGTTCCTTGTGGCGCAGCGCCGCGAGGATGCCGACACAGGCATACATTCCGCACATTACGTCGGCGATGCCGACGCCGACCTTCATCGGTCGGCCCTCAGGCTCACCGGTGAGCGACATGATCCCGCCATAGCCCTGTGCCATCAGGTCATAGCCGGGTTTATGGGCATTGGGTCCAGTCTGGCCGTAGCCGGAGATCGAACCATAGACCAGATGCGGGAACTCTGCGTGCAGGCTCTCGTAGTCGAGGCCGTATTTGGCAAGCCCGCCGGGTTTGAAGTTTTCCAGCAGAATATCGGCTTCAGCGGCGAGACGACGTATGACCTGCTGGCCCTCGGTCGTGGCGATGTCCACCACAACCGAGCGCTTATTGCGGTTTGCGGCCATGAAATAGGCCGACAGATCCGACTGGTGACCGTCTCCATCCACCACATAGGGCGGCCCCCACTGCCGGGTGTCATCGCCCCCGGTTCGCGGGTTTTCGACCTTGAGCACACTGGCCCCCAGATCTCCCAGCATCTGGGTGCAGGTCGGCCCTGCCAGAATGCGGGACAGGTCCAGCACCTTGACGCCAGTCAGCGGGCCATGGGACAGCTTGGCTTCGGATGTCCGGTCAGATGAGCCCATCATAGGCCTCCCGCTCGAATTCTGCGGCAATGACGGTGAAACGCTCGGCCTGCTGTGCCTCTTGCAAGGCAGCGCGCAGGCCTGCGCGGTCGCGGACCCTGACGCCATGGCCGCCAAAGGCCCGGCCCATCGCGGCAAAGTCGTGCTGGCCGAAGTCGACGCCAGCGTTATCCAGCCGTCGCTGTCGCTGCTTCAGATCGATCAATGCGAGGCTGGCATCGACGAAGACGACAAAGATCGGCGCAACGCCAAGCTCGGCGGCGGTGGACAACTCGCCCGCCACCATCAGGAAACCCGCATCACCGGAGAAGCTGACAACCGTGCGCTGCGGCTCTGCCAGTTTGCGGCCAATGGCCATCGGCACCGCGCAGCCCATGGTGCAGAGGCCCGAGGATTGGATCAGGGCGCGAGGCTCATGGCAGCTCCACATCTGCGAGAGCAGGATCCGATGGGCGCCGCTGTCTGCCGTCGCCAGCGTATCGCTGGGCAGGGTGGCCTGACATTCGGCAACGATCGCAGCGGGTCCCCAGTCCGCCTGCGGGGTGAAGGCGGAGCGAAGGGCTGCCCGGGCCACCTCAGGCTGACCTTCGGGCCAGCGCCGAGGGGACGGCTGCGTGTCATCGGCGAGCTGCGCCCCAACCGTCAGGGCGCGCAGACTGGGCGCAAGACCGGCAACCAGCGTCAGAGTGGCCGCGTGCATGTAGTGGGTGTTGTCCTCGGCGCAGATATCAATCACCCGCTGGCGGGAACAATCCCAGGCGTTGCGCCAGCCCGGGCGCATCTCGATTGGATCGTACCCCAGCGCAAGAACCAGATCGGCCTCGCGCACCAGCGGCAGCAGGTGACGATCGGCGAGCGGCGACAGCCCGGCGCCGCCAAGGCAAAGCGGGTGCTTCTCAGGCAGGATGCCCTTGGCCTTGTAGCTGGTTACAAAAGGGATCTGGTAGTGTTCGAGAAAGGCCAGAAGCGGCGCGGATGCGGCCTCGGCAACAGCGTCAAGACCGATCACCGCCAGCGGGCGCTCGGCCTCGGTAAGCCACGCGCGCGCCTGCGCCAGGTCAGCGGGCTGCGGTTGCGTTGCTCTGGCAGGCGCGAGGCAAGGACGGTGGGTGCCGGCAGGGGAATCGGCGACGGAGATCGGCACATCGATATGCACCGGCCCATTGCGCGGCGCGGTTGCGATCCGCACCGCCTTGTCGGCGATCACACCGGCAGCCTCCGCGTCGAGGCGATAGCTGGCCTTGGTGATCGGGGCAAAAACCGCCTGATGGTCCAGTACCTGATGGGTATAGGTGGCCGCTTCCGCCGCATCCACACATCCTGTCAGCACCAGCATCGGCACCCGGTCCTGATGCGCATTGGCGACAACGTTCACCCCATTGAGCGCCCCCGGGCCCAGCGTGGCCACCAGGATAACCGGTGCGCCATCGCTGTGGTGCACGCCTTCGCCCATGAAACCGGCGCTGTTCTCGTGTTTGGCAAGGTGAAAGCGGATGCCCGCCTTGGTCAGCGCATCGACAAGCGTCAGCACTTCGCCACCGGGCATGCCGAAGGCATGGCGGCATCCGGCGGCATATAGTCGCCGGGCCAGCACATCCGCCGCGCGCAATGGTTCTGTGGCCGTCGCAGCCGCGGTGTCGGTCTGTGTCATGAAATCCACCCTTCGTGAACAAGTGCCGCCAAATTGCCGGAACCGGGCAAGGTTGCAAGCCTCCTCACGCGGGTGTGAGCGTCAAGGCGCCGAGCGCGCCGCATTTTGCGCAATGGCATCAAGATGTTGGTCCAGCTCTGCCGCGATATCGGCGAGATCAGCCCCGCCTTCATCGAGATAGGGGGCAAAGACATGGGTTGCGGTTTTATAAGAAAGCGTCGCCAAGCCATCTTCGCCTTCGGTCACATAAAGGCGGATCGGGGCTTCAATCATTGCGGCGGTGGAATGGCTGAGGACCCGCACCGCATAGTCATTGTTGAAAACACCGATCACCCGGTTGCCGGGTATGGTAATGCCACGGGCCGCAGCGGCCTTGGTCGGCCCGGCCTGCGTCACCACGACAAGACCCTGCGCCTTCGTCGCCGCAATCACATCTTCGACCAGCTGCGGGTAGGGCTTGCGGGTCTGGTGAACCGCCCAGCCCTGGCGCTTGGCCAGCGGTGCGGCGGTCGCAACCATCGTATGTGACCCTGTTGCGGCAAGCAGCACGAAGGCCAGTGCCGCAGCGAACAGATGGCTGCGGCGGGGGGGCATCGGGCCCATCACGTTTTGAAACATGGCGGTGATCTCCTGTCGTTGCTTACGAGGTTAATGCCTCGGCGGCTGCACCGCAGTCACATTGTCGTGCAGCCGGTGCGAGCGGCGCGGCAGGGCAGTCAGGTGGTGCAGTCAGGCGGTACAGTCAGGCGGCGCGGCGAAAACCGGTGATCAGCTGGCGCAGCCCAACAGCGGCCCCGGCAAAGATCGACAGAAAGGTCACCGGGGCAGAAATCGACAACAGCGAAAAGGCGCTCAGCCCCTGGCCGACCGTGCAGCCCATTGCAAGGACCGCGCCGCCCCCCATGATCGCGGCCCCGATGATCTGGCGGCGCAGCTCGCGCGGGTCGTCGCAGGCCTCCCAGCGGAAATGCCCCTTGATCAGCGAACCGATAAAGGCACCGAGCCAGACGCCGCTGACCGAGCCGACGGCAAAGCTGATCGGCCGCAGGCTGCCGGTCATTGTCCACATGATGGTTTCGCCAAGCGGCGCGGAGAAGGAATGCGAGACCAGAGGTATCGCGTCAAACCCCGTCCGCGCGATATGGCTGCTGCCTGCCCAGCCGCTGATGATGGCAAACGCCACCAGCGCAGCCCAGCCAATAGCGGCCGGAGACTCGCGCACCTCGCGCCCGAGGATGGATATCAGCAGGATCGCACCGCCGATGGCAAGGCCGATAGCGCTGACCGACGCTCCAAGATGGTTGGCCAGATGATGGGCGATGCCGGCGGGCGAGTCATCGGTGATGCTCTGTTGCCGGAAAAACAGGTTGCGCAGCGGGGCGAGAGGGCCTGTCAGCACGACGAAAGTCGATACGCCCATCACCAGCACGATGACAAAGCTGCGCAGATCGCCGCCGCCGAGCCGGGCTATGGCACCATAGCCGCACATCCCGCTCAGGGCCATGCCATAGCCAAATAACAGGCCGCCGCCGATAGAGGCCAGCGGCATCCAGCGAATGGCAAGATATTGCGACTGCGCCGGATCCAGCCAGCCTAGAGCCATGAGGCCAAAACTTCCCAGGATTGCCATGCCAATTGCCATGCCCCACATCCGCAGACGCAGGGACGAGCCGCCATAGAGCAGATCCTCGATGGCGCCCAGCGTGCAGAACCGCCCCAGCCGCGCCGCCAATCCCAGCAGGACGCCGCCAAACACCCCCAGCAGGGCGGTCAGTTGCGTATCGCTCAGGAGGTCGGACAGGGGGGTTGGCATCTTGTGTGGGTTCCGCCGGTGAAAGAGCTGCGGGGCTGGCGGCTGGAGGGTCCGCTGCCAGTGTGGCCGGGCCGACCGGTCGTCGGTCAGTCCTCTTTGCAGAACAGCTCGTAGACCACTTCCAGGATCCGGCGTGGACGATCATCTGCCAGCCGGTAATAGATCGCCTTGCCCTCACGGCGTGGAATGACCAGACCTTCCAGACGCAGGCGCGACAGCTGTTGGGAAACCGCCGCCTGACGTGCGGAGAGCAGCTCTTCCAGCTCGGTCACCGATTTTTCACCCGACACCAGATGGCACAGGATCATCAGGCGTCCCTCGTGGCTGATCGCCTTCAGAAAATTCGAGGCGCGGGTGGCATTGTCCACCATCGTATCGAGATCTTCGGGGGCCATATCGGCGGAAAACTGTGGCAGGGCCATATCGGTGTTCTCTCCTGGTTCAACCATTGGTGGCCATCGGTGCGGGCTGCTGGTCGGGGGCTTGTCCCGCGTCTGGTTGCTCGGCAGCGGGCGGGACAAAGCCTGCGTGCGCCTGCAGCAGACCGGAAATCAGCGGCCAGAAGAAATCCTCTCCCGGATAGCCTTCCAGTCTCGCCATCTCATGGCCGCCCTCAACGATCAAGAAGGTTGGCGTGAATGTGACCCGCCGTGACAGCGTCAGATCTTTCGGCATGTCGCGCAAATCTGCCCGGCGCAGCGGGGCAAAGGTGCCTTCGGCGGTCTTTGGATAGATCGGCGCAATTTCCGCGTCCCAGCGTTCGCACCAGGCGCAGCCCGGCTGCTCGACCAAAACCAGCTCTGCGGCATCGCTGGCCGATGCGATCAGCGGCAATGCCGCCATGACAGCGACCTTTGCCAGCGCCGAGGCAGCGGCGCGGCAGCTGCGATAGGGCAGGGAGGTCAGCGAAGAAAAGGCCATGATGCGATTTGTCTCGATGATCTGTGTGGGGGCCGTGAAGTACGATGTCTGAGCCACGGCCGGTGATTGACGGGTCGTCATGAAGGGTGTCTATATGTACTACGTAATTTGAATATGTGAATAGTACAAGTTTCTACCGGGGTGGACCGGCGGCCCGCGCATCTTGTTGGAGCTGTGCCTGATTTGAGCAATCGCGGCTTGCACACGGAGATCGACCGCCAGCAGCCGACAGAAGATACCTCTCGGCGCGATGTGGATCGGCAACTGTGGTCTTGTCTGGTTCGAACGCAGAAGATGGCAAGGGGCCTTGATACATGCTGGAAATCTCTTTGTTCGGAGCGCTTGTTGCGGGGCTATTGTCATTCTTCACGCCCTGCGTGCTGCCCATGGTGCCGTTTTACCTCTCCTATATGGGGGGGCTTTCCATCGCGGAGCTGCGCAGCGACGGCGAGATCGCTTTGGGCGCGCGGCGGCGCCTTGTGCTGGCGTCGATCTGCTTTGCCGCAGGGGTGACCACTGTCTTCGTGCTGATGGGAATGGGAGCCACCGCACTGGGGCAGGTGTTTGGCCAATATCTGGATGTGCTGGCCTATGGCGCTGCGGTATTGCTGCTGGTCTTTGGGCTGCATTTTCTGGGGGTCCTGCGGATTCCACTGCTTTATCGCGAGGCCCGGATCGAAAGCACCGCGCCGCCCGCGACCTTGGCTGGCGCCTATTTGATGGGATTGGCCTTTGGCTTTGGCTGGACACCCTGCGTGGGGCCCGCCCTGGCCTCTATCCTGATGATTGCCTCTGGCCTTGGCGATATCTGGCGCGGCGGGCTGCTGTTGCTGGTCTACGGCGCGGCGATGACCGCGCCCTTTGTGGTGGCGGCGCTGTTTGCCGGGCCTTTTCTTAGGTTTGTGGCCCGCCACCGGTCTGCCTTTGCCTGGGTGGAAAAGGGGATGGGCGTCATGCTCATCATCTTTGCGGTTCTGATCGCCACGGGCAGCGTGCGTTATATTGCCGAGGCTATGATCCGGTGGTTCCCGGGTTTTGCAAGTATCGGCTGAGCGGCCCAGAATGGCGGCCGTATTGGGAGGGTAAGAGATGAAACGACTAATGATCGGACTGTTGTGGCTGCTTTGTGTCGGCTCTGCGGGGGCGGTGGAGCTCGGCGATGATGGCCTGCACAAGACCCCCTGGATGCGCGAGACCTTCAAGGATCTGCGCGAGGATCTGGACGAGGCCAATGCCGAGGGCAAGCGGCTGGTGCTGTTCTTTGAGCAAAGGGGCTGTGTCTATTGTACCAAGATGCACGAGGAGGTGTTCCCGACACCCGAGGTCGGGTCCTACATCGGCGACAATTTCTTTGTGGTGCAGCTCAATCTATATGGCGATGTCGAAGTGACGGATTTTGACGGTGAAACCCTGTCGGAAAAAGATATGGCCCGAAAATGGGGCGTTCTGTTTACCCCGACAATGATGTTCCTGCCGCAGGAGGTGCCCGAGATTCCGGCGCCGCAGGCCGCGGTGGCGATCATGCCCGGTGCCTTTGGGGTCGGCACTACGCTCGATATGTTCACATGGGTGAACGAAGAGCGCTATTTGCTTGATAACGGAGAAGATTTTCAACGTTACCATGCCCGACGCATCCAGGAACGGAACAACGGCTCCACCGATTGATACCGGTGATTTGATCGTCTTTGCAGCAAAGATGGCCTTGCCTGCGTGCCGTCGGGCAGACGAGGCCGGATAGGTTGAACGGTCGAAACGACATAATGAAATTCAAATTACTGAATTTGATGTTGCGTTAGCCGGGTGAGGTCGCCTAGGGTAAACGCCAGCGAAGCACGCCAAAGCGCGTGGGAGCCAATGGGAGGAAACATGAAGCAAATATCTCTGACACTGGCAGCCTGTCTGGCCGGGACAGTTGCGTTTGCCGCTGAGATCGCGCCGAAAGAGGTCGCCTATGACGATGACGGCGCTGTTGCCGTATCGCTCAGCGGTGCTGCCGGGGATGCCGCCAGCGGCGCATTGCTGGTTGGCGACAAATCCAAGGGCAATTGCGTGGCCTGCCATCAGGTGTCCGCGCTGTCGGATGTGCCGTTTCACGGTGAAATCGGCCCTGCGCTGGATGGTGCCGGCAGCCGCTGGAGCGAGGCGGAGCTGCGCGGTCTGGTGGCCAATGCCAAGATGACATTCGACGGCACGATGATGCCCGCCTTTTACAAGGTCGATGGCTTCATCCGGCCGGGCGATGCCTACACGGGCGAGGCGGGGACCGAGCCATTGCCGCCGATCCTGACCGCCCAGGAAATCGAAGATGTGGTCGCATTCCTTGCGACCCTGAAAGAAGACTGACGCAAAGGACCGGGATCTTTTGCGCCATCAACGTCAAAGGAGACATACGATGGAGTTCTCACGTCGCGACACACTTGGCCTTGGCCTTGGGGCCGCTGCCCTGACCATGCTGCCCCTGCGTGTCGTTGCTGCAGCCGAGGATCGGATTGCAGAGTTCACGGGTGGCGCTGATATGGCTGACACCGGCCTGACACTGACCGCGCCCGAAATCGCCGAAAACGGCAATACCGTACCGATCGAGGTCGATGCGCCCGGTGCTTCCGCCATCATGATCCTGGCGACCGGCAACCCGACCCCGGGCGTCGCGACCTTTACCTTTGGTCCGTTGGCTGCCAGCCAGTCAGCCGCCACACGGATTCGCCTCGCAGGCACGCAAGACATTGTGGCGGTTGCCAAAATGGCCGACGGCAGCTTTGCCAAGGCAAGCGCGACCGTGAAGGTGACCATCGGCGGCTGCGGCGGCTAAGCGCGACCTGTCCGTCAGGTTCGCCCCATAGATATCAGGAGTTAACGACATGGCATCCGGTGTAAAACCCCGCGTCAAAGTCCCGAAGAAAGCAGCCGCAGGCGAAGCGGTGACCATCAAGACGCTGATCAGCCACAACATGGAAAGCGGTCAGCGCAAGGACAAGGAAGGCAACGTCATTCCGCGGTCGATCATCAATCGCTTTACCTGCGAGTTTAACGGTCAGTCCGTTGTTGATGTGGCCATGGAACCCGCCATTTCCACCAACCCTTACTTCCAGTTCGACGCCACCGTCCCCGAGGCGGGTGAATTCGTCTTCACCTGGTACGACGATGACGGTTCTGTCTACACGGAACAAAAACCGATCGCGATCGGCTGATCCCTTCCGGATCCATAGGCAAACGCCCTGTCCGGAACGCCGGGCGGGACGACCACCCAAGGGAGGAAACAAGATGAATAATAAGGCAATCACCGCAATTGCCATGGCGCTGGCCTTGCCCGTTACCGCCTTTGCCGAGGCGGATGATGATACGCTGGTCGTCAATGACGAGATCGAAATGGTCACCAAGACCGCCGCACCCGCGCATGTTGCTGATGTGCTGGACGAGGTGATGTCAGGCTGGCATTTCCGCTCGGATGAGACGCAGGCGCTGCAGATGGATGATTTTGACAACCCTGCAATGGTCTTTGTCGATCAGGCAATGGATACATGGTCCAAGGTTGAAGGCACCGCGGAGAAATCCTGCGCCTCCTGCCACGACGATGTCGAAGAGAGCATGGTCGGCGTCCGCGCGGTTTACCCCAAGTGGAACGAGGATGCAGGCGAGATGCGTACCCTCGTCATGCAGATCAACGACTGCCGCGAGAACCAGATGGGCGCGGAGAAGTGGAAATACACCAGCGGCAAGATGGCGGCCATGGAAGCGCTGATTTCGGTGCAATCGCGCGGGATGCCGGTCAACGTGGCCATTGACGGCCCGGCCCAGTCCACCTGGGAACAGGGCAAGGAGCTCTACTACACCCGCACCGGTCAGCTGGAACTCTCCTGTGCCAATTGCCATGAAGACAACTATGGCAACATGATCCGCGCCGACCATCTGAGCCAGGGCCAGATCAATGGCTTCCCGGTCTACCGCTTGAAGAACACCAAGCTGAACACGGCCCATGCGCGGTTCAAAGGCTGCGTGCGTGACACCCGCGCCGAGACTTACAAACCGGGTTCGGCTGAGTTTGTGGCGCTGGAGCTCTATGTCGCATCGCGTGGCAACGGCCTCTCGGTCGAGGCACCGTCTGTCCGCAACTGATCCGCGTGGCCCCGTGTCAGAGATGATGCGGGGCGCGTTTCCCTCAATATCATTCAAACATGCGAATATATCGTGTGTCTCAGTAGGAAGATGAACCCATGATCTCGCGGCGTGATTTCTTGCAGGTCTCCATGGCAGCGTCAGCGCTTGTCGGGGCCTCAGGTTTTGGCAGCTGGGCCAGACTGGCAGCGCAGCAGAAGCTGACACAGGATCAGCTCCTGCAGTTTGACACCTATGGCAACATCAGCCTGATCCATGTCACGGACATTCACGCTCAGCTGAAGCCGATCTATTTTCGTGAGCCCTCGGTCAATCTTGGGGTTGGTGACAACAAGGGCCATGTTCCGCATATCACCGGCGCGGATTTCCGCAAGGCCTATGGGATCGCCGATGGCAGCCCCTCAGCTTATGCATTGACCTACAATGATTTTGCGTCGCTTGCGCAGGGCTATGGCCGGGTCGGGGGGCTGGATCGTGTTGCAACAATCATCAATGCCATCCGCGCCGACCGCCCCGATGCGCTGTTGCTGGATGGCGGCGACACCTGGCATGGCTCCTATACCTGTCATCACACCGAAGGCCAGGACATGGTCAATGTGATGAACGCGCTGAAGCCGGATGCGATGACCTTCCACTGGGAGTTCACGCTGGGATCGGACCGGGTGAATGAGATCGTCGAGGGGCTGCCCTTTGCCGCACTTGGCCAGAATATCTTTGACGCGGAATGGGATGAACCGGCTGAGCTGTTCAAACCTTACAAATTTTTCGAAAGGGGCGGGGCCAAGGTAGCCGTGATCGGTCAGGCCTTCCCCTATATGCCGATTGCAAACCCCGGCTGGATGTTCCCGGAATACTCCTTTGGGATCCGCGATGAACATATGCAGGAGATGGTCGACGAGGTACGCGCCGCTGGTGCGGATGTTGTTGTGGTGCTGTCGCACAACGGTTTTGACGTTGACAAGAAAATGGCCGGTGTGGTCAGCGGCATCGACGTGATCCTGTCCGGCCACACCCATGATGCGCTGCCGGAATCGGTTCTTGTTGGTCAGACCCACATTGTTGCGTCTGGGTCCAATGGTAAATTCGTCTCCCGCGTGGATCTGGATGTGCGTGACAGCCAGCTGATGGGGCTGCGGCACAAGCTGATCCCGGTGTTTTCCGACGTCATTGCGCCGGATCCGGTGATCAGCCAGCTGATCAACGACCAGCGCGCGCCCTATGAGGCAGAGCTGGCCGAGGTGATCGGCCAGACTGATGAGCTGCTCTATCGGCGCGGCAATTTCAACGGCACTTGGGACGATCTCATCTGTGACGCGCTGCTGACCGAGCGTGAAGCCGATATCGCCCTGTCGCCCGGCGTGCGTTGGGGGCCGTCCTTGCTGCCCGGAGACGACATCACCCGCGAGGATATCTGGAATGTCACGTCGATGAGCTACGGTGCAGCCTATCGCAATGAAATGACAGGCGAATTCCTGAAGGTGGTGATGGAGGACGTGGCCGACAACATTTTCAATCCCGACCCTTATTACCAGCAGGGCGGCGACATGGTGCGCGTCGGTGGCATGGGCTACCATATCGACATCACCAAGCCGCAGGGCGAACGGATCAGCAATATGACACTGCTGAAGACCGGCGAGGCGATTGACCCGGCCAAGACCTATATCGTTGCCGGTTGGGCCAGCGTGAATGAAGGGACCGAGGGCCCGCAGATCTGGGATGTGGTCGAAAGCCACATTCGCAAGATGGGCACCGTTACCCTTTCCCCGAACAATTCCGTGCAGGTGTCGGGCGCCTAAGCCCGGCATCCGCCAAAAATTTTTGCGCTGATGAATTCACGAAAGTGAATTTTTCGATGTAAGGAGGCAATCAGAGATGACTGATAAACCGAAGCAAACCAGCCGGTCGCGCCGCCAGTTCCTGGCCGGTGCTGCGGCGGTTGGGGCAGGGGCAATGGCGAGCCGTTCTGCTGGCGCTGCGACACCCGACCCGCTGATCACAGAGGTGCAGGACTGGGCATCCGGTCTTGGCGACGGCGTGGATACCACCCCCTACGGCCTGCCGATCAAATACGAAAGCGACGTGGTCCGGCGCAATGTGGAGTGGCTGACGGCGGACACCATCAGCTCGATCAACTTCACGCCGATCCACGCGCTGGACGGAACCATCACCCCGCAAGGCTGCGCCTTTGAACGTCATCACTCCGGCGCGATTGAGCTGCGCAAGGATGACTACCGGCTGATGATCAACGGCCTGGTCGACACGCCTTTGGTGTTTACCTATGCGGATCTGGAACGCTTCCCGCGCGAAAACCGCGTCTATTTCTGCGAATGTGCTGCGAATTCCGGCATGGAGTGGGCCGGTGCACAACTCAATGGCGCGCAGTTCACCCATGGCATGATCCACAACATGGAATATTCCGGTGTCCCGCTGCGCACCCTGCTTGAGGAAGCGGGCGTAAACCCCGCAGGCAAATGGGTTTATGTCGAGGGGGCGGATGCGTCCTCCAACGGGCGCTCGATCCCGCTGGAAAAGGCGATGGACGACGTGCTGGTCGCCTTCAAGGCCAACGGTGAGGCGCTGCGCAAGGAGCACGGCTATCCGGTGCGCCTCGTGGTGCCCGGCTGGGAAGGCAACATGTGGGTCAAATGGCTGCGCCGGATCGAGGTCATGGCAGGTCCGGTCGAGAGCCGCGAGGAAACCTCGAAATATACCGACACGCTGGCCAATGGCATCAGCCGCAAGTGGACCTGGGAGATGGACGCAAAATCCGTTGTGACCAGCCCAAGCCCTCAGGCACCGATTACCCATGGCGCCGGGCCGCTGGTGGTCACTGGCCTGGCCTGGTCCGGGCGCGGCGCAATCACTGGCGTGGATGTGTCCCTGGATGGCGGCAAGAACTGGACCGAGGCGCGGCTGGCGGCACCGGGAACGGACAAGGCGCTGACCCGGTTCTATCTGGATATCAACTGGGACGGGTCCGAGATGCTGCTGCAAAGCCGGGCCCGCGACGCGTCGGGCTATGTGCAGCCAACCAAGGCGCAGCTGCGCGAGGTGCGGGGGCTGAATTCGATTTATCACAACAACGCCATCCAGACCTGGTGGGTCAAGGCAAACGGGGAGGCGGAAAATGTCGAGGTTTCTTGAAGTGGTGATAAAGCCCACCGAGGGGAGGCGGAGCTTGCTTGCAGCGGCTGTCGTTTCCACGATGGTCGTGACGCCAGCTGCGGCGGAAAAATTCGGCCTCGGTCGCCCGGCCTTGCCGGAGGAAATCGCGGCCTGGGATCTCGATGTCTCTCCCGATGGCACCGGGCTGCCCGAAGGCTCGGGCGATGTCTTCACCGGCGAGGAGGTCTTTGCCGAAAAATGCGCGGTCTGCCACGGCGATTTCGCCGAGGGTGTGGGCAATTGGCCCAAGCTGGCGGGCGGGCAGGGCACGCTCGACCATGACGATCCGCTGAAAACTGTCGGCAGCTACTGGCCGTATCTCTCGACCACGTGGGATTACGTGAACCGTTCCATGCCCTTTGGCGATGCACAATCTCTGACCCCGGATGAGGTCTATGCGATTGTCGCCTATATCCTCTATTCCAACGACCTGGCCGATGATGAGTTTGTGCTGTCGGACGAAACCTTTGCCGGGGTGCAGCTGCCCAATGCGGATGGCTTCATTCTGGATGACCGGCTGGAAGCGGAAAAACACTTCTGGACCGCTTCGCCCTGCATGGAGAGCTGCAAGGACAGCGTCGAGATTACCATGCGCGCCATGGTGCTGGATGTGACGCCGAACGAAACCGATGCCGCTGAGACACAAGCGGACACTGCAGCCGAACCGGCCGTGCCCGCCGCAGAGGCAGACAGCGCGTCCGTTAAAGAGGCCGTCGCCCCAGAGGCTACCCCAGACATCGGCCCAGACCCTGAGCTGGTCGCAAAGGGCGAGAAGACCTTTCGCAAATGCAAATCCTGCCACCAGATCGGCGCGGGCGCGAAATCGAAAACCGGTCCCATCCTGAACGGAATCATCGGGTCGCCAGCCGCCCATGTTGATGGGTTTCGCTATTCCAAGGCTCTGCTAGCGGCGGCAGAGAATGGGCTGGTCTGGGATGAGGCCGCGCTTGCGGCCTTTCTCGCAAATCCGAAGAAATACATGAAAGGGACCAAGATGTCCTTTGCGGGGTTGAAGAAAGACGCCGATATCGAAGCGGTGATCGCTTATCTGAAGGCCGCAACCGCCGACTGACCCCGCCAGCACTCCTCAATGCAGGCGTCAGGCGATGCCTGCCTCCCACCACCTCCGCGATGGCTATCGCGGGGGTGGTTTGCGTTCCGCCAGAGTTGTGTCGTTCCGCCGCTGTCTGAACACTTGTTTTGCACAACGTCTTCAGATACTCACGCCGGTTCTTTCTCAGCGATAGGTGCCAGACATGCCCACTCCCAACACCCTTGGAATCGACTTTGGCACCTCCAACTCGGCAGCCGGTGTTGCGGTCAACGGACGACCCTGGCTGGTGGAGATCGAGCCGGGGGAAACCACGCTGCCAACCGCCGTTTTCTTTGATCCTGATCGTCGCAAGATGATTATCGGGCGGCCAGCCACCCGCGCGTTGATCAATGGGGACGAAGGCCGCTTCATGCGTGCCTTGAAAAGCCTTCTCGGCACGCCGCTGATGTATGAAAAGCGTCGTCTGAACGGTGAGCTGGTCGATTTTGTCACTATCGTGGCCCGTTTTCTGGCCGAGCTGAAGACCCGGGCAGAGGCGGCAACCGGCCAGTCGTTCAGCCATGCGCTGTCAGGCCGTCCGGTGCTGTTTCACAGCAAGGATGCAGCCCGCGATGCCCAGGCCGAAGTGGACCTGCGCGCCTGCTATCTGGCCGCAGGGTTTGAGGAGGTCCGTTTCATGCTGGAACCCGAAGCGGCCCTGCGCTCGGCACAGCCCAAGCCCGGCATCGGCCTGATCGTTGATATCGGCGGCGGCACCTCGGACTTCACAGCCTTTGAGCAGTCACGGGATGGGACCGCGCGTATTCTGGCCTCGCATGGCGTGCGTCTTGGCGGGACCGATTTCGACCGGCAGCTGAGCATTGATCACGTGATGCCGCTGTTGGGGCGCGGCAGTGCCATTCGCAACAGTTTTGGCGGCGGCAGCCTGCCTGCACCCAACCGGCTGTTCAACGATCTGGCGACCTGGCAGATGATCCCTTTCCTCTATGCTGCCGACAGTCGCCGCGCCGCGCAGGATCTGGCGCGCAATGCCGAAGAACCTGAAAAACTGGCACGGCTTGTCTCCGTGTTGGAAGATGAGCTGGGGCACGATCTGGCCTTTGCCGTAGAGCGGGGCAAAATCGCGGTCAATCACCCAGATCGCCGCCGCGCGGTGATTGATCTGAAGGTTCTGGAACCGGGGCTGTCGGTGCCCCTGGACACGCAGACGCTTGAGCAGAGCCTGGCGAGCGATATCGAGGAGATCACCGCCTGCGCCCGCGAGACCCTTCGTCGGGCGGATCTGCGCGGTGATCAGGTCACGCGGGTGGTTCTGGTCGGGGGTTCGGCCCTGCTTGCGGCGGTGCAGACGCAGATGCAGCAGCTCTGTCCGCGCGCTGAGCTATATTCGGAGAACGCGATGACAGCTGTCGCCGATGGTCTGGCGCTGGCTGCGGGCAGCGCGTTTGCCTGAGGCCGCGAACTGACGCCGGACATAGGCTTGCGCTGGGGTGATCTGATGGCTGGTCTCGACGCAGATTTCAGCTAGACTGAAGGTTCAGCCCATAAGCTTCGGATTCAGGTTTTTTAAGATGTTCCAGTTGTTTCGCCCCTTCACCTCAGATGCCGCCGCCACTCATCGTCGAGCGCCGCTGCTGCTCAGCCGTCGACTGTCAGCCATCGCAGCCGCCGCGATACTGGCCTCTGGCCTTCCCCTTGCCGCGATGGCGGCATCCTGCGGCAATACCTCTGCCGGGTTTGAGACCTGGAAACGCGATTTCGCCCAGGAGGCGCAACGCGCCGGCGTCCGCCAGGCCGGGCTGAACGCGCTGGCCAATACCAGCTACGCCAGCCGCACCATCGCCGCAGATCGCAACCAGAAGAGCTTTCGCTATTCTCTTGAGAAATTCATGCAGATCCGCGGCGCCAATACGATCATCGCCCAAGGCCGCAAGCGCAAGGCACGCAATGCGGAGTTCTTTGCCGCGTTGGAACGCAAGTTCGGGGTTCCGGCCGGGATCCTGATTGCGATTCACGGTATGGAAACTGCGTTTGGCAATTACATGGGTGACAGTCAGGTGGTCTCGGCCATCGTGACGCTGACCTATGACTGCCGCCGCTCCGATTTCTTCAAACCCCATGCCATTGGTGCGCTGAAACTGGTGGATCAGGGCGCCATTACCAGCGCGACCAAAGGCGCCAAACACGGCGAACTGGGGCACACCCAGTTCCTGCCGGGGAATGCGCTCAACTACGGTGTGGACTGGGATGGCAACGGGCGGGTGGATTTCTACAACATGGGGGATGCGCTGGCCTCAACCGCCCATTTCCTGCGCAAGAAAGGCTGGAAACCCGGGCGTGGCTACCAACAGGGGGAGCCGAATTACCGCGTGCTGAAGGAATGGAATGCGGCAACCGTCTACCAGCAGTCGCTGGCCATCATGGGGCGCAAGATCGACGGCTGAGGACACCGCCTGCTCATCCGCAACGGGGGGCTGCTGCTGTCGGCGGCTGCTGCGGCTCAGTTCCACCCCTTGCGGAAAAAATGCGGGCTGGCGCCGAACTTGCGTTTGAACTGGCGCGAGAAATGCGTGGCGCTGTTGAAGCCAGACGCCAGCGCGATCTCGGTCACTGACATCGAGGTCTCGTTCATCAGCGCAAAGGCATGGCTGAGCCGCATGTCGAAATAGACATGCATCGGGCTCTGGTCAAGATAGCGCGCAAACAGCCGCTCCAGCTGACGGCGCGAGATATCCAGCCGATCACAGAGCTCGCCGATTGAGAGTGGCTCCTCAATTGATTCCTGCATCAGCTGAAGCGCGTTCAGCAGCCGTTGGTTGCGGCTGCCGATTGCGACCGCGTAATTGGACTTCTGCGGTGTGCTCTGCCCGCCGGTACGCACATGCAGGCACATGTCGGCAACAATGATCGCCAGCTGCTTGCCATGGCGTTCCTCGATCAGGTTCAGCATCATATCTGTGGCTGCATTGCCGCCGCCGCATGTCATCAGAGTATCGCTGATTTCAAAGATCCGGGGCGATGGGAGCAGGTCCGGATATCTCTCGACAAAACCGGGCTGGTTCTCCCAGTGCAGGGTGAACCGATGCTCGCCCAGTAGCCCAGCCTGCGCCAGAGCAAAGGCCCCGGTGCAGATGCCGCCGATCGAGCGGCCAAAGCGGCGTTCGCGCCGCAGCCAGTTCAACACCGTCTCACTGGCGGCATTCTGCGGTTCCACGCCCGAGCAGACAAAAGCCAGAGCATCCCCCGGGAGCGGACCCATTGGCAGGTCCGGCGTGATGGTCATCCCGTTTGAACAGCGGATCGGTTCGCCATCCGGTGTCATCACATACCAGCGATAGAGCTGCGTATTGGTGACCTGATTGGCAATGCGCAACGGCTCGACGGCGGCCGCGATGGGCAGCATCGTCGCCTTCGGCAGCAGCAGGAAATAGAAATCCTGCGGCTCACCGTCAAAGGGGATCGTCAGATTGGCCGACGCCCCTTTTTGCACAAAATAGTCATCGATCATTTCGGGAACCTGTAACACACCGGTTTCGGTTGGGTCTGTGATCTTTGCTAGTTAACCCCGATCTACGGCCTGCATCCCACCTTTTGCGACGGCGGGGCGATGGTTTTCGACGCGGACCTGACTGTTTGCGCCACCGAGGCCGCATTCGGGTGCAGGGCACAGGCCAGCGCAAAAACAATCGCCGCCCCTTGCAGCCCAAATGTGGCGGCACTAAGACTCGGGTAATACTCAGTCGGCTATGATGCCGATACAATTCAAAGCAGGCAGGTCAATATGGTCGATCCAAGAGAAACATACATGAACACGCTGGTGCCGATGGTGGTGGAACAGACCAGCCGCGGTGAACGCGCCTATGATATCTTTTCGCGCCTGCTGAAGGAGCGGATCATTTTCCTTAATGGTCCGGTTCACGACGGCATGAGCTCCCTGATCGTGGCCCAGCTGCTGCACCTCGAGGCGGAGAACCCGTCGAAAGAGATCTCGATGTATATCAACAGCCCCGGCGGCGTTGTGACCTCAGGTCTGTCGATCTATGACACCATGCAATACATCAAGCCGAAGGTTTCGACACTGGTGATCGGCCAGGCGGCCTCCATGGGCTCGCTGCTGCTGACGGCGGGTGAGGCGGGGATGCGGTTCTCGCTGCCCAACAGCCGCGTCATGGTGCATCAGCCCTCTGGTGGCTTCCAAGGGCAGGCGACGGATATCATGATCCACGCCGAGGAAACCCTGAAGCTGAAGAAGCGCCTGAACGAAATCTACGTCAAGCACACCGGCCAGGAATACGACAAGATCGTGAACGCGCTGGAGCGGGATAATTTCATGTCTCCCGAAGAGGCGAAGGAATTCGGATTGATCGACGAAATCGTCGAAAACCGCAGCAAGCTGGACGACGAGGACAGCTGATCAGCGGTGTGAGCTGGCAGGTGTGCCCCGTCGTCATCGGGGCACACTTTGCGATTGTGGCTGCTGTGCCTGTGGCATAAGCTGCCAATATTACGGGTGGCGCAGGAGGCGCATGCACGCCCTGGACGGAAAGGTAGACCATGGCAACGAACTCAAGCGGCGACAGTAAGAACACGCTTTATTGCAGCTTCTGCGGCAAGAGCCAGCATGAGGTACGCAAGCTTATTGCGGGCCCAACCGTGTTCATCTGCGACGAATGCGTCGAACTGTGCATGGACATCATCCGCGAAGAGACGAAGGCCTCCGGGCTGAAGTCCACCGACGGCGTTCCGACGCCGAAGGACATCTGCGAGGTCCTTGACGATTATGTGATCGGTCAGGCAATGGCCAAGCGGGTGCTGTCTGTTGCGGTGCACAACCACTACAAGCGCCTGAATCACGCTCAGAAGGCGGGTTCGGACATCGAATTGTCAAAATCCAACATTTTGCTGATCGGCCCAACCGGCTGCGGCAAGACGCTGCTGGCGCAGACGCTGGCGCGTATTCTGGATGTGCCCTTCACCATGGCGGATGCGACCACGCTGACCGAAGCCGGTTATGTGGGCGAGGATGTCGAGAATATCATTCTCAAGCTGTTGCAGGCGTCGGAATACAACGTCGAACGTGCGCAGCGCGGCATTGTCTACATCGACGAGGTCGACAAGATCACCCGCAAGTCGGAAAACCCCTCGATCACCCGCGACGTGTCGGGCGAGGGGGTGCAGCAGGCGCTGCTGAAGCTGATGGAAGGTACCGTGGCCAGCGTGCCGCCGCAGGGCGGGCGTAAGCATCCGCAGCAGGAATTCCTGCAGGTGGACACCACCAATATCCTGTTCATCTGCGGTGGTGCCTTCGCCGGTCTCGACAAGATCATCAAACAGCGCGGCAAGGGCTCGGCCATGGGCTTTGGCGCGGATGTGCGTGATGACAGCGATGCGGGTGTCGGTGAAACCTTCAAGAAGCTTGAACCTGAAGACCTGCTGAAATTCGGCCTGATCCCGGAATTCGTCGGCCGTCTGCCGGTTCTGGCAACACTGGAAGATCTGGATGAGGACGCGCTGATCACCATTCTGACCAAGCCGAAGAATGCTCTGGTCAAACAGTATCAGCGCCTGTTCGAGCTGGAAGATACCGAGCTGGACTTTACCGAGGAAGCGCTGAGTGCGATTGCGAAGAAAGCGATCGAACGCAAAACCGGCGCCCGTGGTCTGCGCTCCATTCTGGAGGATATCCTGCTCGACACCATGTTTGAGCTGCCGGGAATGGACAGCGTCGAGAAAGTGGTCGTGAACGAAGAGGCTGTGAACTCGGACGCACAACCGCTGATGATCCACGCCGACGCCGAAAAAGAGTCGGCGACAGCTGGTTAAGCTTTGTAGCGATGCCAATGGCAGAGCTGAGATGATTGAAAGGCGGCGTGAGGGTAACCTTGCGCCGCTTTTCCATGTGATTTTCGGTAAGAAAGAGACAGAGAACATGATCAAACGCATTTCCTCCGGAGGCGAATTTGAGGCCAAGATCGGCTATTGCCGCGCCGTGGTTGCGGGCGGCTTTGTGCATGTGGCAGGCACCGTGGGACAGGGGGACGACGTGGTCGCGCAGTGCCAGTCAGCGCTTAATATCATTGGCGCCGCGCTTGAGCAGGCGGGCAGCAGTTTTGCCGATGTGGTACGGGTGAACTACTACCTGCCCGATCGCGCTGAGTTCGAGCCCTGCTGGCCGCTGTTGGCGCAGACCTTTGGCGATAACCCGCCAGCTGCCACGATGATCGAATGCGGGCTGATTGATCCCAAGTTTCGGATCGAGATCGAGGTAACGGCCCTGGCGTCGGCCTAAGGGGAACTCTGGCCTGGGCCGACTGCGGGCTAGAACTCGAAACTACGCATAGGGGCGGTTTCCTTGCGGCGCCGCTCCATCAGCTTCTGCAACTCGCTTTTCTCTGGGTCTGCATCCAGGCCCAGCATGGATTTCGCCGCGTCCAGCGTTTTCATTGTCATCTGCTGCCAATCTCCTTCATCCGGTTCGGTCAGGCGGATCGTCTTTGGCCCCTGCTGGGCACGGTCGCCGTGGATCATCAGGCTGGTCACCTGCATCAGGTCCAGCACAGTAACGGCGACAATAAGGGTTGCGACCAGAGAAAGGATGAAGCGCACGGGCGGCCTCGCTATCGGATGTTAAGAATTCACGCGCATCTTAGGCGGCAATTATGGCCCGATTGTGCAAATGCCCGAGAAGTTTTGCGACAATCCCCATGGGCGGGTGCAGCGTGTCTGGACCTTGGCGGTAAATTGCGCCATATCAGAAGCGAAATTTTCGGAGGAACCGATGGGAATCCTGAACTCTCTCTTGCGGGCTGTGACCTGGTGGAACGGCTCGACCCTGAATACGCGTATCTTCACCGCCCGTAAGGGCACCAAGGTGGGTGAGGACGATCAGGGCAACGTGTATTATCGCAATGCCGACGACAGCAAGCGCTGGGTGATGTTCAACGGCGAGGTTGAGGCCTCGCGCATCGGGGCAGATTGGCATGGCTGGTTGCACCGCACGTTTGACGAAGTGCCGTCCGAAAAACCTCTGGCGCATAAACCCTGGGAAAAGCCGCATCAGGAAAACCTGACCGGCACCATGCTGGCCTATGCGCCGGCCGGGTCGATCCGCGCAGCCGGAGCTCCCAAGGAACGCAGCGACTATGAAGCATGGTCGCCGGAATAAGCATCGGTCACATCTGATCGAGACAACAGCGTCGCCAGCGGCGCTGGCCGGTTGGCACAGGTGTCGACCCATCCAAAGGCAGGGGCTGAAACAGCATGTCGCATAACACTACCGAGGTTTTGGCAGGTGGGCTGGTTCTGGCCGCTGCCATCGGATTTGCCGTCTATGCCGGTCAGGCTGCCGGTCTGTCGCGCGCCGGCTCTGCTTATGAGCTGAACGCCTCGTTTCGGTCTCTGGAAGGGGTGAGCGTTGGCACCGATGTCCGTCTTGCCGGTGTCAAGATCGGCACGGTCACCGGTGTTGAACTGAACCCGCAGACCTTTCGTGCCGATACCCGGTTCTCCGTCAAGGAAGGGATCGAGATCCCCGACGACAGCGCGGTGGTGATTTCTTCCGAAGGCCTGCTTGGCGGCAACTTCGTTGAGGTGATGCCCGGCGGATCGCCCTTTGCCTTTGAGGCGGGGGACGCGGTGGAGGACACTCAGGGCGCGGTCAGCCTGATCTCGCTTCTGGTGAAATTTGTTGCAGGCAGCGGAGACGAAGGCTGATGCGTCTGATTGCGGCGCTTTTTGCACTTGTGACAGCCACGGGTGTCGCTTGCGCGCAGGGGGCTGCTGAAAATGGCACCTCCGCCGTTCTGCGCGGCCTCGACAAGGTCAATGGTCAGACGCAGGATCTGGAAATTCCGGTGGGCGGCAGCGCTGAGATATTTGGCGTGATCGTCAGCCTGCAGGAATGCCGCTTTCCTGCCGACAACCCAACCGGCGATGCCTATGCCTATGTGACGGTGCGCAATCCCAATGATGCCACGGTTTATTTTGACGGCTGGATGATCGCGTCAAGCCCGGCTTTGAACGCGCTGGATCACAGCCGCTATGATATCTGGGTGATGCGCTGCACCAACGCCTGAGGCGTGGGCAGGGGGGCGGCGGTAAAATCCGCGTCAATATCCAGCGCCTCCCGCAATTGGCGGCGATAGCGCGCCCGGCTGATCTCGACCGCGCCGAGAGAGGCGAGATGCGGCGTCAGGAACTGCGTGTCACAGAGGGTGAAACCCGTCTGTTGCAGCCGATCCATCAGATAGGCCAATGCGATCTTTGACGCGTCCCGGCGCCGGGAGAACATGCTCTCACCGAAGAACGCACCGCCCAGCACAACCCCATAGACGCCGCCTGTCAGCTCACCTGCGTGATAAACCTCAAGCGAATGGGCGTTGCCCTGCTGGTGCAGATCAATGTAGCGGGCGCGGATTTCTGGGTTGATCCATGTCTCGGCGCGATCGGCACAGCCGTCAAGCACTGCGGCAAAATCCCGGTTCACGGCAATTTCATGCCCCCCCTTTCGCAGGGTTTTGGCCAGCGAGCGCGACAGATGAAATCCACCGATCGGGAACACGCCGCGCCGCTTCGGATCTACCCAGAAAACGTCGGGGTCGTCCCGGCTCTCGGCCATGGGAAAAACGCCGACGGAATAGGCGTGAAGCAGCAGTTCTGGCGTGAGGGTCATAAGGCTAGTCTAAAATGGGATAGTGGGTTCGGGGAAATGGAAAACGCGATGATACAAGGCAAAGGGCAGGGCTAAAAATCGGGCAGCGGGAAAGAAAAAAGGCGGCCCCGCAAGGCCGCCCCAAATGATCAGGCGTTACCGAGATTGGTTTCCAGCCATTTTTCCAGCCAATGAATATTGTATTGCCCGGTGTGGATATCCTTCTCTTCGAGCAGCGCGTGGAACAGCGGAACGGTGGTGTCGACACCATCCACGATCAGCTCTCCAAGGGCACGGCTGAGACGCGCCAAGGCCTCTGGCCGGTCGCGGCCATGCACGATCAGCTTGCCAATCAGGCTGTCGTAGTAGGGCGGGATCGAATAGCCGTCGTAAAGCGCCGAATCCATCCGCACACCCAGCCCGCCGGGGGCGTGATACTGGGTGATCTTGCCCGGACAGGGCGAGAAGTTCGGCAGTTTCTCGGCGTTGATCCGCACCTCGATCGAGTGGCCGTTGATCTCCAGATCGTCCTGGGTGAACGACATCGGCAGGCCTTCGGCGACCCGGATCTGCTCGCGCACCAGATCGACACCGAAAATGCTCTCGGTGACCGGGTGTTCCACCTGCAGGCGGGTGTTCATCTCGATGAAGTAGAATTCACCGTTTTCATAGAGGAACTCGATGGTGCCAGCGCCAATGTAATTGATCTTTGCAACAGCATCCGCACAGGTCTTGCCGATCCGCGCGCGTTCCTCTGGGGTAATGCAGGGGCCGGGAGCCTCTTCGAAAACCTTCTGGTGGCGCCGCTGCAACGAACAGTCGCGCTCGCCCAGATGCACGGCATTGCCCTTGCCGTCGCCAAAGACCTGGATCTCGATGTGGCGCGGTGTAGTCAGGTATTTCTCGATATAGACCTCATCGTTGCCAAAGGCGGCTTTGCCTTCGGCGCGGGCAGTCATGAAGGCCTGTTCCATGTCGGCGGCGGTCTTGGCTACCTTCATGCCACGTCCGCCACCGCCGGCGGTGGCCTTGATGATCACCGGATAGCCGATGTCCTCGCCAATTTTCTTGGCAGTTTCCAGATCCGGTACACCACCATCGGAGCCGGGCACGCAGGGCACGCCCAGATCCTTCATGGTGTCCTTTGCGGTGATCTTGTCGCCCATGACGCGGATATGTTCCGCGGTGGGGCCGATAAAGGTCAGCCCGTGGTCTTCGACGATCTGAACGAAATTGGCATTCTCCGAAAGGAAGCCATAGCCGGGATGGATCGCCTGAGCACCGGTGATCTCGCAGGCGGAGATGATGGCGGGGATCGACAGGTAGCTGTGGGTGCCGGACGGCGGGCCGATACAGACGGATTCGTCGGCCATGCGAACATGCATCGCATCCGCGTCAGCGGTGGAATGCACGGCAACCGACTTGATGCCCATTTCCCGGCAGGCGCGGATCACGCGCAGCGCGATCTCACCTCGGTTGGCAATCAGGATCTTATCAAACATGTTGGACCCTTACTCGATGATGACCAGCGGCGTTCCGAATTCGACCGCTGCGCCGTCTTCGACGAGGATACGCTTGATGGTGCCGGCCTTCGGGGCCGGGATGTGGTTCATGGTCTTCATGGCTTCGACGATCAAGAGGGTATCGCCCTCGGCCACCTGATCGCCAACTTTTACAAAGGTCGGCGCGCCCGGTTCGGGCTGGGTGTAGACGGTCCCGACCATCGGCGAGGGAACGGCGCCGGGGTGGCTGGCGGGATCCTCTGCGGCGGCGGGTGCTGCGGCAGGGGCGGCGGCCGCCGGGGCAGCTGCCGCGGCCACCGGGGCCGGTGCGGCATAAGCCTGTACAGGGGCCGCGGCCATGGTCTGGCGCGATACGCGCACGTTCAGGCTGTCGTCTTCGCCGTAGTCACGTTTAACCTGCAATTCGGTCAGATCATTGTCGCGCAGCAGTTCCGCCAGCGCTTTGATGAAGGATACGTCTGCTTCGTGGGTCTTATTTGTCATTGTTGTCCTCAGCCGGTTCCGACAGGCCCGCAGATCCCTACGGGCATAAGAATTGAAGGCGCTTATAGGGTATGCTTTACCACAAGGAAAGCGCTGACAAGATAGCCGCTAACATGAGCGCCATTGGCAGGATTTGCAATCTCGTCGCGCAGATCAGAGCTCAGAGCGGCATTCCGGTCAGTTTTGCCACCAGTTCCGGCAGCTTGCGGGCGGAGAATTTGACCAGGAGATGGGCGCGATGGGTTTCTATCGTGCGATACGAAAGGTTCAGTTCCGCACCGATTTCCTTGGCCGACAGCCCGCGACAGGTAAGGATCGCGACATCCCGCTCGCGCGGGGTGAGGCTGACCACCGGTCGGTCGTCTGAAATATCGGCAAAGCTCCAGACACCGCTGCGAAAATGCTGCTCCGGTGTCAGCGACCGCCCGCGCACCCGGCACCAGAACAGATCGCCGTTGCGACGGCGCATGATCCGTTCGTCGTTATAGTGGCCGGATTGCGCATCCGCCTGTTGCAGCCGATCTCCAATCCGCTGGAAGTCTTCCTGACTGGGGTAAAGCTCGGCGATGGGCAGGCCGACATAACTGGCGCTGTCGCCGCCAAAGGTTTCGGCAAACTGCCGGTTGCAGCGCTGGATCACCCGTTTGTCAAGCAAAGCCAGCCCCACCGGGGCAAATTCAAAGGCGAGATCGGTCATGCGGGCAGATAACCGCTGTTATTGTGCAAAGCAAAGCGAATTCCGTCGGATAGGCGCCAGTGCCGATCTGTCTCGTGGTGGCAGGCCTTCATTGTCCGGGATTCCGCGCGGATGCGGCACCAAAAAAAGGGCTGATGCACTGGCATCAGCCCCAAGGTGCCAAGGTCGGCCATTCGTACCGACCCGACGGGGAGTGTTTGGATCAGATGGCCAGATATTCGGCGCGCAGTTCCTCGTTTTCCAGAACCTCGGCCGCTGAGCCATCAAAGACGATGCCGCCGGTGTCGAGGATCACCGCGCGGTCGGCCAGTTCCAGGGCGCGCACCGCGTTCTGTTCGACGATGACGGTGGTGATGCCCTGCTGTTTGATGTGGATGAGGGTCTTTTCGATCTCATCGACGATCACGGGGGCCAGACCTTCATAGGGTTCGTCGAGCAGCAGCACCTTGATGTCACGGGCCAGCGCGCGGGCGATGGCCAGCATCTGCTGCTCCCCACCGGAGAGGGTCACGCCCTCTTGCTTGCGCCGCTCGCCAAGACGCGGGAACAGCTCATATAAACGTTCGATCGACCAGCCGATGGGCGGGGCGATCTGGGCCAGCTGCAGGTTTTCCTCAACCGTCAGGCCGGGGATGATGCGGCGATCTTCCGGCACCAGACCCAGGCCCGCCGCCGAAGCCTCATGCGAGGACATCGTGTGCAGTGGCTGATGATCGAGCCAGATTTCGCCCTTGGTCACCATCGGTGAACCCGTGCGCGCGATGGAACGCAGGGTCGAAGTCTTGCCAGCGCCGTTGCGACCCAGAAGCGCCAGGATCTCACCTTCATGCACATTGAAGGAAATGCCCTGAACGATGTAGCTCTCGCCGTAATAGGCGTGCATGTCCCAGACCGAGAGAAAGGCCGGGGCCGTGGTGGCGTGGTTGGCGTGTTTGGAAAAGTCGGGTTTGACGTTCATCTGTGATCTCCTTACGCCGACTCGCCGAGGTAGGCTTCGCGCACCTTCGGGTTGCCTTTGATGTTTTGCGGATCATCCTCCACCAGTGGTTTGCCCTGCGCCAGCACGGTGATCCGGTCCGCCAGCGAGAATACGACGTGCATGTCGTGTTCGATGATCGCGATGGTGATGTCGCGCTCGGACTTGATCTGTTTCAGCAGATCAATGGTGTTGTTGGTATCGGCCCGCGCCATGCCCGCTGTGGGTTCGTCCAGCAACAGGAGGCGCGGTTCTTGTGACAGACACATGCCAATCTCAAGCCGTCGCTTATCCCCGCGTGACATGGAGGCCGCGTTCATGTGCCGTTTGTCGGCCATGTTCATCTCCTCCAGCATATGCTCTGCCTTTTCCAGAATGTCGCGCTGGCTGGAGACGGCGCTGATCGCATTCATCTCAAAGGCGCCGTCGCGTTTGGCAAAGCAGGGGATCATCATGTTCTCCAGCACCGAGAGGTCGCCAAAGATCTCTGGCGTCTGGAAGACGCGGGAAATGCCCATCTGGTTGATCTCATAGGGCGCGCGGCCCAGAACGGATTTGCCGTCAAACATCACCGACCCTGTATCCGGGATCAGTTTGCCCACCAGGCAGTTCAGAAGGGTCGATTTGCCTGCACCGTTGGGGCCGATGATGGCATGGACCGTGTTTTCGCGCACGCTGAGGTTCACCTCTGACAGCGCCTGAAGGCCGCCGAACCGTTTGCCTACGTTTTTGACTTCAAGGATACCCATTGGTCTTGCTCCTTATTCCGCAGGTTCAGTTTTGCCCGAGGGGCTGTCTTTTTCGTGTTTGCGCCCCTGGATCCAGCCGCGCAGCTTCTGTCCGCCTTCGACCAGGCCACCGGGCAGGAAGATCACAACCAGCATGAACAGGATGCCCAGCGTCAGGTGCCAGCCCTTGCCGATGAAGGGGTGGACGATGAAGACCATCGCATCCTCGATCCCGTCGGGCATGAAGCTGAACCAGCTGTGCAGGACGTTGTCGTTGATCTTGGAGAAGATGTTCTCGAAGTATTTGATGAACCCTGCGCCCAGAACCGGCCCGATCAGGGTGCCTGCTCCGCCGAGGATTGTCATCAGAACCACTTCACCAGAGGCGGTCCACTGCATCCGTTCGGCGCCTGCCAGCGGGTCCATTGAGGCCATCAGGCCGCCAGCCAGACCGGCATACATGCCCGAGATCACAAAGGCAGCCAGCGTGTAGGGCCGCGTGTTCAGGCCGGTGTAGTTCATCCGCTGCTGGTTCGATTTCACCGCCTTCAGCATCAGACCAAAGGGCGAGCGGAAGATACGGATCGACAGGTAGAATGCGGCCAGCAGGATCAGTGCGCAGAGGTAGTAGCCCGCGTTGAACTGGAAGGCCCACGGACCCACGACCATCTCGAAGGTCGAGCGCATCTCCAGGCCAAAGAGGCTGGTCACCGGGATCGAGCCATCAGCGGTCGCCGACACGCCCAGAATGCGCGGGTCATCCAGCGTCAGCTGCAGGCCGGTCTCGCCATTGGTGATTGGGGTCAGCACCGAATAGGCCAGATTGAAGGACATCTGCGCGAATGCCAGCGTCAGGATCGAGAAGTAGATGCCGGAGCGGCGCAGGCTGACATAGCCGATCACCAGTGCAAACAGACCCGCGACGATCACCGACAGCACGATGGCCGGAACCACGTTCATGCTGAGCAGCTTGAACATCCAGACCGCTGAATAGGATCCCACACCAAGGAAGGCGGCATGACCAAAGGACAGGTAGCCGGTGAGGCCAAAGAGAATGTTGAAGCCGATGGCAAAGATCCCGAAGATCACAAACCGCTGCATCAGGTCCGGGTAGCCCGCGTTGAACTGCGCCAGGGCGCTGCCAGTCGGGAAGGGGTTCAGGATGAACGGTGCAAACAGGGTCAGGATGGCAACGACCAGCAGCAGCGTCTTGTCTTTTTTGTTGAGTGCGAACATGTGCTTAGTCCTCCATCACACCTTTGCGGCCCATCAGGCCTCGAGGGCGGGTGAGCAGAATGATGATTGCGACCACATAGATGATGATCTGGTCGATACCGGGGATCAGGGATTTAATTTCATTCATCGAGGCGAAGCTTTCGAGCACACCAAGAAGGAACCCTGCAAGCACGGCGCCGGGCAGCGATCCCATACCTCCGACAACCACCACCACAAAGCTCAGCACCAGGAAATCCATACCCATGTGGTAGTTGGGGGAGTTGATCGGTGTGTACATAACGCCGGCCAGTCCCGCGACGGCGGCCGCGATGCCGAACATGATGGTGAAGCGGCGGTCGATATTGATCCCCAGCAGCCCGACGGTTTCACGGTCGGCCATACCGGCGCGCACCACCATGCCGAATGTGGTAAACTGCAGGAAGGAGAAGATGCCGCCGATGATCACAAGGGCAAAGCCGAAATAGACCACGCGCCAGACCGGATAGATGATGTCGAGGCCGATGATCGCACCCAGATTGATCACGCCGTTCAGCGCATCGGGCGCAGGCGTCTGGATCGGGTTGGCGCCGTAGAAATATTTCACCACCTCTTGCAACACGATGGCGAGGCCAAAGGTCACCAGAATCTGATCCGCATGGGGGCGCTTGTAGAAATGCTTGATCAGCCCGCGTTCCATCACATAGCCAACCGTAATCATGATCGGGATGGCAAATAGGATCGCCAACGGCACGGCCCAGTCGACGATGGCACCGCCCACCTCGGGGCCGAACCAACTCTCCACATAGGGGGTTTTCACCTTGAGCGGATTGCCCAGAAAATCCTTCTGGGTTTCATCCACGGTTTCAAAGCTGAGGCTCAGGACGCGTTGCACGGTGACCGCACAGAACGCGCCGATCATGAACAGCGCCCCATGGGCAAAGTTCACCACGCCGAGCGTGCCAAAGATGAGTGTCAGACCCAGCGCGATCAGCGCATAGGCCGAGCCCTTGTCGAGCCCGTTCAAGATTTGCAATAGGATTGCGTCCATTGTCCCCACCTTCGGTTGGTCCGTCTGGAATTGGCATAAGTCGGCTGTTCAGCGCCGCTGGCGCTGGTCCTGTCGTCTAGACATGTCGGGCAGGGTCAAGCCGGGAGAGTGACGGGACGGGCACCGTTGAGAGTGCCCGCCCCGGTTATCGCGATCAGGCGCCGCTGTTGCAGGTGCCCAGGGCACCGCCTGCAAACATCGGGTGATCCGGCGGGTAAGTCACCTGCGCTGCCGGGGTCACTTCGACCACTTCAAGCAGGTCGAACTCCGAGGTCGGGTTTTCCTTGCCGCGCACAACCAGAACGTCCTTGAAGCACTGGTGGTCTTCGGCGCGATAGAGCGTCTTGCCGTTGCCCAGACCGTCGAATTCGAACCCTTCGAGGGCTTCGACAACCGCACAGGGGTTGAACGAACCCGCGCGTTCCACCGCATCTGCATATAGCAGGGTCTGACAGTAGACGGTATGCGCGGCCTGGCTGGGCGGGAAGCCATACTTGGACCCGAAGGAACGTACGAATGCCTGCGAGCCTTCGTCCTGCAGCGACCAGTGCCAGTTGGTGGAGCCGTGGATGCCCTTCACGTTCTCGCCCGCACCTTTCGCCATCAGACGCGAATAGAGCGGTACGACAATCTCGAAGTTCTTGCCGTTTACAACCTTTTCACGCAGGCCGAACTGAACCGCGTTGGTCAGCGAGTTCACCATGTTGCCGCCATAGTGATTCAGCACCAGCACATCCGCGCCGGAGTTCAGAACCGGGGCGATGTAGGACGAGAAGTCGGTTGCAGCCAGCGGCGTGCGCACCTTGTTCACGGTGTTCCAGCCCAGGGCCTCGGTGGCGGCGGCGATGGATTCTTCCTGGGTCCAGCCCCAGGTGTAATCCGCCGTCAGGTGATAGGCGTTCCGGTCAGTGCCGTAGAGGTTCTTCAGCACCGGCGCCAGGGCAGCGCCGGACATGTAACCGTTGAAGAAGTGACGGAAGCCATTGGCTTTCTTGTCTTTACCAGTGGTGTCGTTGGAGTGGGTGAGACCCGCCATGAAGATCACGCCGGCCTCCTGGCAGAGACCCTGCACGGCAATCGCAACACCGGAGGACGAGCCACCGGTGATCATTACGGCACCGTCCTTTTCGATCATCGACTTGGCGGAGGCACGGGCGGCGTCAGATTTTGTCTGAGTGTCGCCGGTGACGTATTTGACTTCTTTGCCCAGGATACCGTTGCCCTGTAGCGACTTGGACGAGAAGGTGTTCATCATGCCGCCGTCGCCGCCGCCATTCAGATGTTCGACCGCCAGCTTGTAGGCGCGCAGCTCGTCCGCGCCTTCGTCGGCATAGGGGCCTGTTTGCGGAACGTTGAAGCCCAGCGTCACGCTGCTGCCGGTCGGTTCGTTGGTAAACGCCGCAGCAGACGATGCGGTAAAGATTGTCGGAAGCGCAACGCCGGCACCTGCCAGGGCGCCGGTCTTCAGGACTCCGCGACGTGATACGTCAGTCTTGGACATGTAATCCTCCCATTTGTGTAATGACGACAACAGCTCCTCACTTCCGCTGGCGCCCGCACGTTTTCGTGCAAAATCAGTATGGGCGCGGCTTGTAAAATTGCGCAATAAAACCCTTGAAATGCAGGTTTATTCTGTAAAGAAATGAACAGGTGTTAAGGATTTTTTGTAAAGAAACTTATGTTGCGTTGCAGAAAACCCTTGATCCACCGTGTTTTTGAGAGGGGGCATTGCCATGGGCCGTGACACGCTGACAGGAAGCCGTATCCGGGAGAGGCGCTTGATGTTGGGACTGCGTCAGGCGGAGCTGGCCCGGCTGGTCGATATCTCGGCCTCCTATTTGAACCTGATTGAACACAATCGCCGCAGAATCGGCGGTAAGCTGCTGGTGGATCTTGCACGGGTGCTGGCGGTTGAACCCTCCATGCTGACCGAAGGGGCAGAGGTGGCGTTGCTGGCGACCCTGCGGGAGGCGGCGGCTGATCTCACCCGACCTGTGGCCGAACTTGACCGGGTAGACGAATTTGCGGGCCGCTTTCCCGGCTGGGCCGAGGTTCTGGCCCAGGGCCGACTGCGGATTGCCAGCTTGGAACGGACGGTCCAGACGTTGTCGGACCGGCTGACACATGATCCTCAGCTGGCGGCTTCGCTGCATGAGGTGCTGTCTACCGCTGCCGCCATCCGGTCGACTGCCTCGATCCTCGCCGAAACCGGCGAGCTGGAGGCCGAATGGCGGGATCGGTTCCACAAGAACCTCAACGAGGATTCCCGGCGTCTGGCCGAGAGCAGCCGCGCGCTGGTTAATTTTCTTGATGAGAGCAACACATCGGTCGAACGGCGGGGGATGCCCCAGGAAGAGGCGGAGCAGTTCTTTGCCGCTCATGAGCACCACTTTGTGGAACTGGAAGTTGCGGATGTGGCCGCCCGCCCCGGGCTGATCGAGGCGCTGCTGTCGCAGGCCGATGAGCTGGTCAGCGCCGCCGGAACCGCCATTGCCCGCGCCGGGCTGCTGCAATATTGCGCCGATGCCGAGGCGATGCCGCTGACAGATTTGGCCGAGCGGCTTGCCCGCGATGGCGTGGCCCCCGTCGCCCTGGCGCGTGCGTTCGACTGTGACCTGCCGACGGTGCTGCGGCGGCTTGGGGCCTTGCCGCCTGAAGTTCTGGGGCAGGAGGCAGGGCTGGTGATCTGCGATGCCTCGGGGTCGATCCTGTTCCGCAAGCCTGTTACCGGGTTCGCCCTGCCGCGTTTTGGAGCCTCCTGTCCGCTCTGGCCGCTTTACACGGCGCTGTCGCGGCCGCAGGAACCCGTGCGCCGCGATGTGGTGCAACAGGGGCGCAATGCAGTCGGGTTTGATTGTCTGGCGGTTTCCTGGCCGCATCAGCGACCGGATTTCGACAGTGATCCGTTGTATCATGCTGTGATGCTGATCCTGCCCAAGCGTGACGTGGCCGAGACCGCTCAGCCGGTCGGCGCGAGCTGCCGGATCTGTTCGCGCCGCGACTGTGTGGCGCGGCGCGAGCCGTCGATCCTGAAGGAAGAGTTTTGACAGCGGCGCAAGCGCAGCGCTACTGTTGCGCCAGGGACGGAGGCGCCTGGGGGCAATGACCCCGCGAAGGTTCGGGCGTAGGGGAGGACTATCCACACAATGGGCAGGCATGTTGTTCTGGTCGAAGACGAGCCGAATATCACCGAAGCAATCCGGTTTCTGCTGACCCGCGACGGCTGGCAGGTGGACAGCCATGCCGATGGCAGTGATGCGGTAGAGGTGATCTGTGCAGCCAAGCCGGATCTGGTGATCCTGGATCTGATGTTGCCGGGCAAAAGCGGCCTGGAGATTATCCGCGAGCTGCGCGAGAGCGCGCGATTGCCGGGGTTGCCGGTGCTGATGCTGACCGCAAGGGGGCAGCTGCGCGACCGGGAGATGGCCGAACAGGCCGGAGTTACGCGGTTCATGACCAAACCGTTTTCCAACAATGAGGTGCTGACCGCTGTGCGGGATCTGCACGCGCAGGCTGCCCAGAACCGGGCCAAACTGTCTGATGCGGCGGCTGCCGCCGCTGCCGATCTGGCCGAACAGGCCCGCCAGGGATGATCCGTGGCGACGGGGCCGAAGGCGAGGGTGAAACCGCGGCGCCGTTTGTCGAGCGCAAGACCTACCGCCGCCGTCGCCTGATGGATGTCGCACGATTCTTGCCGGTGCTCGGCGCGCTGCTGTTTGCGGTACCGCTGATGTGGCCTGACCCTGATCCCTATCCGGCCCCCGACACGGTGTCGGGTATGCCCCTGTCGCGGGCGATGATCTATATCCTGGTCGTTTGGGCGGGGCTGATCCTGGCCAGCTTCGGCTTTGCGCTGGCGGTGCGCCGCTGGGCGGAACATTGGACAGAGGGTGGCGAGCCGCGCCGAGGCGGGGACGCAGACTGATGGCGTCACTCAATGTTCTGGCGCTGGTCTGTCTGGGATATGTCGCCCTTCTGTTCATCGTCGCCTTTGCGGCGGACCGCCATGCCAGCCACGGTCGCGCCGCCAGATGGATGCGATCTCCGCTGATCTATACGCTGTCGCTGTCGATCTACTGCACGGCCTGGACCTTCTATGGCGCCGTGGGCTATGCGGCACGTTCGGGACTGGAGTTTATCACCATATACCTCGGCCCGACGCTGGTAATGGTCGGCTGGTGGTGGGGGCTGCGCAAGCTGGTACGGGTCGGCCGCAGCCAGCGGATCACCTCTATCGCTGACCTCTTGTCTGCGCGCTATGGCAAGTCGAACCTTCTGGCGATTGGCGTCACGATTCTGGCGGTGATTGGTACGACCCCCTATATTTCGCTGCAATTGCAGTCCATTACACTGTCTTTCTCGATCTTTGCCGAGGCTGATCCGCTGCGCAGCGTCAATGAAACGCAGACGGTGTTCTGGGTGGCGGCGGGGCTTGCGGCCTTTGCCATTCTGTTTGGTACGCGCAATCTCAACGCCAACGAACGCCATCATGGTGTTGTCACCGCCGTCGCGCTTGAGGCCGTGGTAAAACTGATCTCCCTGCTGGCGGTGGGCATTTTTGTGGTCTGGGGAGTGGCGGGTGGTGTGGGCGAGACGATGGCGCGGATTGACGCCTCCAGCATAGGTCAGTGGCAGGTCGATGGCGGTCGCTGGGCCACCATTACATTCCTGTCTGCCGCCGCCTTTGTCTGCCTGCCGCGTATGTTTCAGGTCATGGTGGTCGAGAATGAGGATGAACGCCACCTGCGGGTCGCGGCCTGGGCGTTTCCACTTTATCTGCTGTTGATCTCGATCTTCGTGGTGCCGATTGCGGTCATCGGGCTGGAGTTGCTCCCGGCCGGGTCGAATCCGGATCTGTTCGTGCTGACCCTGCCGCTGGCGCAGGGGCAGCAAGGGTTGGCGATGCTGTCTTTCCTTGGCGGGTTTTCCTCGGCAACATCCATGGCCATTGTGGCTGCAATGGCGCTGTCGACGATGGTGTCGAACCATATCGTGATGCCGATCTGGCTGCGCTGGCAGGAGGTGGGCGCCTCGGTCTCGGGGGATGTGCGGCATGTGGTGCTGCTGTCGCGACGTCTGTCCATCGCAGGCATCATGGCGCTGGGGTATTTCTATTACACGCTGTCAGGCGGCGGTGCGGCGCTGGCCGCCATCGGTCTGATCTCCTTTACCGGTATCTCCCAGATGCTGCCGAGCCTTGTCGGGGGCCTGTTCTGGCGCGGCGCCACGCGCAGCGGTGCGCTGGCCGGCCTGTCGGTCGGCTTTGCGATCTGGCTTTATACAATGCTGCTGCCGGAGCTTGGCGGTGGGCTGTTGCCCGCGCGGGTGCTGGCCGAGGGGCTGCTGGGCCTATCCTGGTTGCGGCCACATGCGCTCTTTGGGATCGAGGGCCTTGATCCCACGGTCCATGCGGTGCTCTGGTCGATGGCCTTGAACACGGCGGCGTTTCTTATCGGATCATTGCTGACCTTTCCGAGCCCTTTGGAGCGGTTACAGGGCGCGCAGTTTGTTCATGTGTTCGATCATTCGTCGGGGCCGCGCGGCTGGACCGGCTCGGTTGCGCAAAGCGAGGATCTGATGATCATGTCGCAGCGTATTCTGGGCGCGGGCGAGGCTCAGCAGTTCTTTCAGAGCGAATTGGCGCGGCAGGGAGGGCGTGGTCCGTTGCCGGAGCCGACGCCTGCGTTTCTGGAGCGGCTGGAACGCGAACTCAGCGCCTCGATCGGGGCGGCGGCGGCCCACGCCATGGTGGGGCAGATTGTGGGGGGATCGTCGGTGTCGGTGCAGGATCTGCTGGCTGTGGCGGATGAGACAGCGCAGATCCTCGAGTATTCCAACCGGCTTGAAGCGCAATCTGAAGAGCTGTCAAGAACCGCGCGCAAGCTTCAGGAAACAAACGAAAAGCTGACCCAGCTATCGCAGCAGAAGGATGCGTTTCTTAGCCAGGTGAGCCATGAATTGCGTACGCCGATGACTTCTATTCGCGCCTTCTCCGAAATCCTGCGCGACACTGAGAACCTCGAACCCCGTGATCACAGCCGCTATGCTGGTATCATCCATGACGAGGCGCAGCGGCTGACCCGTCTGCTGAACGATCTGCTGGATCTGAGCGTGTTGGAAAACGGTCAGGTCAGCCTCAACATCAGCGCCGGGCGGCTCGGCGATGTGCTGGATCATGCGGAGGCAACCGCGCTGGCGGATGGTTCCGCGCGGCTGAAAGTTCAGCGTGATACGGCGACGGATGAGATGCGGCTGTCATCGGATCTGGACCGGCTGGCACAGGTGTTTATCAATCTGATCGCCAATGCCGACAAATACTGCACCGCGTCAGAGCCGCAGCTGCGTATCATGGCGCGGCAGAGCGGTGACTGGTTGTTCATTGACTTCATCGACAATGGGCAGGGAATCCCGGCGGAGTTTCGGACCATGATTTTCGAGAAATTCTCGCGAGTTAGCCCAGAACGTGCAGGCGGTGCCGGTCTTGGTTTGGCGATCTGTCGCGAGATCATGCAGCGACTCGGCGGTGATGTGGCCTACCTATCGGATGAGGTCGGCGGCGCGTTTCAGGTTTCCTTACCTCTTCGTCGGGAAAACCCGGTTTAACTGTTTATCGTAAAGTTATTGGTAACCACTCTTGGGGTAGACCTATGGCAAAGCGGTGCGAGAGGGGCAGGTTTACAACCTATGTCTGAAACGAAATCGGAATCGGCAGCGACTGGTGGCAGCGGCGTATTGGCTCGCAAATTGGCCGCCACCAAAGAAGGCAAAGGCGGGCTTACCAGCTCCCTGACCCTCAAGGCGTTGCGCCGCTCGATTGCGCGGGCGGCGGCGGATCTGTGTGATCTGCCGGTCGCTGTGCTGGCCGCGCGCCAGTCCAACCGTGTTCCGGAAGATCTGCCACCGCATCTGTCGGACAAGCATCTGCTGGTGGTATTGGACGGGCCGAACGGGCGTATCGGTGCTGCGACACTGGACGCGCCAACCGTGACCGCCCTCATTCAGCAGCAGACCATGGGGCAGGTTCTGGGCAAGGCGCCGAGCGAACGTAATTACACCCCGACAGACGCGGCCATGGTTGCCGATTTTCTTGAGCGCACCTTTGCCAAGGTGGTCTCCATGCTGGCCCAGCAAAAGGATGAGGCGATCTTCTCCGGCTACCGTTTCGGCGCGCAGGTAGAGGATGTGCGCAGCCTCGTTCTGGGTCTTGAGGCTGAAGATTACCGGGTGATTGAGCTGACGCTGGATCTGGCCTGCGGTGCCATGCAGGGCGGGCTGACATTGATCCTGCCGGAACCCACGCCGGAGGATCTGGGGCAGGCCGGGCAATCGGCCCATGCTGCGGGTCCGTCACTGGGCAGCAACATGGGGTCAATGCGTGCAGAGCTGCGCGCGATCCTCTGCAAGATGAAGATCCCCGCAAATGAATTCTCCTCGCTTGAGGAGGGGGATCTTCTGCCGCTGGATCAGGCCTATCTCTATGAGACGGAAATGATCTCGATCAGCGGCCAAGCCGTTGCGCAGGGACGTCTGGGGCAGATGAATGGCGCCCGCGCCGTGCGGCTGACAGATCCCCGGACCAAACTTGTGAATGATAGTGCGGCCGATCAGGGCTCATTCTCAACTCATATGGGCGGCGATGCCGCTGCGCTCGACCATGAACCTCCGACGCTGGATCTCTCCATTGCGGCCGACGGGTTGCAAGACCCGATGGGCGGCATGGGTGGGCTAGGTGATGGGCTTGGCGATATGGGCGGCGATCTTGGGGATTTCGGCGGTGATCTTGGAGCCGACCTTGGCGGCGATTTCGGCGGAATGCCAATGGGCGATGGCCTCGGTGATGGGCTTGGCGACGGTCTTGGTGATGCGATGTCTGGTGATCTGCCGGATCTTGGCGAATTGCCGGACCTTGGCGCGATGCCCATGGGGGACGGTCTGGGTGATGGATTCGGAGATGGGCTGGGAGATGGGCTGGGCGAGTTCAACGCCGACGCCGCCGCGATGGAAATCTCCGATCTGGCCGGGCTGAACAGCGGTACCGGCTGACCGCGATAACGCAATCCCATCGCGCCTGATGCTGTCCTGCCAGTCTCCGCACGGTGCGCGGCAATGCCACCCTTTCGAAAGCTCAGCTGAACACCCGCTATCGACAGAAACAAAAAAGACAGTGCACGATCGGCACTGTCTTTATTTTTCATATGCTTATATGGCGAAGCTTATCTGGCGTTGCGGGCTTTGGCCACGACGTCAGCTGTCGCCTTCGGCAAGGGCGGATTGGGTTGCGACGGCGATCAGAGTCGGCCGGAGCCCGTCCAGCTGATAGCCCGCCTGCGCGGTTGCGGCGAGGATTTCATCCACCGGCATCACAGGCGCTTGCCCAAGGGCCCAGATGACCGAGCAGCGCGTGCCCGAGGCACAGTAGGCCAGAACCGGACCTTCGGAAGCCTCAATAAAGGCCTGTTGCTGTGCAACATTCTCAGGCGTCATGGTCTGGTGGGTCAGGGGAAGCACCTCAAACCGAAGCCCCTGCGCCTCAGCGGCGGCGCGGATAGCCTCGGCCTGATGGCTTGGCGGTACCTCGGCATCGGGCCGATTGCAGATCACCGTGGTGAAACCGGCCTCGGCCAGCTGTGGCAGGTCCTCAACCGAAATCTGCGGCGAGACGGAATAGCGGGGGGTCAATGTGCGTGCATCCATGGATCTGTCTTTTACGTGCTTGCTGCGGTTCGGTCCAGTCGCTGGACGACGGGCGGTGCCGCAATCATGCCGGCGCCCATCGAGACCAGGAAAATGACGCCTCCAAACCCACCATAGCTGAGCGAGGCCATTGCTGGTCCGGGGCAGAGACCGGCAAGCCCCCAGCCCATCCCGAAGAGGACCGAACCGATCACCAGGCGCCTGTCCAGTTCCTGGCGTGGCAGGCTGGGAAAGGAGCCACCGACCAGTGGGCGGCGTCCGTCTGTCAGTTGCCAGGCCACTGCCATTGGCAGGATCGCGCCGCCCATTACGAAGGCCAGCGTGGGGTCCCAGTTGCCAAAGATATCCAGCCAGCCCTGGACCTTTTGCGTGTCGGTCATCCCTGACAGAAACAGTCCCAGACCAAAAAAACCGCCGGCGACGAAGGACAGCAGTACCCGCATTAGATCAGCCCCCAGAGATGACGAAACAGGGCCAATGTCACGGCGCCTGCAAGAATGTAGATGAGAGTTGCCACCAGCCCGCGCAGTGACAGCCGCGATATGCCGCAGACGCCATGGCCGGATGTGCAGCCATTGGCGATACGGGTGCCAAGACCAACCAGCAGGCCCGCTGCGATGATCACCACGGTGTTGCTGGTCAGATGGGTGTCAGGGGCGTCGGCCACGGTCAGCCAGATCACCAGCGGCACCAGAATGACACCGGCGATGAACGCGATGCGCTCGCCCGACGTATTGCGCCCGCTGCCGTCGATCAGCCCGCCAAGGATGCCGCTGGCGCCCATGATACGGCCGTTGCCAAGCAGATAAACTGCCCCGCCTGTGCCGATCAGCGCACCGCCAATCAGTCCCCAGATCCAATCTGCATTCATCGTGATATCCCTTGTTTATGGCCGCTTGTGCCCAGTTCGGCGCAGTGTGTGTCAGGCCCGATCAAAGCTTGTCGATCGGCACCTTGAGGTAGACATGGCCGTCGTCCTCCGGTTCTGGCATCCGGCCGGCCCGCATATTGACCTGGAGTGATGGCAGGATCAGCCGGGGCATGGCCAGAGTGGCGTCGCGGGCATCCCGCATGGCCACGAACTCCTCGATGGGACGGCCCTGACCGATATGGATGTTGAGCGCCTTCTGCTCTCCAACGGTGGTTTCCCAGGCATAGTCGTCGCGGCCGGGCGCCTTGTAATCGTGACCGACAAAGATTCGGGTCTCATCGGGTAGGGCGAGAATTTTCTGGATGGATTGAAACAGCGCCTCAGAGGATCCACCCGGAAAATCGCAGCGGGCGGTGCCGAAGTCCGGCATGAACAGCGTATCACCGACAAAGGCTGCGTCGCCAATCACATAGGTGAGGCAGGCCGGGGTATGGCCCGGTGTGTGCAGCACGTCGCCGCGCATCTGGCCGATGTGAAAACTATCGCCATGTTTGAACAATGCGTCGAATTGGCTGCCGTCGCGCTGAAACTCGGTGCCTTCGTTGAACACCTTGCCGAAAGTGTCCTGTACCAGCGTGATATTGGCACCAATGCCTATCTTCCCGCCCAGCTGTTCCTGAAGATAGGGCGCTGCCGACAGGTGGTCGGCATGAACGTGGCTTTCGAGGATCCATTCCACCCGCAGCCCTTCGGCCTTGACCCAGGCAATCATCTCATCAGCGGACCGGGTATCGGTGCGCCCTGCGGCATGATCAAAATCCAGCACGGAATCGATCAGCGCGCAGGCGCTGCCGTCCGGCTCCCGCACCACATAGGATACGGTATTTGTCTGTTCATCAAAAAAGGCTTTGACGATCGGCTTCATGGGGACCCTCCTGCTGTGTCTTTTACATATATTAAATAATGAATATGTTCAAGTGGGCATTCACCCGGGGCTGCGAAAAATCGACCGTAAATCAGGGCGCCGGGTCGGTGCCCTGGCTTGTACCTGCTCATTTTCTCGCTATGGTTGATCTCGCTCAAAGTCATGCTGCGGATACTATGCTACTGTGGCGATTGTGGTGAGGTGAACCGCGATGCCTTGTGCAGAACACAAGGGGTGTCGGGAGCGGGCAGAAGGGCGTTGTTCAGCCCTCTCCGTCCCGGTTCATACCCCCGTGTTGCGGCGCGGGTGATGCCCGCCGCGCAGGCTCTAGGGAGGAGTGTGGAATGACCAACGACAATAGCAGGATCGACAGTCTGATACAGCGGGCCGAAGGGCTCGAACGCAAGATATTGGCCGCACATCGCCAGGATCGGCTTGCGCTGCATCCTGATTTTAACCGGACATTGGCACGTCTGCGTGTGGCGGGTGGGCGTGTGCCGACCCGCATGGTGCGACTGGAGCAGATCCTTAGCGAGGAATCCGCCGAGGATATGTTCGACAATATGCCGGTTTGAAAGATGGCGCTGTGTCCGGCGGTCAGCCGCTGGCCTGTCATGGTCACGGTCGGCCTGCCCGGGGGGCAGTGCGTCACCGACACGGTGGAGAAAACGGCGCCACCGCAAGGCGGGGCTTAGCCCAGGCTGAGCCCCAGCATGACCAGCATCAGGCCGATAACCGACAGGAATAGCGCGCCCAGATTATAGGGCAGGACCTTTTGGATGACGGCCCGCAGGGCGTCGTCGTCCAGCTTCTGACGTTTGGCCTGCATCACGCGCAGAACGCTCCACATCAGCCCAAAAAGACCGGCCACAGATACAGCCGCACCAGCCCAAACCAGAATCTCGTACATCGCACTCTCCGATGGCGGCGCGCCAATGCGCCGGTCGTTTTCAGGGGCAGCGCCTATCGGATTGCTGCGCCCGGGGCAACCCGCGCGGGCCTGGTGGGTTATGGTATGTGGCAGATTTTGCCTATTGGGGCGGGCGCTGCGCGGGATTGTCCTATCACTGCTTGCGGACTGAGGTGCGCACTTGTATCTGGAGGGCTGATCCGAATGTCTACCCTTTGCCGACGGAGCCCACGATGGATATGACCGAAGACGAAAAAAGCGACAGCTACCGTGTGACCGCTGGTGAATTGCGCCAGTTTATCGAACGGTTCGAGCGTCTGGATGCCGAGAAAAAAGATCTCGCAGAGCAGCAGAAAGAGATCATGGCCGAAGCCAAAGCGCGCGGCTATGACACCAAGGTGATCCGCAAGGTGATCGCCCTGCGCAAGCGAGACAAGGACGATATCGCCGAGGAAGAAGCGGTTCTTGAAATGTATAAAGAAGCGCTTGGCATGTAACGGCGGCCTCAGACCGCGCGTGACTGCAAGGTGACGACATCGGCCCTCCGCCAATGCGGGGGGCTTTGTTGTTTCTGGGCCTTTGATCCCGGTTATGCTTTAGGTCTGTAAATTTTAAGCTTGAAGTATTATCTTAGGTGACCGATATTGGCGGATAATTGTCCCCCGTCCGCCGATGCAGGAGTCCCCAATGCCCACAATCAACGTGCACCCCGATGGCTGGAAACCTGCAAAAGGCTATGCGAATGGCATGATCGGCGAGGGGCGGATGTTGTTCGTCGGTGGCCAGATTGGCTGGACTGCCGATCAGGTGTTTGAAACCGATGACTTCATCGGCCAGATGAGCCAGGCGCTTCAGAATATCCTGACCGTGGTGCAGCAGGCAGGCGGGCAGGCCAGCGATATCACCCGGCTGACCTGGTATGTCACCGACAAGGCGGAGTATCTGGCCCATCAGGCGGAGGTTGGCGCCGCCTATCGTGCGGTGATGGGTTATCATTTTCCAGCCATGACAATGGTCGTTGTTGCAGACCTGGTGGAAGACCGTGCCAAGATCGAGATCGAAGCGACGGCCATGCTTGCCTGAGGTGGCTGGGGCTTAGCCGCGCGCTGAATCTCTCCATGCGAATGGTCCTGTTGGCAGCGCTGCGGGCGCTGTTTTAGATCAGTTTTCCTGACCTTTTTTGACACCAATACTGCCCCGAGCGCGCGGGTAGATTGAGGGATGCCGCGCCTGCCCATATTCTGGGCGGCGCGGTTTTCGTTTTTGTTTTTAACACCTTGAGTAGAGGATCGGCAGGGCAGGCTAAGAAAAACGTCATTTCAAAAATTTTACCAGTTGATAAAAAATCAAACTGTGGCACTCTGGTTTGCATAATAAACAAATCCAGGGAGACACCCAATGGCGACCAGCCATCAGGCATCCGGCGTTCAGGCAGGGCGTTTGTCCGCCTCAGAAATTGCCGACAACTTTGGAGATCTGCATCCGCAATATGAGGCGCATGAGGCGGCGGTGGCAGCGGATCGCTGCTATTTCTGCTATGATGCGCCGTGTATTACGGCTTGCCCAACCTCCATCGACATTCCGCAGTTTATCCGCGAGATCCAGACCGGCCACCCGGAAACGGCGGCGAAGACTATTCTCGAACAGAACATCCTTGGCGGGATGTGCGCGCGGGTCTGCCCGACCGAAACCCTCTGCGAGCAGGCCTGCGTTCGTGAAGCGGCCGAAGGCAAGCCGGTCGAGATTGGCCGTCTGCAACGCTATGCAACCGACACGCTGATGGAAAAGGGCGTGCACCCTTTCAGCCGCGCCGAAACAACCGGCAAGAAAGTGGCCGTGGTTGGTGCCGGTCCGGCGGGTCTCTCTGCGGCGCACCGTCTTGCGATGTTGGGCCATGACGTTGTCGTTTATGACGCCAGGTCCAAGGCGGGCGGCCTGAATGAATTCGGGATCGCCGCGTATAAATCCACCAATGATTTTGCGGCGAAAGAAGTCGATTGGCTTCTGCAGATCGGTGGAATTGCCATGGAATACGGCAAGAAGCTTGGTGGCGATCTGAGCCTCGATGCTCTGAAGGCCGAATATGACGCAGTGTTTCTGTCCATCGGTCTTGCCGGTGTGAACGCCCTGCGGGCGGCGGGCGAGGACAAGGACGGTGTGCGTGATGCAGTCGATTTCATCGCCGAGCTGCGTCAGGCCGATGATCTGGCAAACCTGCCGGTCGGTCGCAATGTCGTGGTGATCGGCGGCGGCATGACTGCGGTTGACGCGGCTGTGCAGTCGAAGCTTCTTGGTTCCGAGAATGTCACCATCGCCTACCGCCGCGGCCGTGACGCCATGGGGGCGAGCCGGTTCGAGCAGGACCTTGCGGCCACCAAGGGTGTAAAGCTGATGTTCAACGTTCAGCCGGTGGCTGTGCACGGGAATGGCGCCTGTGCGGAAATCGAGCTGGAGTATACCACCAGCGAAGGCGGTCAGCTGACCGGCACCGGCGAGACGGTGCGGATCGCAGCTGACCAGATCTACAAGGCGATCGGGCAGACGCTTGAGGGCCAGCCGGACGCGCTGGCGCTTGATGGGCGCAAGATCAAGGTGGACGCGCAGGGCCGGACATCGGTCGCGGGGGTCTGGGCCGGGGGTGATTGTGCCTCTGGCGGCGAGGATCTGACAGTGACGGCCGTCGCCGAAGGTCGCGATGCGGCCATGGATATTCACGCCAGCCTGATGGGCTAAGCCAGCAGCAGGGCCGGACCCGGCCCTGTGTTGCCAGTGTAAGGAACAGACAAATGGCTGATCTGACAGCAGATTTTCTGGGGATCAAATCTCCGAACCCGTTCTGGCTCGCCTCTGCGCCGCCGACGGATAAAGAATACAACGTGCGCCGCGCCTTTGAGGCCGGCTGGGGTGGGGTGGTCTGGAAGACCCTCGGCTCCGAAGGCCCGCCGGTGGTCAATGTGAACGGTCCGCGCTATGGCGCGATCTGGGGGGCGGACCGCCGCCTTCTGGGGCTCAACAATATCGAGCTGATCACCGACCGCCCGCTTGAGGTGAATCTGGAAGAAATCACCCGCGTGAAAAAGGACTATCCAGATCGCGCCATCATCGTTTCGTTGATGGTGCCCTGCGAGGAGCAGGCCTGGAAGGATATCCTGCCGCGTGTCGAAGCCACCGGTGCTGACGGGATCGAGCTGAACTTTGGCTGCCCGCATGGGATGGCCGAACGTGGTATGGGCTCTGCCGTGGGGCAGGTACCGGAATACATCCAGATGGTCACGGAGTGGTGTAAGAAATACTACTCCAAGCCGGTGATTGTGAAGCTGACACCGAATATTACCGACATTCGCCACCCAGCGCGGGCGGCCAAAGCGGGCGGTGCCGACGCGGTCAGCCTGATCAATACGATCAATTCGATCGTATCGGTGGATCTTGATGCCATGGCGCCTGAGCCAACCATCGGCGACAAGGGCACACATGGCGGCTATTGCGGCCCGGCAGTGAAGCCGATTGCGCTGAATATGGTGGCCGAAATCGCCCGATGCCCGCAGACTCATGGCCTGCCGATCTCGGCCATTGGCGGCGTCACCACCTGGCGCGATGCGGCTGAGTTCATGACCATGGGTGCAGGCAACGTGCAGGTCTGCACCGCTGCCATGACCTATGGTTTCAACGTGGTGAAGGAGATGATCTCGGGCCTGAACCAGTGGATGGATGACAAAGGCTACAACCGTCTAGATGATTTTGTTGGTAAAGCCGTGCCCAATGTCACCGACTGGCAGTATCTGGATCTGAACTACGTCGCTAAGGCCAAGATCAATCAGGATGATTGCATCAAATGTGGTCGCTGCTTTGCCGCCTGCGAAGACACCTCGCATCAGGCCATCGCGATGAGCGAGGACCGCGTCTTTACCGTCAAGGATGACGAATGCGTCGCCTGTAATCTTTGCGTGAATGTCTGCCCGGTCGAAGGCTGCATCACCATGGAGGAGGTGCCCGCCGGTCAGATCGACGAACGCACGGGCAAAGTGGTGTCCGATGAATATGCAAATTGGACAACCCATCCCAACAATCCGTCGGTGACGGCGGCCGAATAGGGGGGGGCTGGCGGCCTAACACGCTGCCCGACTGACATAATTGGAAACGGCGCGTCCTGATCGGCGCGCCGTTTGCTATTGATCGCATCACACTGTTGAACGGGGGGGGCGGCTAGGATCAGGACCTGCCGGAACCGGGAGGTGTCAGCATCCGGCGGAACATCCGGTCGAGATGCTCTGGTGCCGCATCAAACGGATCCTCATCCCCCATCAATGTGCGGACCTGCACATCGAAATCCGCATAATGCTGGGTCAGCGACCAGATCGAAAACAGAAGATGCTTCGGATGGGTCGGGTTCAGCTTGCCGTTTGTCATCCAGCCTTCGATCAGATCCGCTTTTTCTTCCAGCAGCGGTTTTAGATCCTTGGACAGGGTTTCCAGCATTCGTGGGGCGCCCTGGACAATTTCATTTGCAAACAGGCGGCTTTCGCGCGGGTAATCCCGACTCATCTGCAACTTGCGCTGTACATAGGACAGCAGTTCCTCCAGCGGGTCACCCGCGGCGTCGATGGCGCGCAGCGGATCCAGCCAGGTGTCAAGCAGCCCCGACAGCAGTTCCGTGAAAATCGCCTCCTTCGAGGGGAAATAGTAGAGAAGATTGGGCTTGCTTAACCCGGCGGCACGGGCAATCTGGTCGACAGTGGCGCCGCGGAATCCGCTGTTGGAGAATACTTCCAATGCGGCCTCCAGAATGGTGGCGCGATTCTTTTTCTGAATGCGGGTGGGGTTGCGATCCTTGGGCATGGGGCTGTTTGGGCTCTCGCTGGTGGCCGCAACACCGCTGCGCGCCTGAATTTCGCTCAACCGGCTCTGCGCGCCGGAGTTTTCTTGTCTTGTTAGACGCAATTTCTTGACTGAATGTCCACCCGTGATAGCCTGAGTTTGACCAGTTGGTCAAATCATGACCAGCGTTTCAAAGCCACCGACAAGGCGCAAAGCCGCGGGACCCTGCAAAAAAGCAGGGCAACAGGGAAGGAAGCTGAGATGACGTCGCTTGGACAGAATCTGAAGATCAATGGTGACAGGCTGTGGGACAGTCTGATGGAGATGGCAAAAATCGGACCCGGCGTCGCGGGCGGCAACAACCGCCAGACGCTCACCGATGAAGATGCCGAGGGGCGCGCACTGTTTCAGACATGGTGCGAAGCGGCAGGTTGCACTATGGGGCTGGACACGATGGGCAATATGTTCGCCCGTCGCGAAGGAACCGACCCCGATGCGCTGCCGGTCTATATGGGATCACATCTGGATACGCAGCCCACTGGCGGTAAATATGACGGCGTCCTTGGGGTGCTGGGCGGGCTCGAAGTCATCCGCACACTCAATGATCTAGGCATCAAGACCAAACATCCGATCGTGGTAACCAATTGGACCAATGAGGAAGGCACGAGGTTCGCTCCGGCGATGCTGGCCTCCGGTGTTTTTGCAGGCAAGCATACGCAGGACTGGGCCTATGCGCGGGAAGATTCCGAGGGAAAGACCTTTGGTGACGAGCTGAAACGCATTGGCTGGGTGGGCGATGAAGAGGTTGGCGCGCGCAAGATGCACGCGATGTTCGAATTGCACATCGAACAGGGGCCGATCCTTGAGGCGGAAAACAAGGATATCGGCGTGGTGACCCATGGCCAGGGCCTGTGGTGGCTGCAATGTACGGTCACGGGCAAGGACGCCCATACCGGATCGACCCCGATGAACATGCGTGTCAATGCAGGCCTTGGCATGGCGCGCATGACGGAGGCGGCGCATCAGATTGCCATGGCGCATCAGCCCCATGCGGTCGGGGCAGTCGGACATTGTGACGTCTACCCGAACTCGCGCAATGTGATCCCCGGAAAGGTGGTCTTCACCGTCGATTTCCGGTCGCCCGATCTTGAAAAGCTGACGTCGATGCGGTCGAAATACGAGGTAAAGGCGAAGGAGATCGCCGACGAGCTGGGCCTTGGGCTGGAGATTGAACCGGTCGGTCATTTTGATCCTGTCACCTTCGATGAGGGCTGCGTCAGCGCGGTGCGCTCGGCGGCCGAGCGGCTCGGTTATAGCCATATGGATATCGTGTCAGGTGCAGGACATGATGCCTGTTGGATCAATGATCTGGCGCCGACGGCGATGATCATGTGCCCCTGTGTGGACGGTCTGAGCCACAATGAAGCCGAGGATATTTCCAAGGACTGGGCGGCCGCCGGAACCGATGTCATGCTACATGCGGTGCTGGAAACTGCAGAGATCGTCTCGTGAGATGCGCCCCGGAAAGGTTTGGGGTGTGGGTTGCGGCAATCTGCGGCGTGCAGTGAAGGGGGCGCTGCCCCCGCGGCCCGCCGGGCCGCTCCCCCGGGATATTTCCGGCCAGAAGAACAACCAGAGGAACAGGGCACCTGTTCTTAAAGAACACGCGGAGGCGTAGAAACACGCCCCAATCCAGGGAGTTGTTACCATGAGTAGAGTCATCAAGAACGGCACCGTCGTGACGGCCGATCTGACCTATAAAGCGGATGTGCTGATCGAGAACGGGGTGATCACCGAGATTGGCCCGAACCTGAAAGGCGACGAGGAGCTGGACGCCACCGGCTGTTATGTGATGCCGGGGGGGATTGACCCGCATACGCATCTCGAAATGCCCTTTATGGGGACATATTCCTCGGATGATTTTGAAAGCGGCACCCGGGCCGGGCTGGCGGGGGGCACCACCATGGTGGTGGATTTTGCGCTGCCGAATCCAGGCGAGAGCCTGCTGGACGCGCTGAAACGCTGGGACAATAAATCGACCCGCGCCAACTGCGACTACTCTTTCCACATGGCGGTGACCTGGTGGGGCGAGCAGGTTTTTGACGATATCAAGACCGTGATCCAGGAGCGCGGCATCAACACGTTCAAGCACTTCATGGCTTATAAGGGCGCGCTGATGGTGAATGATGACGAACTCTATGCCTCCTTCCAGCGGCTGGCTGAGCTTGGCGGCATAGCCATGGTGCATGCTGAAAACGGCGATGTGGTGGCGGAGCTGTCGGCCAAGCTGTTGGCAGAAGGCAACACCGGCCCCGAAGCACACGCCTATTCCCGCCCGCCGCAGGTGGAGGGCGAGGCCACCAACCGCGCCATCATGATTGCCGACATGACAGGTGTGCCGCTGTACGTCGTGCATACCTCCTGCGAGGACAGCCACGAGGCCATTCGCCGCGCCCGCATGCAGGGCAAGCGCGTCTGGGGCGAGCCGCTCATCCAGCATCTGACGCTGGATGAGAGCGAGTATTTCAACACGGACTGGGACCACGCCGCACGCCGGGTGATGTCGCCGCCGTTCCGCAACAAGCAGCATCAGGACTCGCTCTGGAACGGCTTGCAGTCGGGCTCCTTGTCAGTGGTGGCGACGGACCACTGTGCCTTTACCACCGAGCAGAAACGCTATGGCGTTGGCGATTTCACCAAGATTCCGAACGGCACCGGCGGTCTGGAAGACCGGATGCCGATGCTGTGGACCCATGGCGTGGAAACCGGACGTTTGACCCCGAATGAGTTTGTCGCCGTGACTTCCACGAACATTGCCAAGATCCTGAATTGCTATCCGAAAAAGGGTGCTGTTCTGGTTGGCGCCGATGCCGATCTGGTGGTTTGGGATCCGGCCAAGACCAAGACGATTTCCGCGGCCAGCCAGCAGTCGGCGATCGACTATAACGTGTTCGAGGGACATGAGGTGAAGGGATTGCCGCGCTTTACCCTGACCCGCGGCCATGTGGCGGTGCATGACGGCGAGATCCGCTGTCAGGAGGGCCATGGCAAGTTCGTCGCCCGCGAGGCCAATGCCACTGTGAACAAGGCGCTGTCGACCTGGAAGGAGCTGACGGCGCCGCGCCCGGTGGAGCGGTCGGGAATTCCGGCAACAGGTGTGTAATCCAGGGACGGGCTGCCAGCTATGGCGGCCCGTTTTCCTGTGTGTAATCAAGGCGAAGAAATGAACATGGAAACGACCACCCAGGCGCTCAACTCCCAGGCCGCCGCTTCCGACATCACCCCGCTTGGCCCTGTCATAGAGGCGAAGGCGCTCGATCTGACGTTTCAGACCAATGACGGGCCGGTGCACGCGCTGAAGAATGTCAGCCTGGAGATCAATCGCGGCGACTTTGTCTCTTTTATCGGGCCGTCCGGCTGCGGCAAGACAACTTTCCTGCGCTGCATCGCGGCGCTGGAACAGCCCACCGGTGGCAGTCTCAGCGTCAATGGCATGACCCCCGATGAAGCGCGGCGCAAGCGGGCCTATGGCTATGTGTTCCAGGCGGCCGGGCTCTATCCGTGGCGAACCATCGCCAAGAACATCAAGCTGCCGCTGGAGATCATGGGCTACTCAAGGGCGGAGCAGGACAAGCGGGTCGAACGGGTTCTGGACCTCGTGGAACTCACCGGGTTTGGCGGCAAATACCCCTGGCAGCTGTCGGGCGGTATGCAGCAGCGGGCCTCGATCGCGCGGGCGCTCGCCTTTGATGCGGATATCCTCCTGATGGATGAACCCTTTGGGGCGCTGGACGAGATTGTGCGCGACCACCTGAATGAGCAGCTCTTGAAGCTTTGGGCGCGCACCAACAAGACCATCGGCTTTGTCACCCACTCGATCCCGGAGGCGGTCTATCTGTCGACCAAGATTGTGGTCATGTCGCCGCGACCCGGACGGATCCATGACGTGATTGACAGCCCGCTGCCAAAGGACCGACCGCTGGATATTCGCGACAGCCCGGAGTTCATCGAGATTGCGCATCGTGTTCGTGACGGTCTGCGAGCGGGGCATGCCGATGACTGATGTGGTCTGTTTGCGGGGCAGGGCACCGGAAGATTCCAATTTTCCGGGACATTTTCGTGGAAGAAACAGGGGGTCGCGGAGCGCTGGGTCCGGAGGGGCAGGATCATGAAAACCGCACTTGCTATATTAAGTGTTCTCGCTGCGATAACCGCGATCTGGTACGCGGCCTGTGTGCCGATGAACATCAAGGGAGTTCTGGACGCTGCTGAACGCGCGGGTGCCGAGGTGACACCGGCCACCGCGCGTGAGCGGCGAGATATGGCGGCGTTTGGGCTGGTTTTTGGCAACCCCGCTGTGGTGACACAGGTCTGGTCGCAGGACCGGCCCCGACTGCCGGCTCCTCATCAGGTGGCGGTGGAGCTTTGGGAGACCACGGTTGAGAAGAGGATCACCTCAAAGCGCAGTCTGATTTATCACGGTCAGGTGACGCTGTCGGCGACGCTTCTCGGCTTTGTGATCGGCACCGGGTTGGGCATTCTTCTGGCGGTTGGAATCGTACACAGCCGGGTGATGGATATGTCGGTGATGCCATGGGCCATCGTCAGCCAAACCATCCCGATTATTGCACTGGCACCGATGATCATCGTGGTTCTTTATTCCATCGGGGTACAGGGAATCCTGCCAAAGGCGGTGATCTCGGCCTATCTGAGTTTTTTCCCGGTTGTTGTGGGGATGGTGAAAGGCTTGCGTAGCCCGGACCAGATGCAGCTTGACCTGCTGAAGACCTACAATGCGAGTGTCGGGCAGGGGTTCTGGAAGCTGCGGTTGCCTGCCTCGATTCCCTATCTTTTTGCCTCCCTCAAGATCGGCATTGCCGCATCGCTGGTCGGGGCCATCGTCGGGGAGTTACCAACGGGCGCCGTTGCGGGCCTAGGCGCGCGGCTTCTGGCGGGGAGCTACTATGGGCAGACCGTACAGATCTGGTCGGCGCTCTTTGCGGCTGCGATCTTGGCCGCCGCGTTGGTTGCATTCTTGGGACTGATCGAACGGCTGGTGCTGAAACGGATGGGGGTGACCGTATGATTGATGTTTGGGCCAAGGGCTCTGCCCTCGCCGCTGCGCGGCTCACCCGGGATATTTTCGGCCAGAAGAACAAGGGGATCAGATCATGACGATGGTTGCGATTGCGCTGCTGGTCTGGTGTGGAGGCTGGTGGCTGAACAGCAGTCTGGCCAATGGTCCACGCGCCCATACCCGTGTTGTGAAGCTGCTTGTCCCGGCAATTTTTGGCGTGACGCTTCTTGTCGTCTGGGAGCTTCTGGTGCGGGGGCTTGCGGTTTCGCTGGTGATCCTGCCTGCGCCTTCGGTCATTGCGGAGCGGTTTGCGACCAGCCTGCCCATTCTCTGGCAGGATTTTCAGCAGACCATTCTCAAAGGGGCGCTGTCTGGGTATATCATCGGCTGCGTCGCGGCGCTTTTGATGGCCATTGCGGTGGACCGCAGTGACTTCCTCCGGCGGGGATTGCTCCCGGTTGGCAATTTTGTGGCCGCGCTGCCGATTGTCGGCACCGCACCGATTCTGGTGATGTGGTTCGGCTTTGACTGGCAGTCAAAAGCGGCCGTTGTGGTGGTGATGGTGTTTTTCCCGGTTCTGGTGAACACCGTGGCCGGGCTGCGGGAAACCTCGGCCATGCAACGCGATCTCATGCAGACTTATGCGGCGAGCTACTGGCAGGGGTTCTTCAAACTGCGCCTGCCTGCGGCGCTGCCCTTCATCTTCAATGGTCTGAAGATTTCGACAACGCTGGCCCTGGTGGGGGCCATTGTGGCGGAGTTCTTTGGTTCACCGACGGTGGGGATGGGATTTCGGATCTCGACCTCGGTCGGACAGCTGGCGCTGGACATGGTCTGGGCCGAAATCCTGGTGGCTGCATTGGCGGGGTCGGCATTCTACGGCATGATGGCTTTGGTTGAGAAAACGCTTACTTTCTGGCACCCGTCGCAACGGGGATAGGCGGGGGCGGGCCGTCGTTGCCCGGCCCCGTAAAAACTGGAAAAAACCTTTGGAGACACAGGGAAATTCGCGCAGAGTTCGCAAAGAACAACAGACATAACAACAGGGAGAAGACAGATGAAAACACTGCTGACCGCCGCCGCATTGGCGCTGGGAACGGCATCGGTTGCGCAGGCTGCCGATGAGGTGAAGCTGCAACTGAAATGGGTCACGCAGGCCCAGTTCGCGGGCTATTATGTCGCGCTGGATCAGGGGTTCTACGAGGCCGAGAATCTCGATGTGACCATTCTGCCCGGCGGTCCCGATATTGCGCCGACGCAGGTGATTGCAGGCGGCGGTGCGGATGTCACGGTCGAGTGGATGCCGGCCGCGCTTGCGGCGCGTGAAAAGGGCTTGCCACTGGTCAATATCGCGCAACCCTACAAAAGCTCGGGCATGATGCTGACATGTTGGAAGGACACTGGCATCGCAGCGCCTGAAGATCTGGCAAATCGTACGCTGGGGGTCTGGTTCTTTGGCAATGAATTCCCCTTCATGAGCTGGATGAGCCAGCTCGGGATTTCCACCGAGGGCAAGGGTGAGAAGGGCGTCGAGGTTCTGAAACAGGGCTTCAATGTCGATCCGCTGCTGCAGCGTCAGGCCGACTGCATTTCGACCATGACCTACAATGAGTATTGGCAGGTGATTGATGCCGGCGTGTCGCCGGATGAGTTGATTACCTTCAAATATGAGGATCAGGGCGTAGCAACGCTTGAGGATGGTCTTTACGTTCTCGAAGACAAGCTTTCTGATCCGGCTTTTGTCGACAAGATGCAGCGTTTTGTCCGGGCCTCCATGAAGGGCTGGAAATGGGCTGAGGAGAACCCGGACGCCGCAGCAGAGATCGTCCTGGACAATGATGCCTCGGGCGCGCAGACCGAAGAGCATCAGAAGCGGATGATGTCGGAAGTCGCCAAGCTGACAGCTGGCAGCAACGGCGCATTGAGCGAGGCTGATTACCAGCGCACGGTGAAGACGCTGCTTGATGGCGGCTCAAGCCCGGTGATCACCAAGGAGCCGGAAGGCGCCTGGACCCATGTCATCACCGATGCCGCGCTGAACTGAGCTTTAGTGCAGTGATCTGGCTCCTGTCCGCTGTTCTGCGGGCGGGGGCTTTTCTATTGTATTGCGCACAGGCGCGCTATTGGGCGCTGTGATCCTCGCCTGTCTCGGCAGGCCAGCGGTGGGGGCGGAAGCATCTTATGAGAGACAGTTTGAGGGCAAAGATCATCGCCGTCTGCAACGACAAGATCGCGAAAAAGGGGGATGGCGTTGGCCTTTCCTTCTATGCGTTTTTTGCCAATCGGAATGACGATCCCGAGGCGCTGATGGAGGCGGCAGAATGGTGGATCAAGCATCATGAGCTGGACCATTTTGAAAAGGCTGTAAAGATTCGCCAGATGGTGGAGACAGGTCTGTGACCCTGCCGTCGTTGTTGCGCTGCAGCCGGTGCGGCGGCTGGTTCTGCACCAGTTGCGCCCGGTCTGTGGGCAGGTGGCCCATTTCCCTGTCCCTTCAGCAGCTGTTGACGCCGACAGAAACGGCGTGACCGCCGATCGGATAGGGCGGATCTTTCAGAATAAATGACAGTTAAAAGTTGAGTCTTATTTTCGATTACACGTTACAGGTCGAAATTCCATGTTAGCCTCATCTCATCAAACGATGGGGATTTTCGGCTGTGGTTTGGTTCTCAATCTGAAGGGAGAGGCCATGACTGTCTGGGAAAATGTGCAACTCTGCCTGCGCTCTCAACCCAATGTGCGCGAAATGGCTGATCTGCGGACTGCGGTCCGGGTGTCGCATCCCGGTGCCTCCTATCGACGGTATAACCCCGAAAGCCAGGTGCGCTGGCCGCTGGCAGATCTCTGTGAGGCGGCGGTGCGGCGGCGTCAGCAGCATTCGCGGTTGGGAGCGTCGGCGCCGCGCTCCGATCAGGTGCTGGTGATGTATGATGCCCGCGCAGTGGAGCAGCTATCCTGGTTGAAGAACCATCCCCCGGTTGCGGGTATGGATGTCACAGCCGCGGCCACCAGCGGTCTGGAACGCGCTGGTCACGCGGATCTGTTACACGCGATTTCCGACGGGTTTGACTGGGTGCTGCTGGAATCCGCAATTGAAGAGAACGCGCGTCTGGCGCAACTGCGGGAGATGGAGCTGGCCGCTTGTCTGGGGCTTGAGGGGCGGGTGGTCCTGTTCCATTCGGCGGCGCATCTGGAGCAGCTGCTGGCGGAAGGTATTGCGCAGCTGCCGGTGATGGAGCACCGGTGTGTCGACACCGAGAGCAACGCCAAGCCGCGCCGTCGGCGCGAGGCGCTGCAGCTCTTTGCCAGTGTGACCCTGTCGCAAGACACTGATGTCATCGCGTTGCCGCAGGACGCCCCTTATGGCGGGATCGAGCTGACTGGGGATTGCACCCTCTGTCAGGCCTGCACCTGGATGTGCCCCACCAATGCGCTAATCGGAGCGGAGAACGGAGGCGGGCTGGACTTCATAGAGGCGGACTGCATGCAATGCGGGCTATGCGTATCAGTGTGCCGCCAGAATGCGATCAGATTGGTGCCACGGCTGGAGCTGAAGCGGGACCGGCTGCCGGTATCGCTGACCCAGCCGGATTTCTTCTGGTCGGATGGGCTGTCCGGCGGGGCCGAAACCGCAATGGTGGAGACGGCGCCGCAGACGGCCAGTTGCGGTTCCGGGCCGACCATCGATACGCCGGGCGCTGCTCGGGCGACTGACGCAGCGGCATCGGGCAAGACCGAGATCGATGATGATCATGACGATCCCGATGATTGGATGGGCGGTGGCGGCGCTGACTGGTCCGGGCATACTGTCCGGGAGAGGACAGACCGGGGGGCTGGCACGGGTTCGTCGCTGCTGCGGCTGAATGATCTGGGCGCGCATTGGCCTGACTGGGCGCGTTTGACGGGACTTATGGCAAAACGGCGCGAAGATCCGCTGTCCTAGGACCTTGGCGTGGCTGTGCAGGGGGGCGACAGATCTGGAGATCCGAAGTTAGCTCTGCTCCATAAACCCGCCGTATTGGCCGCGTTTGAAGATCAGACCCTTGCCCGGGCGGCTGGTGGTTCGCAGCACCGCGCCGACAAGAATACTATGATCGCCGCCGTCGTGGCAGGCATGGGTGCGGCAATCAAATCGGGCAATGACATCAGGCAGAACGGGTATTCCCTCGTCATTGTCTCGCGCTGGAATACAGGAAAAATCTTCGCCGTTGCGGGCAAAATGCATCGCCATGTCCAATTGATCCTCGGCCATGACATGAATCGAAAAATGGGTGGCAGCAACAAAGGGATCGTGGCGTTTGGACGCGCGGGCGGGACACCAGAGCAGCAGTGGCGGATCCATCGAGACCGAGGTGAAGCTGTTGGCTGTGATTGCCAGCGGCCCACGGTCCGTGCGGGTGGTTACCACGGTCACGCCAGTGCCGAAACACCCTAGGGCGTCTCGGTAGGCCCGCAGGCTGTCGGGACCGGGGATAAAGCTGGTTTCGGACATCTCGCGCGCCTTTGGTTCAGTTCTGTGCTGGGTGCCATGGGAACCAGCCCATGTCCACCAGCTACCAATGTGGCACGCATCCCCTCAAAAGCCAGAGAGGATTGAAAACAGGCCCACATTTCTGCGGACCTGTCTGGTAATTAATGTTTTTCGACAACACGCTTTGATTGAACGTCGTCGCGCTGACCTTCGTCAAGCGGTTGCAGCACGCACAACTTTGCTCAGCGAGTTCGCGATCTGGTTGATCTCGCCCATTGCATCGATTCGGTTCAACACATCTTTGTCGTCGTAATAGCTGATGAGCGGCGCGGTCTGGGCATGATAGGCGGCCAGACGGCTGCCTACGGTTTCGGCATTGTCGTCCGCCCGACGCGTCATCTCGGTGCCACCACAGGCGTCACAGGTGCCCTCGACGCGTGGCTGTTTATACTGGTCGTGATAACCTTCGCCACAGCCTGCGCAGGTATACCGTCCGGCAACCCGCGCCACCATTGCGGCATCGTCCACCTCCAGGCTGACAGCGGCGTTGATCCGCTGACCGGTTTCCGCCAGCAGCTTGTCCAGTGCCTCCGCCTGGACCGTCGTGCGGGGGAAGCCATCCAGGATGACGCCCTTTGCACAATCCGGTTCCGCCAGCCGGTCACGCAGGATGTTGATCACGATCTCGTCGCTGACCAGCTCGCCTGCCTCCATTACGGCTTTTGCCGCGAGGCCCGCCGGAGTGCCCGCAGCGACGGCAGCCCGCAGCAGATCGCCGGTGGATAGCTGGACAAGGCCAAAACTCTGTTCCAGTTTACGCGCCTGGGTGCCTTTGCCAGCGCCGGGCGGTCCAAGCAGGATCAGAACCGCAGGGCGGGTGAGAACATCAGTCTCCATGTCAGCAATCATCCTTTGTCGGCCCGGTTTGCAATGAGGTCGTCGACCACGGAGGGGTCGGCGAGGGTCGAAGTGTCACCAAGCGAGCCGAAATCGTTCTCGGCGATCTTGCGCAGGATACGCCGCATGATCTTGCCCGACCGTGTCTTTGGCAGACCCGGCGCCCATTGGATCACATCCGGGCTGGCAATCGGCCCGATCTCGGTCCGCACCCAGGTGCGCAGCTCCTTCATCAACTCATCCGAGGGCTCGCGGTCGTTCATCAGGGTGACATAGCAATAGATGCCCTGGCCCTTGATCTCATGCGGGTAGCCAACCACGGCGGCCTCGGCCACGGCGGCGTGGGCCACCAGCGCGCTTTCGACCTCAGCGGTGCCCATGCGGTGGCCGGAGACATTGATCACGTCATCGACCCGACCGGTGATCCAGTAGTCGCCGTCCCCGTCGCGGCGGCAGCCGTCGCCGGTGAAGTAGTACCCCTTGTAGTCGGAGAAATAGGTTTTCTCGAACCGCTCATGATCACCCCAGACGGTGCGCATCTGGCCGGGCCAGCTGTCCTTGATGCAGAGCACGCCCTCGACGCCGTTGCCGTCGATTTCCTCGCCGGACTGCGGGTCCAGAACAACGGGGGCCACACCAAAGAAGGGTTTCATCGCAGCACCCGGTTTGGTCGCATGGGCGCCGGGCAGGGGGGTCATCAGATGGCCGCCGGTTTCAGTCTGCCACCAAGTGTCGACAATGGGGCATTTCCCCTTGCCGACCACATCATTGTACCAGGTCCAGGCTTCCGGATTGATCGGCTCGCCGACGGTGCCGAGGGTGCGCAGCGAGGAAAGATCGCATTTCTGGACCCATTCATTGCCCTGACCCATCAGGGCGCGCAGGGCGGTGGGTGCGGTGTAGAACTGCGTCACCTTGTGCTTGTCGCAGACCTGCCAGAAGCGCGAGGCATCCGGGTAGGTCGGCACGCCCTCAAACATCAGCGTGGTGGCGCCATTGGCCAGCGGGCCATAGACGATATAGCTGTGGCCGGTGACCCAGCCCACATCCGCGGTGCACCAGTAGATGTCGCCGTCGTGGTAATCGAAGGTGATTTCGTGGGTCATCGCGGCATAGGTCAGATAGCCGCCGGTGGTATGCACCACGCCCTTGGGCTGGCCGGTTGAGCCGGATGTGTAGAGGATGAACAGCGGATCCTCGGCATTCATCTCGGCCGGTTTGCAGTAATCATCTGCTTCCAGTGCCATTTCGTTGTAGTCGTAGTCGCGCCCGTCGACCCAGGTGGTCTGACCGCCGGTGCGCTTCACCACGAGACATTTCACTGTGTCTTTTGTGTGCAAGAGGGCTGCGTCGGCGTTTGATTTCAGCGGGGTCTTGCGGCCGCCGCGCGGCGCCTCGTCGGCGGTGATGATCACCTTGGCGTCGCAGCCGTTGATCCGGGCCGCCAGCGCATCGGGGGAGAAGCCTGCAAAGACGATGGAATGAATGGCGCCAATGCGGGCGCAGGCCAGCATGGCATAGGCCGCTTCGGGGATCATTGGCAGGTAGATCACCACCCGGTCGCCCTTGCGCACGCCCATGGTCTCTAGGATGTTTGCCATCCGGCAGGTACGGGTATGCAGCTGTTTGTAAGAGATATGCTGGGCAGGCTCTTGCGGATCATCCGGTTCCCAGATGATCGCGGTCTGATCGCCTCGGGTGTCCAGGTGGCGATCAATACAGTTGGCGGAGACGTTCAATGTGCCATCCGCGTACCAGTTGATCGAGACATTGCCGAGTGTGAAATCCACATCCTTCACCTGGCTGAAGGGCTTGATCCAGTCGATCCGCTTGCCCTGTTCGCCCCAGAACCCCTCGGGATCCCGCATCGAAGCGGCGTACATCTCGTCGTATTGTGCAGCGTTGACATGGGCGCGTGCAACCGTCTCCTCCGACGGCGCATAGGCTTTGCTGTCGCTCTCCTGGGTCATCTTGTGTCCCTCCCTCCAGTCTGTTCTCGGAATGGCACACCACAGCGCACAGCGAGATGTGTCAAACCTTTTCCGTCCTCCACAGCGATAATACCCAAGCTTGAAAATAAGGAAATAAGTGTCCGAGGAATAAGGATTTACCTGTAAATCTATTTCCGAGGTTGGTCTGAGGTAGTAAACTTATTATGGCGTTGGCAAATTAATATTTTGTTTATCATGATGTTAGGTGTAAATATCGACCGGAGCGCCCGTGCTGGCAAATCAGCGGCCTGCCCAATGCTGGCGCTATCAACGGGCACCGACTGGCACCATCGCCTGCGGCAAACTGTGCCAGGGTGCGACGCCCTCGGGTGCCTGTCGGTCCATGGGGCCGGGCGCGTCTGCGGACCGCTGCCAAGTTGTCAGGCAGGTTTTGTGCCCATGGCGCACCAGCGCCTTGTGGGGTTGGCAGCGCCCTGGCTTAGCGCTAGCGTGGTGCCAGATGCTCGCAACTCTGCGGACCTGAGGGCTGTGATCGCAGGATCACAGCAAGCCCGGCACCCGGCGACGCCAAGGTGCAGGGGGGGGCGCAAGAGGGACAAGGGCACAAACTGGGAGGTACTCATGAAGACCAATTTGACCGCCGCAACTGCGGCGCTTGTCGGCCTGTCCATTGCAGGCAGCGCTGCGGCCACCGAATGGAACGTTTCTGTCTGGGGCAAACGCCGCGCCTTTACCGAACATGTCGAAAAGCTGGCTGAGCTCGTGTCCGAGAAAACCGGCGGCGAATTCACCATGAACATCAGCTATGGTGGCTTGTCGAAGAACAAGGAAAATCTTGACGGGATTTCCATCGGTGCCTTCGAGATGGCGCAGTTCTGCGCGGGCTACCACCGCGACAAGAACCCGTCGATCACAGTGCTGGAACTGCCGTTCCTTGGCGTGAATACGCTGGAAGAGGAAGTCGCTGTCAGCCATGCGGTCTATGCACATCCGGCCGTACAAAAGGATCTGGCGCGCTGGAACGCCAAGCTGCTGATGACTTCACCCATGCCGCAGTACAATATCGTCGGCACCGGCGAAGCGCGCGATGAGCTGGGTGAGTTCAAGGATATGCGGGTGCGGGCCACCGGCGGCATCGGTCAGGCATTTTCTGCCGTGGGCGCGGTGCCGACATCCGTGACTGCAACAGAAGCCTATAACGCGATGGAATCCGGCGTTGTCGATACCGTTGCCTTTGCCCAGCACGCGCATCTCAGCTTTGGCACCATCAACAAGGCCGACTGGTGGACCGAAAACCTCAACCCCGGCACCGTGAACTGCCCGGTGGTCGTGAACACCGATGCCTACGACGCGCTGAGCGATGCCGAGCGTGAAGCCCTGGACAGCTCGGTGGATGAGGCAATTGCCCATTACCTTGCGAACTATGGCGTGCTGCTTGAGAAATGGGACAGTGTTCTGGCCGAAAAAGGCGTCGAGAAGGTCACGATCTCCGAGGATCAGCTGGCTGAATTCCGCAAGGTTGCCGCCGATCCGATCCGCGAGCAGTGGATCGCCGACATGAGCGCGCAGGGACTGCCTGCGCAGGAGCTTTATGACCTGGTGCAGAAAACCCTGAGCGACCTGCGTTCGGGAAGCTGATTTTCATCCAAGTGATGAAAGGGCCGGGCAAAGCTGCGCCGGCCCTTTCTTACGTGATTGCAAAGTAGATATGACGGGGGCAGACGATGGCAGGCAGTGCGGCGGTGCTGGTAGATGACAGCCTGATCAGCAGTTTGGACAGGCGTCTGCTGCGGCTGGAACGCGGATTGGCCCTGGTCAGTGGTCTTGCGGTGTTTTCGCTGATGGTACTTGCGGTGGTCTCGGTTGGCGGGCGCAATGGTTTCAACGCGCCGCTACCTGGCTATGTGGACTGGATCGAACAGGTGATGCCGCTGATCGCCTTTATGGGCATTTCCTTTGTTCAGCGCGACGGCAGCCATATTCGCATGGATCTGGTGATCTCGTCGCTGCGGGGGCGTGCACTCTGGCTGTTTGAGCTGTTCTCGGTGTTATTGATCCTGGCCCTGATGTTGGCGCTGCTCTGGGGCAGCTGGTCGCATTTCCAGCGCTCCTTCGATTTTGCCGCCCCCCTGTGGAGCCGCGACAGCTCCATCGATATCGGTCTGCCGATCTGGCCGGCCAAGCTGCTGGCGCCGGTCGCATTTGGCGTGCTGTGCCTGCGCCTGTTGCTGCAGGTCTGGGGCTATGGCCGCGCGCTGGTTCTGGGGCTGGACAGCCCGGCTGCGGTTCCGCTGGTGCAGAGCGCCGCAGAGCAGGCAGCGGCCGAGGCTGAACATCTGGGCGGGGTGTCGACCACCGCCAGTGACCGCGACTAAAGGGGCAGACTATGGAACCTATCGAAATTGGCCTCTGGGTCAGCGGCTTTCTTCTGATAACTGTGTTCTTGGGGATGCGGGTGGCCTTTGCCGCCGGTCTCGCTGGGCTGGTCGGCCTTGTCTGGATCTTCTGGGCCAAGTTTGGCTATGATCCGGCGCGGTTCACGAAGGCGCTGACCATCGCCGTGAAGACCGCAGGGCAGGTGCCCCATTCCAAGGTCTCAAGCCAGGCGCTGAGCCTCATTCCGACCTTCATCCTGATCGGCTATCTCGCTTATTACGCAGGCCTCACCAAAGCGCTGTTTGAGGCCGCAAAACGCTGGTTGGCCTGGGTGCCGGGCGGGCTGGCGGTGTCGACCGTCTTTGCCACGGCGGGCTTTGCCGCCGTCTCTGGCGCCTCTGTTGCGACATCCGCCGTCTTTGCCCGGATCGCGATCCCCGAGATGCTGGCAATCGGTTACGACAAACGCTTTGCCGCAGGTGTGGTGGCGGCCGGCGGCACGCTGGCCTCGCTGATTCCGCCCTCTGCGATCCTTGTTATCTACGCGATTATCGTCGAACAGGACGTGGGCAAGCTCCTGCTGGCAGGCTTTATCCCCGGTGCCTTCTCGGCACTGATTTACGGTTTGCTGATCATCGGCATGGCGATGACGATCAAGGGCTTTGGCCCTGCTGTCACCGGCTTTACCTGGCGCGAGCGCTTTGTCTCGCTGCCGCCTGCGCTGCCGATCCTGTTTGTGGTCGCGACGATCATTTTGTTTGTCTACAACCCCTTTGGGGGCGATGCTTGGGGGACCCCGACAGAGGGTGGCGCAATCGGGGCCTTTGTGGTGTTTCTGATGGCGCTGTATCGCGGGATGCGATGGGCGGAGTTCAAGGACGCGCTGCTGGAAACCGCAAAACTGTCGGTGATGATCTTTACAATCATCTGGGGCGTCCTGATCTACGTCCGCTTCCTTGGCTTTGCTGAACTGCCGGCGGCGTTTTCCGACTGGATCACCTCGCTCACCCTGTCGCCGATGCTGATCCTGATCTGCATCCTGCTGGCCTATGCGGTGCTCGGCATGTTCATGGACGCCATCGGTATGCTGCTTCTCACGCTTCCGGTGGTTTATCCGGCGGTGATGGCGCTCAACGGAGGTGAATACGTTTCAGCGGCGGAAAGCACATTTGGCATGTCCGGGCCGATGTGTGCGATCTGGTTTGGTATTCTGGTGGTGAAAATGGCCGAGTTCTGCCTGATCACCCCCCCGATCGGTCTCAACTGCTTTGTCGTTGCGGGTGTGCGGGACGATCTGACGGTGCAGGATGTGTTCAAGGGCGTGACGCCGTTCTTCATTGCCGATGGTATTACCATCGCTTTGCTGGTTGCTTTCCCCTCTATCGTGCTCTGGCTGCCAAGCCTCGCCTAAGGTTCTGCCAGATATAAAGAATACAGCTTCGGGCCACGACAGATCCTCTGCCGTGGCCCAAAAAATCCCAAGCTTACAGAATTGTAAGCTCCGCGCAGAGACCCTGTAAGACTGGACCTGCATATTCGTCTCATCAGCCAGACACGGCGTCCACCGCCCTGGCGCAATAGATGAGAGGAATGGAAGATGATCACCAAGACAACGACACGTATCGTTATGACCGCAACCCTGATTGCAGGTGGCTTTGCCGCACAGAGCCTGCGCGCGCAGCAGGCGCCGGAGGTGGCCCCGGTCGAGGTGGCAGAGGCCGAGCTGACCTATGCGGATATGCTCGCCGTGCCTGTCACCTTTGATCAGGTCATGCGCACAGCATTGGAAAACGCCGAAGGCCGACTGGTGGAAATCAGCCTTGATGACCTTCACGACACGCCTGTGTTTGTTGCGGTTGTCGCCAGTCCGACCAGCCTGACAGAGATCGTGGTGTCAGCCACCGATGGCTCGATCCTGAACACCGCGACCCAAACCGCGGCCTCACCCGAAATGATGCAGCAGCTGTTGGACGATGAGTTCGAGGACGGGCTGGACTTCGCAAGCCTGATTGATGAACTCGAAGATGATGAGTGCGATTGCGACGATGACGACGATGAGGATGACGATCACAAAGGCTGATTACCTCGTCCGGATCTGATGACGGGCCGGAGCGTGGGCTCCGGCCTTATCGAAGTATTCCCTAGACCATCCTTGCCGCCGCGAGAAAGACAGATCAGGCGGCTGGCCGGAGACCATTCATGAAAAAGCTATATCTTGGCTGCCTCGCGGCAGTCGCCCTTGGAGCCTGTGGCGACAGCTATGAAGAACCGCTCCTGTTAGATGGGCCGCAGCAAGTCGGGTTTCACTCCGATTTGGGCGCCTGCCGTGCGTTGGCCGAACAACACGTAGACAAAACGTTGAAATCCAGCGCTGTTCAAGGTGCGGTGATCGGTGGCATCATCGGAGCGGTAGACAGTGAGGATGGAGACCGCGCCGATGACGCATGGATCGGAGCTGCACTCGGCGGTGGTATCGGGGCGCTTGACGGGCAGAATGAACGCGACAAACAGCGCCGCACCATTCTTATCCGCTGCATGCAGGGGCGCGGGCATCGTGTGCTGGCGTGATGCCCTGTCCAGCTCCCGTCGCCGACTTGTCGGTCGGCAAATACTGCCGATCGTCCGGTGCGCCGGGTTCAACCTTGGGGAGCTTAATTGTGATCCGTTGAACTCCGGTCATCCGAAACGAGCTTGCACCCAATTGCAGCGCCAGGGGGCCGGCTTGGTCACTTGGGCGCGATGCTGAAACCGGCGGAGTCCTGATGCGAATTCTCCTGCTCGAAGATGATCCTGAAATTGGCACCTGGACGGTCAAGGGCCTCATGGCAGCGGGCCATGTGGTCGACTGGATCGAGAATGGTCGCGAGGCGCTGCTGGCTGCAACAACCCGCGACTATGATGTCCTGATCTTTGACAGGATGACGCCGGATCTTGACGGACTTTCGGCGCTGAAAACCCTGCGCTCTGCACGGATTGCCACCCCCTTGATCCTGCTCACCGCGCTCGGCGCGGTTGAGGACCGTGTCGAGGGGCTGGAAGCCGGTGCTGACGACTATCTCAGCAAACCCTTCGCCATGTCTGAGCTGCTGGCCCGTATCACCGCCCTGAGCCGTCGCGGACGGGCTGAGGCCGCAGAAATGACAACCCGGCTCTCTCATCGCGGGCTTGAGCTGGATCTCTTGAGCCAGACCTGTACCTGCAATGGCCAGATCGTCTTGCTGAACCCCAAGGAGTTTCGCCTGCTGGAGGTTCTGATGCGTTCCAAGGGGCGGATCCAGACCCGCGCCATGCTGCTGGAACGGGTCTGGGACATTAATTTCGATCCCGCCACCAGCGTTGTCGAAACCCATATGAGCCGCTTGCGGAACAAGATTGAAAAACCCTTCGGAACGGAGTTCATCAAAACCGTGCGCGGATCCGGGTATATGTTCCTTGATTAGATCCTTCATAAAGAGCCTGTTGCGGATGAGCGCCCTGCGTCAGGCGATTGCCCTGTCGCTGGCGTTTCTGGTTCTGCTGACCATTGGCGGGCTGCTGCTTGACGATGTCATCACCGAAGAGTTCCGCGCCGAGACGGAAGCGGCGCTGCGGGAGGAATATCAGCGCATCAGCGATCGGCTGACACGCACCGGGCGCTTCCCCGATCAGATCGTGACTGCCGAAGTGTTTTCCGACAGCGGTGTCGGCTATGCCGTTCTGCGCGCAGATGGCAAGGTTCTCGGCCCCGTGCTGCGGGGAGCTTTTGACAGGCCGGGGTTTGATATCCTGGAGGGCGAACAGCTGTTTCAACCTGCGGCACTGGAAACTCTGGACCGGATCTTTGAGCTGATCGAGGATGAAGATGAAGAGGACGATATATCCTCTGACCAGCCGGGGCGGAACCCTGGTACCGCTCGCCAGCTGGGCTTCGATGTGGAGTTTGACAGCGACGCCGATCTCGGCTGGCGCATCTATAGCGGTGCGGTGCTGGATGGCCGCCTTCTGGTCTATGCGCCCGGTGTCAGTGCCTTTGGCGCGGATCTTACCGGCGTCATCCTTATCTTCGTCATCATCCTGTCGCTGCCTGCGCTGGTCATCGGATTGATCTTCGGGATCCGGGCACAGCGACGTCTGAACCGGATCGGCGCGGGGTTTGACCGTATTGCCGATGGCAATCTTGATCTTCGGCTGGCGCCCCGGGTGATCCGCGATGATATTGATGAACTGGCCGCGCGGATTGACGGTGCCACCGAACGTTTGCAGGCCTCGATGCGGCAGATGTCTGATTTTTCCGCCAATATTGCGCATGATCTGCGCACGCCACTGACACGTCTGCGGCTGCATCTCGATCAGGCGGAAGACGCCGAGGATCAGGCCGCCCATAGAGAGGCCGCGATTGCGCAGATGGATGATATCATTGCCATCTTTGGCGCCATTCAGCGGATTGCGCGGATGCAGAGCCAGCGGCGGCGGGACGGTTTTGCACCCGTCGAACTGGCGGCAGTCGTGGAGCAGGTGCATGAAATATACGAGGCGGTGGCGCAGGACGCCGGGCAAGAGCTGTCCTGCCGCGTCAGCGATGCCGTCACTATCAATGCGGACCGCAGCCTGATCATGCAGCTTCTGGCAAATCTGATCGAGAACGCAATCCGCCACGCCGGCGAGGGAGCCAGCATTGCAATCGACTTGAGCGGTCGCAGGCTGTCAGTCACCGACACTGGCCCGGGAATACCCGAGGCTGAACGCAGCCGCGTGCTGGATCCGCTCTACCGGCTCGATCGCAGCCGCAACACCGCCGGGGCAGGGCTTGGGCTGGCCATGGTAAAAGCGATTGCAGACCTTCACGAAGCGGAGCTGGCGTTGATGTCGGGACCAGATCAGCGCGGACTGCGGGTCGAGGTGAGATTTCCCGAGGGCTGACGTCGCCCGCCTGCCGTCGAGGATGCCATTCTGTACCGCTGCGCCAAAAAGCCGCGAAGCTGCGGAAATAGGGTTACCCATTGCGCGCGCGCCTCAGCTACTAAGTGCTGTGCCGCGTGTTGGCGCTGTTTCAGATCAAAAAAGACAAGCACCATGAAGTTGACCGGCCCCTTTCTGTTCATTCTTGCGACATTGATGATTGATGCGATTGGCATTGGCATCGTGTTTCCGATCATGCCCGATCTAATGCTGAGAGTGGGGGCCGAAAGTACCGCCGAAGGCGCGTTGTGGAGCGGCATCATGATGTCGGCCTATGCCGCCGCCATGTTTCTGTTCGGCCCGATTGTCGGCAGCCTCTCCGATGCCTATGGGCGTCGGCCGATCCTGATCCTCGCGCTTGTCACCCTGACGATCGACTATGTCATCATGGCGCTGGCCCAGACCTATTGGATGCTGCTGGTTGGTCGGGTCATCGCCGGGATGGCGGGGGCGACTTATATCACGGCGACCGCCTATATATCGGATATCGCCAAACCGGCAGAGCGTGGCGCTGCCTTTGGGATGATCGGTGCCGCCTTTGGTATCGGCTTTGTGCTGGGGCCTGCAATTGGCGGCATGGCGTCGGGGCTGCACATCAGCGCGCCCTTCTGGATCGCTGCGGGCCTTTCGGCGGTCAACGTGCTGTTCGGGCTGATCATTCTGCCGGAATCCCTGAAGCCGGAGAACCGTCGCCCGTTTGGCCGCCGTGATATCAACCCCTTCGCGACCCTCCTCCGCGCCTTTGCCATCCCCGGTCTGGCGATCCCCTTGATCTGTATCTTTGTCTTCGAGTTTGCCAATCTGGTCTACCCGACACTCTGGTCCTTCTGGGGGCGCGAGGTGTTTGGCTGGGACGGGTTCACCATCGGGCTGACCCTTTCAGCCTATGGTGTTCTGATCGCCGTGGTACAGGCGGGCATCCTGCCGCAGCTCACCAAACGCCTGGGGGATTTCAGAACACTGATCATCGCGATGGTGGCGGCGGTGATTTCCATGATCGGGTTTGGCGTTGCCAGTGCCATCTGGGTCGTCATTGTGTTTTTGCCGATCGCCGCCCTGTCAGATATGGCTCCGCCGCTGATCACCGCATTTGCCGCCAACCGGGTTGGCGAGGATCAGCAGGGTGTGGTTCAGGGCGTCATCGCTTCGCTGTCGTCGGTTGCTGCTGTCGCGGCTCCGCTGGTGCTTACCGGGGTGTTTGAACGGTTTGTCGGCGAGACCGGCTGGTATCTGCCCGGTGCCCCGTTTCTGGTCGCCGCTGTGCTTGTGGTGGCGATGGTGCCGCTGGTACTGCGTCTCAGGGCTCATGACACCGGCTGACGGCCTTCACAAAAGAAAAGGGCCTGGAGATGTAATCTCCAAGCCCTTGAAATCTTTGGCTCCGGCGGTAGGGATCGAACCTACGACCAATTGATTAACAGTCAACTGCTCTACCGCTGAGCTACGCCGGAACGGTTTGTGCCGTATAGCGGTCGGATCTGATGAGGTCCAGAGTCGTTTTGCGATTTTTTGAAAAAATCTGCGGTCATCCGGTTGTCTATGGGAGCTGAGCGAACAGCGCGCCGAATGACAGAGGATCTGCGCATGTGACGCGGGATTGCCCTGCAAGATCAACGAGGTGGGCAAAAACATTGCGCTCGGCGGCGATGCGCAGCGCTGCCGGAGTTTCGGTGTAGATGCGCGCGGTCAGCTCTGCCACGGTGGCCGGTCCTTTCGCAAGCTCCGCCATGATCGCAGCCTCACGCCCTTTGCGGTGGGTGATCAGCCAGGCGAGCCGGGCCGCAGGGTCGCAAACCGGTGCGCCGTGCCCGGGGTAGAAGACGCGCCAGTTGCGCGCGGCCAATCGCTGGCAGGAAGCCATGAAATCTGTCAGATCGCCATCGGGAGGCGACACCAGCGAACTGGCCCAGCCCATCACGTGATCGGCGGTAAAACAGGCGTCTTTCCAGGCAAAAGCGATATGATTGCCAAGATGTCCGGGCGTGTGGATCACTTCCAGCTGCCAGTCCGGGCCGGCCACGATATCACCGTCGCGCAGCCTAATGTCTGGCGTGAAATCCACATCGATGCCCTCACCGCCACCGGCGAGGCCGGCGGCGGCCAGCTCCGTCATCACAGCGCTTCGCCCTGTTGTTGCATCGCCGAAGGCGTAGACCGGCGCGCCGGTGGCCTTGGCAAGCGGCCGGGCGAGGGGGGAATGGTCCAGATGGCTGTGGCTGACCAGAATGTGGCTGATGCGCTGATCCGGTTCCACGGCGTCAAGGATCGCCCGCAGATGGGCGTCACTCATTGGGCCGGGGTCGATGATGGCAATATCGCTGTGGCCCAGCAGATAGGTATTGGTGCCGCGATATGTCATCGCAGAGGGGTTCGGTGCGAGGATACGGCGCAGACCCGGTTCGACATTCTCCGCGATGCCTGCGGGGGGATTGAAATCGTCGGGTGCCTGCATCTGCTCTGATCCTTGGTGATAAACGGGGCGCGGAAGATGCGCGTTTTGCTTTTCAGCGGCGGGGTCGCGCGGTAGGTGTAGCGCATGTTCTTTCAATGGCTCAAACACTATATGCCGCGCAGCCTTTACGGGCGGGCGGCGCTTATCCTGCTGGTGCCGATCGTAACGCTGCAACTGGTGATTTCGGTTGTGTTCATCAAGCGTGACCTTGAGGATCTGACGGTCCAGATGACGCTCACAATGCTGCGCGAGCTGCGCCTGCTGGAGCAGATGATGGCACCGGCTGGCAGTCGCGAGGAGGCCCTGCAACTGGCCGATCCGCTGCTGCGACCGCTCCAGATGCAGCTGCGCTTTCTCGAGCCGGAGGAGCCGGTACCGCTGGATCAGATGGGGCTACTGGAGTTTTCGGGCCGGGTGGTGCGGGACACCTTGCAGGCGACGGCGCCACGGTTCATCTCTGCCCAGTTCCCCAACACGCGCCGGGTGCAGTTGGTGCTGGATAGCGAACACGGGCCACTGGCGCTGGTGTTTGACAGGCGGCGACTGACGGCAGCGGCGCCGCATCAGCTGATTGTCACCATGATCGTCTTTGGTTTCCTGATGACGGTCATCGCATTCGTCTACATGCGTAACCAGCTGCGCCCGATCAAGCAGCTCGCGGAAGCGGCACAGGCCTTTGGGCGGGGACGAACGGAGCCTTATTCGCCGCGTGGGGCCAATGAGGTGCGCGCCGCCGGCAGCGCCTTTCTGGACATGCGAGCGCGGATCGAACGTCAGATGGAGCAGCGCACGCTGATGCTCTCCGGTGTCAGCCACGATCTGCGCACGCCGCTGACGCGCATGAAACTGGGCCTGTCAATGCTGGATGACGAGGAGGCCGAGCCGCTGCGTCAGGATGTCGACGAGATGCAGGCGCTCCTGGATGCCTTTCTCGACTTCTCGCGCGGTGTCTCCACCAGCGAGCCGGAAGAAGTGGATCCGCATGTGATGATCACGCTGCTGGTCGATGGCTGGCGGCGGCAGGGCAAGGATGTGATGCTCGGCGAGATGAGCGGCGAAGGCAAGGTGATGCTGCGCGGCGCAGCGATGCGTCGGGCCGTGCAGAATCTGATCTCAAACGCAGTGCGTTATGGCACCCGCGCACGGGTGTCCGTTGCCATGACCGAGAAATTCCTGCGCATAAGGGTCGAGGATGACGGTCCTGGCATTGCAGAGGCGGACCGGACCGAGGCGACCCGGCCCTTTACCCGGCTTGATCCTGCCCGCAATCAGGATCTTGGCAGCGGGGTTGGTCTGGGGCTGGCGATTGTCACCGATATTGCGCGCGCGCATGGTGGGACGCTCCGGCTGGGCATCAGCGCCGAGCTGGGTGGGCTACAGGCCGATATCGTGATCGGCTTGTAATATCCCCGTCACCGGGGCGCGCTCAGATCAACTCTGAGATCTCTACGCTGCGCCGCTCGGCAATGGAGATCTGCGCCGCCATCCCCATGAGCACTGCCATCCGCCCATCATGAAGGGTCACCTCAGGTGTTGCGCGTTCGCCGCGGACCAGTTCGAGAAACTTCTGGTGCTGATAAAAGGTGGATCCGTTGTGATCACCCGCCTCAAGAAGTTCGGGATCAACAGGAATCTCTTGTTTTACAGGGCCTTTGGGGGAGCGTGGCGAGGTCACCAGCTTCGGCAGCGGCGGCGCGCCCAGATGGGTGGGCCAGAACCGCCCCGGTCCGGGCACAAAGGCTTCGATCTTGCCTGTGGGTCCGACAGCGGCGACCTCTTCCTGATATTCAGCGCCTTCTGCGAACATGCACAGGTCCAGCATCGCCCGGGCGCCGCAGCTGAAGTCGACGATAACATAACCATTGTCGAGGATGTCCGGGGTTCCCTCGGCATAGCGTTCGTCCAGATGGTTCACATCCTGACCGCCGCTGGCCATAACCCGTAGCGGTTCAGAACCGAGCGTCAGCCGCATCAGATCGAAAAAGTGACAGCATTTCTCAACAAAGGTGCCTCCGGATTTGGCGTCAAACCGGTTCCAGTCATCGACTTTTGCGAGAAATGGAAACCGATGCTCGCGGATGCTCAGCATCTTGATGCCGCCGGTCGCTGTCTGGGCCTGCTTCAGGAAAGCCGCAATGGGGGGCATATAGCGATATTCCATCGCCACCCAAACGGGGGCCGGATAATCTGCTGCAAAACCGTCCAGTCGTGCCAGATCGGCAAGACTGGTGAACAGCGGTTTTTCGACCAGCACCGGCAACGGGCGCAGGCGGGACAGGGTCTCCAGCTGCTCCAGATGGCGGAAATTGGGACTGGCGATCAACAGGCAGTCAAGCTCAGCGACAGCCAGCAGGGCCTCGATACTGTCCACGAACGCTGCATCAGGGGTCAGCGTGGCGGCAATCTCGCGCATGGCCGCATTGGGTTCATAGATCGCACCGACCCGCGTGTTGTCCAGCAGGGCGATATTGCGCAGATGTTCCTGGCCCATCATGCCGCAGCCGATGATCCCATAGGTGGTGGGGTGTGACATGTTTCCTCCTACGTCAGGCGCTGCACATAAAGCGCCATGTCCGGGTCAAACCAAGTGCGTGAGAACTCCACGGCGGCCTCATCCTGTGCCCAGCTTAGCCGTTCGATATACCCAACCGTCGCGCCCGGGGGCTTGCCAAACCGTGTCGGCGCCCAGTCGGGCACCCGACCAAGCGATACCCGATCCTCGGCTCGGCTGATCCAGAAGCCCAGATGCAGCCGATAATATCTATAGAGGGAATCGGACAGCTGTCCGGCATCAACCTGTCCCGCGCCACCATCCAGCCAAATCTCTTCAACGGCGATCACCACATCATCGAGATACCGCAGCCGCCTGATCCGGGTGCCACTGCCTGACCTGCCAAATTCGGGCAGTGTTTCGGGCTTGGCGAGCGCGGTCACCGACAGAACATCTGCCGTGGGCAAGCCACCACCGCCGGGCAGCTCCAGCCGAAACATCGAATAGACGCTTTGCACTGACTGGGTGGTGCGGATGTAGTTTCCCGATCCCTGAATCCGTTCGAGCATCCCCTGTTTTTCTAGCTCCGACAGGGATTTGCGCAGGGTTCTTACGGTGGTTCCATACTGCTGCGCCAGCTGACGCTCGGGCGGCAGTCGCTCCCCGTCGGCCAACCTTCCGGCCGCGATCTCACGGGTCAGGGACTCGCTGATCTGAAGGTAAAGCGGCAGCGCGCTGGCAGTGGAGCGGGCAGTGGGCATGGGGCCAATCGTCACCATGTGAGAAAAATTGATACACCATTGATCTACATCAAGGCGCAGGCTATGCAAGAGTTAAGTTGCCAACTGCGAGGGAGAGACCGATGAGCGTTGTTCCGGTAACATCCGCGGATCTTGATGCGGTCGAAGTGTCCTGGTTTGCGGCACTCTGCTCGGACGATTACCAGTTTCTTGGTGTACCGGATGGTGACCTGCGGTCGTCCTGGGCGCATTGCTCTGACATCGTGAAAGAGGCAGAGGCGCAGGGGTTTCGCAATATCCTTTGCCCGTCGTCCTATCAGGTGGGTCAGGATACGCTCAGCTTTGTGGCGGGCTGTGCGCCGATCACTGACAGGATCAACATGCTGGCAGCGGTGCGCTGCGGCGAGATGCAGCCGATCATGCTGGCGCGTACCCTGGCCACCTTGGATCACATGCTGAAGGGGCGGCTGACGGTCAATATTATCTCCTCCGATTTTCCGGGGGAGACCGCCGACAGCGGCTTTCGCTATCAGCGCTCACGCGAGGTGGTGGAGATCCTGAAACAGGCCTGGACCCGGGATGAGATCAACCACAAGGGCGAGGTTTACCAATTCGAAGGGCTGACTACCGATCCGGCGAAACCCTATCAGACCGGCGGGCCGCTGCTGTACTTTGGGGGCTATTCCCCGGCGGCGCTGGAGCTCTGCGGTGAACATTGCGATGTCTACCTGATGTGGCCGGAAAAGATGGAAGATCTGGCCGGTCGGATGCAGGCGGTTCATAGCGTCGCGGAAACTTATGGGCGTACGCTTGATTATGGTCTGCGGGTGCATGTGATTGTCCGCGACACCGAGGCAGAAGCCTATGAATACGCCGATCACCTTGTATCGAAACTGGATGATGCGCAGGGCAAGGCCATTCGGGAGCGGGCGCTGGATGCCACCTCGCTGGGCGTGGCGCATCAGGCCAAGAACCGCGATATTGCGGATGAATTCGGGTTTATCGAACCGAACCTCTGGACAGGGATAGGGCGGGCACGCTCTGGTTGCGGGGCGGCGCTGGTCGGATCCACCGATCAGGTCATGTCAAAGCTGGAAGCCTACCAGAAGATGGGCATCCGCGCCTTTGTGCTGTCGGGCTATCCGCATCTGGAGGAAGCGCGGCATTTCGGGGCGCGGGTGATGCCACATCTGAAAACCTGCTCACTGCCGCATGAATATGGCCGGGTGCCGCAATCGACCCCGGCGACACCCCTAGGGAACGGAGAACGTCGTTGATGGAACGGATCGAGATCGCAGAAGGGCTGGAGTTCAGCCGTCTGGTCTATGGCATGTGGCGTCTTGGCGATGACAGCGATACCTCAACCGCCAATGTCGAGGCCAAGATCGAGGCCTGTCTGGCGCAGGGGATCACCACCTTTGATCAGGCCGATATCTATGGCGGCTATACAGCCGAAGGGATCCTGGGGCGGGCGCTGAAGGCGAATCCAGCCCTGCGTGAGCAGATGGAGATCGTCACCAAATGCGATATCGTGGCTCCAGTCGGGCGCTATGCGGACGCGACGGTCAAACATTACGATACCTCCGCCGCCCATATCACCCGTTCGGTTGAGACGTCGCTGATGGAAATGGGCATCGACCATATCGACCTCTTGCTGATCCATCGGCCGGATCCGCTGATGGATCATGTCGAGACAGGGGCCGCGCTGGACGCGCTGGTCGCCGCAGGCAAGTTGCGCGCCGTCGGCGTGTCGAACTTCCGTCCCTGGGATTGGGAGCTGCTGCAATCGGCGATGAAGACGCCGCTGGCCACCAATCAGATCGAACTTTCTTTGTCCGAGATCAGCCCCTTCACCAACGGCGATCTGGCCTTTCATCAGCGGCAGGGGCATGCGCTGATGGCGTGGTCACCGCTTGGCGGTGGGGGGCTGATGACCGGGAGCGGCCAATTGGCCGATCGGCTGGATGTGATTGCTGCCGCGCAAGGCGTTGACCGCGCCGCCGTCGCCATAGCCTTCCTGTTGCGGCACCCGGCTCAGATCCTGCCGGTGCTGGGCACCAATAATCTGGAGCGGATCAAACAGGCCTCTGACGCGCTGAAGGTCGAGCTGGACCGCCCGACCTGGTTCACCCTGTACGAGGCGGCATTGGGCCGGGAGGTCGCATGATGTCGGCACATGCAGGGCAGGGCAAACACAGCTTTGTTCCGGCACCGGACAACACGCGGCTGCTGCGTGACGCCTTTGGCCGGTTCGCAACTGGGGTCACCATCGTGACCGCAGCCTCCGATCAGGGGGTTGTGGCGATCACCGCCAACAGTTTTTCCTCGGTCTCGCTGACGCCGCCGCTGGTGCTGTGGTCGCCCGACCGCAACTCGCGGCGCTTTCCCTATTTCGAGAGAGCCCGCCACTACGCCATCCACGTTCTGGCGGCGGATCAGGATGATCTGTGTTGGCAGGTCGCAAAAGATGCTTTTGGGCTGAACCATTTGCAGCTGGAGCGCAACGAAAACGGGGTGCCGCTCTTGGAAAACTGTCTGGCGCGGTTTGAATGCACCCGTTCAGCCATCCATGACGGGGGAGACCACGCCATCGTGCTGGGTCACGTTGACCGCGCCACCATGCGCGAAGAAGGGGACGCATTGACATTCTACAAGGGCCAGATGGGCCAGATCGCCGTGTCACGCTAGCGACCGGCTGCCTGCACCAAGGGAGGTTGGTGCGGGCACATTGGGGGGAGGAGAGAGACGCGATGACGGCAGTTCTGTCGGTCCTGAACATACTGCGCCCGCTCAACACCGGCCTGCTTGCGCTCGGCCGATGGGTGGGCGTTTTTGCCATTGGCCTGATGGTTCTGGCGATCCTGATTCAGGTCTTCTTTCGCTACGTGCTGGGCAGTGCCTTGCCTTGGCCGGATGAGGCCGCGCGGTTCTGCATGTTGTGGATGATCGGCCTGATGGCGCCGACCGCACTGCGCAACGGTGGTTTTGTGGCCATTGATGTTATCGACTCCCTGCTGCGTGGGCGGCTGTTCCACCTGCTGCAGCTGCTGCTATTGGCGATTGGCCTGACCGTGCTGATCGTTGGTATTCAGATCGGATATAGGGAGGTCACCGGTCTTGGCGGGCGGTTTGCCACCGCCTCGCTCTATGTTCCGACCTCTCTCGGTTTTGACAGCTGGCACCGGGTGCCCCGCAGCTGGATGATGCTGTCGCTTGTGGTGGGCCTGGGCCTGCTGATCCTGGTCAATATCGAGCTGATCCTGGAACGCATCGTGCGACTGTTCGGTCAGGGTGATCGCCTGCCGGACCGTCCGGGCATGACCATCGGAGGGGCCGAGTGATGCTGATCTGGTTCCTGCCGCTGTTCCTGTTTCTTCTGCTGGTCGGTCTGCCGGTCTTTTTCTGTCTTCTGGCAGCCCCGGGTGCCCTGCTGTGGCTGAATGGCCAAGAACGCGATCTCACCCTGTTGTATCGCAACCTCTATAACGGGATGGACAGCTTTCCGCTGATGGCGATCCCGTTTTTCATGCTGGCGGGCGAGTTGATGAATCGCGGTGGTATCACCGTTCGGCTGGTCGAATTCTCGCAGGCGCTGATGGGTCATCTGCGCGGCGGTCTGGCGCAGGTGAACATCCTGTCGTCGATCCTGTTTGCCGGCCTCTCGGGCTCTGCCGTGGCCGATACCTCTGCCCTTGGGTCCATGTTGATCCCTGCGATGGAGCGCGAAGGCTACAGTCGCAAATTCGCCGCGGCCGTCACTGCCGCCAGTTCGGTGATCGGGCCAATCATTCCGCCATCCGGCATCATGATCATCTATGCCTATGTCATGGGCGAAAGCGTTGCCGCGCTGTTCCTCGCAGGCATCGTTCCGGGTGTTCTGGTCGGCGTCGGCCTGATGATCATGGTCCGCGCCATGGCCAACCGGTATGAGCTGCCGGCCGCACGGCGGGTGGTGTTCGACAGCGTTGAGATCGGCGCGATGGAGCGCTGGTTCTCCTTTGGGCTGGTGCGGCTCAACCTTGGCCTGTTGCTGGCACAGTTTGTCCCGCTGGGCGAGGGGGCCGGAGCGCAGATCAAATGGCTGGTGTTCCTTGGCGCGGTTCTGTTTGCCCATGGGCTGATGCTGGGGCTGCGCCGGATGGTCAGCCCGGCGTTTCGCACCATTTGCAAACGAGCGGTGGTGCCGTTGCAGACGCCTGTCCTGATCCTTGGTGGCATTCTTGCCGGCGTATTCACCCCGACCGAGGCCGCTGCCGTGGCGGTGGCCTATGCGCTGCTGATCAGCTTTCTGGTGCTGGGGTCGATGCGGCTGGCGGACCTGCCGCAGGTGTTCACGAGGGCGGGGATCACCTCCGCCGTGGTGCTGCTGCTGGTGGGCGCCGCGATGTCGTTCAAGACCGTCGTCAGCCTCAGTCACGCGCCGGAACAGCTGGCGGATTTCATCCTCACCCTCTCGGAAAATCCGCTGATCCTGCTGTTCCTGATCAATCTCTTGCTGTTTGTCGTGGGCATGTTCCTGGATGCGGGCCCTGCGATCATCATCCTTGGCCCGATCCTCGGACCGGTGTTCACCGATCTTGGCGTCGACTCGGTCCATTTTGCCATCATCATGTGTGTGAACCTGACGGTTGGTCTGGCGACACCGCCGATGGGGCTGGTGCTGTTTGTGGCAGCCGCCGTTTCGCAAGAGCGGGTCACAACAATTGCCCGGGCGATCCTGCCCTTTCTTGCGATTGAAATTGCGGTGATCTTTCTGATCACCTTTGTGCCGGCCATTTCGCTGACCATTCCGCGGTTGACCGGATTTCTGAACTAAGGACGACCCGATACCCAGAATAAGAGAGCAACAGGAGGAGACACGAATGCTCAGCAAAATGGTGAAGACACTGGCCCTGTCGGCCCTGATGGCAGGCACCGCGCTGTCGGCCTACGCCGCAGACTACAAGATCCGCGCGACCGCCAATTCCAACGAGAATGACGAGGATTACGACGGTCTGGTCGTGTTCAAGAACTACGTCGAAGCGGCCTCCAATGGCGCAATCGAGGTTGAATTGTTCATCGGCACCCAGCTTTGCTCCAACGGGGCAGAATGCCTGCAAGGCGTCGCGGATGGTTCAATCGACATCTATATTTCCACCTCCGGTGGCGCGTCGGGGTTGTTCCCTTACGTCCAGGTGCTGGATCTGCCCTATCTGATGGCGGATGACCGGATTGCCGAACATGTGCTGTCGGGCGATTTCACCCGCACCATGCGCCGGATGGCACTGGAGGATTCCGGCGATGCGATCCGCCTGATGACCATTGGCAACACCGGCGGCTGGCGCAACTTCGCCAATACCAAACGCCGGGTCGCGGAACCTGCCGACATGGAAGGTCTGAAAATCCGAACGGTCGTCGCCGACCTGCCGCAGGAGCTGGTAAAGGCGCTCGGGGCCTCTCCGACACCGATCCCCTGGCCGGAGCTGTTTACCTCGTTCCAGACCGGCGTGGTCGAAGGCTCCAAGAACGGCATCACCGATATCATGGGCATGAAATTCCCCGACGCTGGCCTGCAATATGTGACGCTGGACGGACACGCCTATATGGGGGCGCTGTGGTGGATGTCGAACCAAACCTTCACCAGTATGCCGGAAGACATGCGGCAGGTCGTGGTCGATGGCTTCTACGCGCTGCAACAGGCCACATTTGCCTCGCCCAAGCGCAAGTCGATCCAGGCCTATGAGGATTTTGTTGCCGGTGGCGGCGATCTCTATGTTCCGACGCCCGAACAGAAGGCGGCGTTCAAATCCGCAGCCGAGCCGGTCTATGACTGGTTCAAATCCAACGTGACGCGCGGCGATGAGATCTTTACCGCGCTGACCGATGCAGTCGCCAAGGCCGAAGCCGACGTCAACGCGGCCCGTGCCGCCGATCTGAACTGATCAGTAGGCTGCAACACCAACCGGCGGTGCGGGATCTAGCCGCGCCGCTGCCCCGTTGGCTAGCGAAACGGATACATCCAGACCTTATAGTCCGCGACCAGAACATGCGCTTTCTCGATCTCCGCAGGGGTCATTTTCTTGACCACCTCTTCAAGGCTGATCGCCGCATCGGGATCACCGCCAATGGCCGACAGCGTGTACCACATATAGGCGCGCACCAAGTCGGGGGCGGGCAGCCCACGGCCGATTTCATAGTACCAACCGATACCCGATTGCGCGCCGGGGTGCCCTTTCATGGCGCTGCGCAGATACCATTCAAAGGCCCGCTGGTCGTCACGGTCAACACCCAGCCCCATGGCATACATCACCCCGATCAGCTCTTCAGCGTCTGCGTTGCCGGAGCGCGCCGCTGGCCAGAGCGCCTCGCGCGCAGCCGCAAATTCGCCGGCCTCCATCAGGTCGCGCGCCTGCTCGATTTCGGCCCGCGCAGGCTGCGGGACCAGCAGCGCCAGGCTGCTCGTGGACAGCGCCATCGCGGCCAGAACCGGTTTCCATCTCTTGCGCATGTGCTCTCCTGTGTTGTGCTGGCGTTTGGCCTTTTTGCGGGGTCGGCGGCTGCGACTGATCCGCGGTTTCCGCCGCCGCTGGGGGCAAGCGATTTTCTACCCGTAGACCCCGCAAAGGCCGAGTTGGGTCGGCTGCTATTTTACGACAAGATCCTGTCCGGGAACAGAAATATCAGCTGCGGAACCTGCCATCATCCGCGCCATGGCACCTCTGACGGACTATCCTTAGGCCTTGGAGAAGGCGGCGAGGGGCTGGGCCGGGCGCGGGTTTCTACCAGAGGCCGCAACCGGGTGCAGAAACGCATCCCCCGCAATGCACCCGCGCTCTGGAACCTCGGGGCAAAATCCATCCGGGTTCTGATGCACGACGGGCGGATCAGCGCGGATCCGGTCTATGGCAATGGCTTCAACACCCCGGCAGAGGAATGGCTGCCTGACGGGCTGCAATCCCTGCTGGCGGCGCAGGCGCTGTTTCCGATGACGTCCAGCGTGGAAATGGCCGGGAATGTCGGCGAGAATGAAATCATCGGTGCCAGCCGCGACCGGATTGATCTGGCCTGGCCGATCATTGCCAAACGCGTCCGCGGCCTGCCGACATATGCGGCAGGGTTTGTCGCCGCCTTTGACCACATCATGGCGCCTGAGGATGTGCAGATCACCGATATCGCGGAGGCTCTGGCCCAGTTCATGGTGCAGGATTTCACCTCGTTCGACAGCCCGTTTGACGCCTATCTGGCCGGGGATGCGACGGCGCTGACCGCGCAGCAAAAAGCCGGTGCCGATCTGTTTTTTGGCAGCGCCGGATGCAGCGGCTGCCATGCTGGGCCGCTGTTTTCGGATCAGAACTTCTACGCCCTTGGTCTGCCGGCCTTTGGCCCCGGTCGCGCGCGCCGCTTTGACCCCTACGCCCGGGATGTCGGTCGAATGGGAGAAAGCGACGATCTGTCAGATGCCTACCGCTTTCGCACGCCGATGCTGCGCAATGTGGAACTGACCGCGCCTTATGGCCATAATGGCGCTTTTCCGACGCTTGACCGGATGATCCGGCATCACCTCGATCCAGTCGCAAGCCGTTCGGCGTGGACGCCTGACGATCTGCAATTGCCAGATGTGCCCTGGCTGGCCGCCACGGATTTTGTGGTACAGCAGGACCGGTTCGAGATGGCGCGACAGGCGCGCGCGCGGGATATCTATCTACGCCGGGACCTCAGCGATCAGGACATCGCAGCGCTGATCGCTTTCCTCACAGCACTCACCGGGGCAGAGGCCCGCGCCGAAACGTCATCAGTGCCCGCATCCGTTCCAAGCGGCCTGCCCGTTGATGGGACCAATCGCTGACCGGTCCAGCATTCCGCAATAGGACATGTTCATGCCGGGCCGAGATAGGTGCGAAGTGCCGAACGACAGCCCTGCGCCGTTATGACCTGCATCCAGTGGGAAAACCGCTGAACGAAAGGCACTTCAACCGACAGATCCGCGTAGATCGCGCTCTGCTGTAGCCAGGCTTCCGGGGTGTGCTGTGCACGTTCGGCGTGGGTATTACGGACCTCCCAGTCCGGATCGTTTGGCGGGATGAGACTGCCATCTTCGCGAATGCCGGTACACATCCGCGCCCATAGCGCCTCGACAAGACACAAGCCATCAATTGCTCCGGCCTGCTGCACCGCATCGCGCAGGATGGGCAGCACAAAACCGGGATGGCGAGACGAGCCATCATAGGCCACCCGCCGCGTCGTGTCGCGGATCTCCGGGTTGGAAAACCGCGCCTCAATCAGGTTGAGGTAATCGCTCGGCGCCATGTCCGGGACCGCCGCGACATAGGGCAGGATTTCCTCCTGCTGGACCTTGCGAAAGAAGGCCGCCACCAAAGGGTCACCCATACAATCGGCGATGGTTGGGATCGACAATAGCTCGCCGACATTCGCCAGCACCTGATGCCCTGCGTTCAGCACGCGGATCTTCATGCTTTCATAACCGTGCACGTCATCGGTCATAATCGCACCAACTTGATCCCAATCGGGGCGGCCTGTGCAGAAATCATCCTCGATCACCCATTGGCGATAATTCTCATGGGTCACTGGGGCGCTGTCCTCAAGCCCGTATCCGCGCGCCAGTGCCACCTCTGCCGGGCCGGTGGCCGGAACGATGCAATCGACCATGGAGTTCGGAAAGGCTGCGTTCTGATCAATCCATGCCGCAAGCTCGGGATCGGTTTGTCGTGCCAGGGTGACAACGGCGGTGCGGGTGATCTGACCATTGCCCTGCAGATTGTCGCAGCTCTGCACGGTAAAGGCAGGCAGGCTGCGGCTTCTGCGCCGCCTCAGCGCTTCGACGATGGCGCCGAACACGCTGCGAGGATGGCCCGGATGGGCGATGTCGTGACGGATATCCTCGTGTTTGAGGTCAAGCCCACCCTGCTGCGGGTCCAGATAATAGCCGCCCTCTGTCACCGTAAGCGATACGATCCTGATCGCGGGGCTCGCCATCGTCGTGATCAGGCTTGTGTTGCCCGCCTCCACGGGGAGAAAGTCGATCATCGGGCCGATCACTTCGGCCGAGCGCCCGGTGGGGTCGAGTTCGATCAAAGTTGTCAGGCAGTCCTGCGCAAGCAGCCGGTCGCGCATTCTGGCGTCGGCGGCGCGCACACCTGCTCCGATAATGCCCCAGTCCATCGCAAGACCGCGCTGCATCAGCGCGTGGAGATACCAGGCCTGATGTGCCCGGTGAAAATTCCCAAGCCCGATATGGACGATGCCGGGCGTGATCTGTGCCCGGTCGTAGCCGGGGCGCGCGATTGTTTGCGGCAATTGTGTCAGGGTGTCATTCGATAGTTTCATGGCCGCTGCCTCCCGCTTGTGTTCCCGCATCAGCTCATCCATTGACCGCCGTCGACATTGTAGGTCTGGGCGACGATATAATTGGCTTCGTCGCTTGCAAGAAAGACTGCCATTCCGGTCAAATCCGTTGCGGTGCCCATGCGGCCATAGGGAACGGATTGTGCCACTTCGGCCTTTTTCTGGCCGGGTGCCTTGCCTTCGTATCTGGCGAAGAAAGCATCGACACCATCCCAATGCTCGCCCTCGACCACGCCGGGCGCGATGGCGTTCACATTGATGCCATGCGAAATCAGGTTCAGTCCGGCAGATTGAGTGAGGCTGATCACCGCGGCCTTGGTTGCGCAGTAGACCGACACCAGCGGTTCTCCCCGGCGGCCGGCCTGGCTGGCCATGTTGATGATCTTGCCGCCATTGCCCTGCGCGATCATCTGCCTCGCGGCGGCCTGCATCATGAACAACGTGCCGGAGACATTGATATCAAAGGTGCGCTGATAGGCCTCCCGCGTGACCTCGACCAGCGGCGCTGCGGTGAACACGGCGGCATTGTTGATCAGGATATCCAGGCCTCCCAGCGCCTCCACCGTGCGGGCAAGCGCATGGTCAATGCTGGTCTGATCGGTGACATCAAGGTCGATGGCAATGGCGGCGTCGCCGAGACGCGCAGCGGTAGCCTCGGCGCGCGCATGATCGATATCGGCGATCACCACCCGTGCACCTTCGCGCAGATATGCTTCGGCAAAGGCTGCGCCGATGCCACGCGCGGCCCCGGTGATCAGGGCGCGTTTTCCAAGCAGCCGCATCATCCGATCCGCAGCCCGTCAGAGCCGAACCGATGCAGATGCGCCATATCGGGCGTCAGAAAAACGCGCGCTCCATAGCGAAGATCGAGTTCGCCCCCGGCACGAACAGTGAGCGGATCGTCAAAGGCCTCACATTGAACATGAAAAAACGTATCGGAGCCCAGATGCTCGGAAACGCCGATGGTTCCCTCCCACGATCCTTCGGTCTCGGAAATCGCGATGTGCTCGGGTCGAATGCCGATCGTTGCGGCATCCTGCGCCGCTGCCGCCGGTCCGGTCAGCAGGTTCATTCTGGGCGAGCCGATGAAGCCTGCCACAAATACATTGCGCGGTGCGCGATAGAGCTCCAGCGGGCTGCCAACCTGTTCGATGACCCCGGCATTCAGGACCACGATCTTGTCGGCCATGGTCATCGCCTCAACCTGATCATGGGTCACATAGACCATGGTTGTGGCAAGGCGCTTATGCAGTTCGGAGATTTCAAGACGCATCCCGACGCGCAGGGCGGCATCCAGATTGGACAGCGGTTCGTCGAACAGAAAGGCTGCGGGCTCACGCACGATGGCGCGACCGATGGCTACCCGCTGGCGCTGACCGCCGGACAGCTGCCCCGGACGGCGATCCAGATAATTGGTGAGGTTCAGCGCCGCCGCGGCATTTTCAATGCGTCGCTTCTGCTCATCCGCCGGGATGCCCGCCATCTTCATCGGAAAGGCGATGTTCTTGCGCACTGTCATATGCGGGTAGAGCGCATAGGACTGAAATACCATCGCCAGCCCGCGTTTGGCCGGGGGAATGTCGGTGGCATCCTGCCCGTCGATGCGGATGGTGCCGGTGGTAATATCCTCAAGCCCTGCAATCAGCCGCAGCAGCGTGGACTTGCCGCAACCGGAGGGGCCGACAAAGACGGTGAATTCGCCATTTTCAATGGTCAGGTCCAGCGGCGGGATAACCTCAACGGAGCCAAAGCGCTTGGTCACGCGTTCAAGTTTGATCTGTCCCATGGGGTATCTTCCTTATTTCACTGCGCCGAAGGTCAGGCCGCTGACAAGTTGTTTCTGGCTGAACCAGCCAAGGATGAGGATCGGCGCGATGGCCATGGTCGAGGCGGCTGACAGTTTCGCGTAGAACAGGCCTTCCGGGCTGGAATAGCTGGCGATAAAGGCGGTCAGGGGGGCAGCCTGCGCCGCCGTCAGGTTCAGCGTCCAGAAGGCTTCGTTCCAGGCCAGGATAATATTCAGCAGCAGCGTGGACGCGATGCCGGGAATGGCCATGGGCGTCAGCACATAGAGGATCTCCTCCTTCAGGGTGGCGCCATCCATGCGCGCCGCCTCAAGGATCTCGCCGGGGATTTCCTTGAAGTAGGTGTAAAGCATCCAGACGATGATCGGCAGGTTGATCAGCATCAGCACCACAACCAGGCCAAAGCGGTTGTCCAGAAGACCCATTTTGATGAACAGGATATAGATCGGGTACAGCACGCCGACCGCTGGCAGCATCTTGGTCGAGAGCATCCACAGCAGGATATCCTTTGTCCGTTTCGAGGGTACGAAGGCCATCGACCAGGCGGCGGGAACGGCGATGACTATGCCTAATATGGTGGAGCCGCCGGCAATGATCACCGAGTTCCACAGAAAGCGCATATAGTCGGAGCGCTCCTGGACGATGCTGTAGTTCTCAAGCGTCCAGTCAAAGAACAGGAAGACGGGCGGATCGCTGATGGCCTGTGCCTCGGTCTTGAAGCTGGTCAGAATGGTCCAGAGGATTGGAAAGAAGATCAGCAACCCAACAGCCCAGGCCAGCGCAGTATTGATGGCTTTGCGTCTAGGTGTAACGGCTCGTGCCATGGTGGCCTCCTATGCGTCGAGGTTCTTGCCAACGATGCGCATCAGGAAGATGGCAACGATATTGGCGAGGATGATGGCGTAGACACCACCGGCGGATCCCAATCCGACGTTCTGGCTTTCCAGCACGCGTTGATAGATCAGATAGGTCAGCGTCTTGGTCCCGAACGAGCCTTGGGTGGTGACGAAGATCTCCGCGAAAATCGACAGGAGGAAAATGGTCTGGATCAGCACCACGACGGTAATCGCGCGGCTGAGATGGGGCAGGGTGATATAACCGAAGCGTGCAACCGGCGGGGCGCCATCCATTTCAGCAGCCTCCAGCTGTTCGCTGTCCAGCGACTGGATCGCGGTCAGCAGGATCAGCGTGGCAAAGGGCAGCCACTGCCAGCTGACGATCAGGATGATGGATTGCAGCGAGGCCTCGGACAGCCATGACACCGGCTCGGCTCCGAAGGCCTTCCACAGGTGAGCAAAGAGACCGTTCACAGGATCCATGAACATATTCTTCCAGACCAGCGCAGAGACCGTGGGCATCACGAAAAACGGCGCGATCACCAGAATGCGGACAATGCCCTGTCCCCACATCGGCTGATTGAGCAGCAGCGCGAGGCACACGCCGAGGATCACGGTGATGAGGAGCACTCCACCAACGATGATCAGCGTCGCCTGAACGCTTGGCCAGAACGAGCTGGAGGACAGGAACCGGACGTAGTTGTCAAATCCCACCCAGCCCAGATCGCCACCACGCAGGGGCAGATATTTCTTGAAGGAAAAGTAGAGCGTCATCGTCAGCGGGACCAGCATCCAGCCCAGAAGCAGGATCACTGCGGGGGCCATCATGATGCGTGCTGCCGACCGGGAATGCTGGGTCGCCATGGCAAATCTCCATTCTCGCCGGGGGCTGAGGCCGTCGTGAGCAATATTGGCTTGTTAGTTCCGGGGGGCCAGAGGGCGGCCAGATCGTGGCGCCGCCCTCTGGGAGGGAGGAGGCGTCAGTACCCTGCCGCTTCCATTTCGTCTGCGGCCAGCGCCTGCGCCTTGGCCAGCGCCTCGTCAGCGGTCTGTTGCCCGGCGAGGGCCGCCGAGAACTCCTGACCGACCTGCGTCGCAATGCCTGCGAACTCGGGGATTGCCGCAAACTGGATCCCAACGTAGGGCACCGGATCAACCGTCGGATTGTTCGGATCCGCCGACAGGATGCTGTCCAGTGTCATCTTGGCAAAGGGGATATCCTTGTAGTTCGGGTTGTCATAGAGCGAGGTCCGCGCACCCGGCGGGACATTGGCCCAGCCTTCTTTCTCGGCCACCAGCTCTATATAGTCCTTCGAAGTGGCCCATTGGATGAATTCCTTTGCGGCGGCCTCCTTCTGTGTTCCTGCCGGAATGGCCAGCGCCCAGGCCCAGAGCCAGTTGCTGCGTTTGCCGAGCCCGGTATCCGGCGCGAGGGCAAAGCCGACTTTGTCCGCGACGGTGGAGTCATTCGGATTGGTCACGAAAGACGCCGCAACTGTGGCGTCGATCCACATGCCGCATTTGCCCTGCTGGAACAGCGAAAGGTTTTCGTTGAACCCGTTGCCCGATGCCCCGGGAGGGCCTGCGTCATTCATCAGGTCGATGTAGAAATTGAGCGTGTTCGACCAGGCATCACTGTCGAACTGAGGCACCCAGTTTTCATCGAACCAGCGCGCACCAAAGGAGTTGGACATCGCTGTAAGGAAGGCCGCATTCTCCCCCCAGCCGGCTTTGCCGCGCAGGCAGATGCCATAGATTTCATTGTCCCTGTCGGTCATCTGACGTGCCGCATCGGCGACAAAGTCCCAGGTCGGTGCACTGGGCATTTCAAGACCGGCCTTTTCCATCAGGTCGGTGCGATACATGATCATGGAGCTTTCGCCGTAGAACGGCGCCGCATAAAGCGTGCCGTCATGGGACAGGCCACCCCGCATGGCGGGTAGGATATCGTCTACGTCATACTCGGCAGGCAGATCATCCAGAGGGACCAGCCAGCCGTTCTTGCCCCAGATCGGGGTTTCGTACATGCCGATGGTCATGATGTCGAACTGACCGCCCTTGGCCGAGATGTCGGTGGTGACACGCTGCCGCAGCACGTTTTCCTCAAGCGTGACCCATTCCACCTCATGGCCGGTCTTGGCGGTAAAATCCTCTGTCAGCCCCTGCATTCGGATCATGTCGCCGTTGTTCACGGTGGCGATTGTGATCGTATCGGCAAAGGCGGCGGTGCTGGCAAAAACGGTCAAGGCCGTTGCCGCATGCAATGCGCTCTTAAGGTACATCCTTATCCTCCCATGATTGGATGTTGCCACGTGAGGATACCGGAACGGATCATCGCGCGTCAATTTAAATTTAACGCGCGTAAAGTTTTGAAAGAGCTGGATGAATGGGAGTGCCTATGCGGATCCGCGCATGACCAGCTGTCCGTCAAACAGAATTTCCCGGCGGGGCGCCGCCGCCGCGCTGCCTTCGATTCGGGCCACCAGTGTTTCGGCACTGGTGCGGGCGATTGCGGTGTAATCCTGCGAAACGGTTGTCAGCGTCGGGCAGGTGTAGCGGGAAAACGGGTGGTCATCATGCCCTGCGATCCGCAGGGCGCAGCCATCCCCAAGGCCGACGCGCAACCCCTGCTGATAGGCAGCGGACAACAGCCCTATGGCAAGCCGGTCATTGCTGCACAAGATGGTATCGGTTTGCGGTCGCTGACCAGACAGCACCCGGGTGCCCTCGCGAAAGCCGATCTCTTCAAAGTCCCAGCCGTCACCTTCGACCTGGATCAGCTCGGGTTCGTGACCCAGCTGTTGCATCGCGGAAATATAGGCGTTGCGCCGTTTCACCGCATTGGGGTTCGTCGGAGTCTTCATCTCGAAAAAGGCCGGCGCATCGCCAGTACGGCACAGATACTCCACGATCGTGCCGATGCTCTGTTGATTGTTCGAGCCGATGAAGGCGGCACCGGTCTCTTCCAGATTGGCATCAAACAGGACGGTCGGCACCTCTTCGCAGAACTGCCGGATCTGCGGGACCTCGGACCCGCGCCCAAGGGGCGCCAGCAGCGCACCGGCGGGTTTGAGCATACGCAGATTGGTCAGGTTCTCCAATTCCTGTGACGGCGTGCCGTTTGATCCCAGCAGTACCGGCCGATAGCCTGCGGCGATGACATGATCTTCGATATGGCCGGCGATCTTGGCAAAGAACGGATCGGTGAGATTTGGAACCACGATGCCGATGGTCTTGGTCAGCCGCCGGTTCTGGTTCATCGCATAGAGATTGGGCCGGTAGTCGAATTTCTCCAGCGCATCTTCAATCCGCTTGCGCGTCGAGGTTCGAACGCTGGCCGGATCGTTGAAGAACTTCGACAGCGTCGGGCGGGAGATGCCGCTAACGGCCGCGAATTCATCCATGTTCTTGATCTTGGGATCACTCATCAGTCGCGGTCCTTGTTGTCGTCCTTGGGCGTACGGAGAGGGGGCGTCCGGGGGCATCCTTGCGGTCTGAATGCCAGCGCCCGTCGCCGCGGTGCGCCGCGCAGGATGTGGACTGTGTCACGCAAGTTGACGCGCGTCAAATTCCTTGCGGGTGCTCCGGTAGTGGTATCACCCTGGTCTGTAGCGGAGGAATGGTAGGCCCGGCAGGATTCGAACCTGCAACCAAAGCGTTATGAGCGCTCTGCTCTAACCGTTGAGCTACAGGCCCGCCACAGGTTGGTTAGGAAATGGGGCAGCCAAGGTCAAGCGGTGATTGCAGAGGGCGCCGGTGTTTCCGCAGCTTGGGGCCGCAGCAGGGCGTCCAGCCGTGCCACGGTGTGTTCGATGGTCAGGTCCCGGCGGCGGTCTGGCGTGCGGCGCGACGGGTAGACGGCAAACACGTCCTTCAAAGGGGCTTCAAAGCCGGGAAGAACCTGTTCGTATTCCCCGCTGGCCAGCTGATCCTCCACCATGAAACGGGGCGCGCGGGTATAGCCGGAGCCGCTGCTGACGGCGCGCATGATCAGGTCCGGGTCGTCGGCGGTGAAACCAACCTGCACCGGTGCCGGGTATTCCTGCCCGCCGCGGCGCAGCGGAAAGAAGCCACGGGTCTGATCCTCGTGGTGCTGAATGAATTTGAGTCGTTTCAGCTCCTCCGGCGTTTGCGGGCGACCTTCGCGGTCCAGATAGTCCGGGGTGGCAAACAGCACTGTTTCCAGAGTGGAGATCTTGCGTCCAAAACCGTCTGTGTCGCCGAGTCTCCCGGTGCGGATCGCAAGGTCGTAGCCTTCGCGCACCACATGGACCAGCCGGTCCTCCAGCCGCATCACGATATTCAGGTCCGGGTGTTCGCGGTTCAGATCCAAAAGCATCGGCCCAATCACACTGCGCCCCAGAAAGGAGTTCACGCTGATGCGGAAGGTGCCGGAGACGCTGCCTTCCAGGGCGTCCACTTCGGCTGTCATGCGGTTGTAGCCGGACAGCAGGGCCTGCGCATGGCTGAACACCAGATCGCCTGCGCGGGTGGCGTGAATGCCCTTGGCGGTGCGGTGCAGCAATTGCTGGCCCATCAGCGCCTCTAGTTGCTTGATCTGCTGACTAACTGCAGACTGGGTAATGCCGCGGCGCTGGGCAGTGCGGTTCAGGCTGCCTTCGTCCAGGGCGATGGTGAAGGTTTCCAGCAGCGTCAGTTTGTCCATGGTGGCCTATAAGAGTTGCTAATAACAGTTATCGGTGCTGCCGGGCTGCAAGCCGTGAAATTACGGCCTTAAGTCCGGTGCACGGGAATATTTCCTGAAACAGATATTGGAGTTTCTTATGACAATCAATCGCAGGGCATTTCTGGGCGGGCTGGTAGCGGCCCCCGCGGCAGTGGCAACCGGGTTCGCGGGCGGCAGCTGGGCTTGGGCGGCAGAAGGGGCTGTAACGGCGAGCCCGGTTATCCACGCATTCACACTTGGGGATGCCAGAATCACGGTATTGCTGGATGGCCACTTGCCGCTGGGGACGCAGCTCTTCAACGACTACGATGCTGCCAAGGCCGAAACCGTCCTGGCACAGGGCCTGCACCGGCTTCAGAACGATGCGTTGCAGATCCCTGTCAACGGCTACCTGGTGGAGCGGGGCGGGAAGAAGCTGTTGATCGACACCGGCACCGCGCAGCTGATGGGGCCGGGGCTGGGGGCGCTGGGTGCCGGACTGGCCGCAGCGGGCGTCGCGCCGGAGAGTATTGATACGGTACTCTTGACCCATATCCACCCGGATCATTCCGGCGGGCTGATCACGCCCGACGGTGCTGCGGCCTTTGCCAGTGCTGAGCTGGTCGTGGCGCAGCGGGAATGGGATTTCTGGCATGACGATGCCATCATGGCGGGCGTACCGCAAAGCAACCGCGGTTTCTTTGAAATGGCGCGCCGCACGGTTGCCCCCTATGCGGACCGCCTGCGCCTCCTACAGGGCGAGGGCGAGGCCGCGCCTGGCTTCACCGCGCTGGAACTGCCGGGCCATACGCCGGGCCATACCGGCTTCATGCTGGATGCGGGCGGCGAGGGGTTGCTGTTCTGGGGTGACCTGATCCACAGCGCCGCGCTGCAGTTCGCGCTGCCGGAGTGGACCATCGCCTTTGACACCGATCCGGCCCAGACCGCTCAAACACGGCGGCGGATGATGGACCGGGCGGCGGCGGACAACCTGCTGGTCACTGGCGCGCATCTCGACTTCCCGGCGCTCGGCCGGGTGCTGCGGCAGGGGGACGCCTTTGCCTATCAGGCAGCGCCTTGGCAGTTTGGCATCTGAGACAGCTGTCCCGTCTCGAACAACAGCCTGCTGCGCCGTCCGGGATGGCGCAGCGGATTCCCTAGTTCCCTTCTGATGCGCCTTGCGCTAAAGGCTGCCCAACGTCTTTGAAGGAGCACTGAGATGACCAGCGGCAAGAACGGTTTGACCTACGCGGACGCGGGGGTGGATATTGATGCAGGCAACGCTTTGGTGGACCGCATCAAGCCCGCCGCGAAACGGACCAACCGTTCTGGCGTGATGAGCGGCCTTGGCGGCTTTGGCGCGCTGTTCGATCTGAAGGACGCAGGCTACAGCGACCCCATTCTGGTTGGCGCCACCGATGGTGTCGGCACCAAACTGCGGATTGCCATCGACACCGGTGTGGTGGATGGCGTTGGCATCGACCTGGTGGCGATGTGCGTCAACGATCTGGTCTGCCAGGGTGCTGAGCCGCTGTTCTTCCTCGACTATTTCGCAACCGGCAAGCTGGAAACCGACGTGGCGGCCCGCATCATCGAAGGCATCGCCGAGGGCTGCGTGCGCTCTGGCTGTGCGCTGATCGGCGGTGAGACGGCCGAAATGCCGGGCATGTACCCCGCAGGGGATTTCGACCTGGCGGGCTTTGCGGTGGGCGCAATGGAACGCGGCAGTGCGCTGCCTGCCGACGTGCAAGAAGGCGACGTGCTTCTGGGGCTGGCCTCTGACGGCGTGCACTCCAACGGTTACTCGCTGGTGCGCAAGCTGGTTGACGTCTCCGGCCTCGGCTGGGACGCGGACTGCCCCTTCGGCGAGGGCACGCTGGGTGCGGCGCTGCTGACGCCGACCCGTCTCTATGTAAAACAATGCCTGGCTGCCGTGCGGGCGGGCGGCGTTCATGCGCTGGCTCATATCACCGGCGGTGGTCTGACCGAAAACCTGCCGCGTGTCCTGCCCGAGGATCTGGGCGCTGACATCGACCTGAATGCCTGGGACTTGCCGCCCGTGTTCAAATGGATGGCCGAGACTGGCGGTATTGCCGAGGCAGAGATGCTGAAGACCTTCAACTGCGGCATTGGCATGATCCTGTCTGTCTCTGCCGACCGCGCGGATGAACTGGTGAAGGTGCTGGAAACCGAGGGCGAGACCGTCTCGCGTCTGGGCACCGTCACAGCAGGCGCCGGTATGCGCTATTCGGGCAAGCTGCTGTGAGCCACAAGAAGGTCGCGATCCTGATTTCGGGCGGCGGCTCCAACATGGTGTCGCTGGTCGAAAGCATGACCGGCGATCATCCGGCGCGGCCCTGTCTGGTCTTGTCCAACATCGCCAGCGCCGGTGGCCTGACGAAGGCTGCCGCCGCAGGCATTCCAACTGCGGTGGTGGACCACAAACCCTATGGCAAGGATCGCGCCGCATTTGAGGCGGAACTCGTCAAGCCGATCCTTGCCTCCGGCGCGGATATCGTCTGTCTGGCGGGGTTCATGCGCGTTCTGACTGATGGTTTTGTATCGCAGTTTCAGGGGCGGATGCTGAATATTCACCCCTCGCTGCTGCCGAAATACACCGGTCTCAACACCCATGCACGGGCACTCGCGGCGGGCGACCGCCAGCATGGCTGCACCGTACATGAGGTGACGGCCGTGCTCGACGACGGGCCGATCCTGGGGCAGGCGCGGGTCGATGTCGCTGCTGACGACACGCCGGAGAGCCTGGCCGCAAAAGTTCTGGTGCAGGAGCATCAGCTCTATCCGGCCGTGTTGCGTCGCTATGCCGCCGGAGATCGCACGCCAGTCTATCTGCCCTGACGATCTGCCCCGACGACTATCTTCCCGGTCTAATTGCTCGGTCCTGGCATAGGCAGTGTCGCGCTGTTGCCATGCCAGTCCGGCGTCGCCCCCTGTGGTGACGGGGCCATCAGGGCGGGCAGGCCAAGCACCAGGACAAGCGCCACGGCTGCCAGGCCGGCGGCGGACGACCCGGGGCAGGCGAGGGCAAGGGGGCTGGTTTCACAGGGGGTCAGGGCGGTCATCGTTCATGCTCCTTTTTTGCTATATGACCAACCTAGCCATCCGTTAGGTATTCCGAAAATGAATGTTTGATTGCCCTGTCATCACGTAAATTGAACATTTTCAGCGACTGTGCGCCTGCTACATCACGGCGGGGCTGAAATCCTCTGGCCCCCTCTGCACATGTTTGCATTGACCGGGACAAGCGCGTATCACGGCCCAATAATTCAGATAAAGAAAAAGCCGTAATTGATGAAAACTCTGACCTCTACCGAAGAACTGCAGGCCTTCTGCGAAGCTGCAGCGCAGCACGCCTATGTCACGGTGGATACCGAGTTTCTGCGTGAACGGACATATTATTCCAAGCTCTGCCTGATTCAGCTGGCCTTCTCCGGTGACGGAGAGACTGACGCCGTTCTGGTTGATCCGCTTGCTGACGGGATTTCTCTGGAACCGCTCTATGCGTTGTTTCGCAACGAGAATGTGGTCAAGGTGTTCCATGCCGCGCGGCAGGATCTGGAAATCTTCTGGGTTGACGCGCAGGTCTTTCCCAAGCCGCTGTTTGACACGCAGGTCGCGGCGATGGTCTGCGGCTTTGGCGAACAGGTGGGCTATGAGACACTGGTGCGCAAGATCGCCAAACAGGGGGTCGACAAGACTTCGCGGTTTACCGACTGGTCGCGTCGCCCGCTGAGCGAGGCGCAGAAAACCTATGCGCTGGCGGATGTGACCCATCTGCGCCAGATCTACGAACATCTCGCGGCCGAGCTGCAGCGCACCGAACGCGCCCATTGGGTGGCCGAAGAGCTGCAGGTGCTCACCGATCCGGCGACCTATGATGTCGATCCGCAAGAGGCGTGGCGGCGCGTGAAAACCCGCACCAACTCCGGCAAATTCCTTGCAATCGTGCGCGAGCTGGCGGCTTTTCGCGAGAGCTACGCCAAGACCAACAATGTCCCGCGCAACCGTGTGTTCAAGGATGACGCCTTGGTGGAGCTGGCCTCGACCAAGCCGAAGAACAGCTCAGACCTCGGCAATTCGCGGTTGCTGCTGCGCGAGGCCCGCAAGGGCGCAATCGCCGAAGGCATCCTTCAGGCGGTTGCCAAGGGCGTGAACTGCCCGGCGGGATCACAGCCGCAACCGGATCGCAGCCGTGAGAAAATGCAGGTGAATCCGGCGCTCGCCGATCTGCTGCGGGTGCTCCTGAAGGCCAAGACCGAGGCCTCCGGTGTTGCGGCCAAGTTGATTGCCCCCAGCTCCGATCTGGACGCCATCGCGGCCGGTCAGCGCGATGTTCCCGCGCTTAATGGCTGGCGTCACGAGGTGTTTGGCGCCGATGCGCTGCGTCTCTGCAACGGCGAGATCGCGCTGGCTGCAAAGGGGCAGTACGTGAAGGTTGTAACCCTCTGATCGCTGCCCGATCACGTCGCCGGGGCACCGGGACATAAAACAATAAAGGCGCCCGTTGCAGGCGCCTTTTGCATATTCAGCCTATGTTGGGCGTGAACCTCAGCGGCGGCTTTCGCGTGCGTTCTGTGCGGCGACAACCCGGATGCTGCGTACGCTGGCAAGCTCCTGCTTGCTGAGGCTGAAAGCAGCCCGCAAGGTCCGGGTGCGGTCGCTGCCAACAGCCGTCCGATACTCGGGGTAGGTGGCGCGGAATGTGAAATCCAGCGTGTCGTCACGGGTGCGCACGTCGCGATCGGCCTCGTCCAGGCGCAGCTCGACCCCATAGGCGCCCTGCCGTGCGGCAATGCCGGTAGCATAGACGATTGCGCCGGTTGGCGTGCGTTCCACCCGCATCTCGCTGACGCTTTGCACCAGCACGCTGTTGTCCACCGCATCGGGGCGGGCAAAGACGCTGACGCGGGTCTTCACCGGGATCAGCGGATTGACCGGCTCACCGCTGGTCTCCTGCACCTCGACCTCATCGGAGCCGCCAAACCAGTTCAACGGGTTCACCCGCGAATCGCGAAACCCACAGCCAGATAGCGCCACGGCTCCAATCAGGAGGAGTGCGAGAGATCGTTGCATGATGGTTCACCCGTTCGATATGTCCTCGCATGTGGTTACCCGATTGCAAGCCACTTGAAAAGCAGTTGAAAAGCCATTGTTTGCGCCTTAGGTCCAGCGGTGCCGGTGGTTGCGTCGATCAGCGCAGGACACCGGGCCGCAAAACCAGACGAGGAACACCCCCATGGCCAGTGCCGCCTTTGAAGAGATTGTCGAAGATTTCGAGTTTCTCGACGATTGGGAAGATCGCTACCGCCATGTCATCGAACAGGGCAAGGCGATGGATCCGCTGGAAGACGCGCTGAAGGTGCCCGCAACCAAGGTTGACGGCTGCGCCAGTCAGGTCTGGCTGCATCCCACCATCGAAAACGGTGTGTTCCACTTCGACGGTGAAAGCGACGCAATGATCGTGCGCGGGCTGATCGCGGTGTTGCGTGCGCTGTATAACGGCCTCTCCCTTGAGGAGGTGCTGGCGGTCGACGCGCGGGCCGAACTGGCGCGGCTGGGTCTCAATGATCATCTGTCGGCGCAGCGTTCAAATGGGCTGACTGCAATGGTCCAGCGCATTCGCGAAACGGCAGCGGCGGCCGTCTGATCCAGCGGGCCGGTCCCGGGTGATCATCGCCCGTCATCGGGCCGCGCCTTCGCCACCGCGATCCCGCGAATGAAGGTGGTCAATGAACGCACGCAGCAGGGTGACACGCCGGGGACGAAAGCTTTCTCCGGTCTTGCTGTAACCATCAATCCGGGTCACATGGAAACTGCGGAAATCCTCGCGTTTGCAGCACCAGGCCAGCAGCATCACGCTGCGGTCGTGATAGGATAGCGCCAGCGGATAGATCCGCCGCGTGGTCCGGGCGTCTTTCAGGTCGCGATAACCTATATCCAGCGCCTCCTCCGCCCACATCGCTTCGCGCAGGAGGGTCATGTCAATGGTGGGTTTGGCCGGTGCATAATAGCGATGGACCAGATTGACCGCATGCATGGCCTGCCGCTGCTGGCGTTCGGGCAATGTAGCGAGGATCTTGACCAGCGCATCTGTCGCTGCCTTCGCCAGATCGGGGTCGCCGCGCTGATTCACATCCGACAGCCCAAGGGTCAGCGCTTCCAGCTCGATCTGGGAAAAGGTCTGCGGCGGCAGCGCCGGATCTTCGGTCATCGTATAACCCAGCCCCGCCTCTCCCTCGATCCGCGCCCCTGCCGCGCGCAGGCTGTCGATGTCACGGTAGATCGTACGCTCCGACACCTCCATCGCGGCGGCAAGCCGGGCCGCCGTGACCGGCGGGCGCAACCCCCGGATCAGATGCAGCAGACGAAAAAGGCGATCTGTTTTAGGCATGGGTCCATCTATCCGCAAGCATCCTGACAGAATTTGGCAGGAGGGTAGTCGCATATCACTACCATCAGCAACATAACAAATGGAAAGTCATTGAAATGCCGACGCTTTATCATTGCCCCAACAGCCGCTCCTCTCGTGTCATTGCGCAGCTTATGCTCATCGGCAAACTGGATGCGGTCGAGGTCGTTCCCGTCAGCGTAGAGCGCTTTGATGGCACCGGTCGCCGTGATCCACGCAATCCTCATCCCGAGGGGAAAGTCCCCTATCTGGTCACCGATGAGGGGCAGGGTGTCCGCGAGAGCGCTGCCATCATGATGTATCTGGATGAGCTGTACGGTCAGCCGCTCAGCCCCAAGATCGGCACGCCGGATCGTGGCCGCTATCTCAGCTGGATGACCTACGCCGGCGGCGTGCTGGATCCGGTTCTGGTTGCGGCCTTCTCAGGCTTGGATCATCCGGCCATCAACGGGGCATATCGCGGTTTGGCTGAAGTCTGCACGGCGCTGGAAACAGCGCTGGCCGAAGGTGACTTCCTGCTGGGCGATACGCTCTGCCTCGCGGATATCCTGTTGGCGTCGCCATTTCAGTGGGCGCCGCATCTGATGCCCGACAGCGCCGTGATCAAGGCCTGGGTGGAGCGGGTCAGCGCCGCGCAGGACGGTCAGGCCATCGCGGCCTACGAGGCCGAAACAACCGCGCAGTTGAGCGCGCTGGAAGACGCCTGAGCGGGTCAGGGCAGCCACCCATTCCGATAAATCTGCGGCGCGCGGTCTAATCGCGCGCCGTCTTATCGCTCCAGGCCATCACCGCGGTTTTCAGATCCCCATAACCGGTGTGGCGATGTTCAAACGCCAGCCCCATGCGCTTGGCGCAGAGTTCAGCTTTCTCAAGCAGTGCCGGATCATCGATCTGCGACTGGTAAACCAGCTTGGTGTAGTTGCCGAACACCATGTCCCGCAGTTCCGGGTGCTTATCCAATCCCATCGGCCGCCAGACAAAGGCGTCGAATTGCTTCACCAGAAAATCCGTCAGGTAAAAGGCGGTGATCTCTCCGGCCTCGCCATGGGCGGTAAATTGGTCGTTGCCTTCGAAGAACGAATAGCAATGCGGGCCGGCAATCATCTCGACACCGAGCTCGGCGCATTTGCGCTCCAGCGCGCCGCCCGTACCGCAATCGGCATAGACGACATAGATGCTGTCATAGACGCGGGAATGTTTGGCGACGGCCCCGTCCACCGCATCAACAATCTGTTCAGGGTAAAGGTGCAGCTTGGCCGGCAGGCAGGTGAGATCAATGTGATCAAGCCCGTTGGCATCTTTGATAGCCAGAATTTCCCGGGCCAGCGCACCGCAGGCAATCAACAGGATACGGCCCGTTTTTCTCAAAGGTGCGGCCAGGCCCCGCTCGGTGAGGGAGGTTTCCTCAAGCGACCGCCCGGTGGGCGGTTGGAACGCCGCCCGCTCAGTCAGGCGGGCGGCGCGTCCTTTGCGTGCCAAATCAGGCGCTCATCTGGTTGTGCTTGCGCGCAACGAAGTCCTTCGCCATTTCCACGGCCACAGCCGCGTCACGGCAATAGCCATCTGCGCCAATTGCCTTGCCGAATTCTTCGTTCAGCGGCGCGCCGCCAACCAGAACGATGTAATCGTCGCGTTTGCCCTGTTCGATCATCGTGTCGATCACGACCTTCATATAGGGCATCGTGGTGGTCAGCAGGGCCGACATGCCGAGGATGTCCGGCTTGTGCTCTTCCAGAGCTTCCAGATAGTTCTCGACCGGGTTGTTGATGCCGATGTCCACCACCTCGAAACCGGCACCTTCCATCATCATGGAGACGAGGTTCTTGCCGATGTCGTGAATGTCGCCCTTCACGGTGCCGATCACCATGGAGCCCATGCGCGGCGCGCCGGTTTCCGCCAGCAGCGGCTTCAGGATGGCCATGCCGCCCTTCATCGCGTTGGCCGCCAGCAGCACCTCGGGCACAAACAGGATGCCGTCGCGGAAGTCGGCGCCCACGATGGTCATGCCACCTACCAGCGCCTCGGTCAGGATCCGGTAGGGTGCCCAACCGCGCTCGAGCAGAATATTGACACTCTCTTCGATCTCTTCCTTGAGGCCGTCATAGAGGTCATCGAACATCTGCTGGACGAGTTCCTCGTCATTGAGATCTGCCAGGATGATGTCATCTGCGTCTTCCGACATGGGTGTATTCCTTGACTGGGCGGGGTGACCCCGGTTTGGCCTCGTTTAACTCGTATTGGTCCAGATTGACCCCAAGAGACTGCATTGTTTGCGACGTTGCCTTGGTCCGAACCGACGTATAGGCGCAAAAATGGCGGAATAATAATGAAGATTTCGCATGGAAATCTTCGGTTTCTTGCGTTTGTTCTTTATTTGTTCTCAACTTTGCGGCAAGATGCCCCGATGACCGAGATCTTGCCACCACCGCCACAACGTCGCAAAGCCCGCGCCAGCCTCAGCAATGCGGCAGGGCGGTTTGATTTGGCGCGAGATGCCATTGATGACGGTTGGGGAGGGCTGCAGGATTCGCGTGATGACGGCGATGATAGCGGCGCGCCAAGGATCGAAACCGATATCCGGCATGAGGTGGCGCGCTCGTTGATTTCCTATAATAAATCGCCCGATCTGCCGTTTGATCGCTCGATCAACACCTACCGCGGCTGTGAACATGGCTGCATCTATTGCTTTGCCCGTCCCAGCCATGCCTATCTGGGGCTGTCGCCGGGATTGGATTTCGAAACCCGGCTGATCGCGCGCCCCAATGCCGCCGAGGTGTTGCGCCGCGAACTGTCGCAGCCGCGCTACAAGGTGGCGCCGATTGCCATCGGGACCAATACCGATCCCTACCAGCCGTGTGAGCGTGATCTCGGGCTGACCCGCGCCTGTCTGGAGGTGCTGGATCAGTTCTCCCATCCGGTCGCCATCGTCACCAAGGGGACCCTGATTGAGCGGGATCTTGATATTCTGTCGGCCATGGCCGGGCGTGGCCTTGTGCGGGTTGGCATCTCCGTCACCACCTTGGATGCGGAGCTGTCGCGCCGCATGGAGCCGCGCGCGCCGACGCCTGCCCGTCGCCTCGCGACCATCCGGCGCCTGTCTGAGGCGGGTGTCCCGGTGCGTATCATGACCTCGCCCGTCGTGCCGGGGCTGACCGACCATGAGCTGGAGGCGCTGCTGGCCGCCGGGGCCGATGCCGGCGCCGATGCGGCAAGCTGGATCATGCTGCGGCTGCCGCGTGACGTGTCGGAGCTCTGGCAGGAATGGCTGGCGGAGCATGTGCCGCTGCGCGCCGAAAAAGTCATGGCACGGCTGCGCGAAATGCACGGAGGGCGGGACTATGACCCGCGCTGGGGGCATCGTATGCGTGGCGAGGGGCCTTATGCGGCGGTGATCGCCAACCGGTTCAATGCCGCGTGCAAACGGCTGGGCCTTGCGCAGCGCGCGCCTCAGCTGCGCTGCGATCTCTTTGCAAAACCGGCACAGGCCGGGGATCAGCTGGCGCTGTTCTAAAAGTCGTCGCAGGGCTGCGAAGGTGATCGCCCGAAGCCATCCTGAGACCGCTTCGGGCTGAAAACGCAATGCCGGTCGGGCGGGTGTTACCCGCGCCGGCGGCCGCGACGGCTGCGCCGTTCGGGCGCGTTATCCTCGCCGGTGCCATCGCTGTCTGAGCTGAACGGCCCGAGGATCTGGACAATCTGCTCCAGCGTCGGCTGCTCCCCGCGAGGGCGGGTATCCAGGGCCTCGCGCATGGCGCGCAGATGATCGGGCATGGTGCCACAGCAGCCGCCAATGATCTTGGCGCCGCAATCGCGCGCCATGGCGGCATATTCGCCCATCAGGGCTGGCGTGCCGTCATAATGGATGTGACCATCGACATATTTGGGAATGCCCGCGTTGCCCTTGGAAATGATCGGGCGGCTGGTGCCCTGCGCAGCAAAGCCAAGCACGGTGCGCAGAATATCCGAGGCACCGGTGCCGCAGTTGGCGCCAAACGCCAGCGGTGCCGGATCAAACTCCTCGACCAGCTCCGCCATGTCGGATGAGGTCACGCCCATCATGGTGCGCCCTGCGGTGTCAAAGCTCATGGTGCCGCACCAGGGCATATCGGCGAGTTTGAACGCCTCCGCCGCGGCGCGAAACTCCTCGGGCGCGGAGATCGTCTCCAGCCACAGAACATCAACGCCGCCTTCCTTCAGGGCCTCGGCCTGTTCATGGAACATCTCGACGGCCAGCGCGTGGCTCAATTCGCCCACCGGCTGCATGATTTCGCCGGTCGGGCCAACGGATCCGGCCACCGCGATCTTGCGCTCGGAGCGATCGGCGACATTGCGACCCAGCTCTGCGCCGGCAATGTTCAGCTCCCGCACACGGCGCTGCGCGTCGTGCAGCTTCAGCCGGGCTGCGGTGCCGCCAAAGGTGTTGGTCAGAAAGAGGTCGCTGCCTGCATCGACCGATCCCTGATAAAGCGCGGTGATCTTCTTGGGTTCGTCCACATTCCACAGTTCAGGCGCGTCACCGGATTGCAGTCCCATATTGAACAGATTGGTACCAGTGGCCCCATCGGCAAGCAGGGCGTCCTTGGTTTCCAGCAGGGTTGTGAAAGTATTTGTCATGGGATGTTCCTGTGGGGTGATGTCGGTTGTTGGGCCGCGGCTCGCCGCTATCGGCACCTGGGGTCGGCTTGTGTCAATGGCCCGGTCTGTCATGCGCGGCGGGTGAGGGCAATTTCATTTTCTTCATCTTCATTATGAAGACGATCACCATCGGGCGGCGGATCATCGCGATCTGCCACGTCGGACCATCTGCCCGAGGCCTGCTTTCGGGCCGCGCGGGCAGCTGCTGCGCGGCGCTCGAATTTGCGCCACAGGCTCTCTTCGGTCCGGGCGTTTGTGTCGGCAACGCTGCCGTTCAGCCGCTCGCCATCCGGTCCACGGTCGCCATCGCGCGGTGCTGTGTCGTCGCTGCCATCGGTTTCGGTCGATCTGGGCCAATGGGGCAGCGGCGCAGGATGATGGACCAGCCGCAGCAGTTCGCCAAGGGCGATGAGCATGTGCAGGAATGAGGGCGCGGCCACATAGCGATCTTCCCACGTCGGGGCAAAGCTGGTCTTGAAGCGGCGCAAGCCGGGATCCAGGCGCTTGGCAAAACGATGATCGGGCACCGCGGCGAGTGACAGGCGCGAAACGCCGCTCTCCGCCGCCGCAGCAAGCGCCGCGCGGATCAGCGCGTGGCCGGTGCCATCGGGGGCATCGGGCAGCAGGCGCACCAGATCGAGGCACCATTCATGTGCGATGGCGTGAAGGCTGACAAAGCCGACCATGCGCTTGTCATGCCAGGCGATAAACACCTGCTGCTGTGCCAGATATTCTACCTGAAACCGTCCCATCGTCGTGCCCTTGGCTTGTCCGTGGGTGGACTGCCAGGCGGCATCTATGGCTTTCATCTGTTCAATCGGCAGCTCGGCGGTTGCGGGCAGGGCGCAGACGCCCGCCTTTTCGGCCTGCCGGAGTTTGCGTCGCAGCTGGCGCCGGCTTGAGCCTGTTTCTCTGAAGGTCGCGGGGTGAAGCACCGCCTCCTGCGCGATCCGAAGCACCCGCCAGCTGGCACGGCGACACTCAACCGCGTCGCGGGCCGTGCACTTATAGAGGCAGGCAACGGCATTGCGGTGTTTGGCATGGTGGTGAAGGCCCGGAAGAAGTTCGCTTAGATGACCGCTCACCGCACCAAAGAGCGCGATTGAGGCCTGCGGGCTGTCCAGCAGCGCCACCTGATTGAAGCCAAAAGCATGCAGATGTCCGCCATTCTGCTGGATCACCGCGGTTTCGGCGACAGGACGGATCTGCGGCAGCTGTGCGGCTGGGCGCATCCGACTGCCGCTGAGGGCCTGCATGTCTTCGGGACCAGAGAGCTCAGCGTCGGGCGCATTGCTTGCCAATCGTCGTGGCAGTTCGGCCAGCGCAGGCCACCCGAGGCAGATCCCGCCAATGATCGCCGGCAGCAGGTAGTAGACCAGACGAAACCCGAGGATAGCCGCGATAACTTCGGGGGTGATATCTGCGGGCAACATCGCGCAAAGCGCCAGTTCGAATGCGCCGGCGCCGCCGGGCGCCGAGGAAAGGATCGCAACGCCAAGCGCCAGAAAATAGGCGGGCAACATTGCAGCAAGAGACAGCTCGACAGAGGCAGGCAGCAGCAGCCACAGCGCTGTGCCAGCTGCCACCACGTCGATCATGGCCCAGAACCCAAGCGCGGAAATCGCCATCAGCGAGGGCCAGCGCAGGGTCATCCGGCCGATCCGCACCACCGGCACCGCCACCATGGCAGCGGTCATGGCGAAAGTTGCAAGGAGAATAGCCGATCCCAGCCATGGGCTGGACACCGGGGGCGGGCTCAGGATCAGGGCACCGCCACAGATACCCGCCAGTGCAATCAGGAAGGTGATGGCGACCATTCCGGTCAGCTGGGCAGCACGGATCGGGCGCAGCCCCGTCAGCATGCGCCAGCGGGCAAAGGCGCCGGTGACCAGACCAAACCCAAGGGTTTGCGACACCGCGATGGCTATCATACCGGCGCGCCGCGCCTGCGGGCCATCCAGCCCGGTCCCGAGGTGCCTGTGCGCAACGCTGTCATAGCGGCCCAGAGCCCAGAAGCTTACCGCGGTGGCCATCAGCGCAGCGCCCCATTGCCACGGCGCAAGAGAGCGCAATATCCCGCGCAGTTCCGCCAGATCGGGCAGCGCCACATGGGCCTGCAGCAATGCCAGACAGCCGATCATCACGGCGACAGGCAGCATCAGGCGCAGACCGCGTGCGGCAGTCCGCGCAAAGATGCGGGCGGCAGGGGACAGTAGGCTGGGCATCAGCATCCTTGTGTCAAATGGCAGGTCGCCATCCGACACGCTACACCTGATGGATTGTCACCCGGTTAATGCCAGTCCCATCGCTGCCGGTCCTGCGTGAAATGCGCGTAAAATCATGCGCTGTCGTTCAGGACCTGGTCCTTGGCCTCCGGCAGCAGGGCGGCCCGCTTCTGGCGTACCTCATCCGCGGTGGCCCGACCTTCCAGATCAGCACTGACCTTGCGCAGCACATCTTCAAACCCCGGTTCCTCGAAATCGGATTTGATCACCTCATGCGCATAGGCCTCGGCATCAGCGCCGGTTTTGCCCAGCAGCCCAGCGGCCCACAGCCCGAGCATCTTGTTGCAGCGGGCCTGCGCCTTGAACTGCATTTCCTCGTCATGGGCGTATTTCGCTTCAAAGGCGTGTTCGCGGTCGTCGAAAGTGGTCATGGATCCTCCCTCAGGGCGATAAGTGTCGTAGATCATTGTGATATGTGGATGGCGCGCTGCGCCAACAAGAGGCGGGCGGGGCAATTGATCCCAGAATCCGCGTGGCTCCCCGACCACGCCGGGCCATCATAGCACAGCAAGCCCGCAGGGACGAAAAGCCCGTCTCCCCAATCGTGATTGCGGGCGGGCAGGGACCAAGCTTGCGGCACGGCCCCCCTTGCCGTATGAGGGCGACAGTTCCCGGGCATGAGATTCCCGCTTTTTTCCCGAAAGGCTCCGCATGGCACGTCGCAAGAAGATCTACGAAGGCAAGGCGAAGACACTTTATGAAGGTCCCGAACCGGGCACCATCGTTCAGTACTTCAAGGACGACGCCACCGCTTTCAACGCGGAAAAGCGGGATGTCATCGAAGGCAAGGGCGTGCTCAACAACCTGTTGAGCGAGTTCTTCATGCAAGGTCTGGGGCAGATCGGCGTGCCGACCCATTTCCTGAAACGGCTCAATATGCGTGAACAGCTGGTGCGCAGCTGCGAGATCATTCCCCTGGAAGTGATCGTGCGCAACTATGCGGCCGGGTCGATCTCCAAACGCCTCGGCATTGACGAGGGCACCCAGCTGCCGCGCCCGATTGTGGAATACTGCTACAAGGACGACGCGCTGGGGGATCCTCTGGTCACCGAGGAGCATATCGCCGCCTTCGGCTGGGCCAGCCAGCAGGATATGGATGATATCCTCAGCCTCGCGCTTCGGGTGAACGACTTCCTTTCCGGTGTCATGCTGGCGGTCGGGATCAAGCTGGTGGATTTCAAGATCGAAATCGGCCGGATCTATGACGGCGATTTCCAGCGTCTGGTCGTCGCCGATGAAATCAGCCCTGACAGCTGCCGTCTGTGGGACATGAAAACCGGTCAGAAGCTGGACAAGGATGTGTTCCGCCGCGACCTTGGCAATCTGACCGACGCCTATACCGAGGTGGCCCGGCGTCTGGGCGTGATGCCGAACAACCCGCCGGCGAGCGGCAAGCCGACGCTGGTAAACTGACCTGATTCATGGATCCCGCCCTGACCAAAGGGCGGGATTTTGACTATCTAACTTAGAGGCCCCTAATCCGGGCTTTGCCATCGAAACCTGAGGGAAAATGCGATGAAGGCACGCGTGCATGTAATGCTGAAAAACGGGGTTCTGGATCCGCAGGGCGAGGCCGTGCGCCACGCGCTTGGCGCCATGGGCTTTGACAAGGTGGGCGGCGTGCGTCAGGGCAAGGTGATCGACCTCGATCTGGCGGATGATGCCACCGAGGCGGATGTGACCGCGATGTGCGAAAAGCTGCTGGCCAACACCGTGATCGAATCCTACAGCATCGAGATGCAGGGATGAAGGCGGCTGTTGTTGTCTTCCCCGGGTCCAACTGCGACCGCGATCTGGCGGTGGCGTTTGAACAGGCGGGCTGTGACGTCTCCATGGTCTGGCACAAGGACAGCGCGCTGCCCGAGGGTGTCGATATCGTTGGCGTGCCGGGCGGGTTTTCCTATGGCGACTATCTGCGCTGCGGCGCCATTGCCGCCCAGTCACCGATCTGCCAAGCGGTTGTCGATCATGCCAATCGCGGTGGCTATGCCATCGGCGTGTGCAACGGCTTCCAGATTCTGACCGAAACCGGCGTGCTGCCGGGCGCGCTGTTGCGCAATGCCGGTCTGAAATACATCTGCCGCACCGTCGATCTGCAGGTGGCGACAGCCGACAGCGTCTTTACCGAAGGCTATGCGGCAGGTGATGTGATCGGCGTGCCGATCGCGCATCACGACGGCAACTACTATGCCGATGCCAACACCATCGCCGCCCTTCAGGATCAGGACCGCGTCGCCTTCCGCTATGTCGACAATCCCAATGGCTCGGTGGCCGATATTGCCGGTATCCTGTCGGAAAACCGCCGGGTTCTGGGCATGATGCCTCACCCGGAGCGGGCTGCGGATGCAGGCCACGGGGGCACCGACGGGGCGGCAGTGTTCCGCGCATTGGCCGGGCTATTCACTGCGGCGTGACTTGTGAATGCGCGGCGGCTTGCGTTAGGTTTTGCCTATGACTGCCGCGCGTGACGCAACCCTATCCTCTGGAAAACCGCGCTCCCGCACGACCTCGTGGCGGGTGCGTCTTGCTTTGCTCTTGCTTATGGCCGTCGCTGCGGTGACCGTCTGGGTCACCAATCGGGCGCTGACCGATCGCTTCACCGAAAGCACCCGCAACCGGGCTGAGCTGCGTCTTGCGCTCTACTCTGGCAACCTGGTGAGCGAGCTGGGGCGCCACGCCATCGTGCCGCAGCTTCTGGCGAGGGATCAGGCACTGATCTCGGCGCTGCAATCGAATGATTTTTCGCTCTCGACCCAGCGGCTGATCTCCTTTGTCGAGGAAATCGGCGCCGCCTCCATCATGCTGATGGCGCAGGACGGGCGCACCGTGGCCGCCACCGATCGCAACCGGTTGGGCCAAACTCACCGCAATGCGGGTTATTTCGTCGACGCGCTGCGCTCCAAAACCACCGTGTTCTCGGCGATCCGCAGCGAGGTCGGCAGCTATCGTTTCACCTATTCGCGCCGTATCGTCGACACCTCCGGCATCCTCGGGGTGATCGTGGTGGAGGTCGATCTGCAGAAGTTCGAGCGCGCATGGGCAGGGATTTCGGATGCGGTGATGGTGTCCGACAGCACCGGCACCATCATTCTGGCGACGGAGTCGCGCTGGCGCGGCCTGTCGGAGGCGGATGCGCTGCAATTGCAGACCCCTGAGGGGGCCATTCAGCGCGCGATCCGGGCCACCACGGATTGGACCGCGCTGCCCGCCGATGCCTATCTCCAGGGCGAAGCGGTGATGCGGCTGGAATCCCGGATCCCGTTTCAGGGCTGGCGGCTGACCTCTTTCACCACCTACGCGTCGATCCGCGAACGGGTGAACACGGTTTTGGCGCTTGAGATCATGGGATTCGCCATTCTGCTGGCGCTGGCTTTCTATGCGCTGAGCCGTCGCACCGCGCTGCGCATGGCGCTGTTCCAGCGCGAGTCGGCAGAGCTTCGCGTATTGAACGCACGGCTACAGCGGGAAATTGCCGAACGCGAACGCATGCAGGAGACCCTCGCAGTGGCCGAACAGAGCCTCGCGCAGAGCTCGAAACTGGCCGCTCTGGGTGAGATGTCGGCGGCCGTCAGCCACGAGCTGAACCAGCCGCTGGCGGCGATGAAAACCTATCTGGCGGGGGCGCGGCTGCTGCTCAATCGCAACCGCCCCGAGGAGGCGCTGGCCTCCTTTGGCAGGATCGACGATCTGATTGAACGGATGGGCGCGATCACCCGCCAGCTGAAGTCCTACGCGCGCAAGGGCGGTGATACGTTCAGCCCCGTAAATATGGGCGATGCGCTTGCCTCCTCGCTGTCGATGATGGAGCCGCAGCTGCGTCAGCGGCACGTCAAGATCGCCCGTATCCTGCCCGAGGAACCGGTCTATGTGATGGGCGATCGGATGCGGATTGAGCAGGTGATGGTGAACCTGTTGCGAAACGCACTAGATGCTACAAAGTCAGTCGAAGACCCGGAGGTCGAAATCCTGCTGGCGGCGGGCGAGACAGCCACTCTGTCGGTGCGCGACAACGGGATGGGGATCAAGGATTTCGGCAGCCTGTTTGAACCCTTCTACACCACCAAGCAGCCGGGGGACGGGGTTGGGTTGGGGCTTGCCATCTCCTCGGGTATCGTGAACGACCTAGGCGGTCGGCTGACCGCCCGCAACGGGCAGAGCGGTGGCGCCGTATTTGAAATGCAACTGCCGATCCTTGTGGACGGTATCGAGGCCGCGGAATAGCGCGGTATCACTGGATGGAGGGCACGCGAATGGCACAGGCCATGAAAATCGCGATCGTCGATGATGAACAGGATATGCGACAGTCGATCAGCCAATGGCTGGCGCTGTCTGGCTATGACACCGAGACCTTTGCCAGCGCCGAGGACGCGCTAAAGGTGCTGGGGCCGGATTATCCCGGGATTGTCATCTCGGATATCAAGATGCCGGGCATGGACGGGATGCAGTTCCTGAAGAAACTGATGGGCAGCGACTCAGCCTTGCCGGTCATCATGATCACCGGTCACGGTGATGTGCCAATGGCGGTTGAGGCGATGCGGGTTGGCGCATTCGACTTTCTCGAAAAACCCTTTAACCCGGATCGCATGTCGGAACTGGCCAAGCGCGCCACCGGGGCCCGCCGCCTGACGCTCGACAACCGGGTGCTGCGGCGCGAGCTCTCCGACGGCAGCACCATCATGAAGAAACTCATCGGCTCCAGCCCGGTGATGGAGCGCCTGCGCGAGGATATCCTGGATCTGGGGCAGGCGGATGGCCATGTGCTGATCGACGGCGAAACCGGCACCGGCAAGACGCTGGTGGCCCACGCGCTGCACGCGGTCGGCAGCCGGGCGGGCAAGAAATTCGTGCTGGTCTCCTGCGCCGCGCTGGAAGAGGAGGCGCTGTCCAAGCGCCTGTTCGGTCCGATGCAGCCCGAAGACAGCTCGCTCCCCGCCATTGAGGAGGCCCGTGGCGGCACCCTGGTGCTGGAAGATGTCGAAGCCCTGAGCGAAACGCTCCAGGCCAAGCTGCTTAGCGTCATCAATGAGCAGGGCATTCCGGGGGAGACGCGCATCGTGGCGATCTCCAACCTGCAGGAAGCCGGCAAGACCTGCGAAGACGCGCTGCGCCCGGATCTGTTCTACCGGCTTGCCGCGCTTCGGATCACCGTGCCGCCACTGCGCCAGCGCGGCGAGGATATCCTGACGCTGTTCACCCGCCTGTCCGAACAGTTTTCCGAAGAATACGGCTGTGACGCACCTCAGGTGAGCGCCCAGGAGGCCGCGCAGCTGTTGCAGGCGCCCTGGCCGGGCAATGTGCGCCAGCTGATCAATATCGCCGAGCGGGCCGTGCTGCAGTCGCGTCGTGGCTCTGGCACCATTGCATCGCTGTTGATGTCGGACCACGAGGATATGCAACCGGTGATGACCACCGAAGGCAAGCCGCTGAAGGAATATGTCGAAGCCTTCGAACGGATGCTGATCGACAACACCATGCGGCGCCACAAAGGGTCCATCGCCAGCGTCATGGATGAGCTGTGCCTGCCGCGCCGGACGCTCAACGAAAAGATGGCCAAATACGGGCTGCAACGCTCCGACTATCTGTCCTGACCGCCAAACCGCGCGTTAACCAAGATTGGGCCGCCTCCCTCCTGGGGGCGGTCCTTGTCGTTCCGGTAACGGAATATTCATGATTTTCAGTCTAGGAACCAAGGGGATAGCATTTAGATTGCAGGTGTGACGAATGACCATTGTCATTACCTATCCACAGGTCTTATGCTGCCTAAATGGGGACGGGACTAGAGTGATCCTGCCCCTCTTGATGAGATTCGCTGCCTTTGTTTTTGTCCGGCAAGATCCGAGAAAGCAAAGTCAGACCGATTGGCCCCGCAGTATTTCGGGGCAGTTTAGCACCTGACTGGGGTTTCCCAGCAGGGATATAATCAGGGCAGGGCGCGGATATTCCCACCTGTCGGAGAAGAAACGCGATGACGCGCGCGAGAGAGAACAGCAGACAGGCAGGAGGGCCGGACAGATGTTCCGGGGCTAACCGCTGTACTGCATGGGCCAATCGCGCGCCTCAAGACATCGCCCAGACAAGACACCACCCCAATCGTTCACGTCCGCCCGGAAACGGGCCAGATGCGCGCGTGCGCGGCAGGTGCACCAAGGACTCATGGCAAAGAAGATGCTTATTGATGCCACCCACGCGGAAGAGACCCGCGTTGTGGTGGTCGATGGAAACAAGGTTGAGGAATTTGACTTTGAATCCGAAAACAAACGTCAGCTCGCTGGCAATATCTACCTCGCAAAAGTAACCCGCGTCGAACCTTCGCTGCAGGCAGCTTTTGTGGACTATGGCGGCAACCGCCATGGCTTCCTCGCTTTTTCGGAAATTCATCCCGACTATTACCAGATCCCCGTCGCCGACCGTGAGGCCCTGATGGAGGAAGAGCGCGCCTATGCCGAGGCACAACGCGCCCGTGATGACGAGGAAGAGGAAAGGCCTGCCAAGCGCCAGTCGCGGTCGCGTCGTGGTCGCACTCGGGCTGCCGAGGTGAAATCCGCCGATGTCGTCGAGACGAAAGATGTCAGCCCGGAGGCCAGCGAAGGCGGCGCCGACATCGCGGGTATGGAAACCATCGACCTGACCGATGACATGGCCGCAGCTGACACCAAGCTGGCGGATGTGCCCGAGGCCACAGACGGCAATGAGACCGCCGCCGCAGAGGTGGTTGTCGAAGAAGCGGTGAAGGAAGCTTCGCCAGAGCCGGAAGCACAGGACGACAGCTCCGCTGACGATCTTGCGGCAGAGGCAGAAGACGCTTCTGATGCGGCTGCCGATGACGACGGTGACGATGCCGAGACCGCTGCCGATGCGACGGCCAAGGATGAGAATATCGAATCCGTTGCCGAGGAAGACGACAGCGAAGACATTCGTCCGGTGCGCAAACCGCGCCCGCGTCGCTACAAGATCCAGGAAGTCATCAAGGTCCGTCAGGTCCTGCTGGTTCAGGTCGTGAAAGAAGAGCGCGGCAACAAAGGCGCAGCACTCACCACCTATCTGTCGCTGGCTGGCCGCTACTGCGTGCTGATGCCCAACACCGCGCGCGGTGGTGGTATCTCGCGCAAGATCACCAATGCCGCCGACCGCAAAAAGCTGAAAGATATTGCGGTTGAACTGGACGTGCCGAGCGGCGCGGGGCTGATCGTGCGCACCGCCGGTGCCAAACGCACGAAATCCGAGATCAAGCGTGACTATGAATACCTCCAGCGCCTGTGGGAGCAGATCCGCGAACTGACGCTGAAATCCATCGCACCGGCCAAGATCTACGAAGAGGGCGATCTGATCAAACGCTCGATCCGCGACCTCTACAGCCGCGAGATCGACGAGGTTCTGGTTGAGGGCGAACGCGGCTACCGCATCGCCAAGGACTTCATGAAAATGATCATGCCGTCCCACGCCAAGAACGTGAAAAACTATCAGGATCAGCTGCCGCTCTTTGCCCGGTTCCAGGTCGAAAGCTACCTCGGTGCGATGTTCAATCCGACCGTTCAGCTGAAATCCGGCGGTTACATCGTGATCGGCGTGACCGAGGCGCTGGTGGCAATCGACGTGAACTCCGGTCGCGCCACCAAGGAAGGCTCGATCGAGGAAACCGCGCTCAAGACCAACCTGGAGGCCGCCGAAGAGGTGGCGCGCCAGCTGCGTCTGCGTGACCTTGCCGGTCTGATCGTCATCGACTTCATCGACATGGACGAGCGCAAGAACAACGCCGCCGTCGAAAAGCGCATGAAGGACAAGCTGAAGACCGACCGCGCCCGTATTCAGGTGGGCCGGATCTCCGGCTTTGGCCTGATGGAAATGTCGCGTCAACGTCTGCGTCCCGGCATGATCGAGGCGACCACCGCGCCGTGCCCGCATTGTCACGGCACCGGTCTGATCCGGTCGGATGACTCGCTGGCGCTGTCGATCCTGCGCCAGATCGAGGAAGAGGGCACCCGCCGTCGCTCCCGCGAGGTGCTGGTGCGCTGCCCGGTCAGCATTGCCAACTATCTGATGAACCAGAAACGCGAGCATATCGCCCAGATCGAAACCCGTTATGGACTGTCCGTGCGGATCGAGGGTGACCCGCATCTGGTCAGCCCGGATTTCTCGCTCGAGAAGTTCAAGACCGCCTCGCGTGTGGTTCCTGTTGTCACGACGCCGGTGGTATCCGTTGATACCTCGATCATGGATCAGGTCGACGCCGACGAGGCGGCCGAGGAGGCCGATGATGAGGTCGAGACCGATACCAATGACGCGGATGTCGCAGAGACCCAAGCCTCTGGCGACGAGGGCGATGGGGACAACAAACCCAAGCGCAAGCGTCGTCGTCGGCGGCGGCGGAAGTCCTCCGGCGGTGAGGGCGATGAGACCAACGGCGACGCTCAGGCGGATGCGAAATCTGATGACCAGAAGGCCGCAGACTCGGCAGATGGCGACGCAGACGACAGCGACGACAAAGCTGATGCCGCAGAAGGCAAGGACGCCGCACCCGAGGAGGGTGAGGGCGAGGTGAAGAAACGCACCCGCACCCGCACCCGTTCGCGCAGCCGCAAGAAGAAGACCGATGAGACCGTGGCAGCCGATGGTGAGACACCGGCCGAAGCCGGCGCAGAGGAGGCGGATCCCGCCCCGGAGCCTTCGGATGAGCAGGCGACGGCAGAGGAGGCGTCTGTGGAGGCCCCGACCGAGGAGGAGGTGGCACCCACACCAGCAGCAGCTCTCAACGGGGCGGCTCCGGTGGAAGAAACCCAAGCGGCAGACACCGTCTCCACACCCGAACAGCCAGACACTGCGGAGGTTGAGCCGACCGCCGCGCAGGAGGTTCCAGCCGAACCGGCAACGGCCGACCCGATCGAGACCGATGAAGCGACCGCGCAGGATGTGGCCGCAGATCACGTCGAGGCGCCGACGGAGACCGCTGCCGAAGCGCCTAGCGAAGCGGCGCCTGAGGACCAGGCCGAACCTGCGCTGGCAGGCGCAGAGGCGGAGCCAGTCAGCCCGCCCAAGCCCAAGCGGCGCGGTTGGTGGTCGGTTGGTAGCTGATCAGCAAAACCAAAGAAAGGCGGGCGTTTAGCCCGCCTTTTTCATGTCAGGTCTCAAGACATCAGGAGCACCTCCATGCAGAGCGAGCCCCCCGTGATGGATCCGTTATTGGACCAACTGCTGGCGGCGGAAACCGCCGTTTGGACGGCGTTGCGGCGGGGTGATGTTGCCGCGGACCGCGCCGCGCTGCATCCGCAGTTTCTGGGCGTCTACCCCAGCGGCTTTGCCGGGCGCGACGATCATTGCGAACAGCTGGCCAACGGACCCACAGTGGCATGGTTCAGACTTGAGCAGGCGCGCGTCCTGTCGTTGGCACCCGATTGCGCGTTGCTCGCCTATCGTGCCACCTATGCCCGCCCGGACCAGACCGGCGGGGATGCAGAGGCCGCCACAATGTATGTCAGTTCAATCTGGCAGCGCGTCGATGCGGTCTGGATCAATATCTTCAGCCAGGACACCGAGGCCCTGCCAGAGGGGGCGGAAAACCCGCTCCCCTAGGCGCTGGCGATCACCAGCCCGCCCAGGCGCACAGCCTGTCCATGTCCGTACCCTGAACAGAGGGTTGCACGGGCTGATAGGCTCAGCCGCCTTTGCGGATCAGATAGGTCTGATGCTTCGGATTGTCGCGGATTTCCAGCAGCTCATGGCCCGCCTCATGACAGAAATGCGGGATATCCACCACCGCTGCCGGATCGTCGGCATGAACCTCCAGAACCATGCCAGAGGCCAATGGTTTCAGGCGTTTGCGCGCCTTCAGTACGGGCAGGGGGCACAGCAGCCCGATTGCGTCCAGAGTCTCTTTGGTGTCGGTCATACCTTGCAGATAATCCGGTTGTTTCATCCTGTCCACAAGGTTGTGACCGGCGCCCCCCGTGACCTTTGCAAGAGGCTGGTCTAAGGATTGGGCATGTTTGGTATTGAAATCATCGACGCAGGGCTGATCCCTGCCATGCTGGTGGCGCTGACGGCTGGATTGATCAGCTTTCTGTCGCCCTGTGTGCTGCCCATCGTGCCACCTTATCTGGCCTATATGAGCGGCGTTTCCATTGGCGAGATTCAGGGCACGACCCATGCCCGGCGCAAGGCCATCGTCGCAGCGCTGTTCTTTGTCATGGGGCTGTCGACGGTGTTTCTGCTGCTTGGGTTCACGGCCTCGGCTTTTGGTGCCTTTGTGCTGCAGAATCAGGAACTCTTTGCGCAGATCTCAGGCGTTGTCGTAATCATTTTCGGCCTGCATTTCCTGTCGGTTTTCCGCATTCCGATCCTTGACCGCGAGGCGCGGATGGAAACCGATCAATCCGGTGGCTCGGCCGTGGGGGCCTATATTCTCGGGCTCGCCTTTGCCTTTGGCTGGACGCCCTGTATCGGCCCGCAGCTCGGTGCCATTCTTTCGCTGGCGGCGACCGAGGCATCGGTGGCGCGCGGTACGCTGCTGCTCGGGATCTACGCGCTTGGTCTTGGCGTGCCGTTCCTGCTGGCGGCGATCTTCCTGACCCGGTCGATGGTCCTGATGAACCGGATCAAACCCTACATGGGGGTGATCGAGAAGTTCATGGGCCTGCTGCTGATTGTTGTCGGGTTCATGCTGGTCACCGGCCTTTTCTCTGAGTTCTCTTTCTGGCTGCTTGAGACCTTCCCGGCGCTGGCCACCCTCGGCTGACCTGCCGTCCGGGCTGGCGGTCGCTTTGCGCCGTTGCCACGACATCCCCGCCCGAGATCGCCCCGTCTGACAGAGGTCCGGCGGGGCTTACTCTTTTTGTAAGGCACCGCTAAGCTGGCGCGACGACAAACAGGCAAATCGGGTCGCGCAGTCCGTGCAAGAGCAAACAACCAAGACATCCGCCGTTGGCAAGCCCGATGCGCAAAAGAGTGGCGCCTCCCCGTGCGACGGGCAGGATCCGCCCGTGCGCCGCCGCAAGCTGTTCTACATCCCGGGCTATGATCCGATGCCACCGCGCCGCTACCGCGAGCTCTACCGGACGGAGGGCGCCCGGCAGGCGGAGATTTCCGGCTACCAGTTGTCGCTCTCGCCCCGATCCGAGAGACCGCAGGCAGCTGCCGCAACACCCGGGTTCGGCTGGCAGGTCACCGCACAGATCGAGGGCTGCGAGGTCCACACCGATGTTGATGTGCTGATCTGGTCGGACATTGTTCAGGGCAGCATGGCGCCGTCGATTGCGCAGACCTATTGGCAGATGCTGCGCACCGCCTGGATCTATATCTCCACCGGCACCTTGCGGCGGCTCATGTGGCTGCGCAAAGGCCCGGTGATCGCGGCGCTTTATCCTGTGGGTATGCTGCTGCTTCAGCTGGTGCTTGCCTGTCTGCTTGCCGTGACCATCGCCCGGCTCGGGCAGGGCGCTGTTGCCTGGCTTGGTCTCTCCGCGGGCTGGGCTGCTGCGGCGGCAGCGGTGGTGTTCTGGGCGCTGGGGCTGATTGCGGCGGCGGCGCTGATGCGCTGGTTCCGGCGTCAGGACGGTCGGCTGTTTGCCTATTACCTGATGCATGATTACGCCCATTCCGCCGCGCTGCGCGGCGCCTATGCGCCCGAACTGGGACAGCGTATTGCACAATTCGCCGGGGAGGTTGCCGTCGCCCTGAGTGACCCCAGCTATGACGAGGTGCTGGTCGTCGGTCATTCCTCCGGCGCCTATATCGGGGTCAGCGTACTGGCCGATGTGCAGCGCAGCGGGCTGGCCGGACGTCATGCCACCCTCGGCTTTCTGAGCCTCGGCCAGGTGGTCCCGATGGTCTCCTTCCTGCCCGAGGCACATCGGCTGCGCCGTGATCTGCACGACCTGTCCGGGCGCGGGGATCTGTGCTGGGTGGATGTCACGGCGCCGGGAGATGGCTGTGCCTTTGCGCTTTGTGATCCGGTTGCCGTGAGCGGCGTTGCTCCCGCGACAAAACGCTGGCCGCTGGTGATCTCGGCGGCCTTTACCCAGACCCTCAGCCCGGAACGATGGGCCGCGCTGCGGTGGCGGTTTTTCCGGCTGCATTTTCAATATCTCTGCGCCTTCGACCAGCCGGGGGATTACGATTATTTTCAGATCACGGCAGGGCCAAGGACGCTCGAAAGCCGCTATCGCAACCGCAACCCCTCGCGGTCCCGGATTGATGTCACCGCGTCCAAATATACCTCGTTGGGGGACTGATGGCGGGCAAAGGCAAAACGTCAGATCCAACCACAGCCATACCCGGCTCGGCGCCCGGTTCCGCAGGATCAACGGTAACCCCGCCCAAGCCGCCCGCGCGCGCCGACAAGGTCTCGCTCTGGCGCTATCTGCGGCTGTTTCGCGCCGATCTTCTATCGGCACAGCCCGCCAAACTCTACCGCGCCTGGATGGCAGAGTTTCGCACACCCTTCTTTCGCTCTTATCTGGTCAATCAGCCGGATCTGGTTGATACGGTGCTGAAACAGCGCCCGGAGAGCTTCCCGAAATCCAGCCGCATCAGCGAGGGGCTGCGCCCGCTGCTCGGGAATTCGGTGTTTCTGACCAATGGCGAGGTCTGGAAGCGCCAGCGCCGGATCATTGACCCGGCCTTTGAAGGTGGCCGCCTGCGCCAGATCTATCCGGCCATCCATGACGCCGCCGAGGCCGCGGTGGCGCGACTCACCGATCAACAGCGCGAAACCCCCGGCCACCCAGTTGAAATCGAATCCGTGACCTCTCATGCGGCGGCCGATGTGATCTTTCGCACGCTGTTTTCGATCCCGATAGAGCATCATATGGCGCAGGAGGTCTTTCATCGCTTTCGGGCCTATCAGCAGGCGCAGCCGATCCTCAATATTGCCGCCTTGGTGCCGCTGCCGCGCTGGATGCCGCGGTTTCACCGCCTTGCCACACGCCGCAACGCCGCGCGGATCCGGGCTCTGATCACCGATCTCACCCAACAGCGGATGGCGACCATCGCGGCAGGCGGCGCCCCGGATGATCTGGCCACCAAGATCATGACCACGGCGGACCCCGAAACCGGAGATCTGTTCTCAACCCAGGAGATGGTCGATCAGGTCGCGATTTTCTTTCTGGCCGGGCATGAAACCAGTGCCTCGGCCCTGGCCTGGGCACTCTATCTGGTGGCCCTTGCGCCCGACTGGCAGGACAGGATCGCGGCGGAGGCTCAGGATCTGTCACTCGACAGTTTCGCGGAAGTGGGCAAGCTCAGGGTCAGCCGTGATGTATTCCGCGAGGCGCTGCGGCTTTACCCGCCGGTGCCAATGATGGTGCGCGAGACGACCTGTCCGCAGCAATTTCGTGGCCGCACCCTGCCAAAGGGCGCTCAGGTCGTGCTCAGCCCCTGGCACCTGCACCGCCATACGCGGCTCTGGGAGAACCCGGACGGGTTTGATCCGGGGCGGTGGCAGACCGAGAATGGCAAGACCTGTCAGCGCGAGGCCTATATCCCCTTTTCGGCCGGACCACGCGTCTGTACCGGCGCGGGGTTTGCCATGGTCGAGGGGCCGCTGATCCTGTCGATGATCCTGCGAAGGTTTCGCGTGGCGCCGGTATCAGGCAAAGAGCCGATCCCGGTGGCCCATCTGACGGTTCGGTCAAAGAACGGGATCTGGCTGCAGCTGACACCGCGCTAGCCAAGGAAATTCGAATTCTATTGGCAAATTTCGTCTAGGATATTTGCGTCACTGAATGATGCGCAATGCGTCCTGATGGCAAAAGAGGATCACCCGACTTACGTTTTCAACCGCGTGAACGCCCCTGCGTTTCAGCTCGCGCCGAAAACGCTCCCAACCCAGCAGCCGGTCGATGTCGCGATTCTGGCGGCGGATCACGCCACCTCGGGCAGTGGCCTGAGATTGGAACAGCCGCAACAGCCAGCTGTCGGTGGTAGGCGGGGCGGGCATCGGTATGGCGATACGATCCCAAGCCCTGATTAACGTGACCTTAAGCGTCGCAAGACATGCAGGCGGATGGCCGAGGCCAGACCGCAATCCACGCCGCGCGTTTCGTCGATCTCGGCGGCCAGATCATTGATGGCGCGCCCGTCTTCGGCTGCAATCTCGCGGAAGGCCTGCCAGAATTCATCTTCGAGCGAGACCGAGGTGCGGTGGCCCCGCAGGGTCAGAGAGTGTTTTCTGGGCCGGTTAGTCATCGTCGCGCCGGTGCTTGTCCAGCCGGTCGATCTCCTGCGCATTGCGCGCCTTGTCGAGATCCTTCTCGGCTTTGGTCCGGCCATAGGTCACGGCGTTTCGGTCAGCGCGGGCCTTTTTCTCGGCCCGCGCCTTGTCTTTGCGATACCGGTTCAGATTGACCGGTTTCACCATCAGCCCTTGGGACCGATCATCTGCTCAGGCCGCACCACCGCGTCAAATGTCGCCTCATCCACGAAGCCAAGCGCAATGGCCTCTTCCTTCAGCGTGGTGCCGTTCTTATGCGCGGTCTTGGCAACCTTGGTGGCATTGTCATAGCCAATCGTCGGCGCCAGCGCGGTGACCAGCATCAGCGATTCCTTCATCAGCTTGTCGATGCGCGGCTCATTGGCCTCGATGCCGTTCAGCATCCGCTCGGTGAAGCTGTCCGCCGCATCGCCCAGGAGCTGGATCGACTGCAGGAGGTTGTAGGACATCATCGGGTTGTAGACGTTCAGCTCGAAATGGCCCTGCGAGCCTGCGAATTTGATCGCGGCATCATTGCCCATCACGTGGGCGGCAACCTGGGTCAGCGCCTCTGCTTGGGTCGGGTTCACCTTACCCGGCATGATCGACGATCCGGGCTCGTTCTCCGGCAGGATCAGCTCGCCAAGGCCGGAGCGCGGGCCGGAGCCGAGGAAGCGGATGTCATTGGCGATCTTGTAGCAGCTGCCCGCAATGGTCGCGAGCGCGCCGGACAGGAACACCATGGCGTCATGGGCGGCCAGTGCCTCGAACTTGTTCGGCGCAGTGACAAACGGCAGGCCAGTGATCTCGGCCATGTTGGCAGCGACCGTCTCGCCCCAGCCTTTTTGCGTGTTCAGTCCGGTGCCAACGGCGGTGCCGCCCTGTGCCAGCTCGTAGATGCCGGGCATCGCCGCCTCGACCCGGGCCAGACCCTGACGGATCTGATGGGCGTAGCCGCCGAATTCCTGGCCCAGCGTCAGCGGGGTGGCATCCTGCGTATGGGTGCGGCCAATCTTGATGATATCCTTGAAGGCCTCGGATTTGGCTTCCAGCCCTTCGGCCAGTTTCGTCAGCCCCGGCACCAGCACGTCGCGCACCATCATCGCGGTGGCGATATGCATCGCGGTGGGGAAGGTGTCGTTTGAGGACTGGCCCATGTTGCAGTGATCATTCGGATGCACCGGATCCTTGGAACCGATGGTGCCGCCGAGGATCTCGATGGCGCGGTTGGCGATCACCTCGTTGGAGTTCATGTTGGACTGGGTGCCGGACCCAGTCTGCCAGACCACCAGCGGGAAGTTGTCATCGAACTTGCCCTCGATCACTTCGCCCGCAGCCTGGATGATGGCATCCGCCAGCGTCGCATCCAGCGCGCCCGAGGCCTTGTTTGCCATGGCGCAGGCCTGTTTGATCACCCCCAGCGCGCGCACGATGGCGACGGGCTGTTTTTCCCAGCCAATAGGGAAGTTCATGATCGAGCGCTGGGTCTGAGCGCCCCAGTACTTGTCTGCAGGGACCTCAAGCGGACCGAAGCTGTCGGTTTCGGTGCGGGTATCGGACATAAGTCTCTCTCCGTCTGATGATGACTAAATGTATGCGTTGGTATGCCGTCTACCCCGTGCCGGACCACGAGGCAATTGCGCAGTTTCGCGCAGCATAGCCATTCCGCACCCGAGGTATAGAGGCCAATGCGGGATGAGCCATTGCACCGGGGCAGAAGACCGCTAGATTAGGCTCAGACAATCCGACGTCAGCCCAAACCGAAGGATCCGCCTGTGCTCAGACACCGACCATTGCAGCCATCTTTGGCCACCTCACAGGGCAGGCGCCACTGCACGCCCGAGGCGGCGACGCGGTGTGTATCACGGCTGCAGATGCGTCTTCAGGCCGGGTTTCTGACACTTGCGCTGATCGTGATTTTTGCCGGGCAGGCGCTGGCCGCTGATGTGCGGCCATTCTTTGGCCGCTATCAGGGCTCTCTGGTGGTGCCCAACGCTGACGGCAGCGAGGAACACCGTGATGCCACCGTGCAGATCGGCCCGATCGCCAAAAGCGATGAAGGCTTCTATGTACAATGGACAACCACCTCGCTGAAGAAGGATGGGCGGCGCAAGACCAAGTCCTATAGTGTCGAGTTCCAGCCGACCGAGCGGGACGATATCTTTGCCGCCGCGATGAAACGCAATGTGTTTGGCCATACCGTGCAGCTCGATCCGATGAAGGGCGAACCCTATGTCTGGGGCCGCATCGTGGGCGATACGCTGACGGTCTTCTCGATGTTCATCGGCCCCAATGGCGACTACGAGATGCAGCAATATGACCGGACATTGGCAGAGGGCGGGCTGGATCTGGTCTATTCCTCTCATCGCAACGGGTTGCCGCGCAAGGAGCTGAAAACTTTCCTCGAACGTCACTGACCGCCGCGACGAATCCGGCGAAATATTTTATTAACAGTCTCTTGCGGCGCAAAGCTAAGGCGTCACGGGCGGCGTCAAACAGGCGCGGCTACGGGGCGTGTCAGGGCTGCACCGCACGGGACACCGTCTATCGAGGCCCATTCAGTGGCTCCACAGGAGCGCACCGATGCAAGCACCGGTTCACGAACCTTAGCGGTCAGATGTGAATGAATGGGCGCGTGGAACCGCGTGTTACTTGCGGAAACTGTCCAGCGATACCACGTCGGCGGCCTTCTTCGCGTCCGGGTCTTCGTCGACCTCGATCTCGATGCCATCGTCCAGTTCGGCAATCATCTCTTCGGCGTCGTCGTCATCCTCTGGCGTCTCAAACCGCAGGCCGAACTCAACCGAGGGATCGACAAAGGTCTTGATGGCGTCATAGGGGATATAGAGAGGCTCCGGCGCATCGCCGAAATTCAGCGTGATGGCAAAGCCGTCCTCGCCGACCTCCAGATTGTCGAACCAGTGCTGCATGACCACGGTCATCTCGCCAGGGTAGCGATCCGACAGCCAATCTGCCAGCTCCGCATCAGGGTGCGAGGTGTCGAAGGTGATGAAAAAATGATGATTTCCGGGCAGCCCGTGTTCAGCCACCCCATCCAGTACAGATCGGATCAGACCACGCATGGCCGAATGCATCAGATTTCCATAGTCAATTTCGCGGGACATTCCGATACCCTTAAGTCTCTATTGGTTTCAGAATACGGATTTCTACCGGAAACTAAAGGCCCGCTCGTTAGGGATTCGTAAATAATTTCTGACACTAGCAGGGGAATGCCCGACATTTGCGCTGGGATTGCGTTGCTCAGATGACCTGCGCCAGAAGGATGCCAAGTCCGCCCATCACCGGCAGTATCAGCGCCAGTCGTCCACCGCAGGCCAGCGCCACCACCGGTGCGGCCAGCACCAAAAGCGCAGCGCTGACATTCAGGCTGGCCATGACTGGCATCATCAGGGTGAGCGCGGGCAGCTCCAGAACCGCAATCTCGCGAAACAGCACATGCAGCAGAAACCAGACCGACAGGTTCAGGATGACGCCGACCACGGCCGCGGTGATTGCGCGCAGCGCAGCGCCCAGCCGGGGATGGCTGGCAATCCGCTCCACATGTGGAGCCGCGAGAAAGATCCACAGAAAACAGGGCAGAAAGGTCGCCCAAAGCGCGACCAGCCCGGCCGCAATCGCCATCCATGCCCCGGAGGCCAGCGCACCGGCCAGCATCGCCACAAATTGCGTCACCAGAATCAGCGGCCCCGGTGTGGTTTCCGCCAGCCCCAGCGCATCAATCATCTGGCCGGTATCGATCCACTGGTACTGCCCGACCACCGTCTGCGACATATAGGCCAGAACCGCATAGGCTCCGCCAAAGGTGACAACCGCCAACTTGGCAAAGAACCAGCCGATATCCGCCAGCAGCTGCGGGCCGAACAGGCTCAAAGCAGCCAGCGGCAGCAGCCAGAGCCCGCCCCAGATCAGCAGTGTCGACCAGAACGGCGTTGCGGCCTCGGGCCCGTGACCGATCGGCCCGGCGGGAGAGGGGGGCGCGGGCCGGGCCCCCAGCGCGCCGATCAGCGCAGCCGCCAGAACCACCAGCGGAAACGGCAGCCCGAACAGGAACAGTGCAACAAAGCCAAAAGCCGCCAGCCCATAATCGGTGACACCATGCAGCGCCTTCTTTCCCAGCCGTTGCAGCGCCTGAAGGACAATCGCGACCACCGCTGCCTTGATGCCGAGGAAAGCCGCCTGAACAACAGGTTGGGTGCCAAAGTTCACGTATAGAAAGACCAGGGCGGCGATCACCAGCGCGCCCGGCAGGACAAACAACAGCCCTGCAATCAGCCCGCCGATGCCACCACGCAGCCGCCAGCCGGCGTAGGTGGCCAGCTGCATCGCTTCCGGTCCCGGCAACATCATGCAGAACGACAGCGCACGCAGAAATCCGGCCTCGCTCAGCCAGGGGCGATCCTCGACCAGCTCCTTGTGCATCAATGCAATCTGCGCCGCAGGCCCGCCAAAGGACAGCAGCCCAATGCGGCCAAACACCCGGATCAGATCCGCCATCGCGATCTGGGGGGGGGCTGGGCTAATCTCGGGGTCTGCGGACATGTCGGTCATAGGCGCACCATTGGCTGGACGCTGACCTTGTAGCATTCTGCGCGACCAGTGCCAGTGGCCGCGGACCGTGGAGAGGCCGAAAACCGGAGAGGTTACAGAAACTTCACAGTGCCGCCTGCGGCTGCCTGGTCAGGTGTCATCCATCCAGGTCAGCCGCTCACCGGTCATGCAGATCGGCAGACAGTCCTGTGGCAGCTGGCCGAGCTGCTCGAACATGGTCATATAGTCGAAGTTGGACAGGAATTCCCGGATCTGACCATCCTGCATCCGCACAATCAGCTGGCCGTAGTAGTCCAGTTTGTCATCCGAACTGCGGCCATAGCACCGCACGTGGACCCGGATCGCGCAATAGTCGCCGTCATCCAGCGCATGGGTCAGGGTCAGGTCAAGATCCTCCATGAGATTGTGCAGCGTGCCGACAATTTCGCGGTAGTCCGCGGCAATTGCGATTGCGCCATGCAGAGGGCCGTTTACCTCAAGCTCAGGATGAAACATCGGCTCAATCTGGTCGAGGTCCAGACCGACCCAGACATCGTGAAACCATCGAAAGAGCCGTTCACTGTTTTTCATTTATTCCCTAAGGGTCAGAAACTGACACCGGTTGAAGCATCGGGGTTGCGCAGGCAGCCTTATTCAGGGTTGCAGCATTGGTCGAAACAACGCCTGACGCGAGACTGGACCGTCGTCAGACATGAGACTGAAGCACAAGTGTTAACAACAATTCAATGGGCATTCGCTCCGGTTGGCGCTGCCCGCAGTCGAGTTTGATCGCCTCTGGTGCCTCCCGCGCATCTGCGCTGGTGTATCGACCTTCGGCGTGGCCCCGGATGTGGCGTCAGGGGGCGCCTGTGGTACCGAGATGCCTGCATTGTGAGAAACAGATATTGCGGTAGGGCCGAGGCCAAGATCGAAGTCTGGAGTAGGCGAGGAGGAAGTGCAGGTTTCTGTTGCCAGGTACCTGCGAACCCCGCCTTACGCGGCTAGGCGCAAGGACTTAGTTTCGGCGACATTAACAGCTTACGCTGCTACTGCCATTGCCGGAGCACGATTGTCATTTGCAATTGTACAAGTTTCGCCGATAACGGTGGCAGACAGCCGAGACAAAGCTAACCCCTTTAGACGTTCGTCGATCCTGTTTCGACCCCATGATCCCCAAATGAAGGATGTTTGGTGGAGTCGCCGGGTACCGCCCCCGGGTCCGATCCGCTTATTACGAGCGCGTTTATGTCCATAGTTCCCGAAGGAACACCCTGAATATAGGCCGTGCCGATACGGAGTTAAAGGGGAAATGACACATAAAATACGTCCCGGCGGGAGCGGCTGCACCACGACGCCGGGGCGGTGGTTTAGCCATGGTCGCCCCTGGTCGCTTCGGCAGCCCGCCGGGCAAAGACCGCAGCGGCCAGCGTGCGGGTCTCGTCCTCCAATGCGGTCAGCCCGGCAGTGGCGGCGGCCTCGTCGCGCCCCTCCAGCGCATCGGCAATGGCGCCATGCAGTGCCACCATCCGGGCGCGGTCGCGCGCGGTAAAGGTGATCATATTCATCAGCGGCTGCATCGCCTCGACCGCTCCGGCCAGCTGGTAGGACAACACCGGATTGCTCGCCGCATCGACCAGCGCCCGGTGAAAGGCCACATCCGAGGCGCAGAACGCCTCATCCGTCAGCCCGGGCTGGCCCTGACGAAAGATCTCGGCGCGCATGGTCGCCAGCTGATCCGCCGTCCGACGTGCCGCCGCCAGCGGCGCGCAGGCCCGTTCCAGCGCATAGCGCGCCTCGCAGGCAGTGTCGAAACTGACAGCATTCATACTCAGCAGCAGCGTCGACGTGGTCACCTGCTGGGCGTAGGCATCCTCAAAACTCAGCCGGTTGACAAAGGCGCCGCCGGTGGCGCCGCGCTGGGTGCGGATCAGCGCCTGCGCGGCCAGCCGCTTCAGGGCTTCGCGGACTGTTGGCCGGGACACCTGAAACTGCTCGGCCAGTTCGGCCTCCGAGGGCAGGCGCTGGTCCACAGGCAGGGCGCCGCTGATGATCGCATCGCGGATGGCTTCGGCAATCTGCGCCGACAGATCCGCGGCGCTACGGGGGTTCAGCTTCATGTCGGTGCCCTGTGTGGTGGCCAGTGTCTTGGCCTGTGTGATGATCTCTGTGATGACCTGTGGCGTGGCGCGCGTCTCGGCAGAAATCATTTGTCAGACATTTAAAAGTCTGACATTTGATTGGCAAGAGTTGAGTCGCCCGCCATCGCCGTTTCGGCTGCACGGCGGGTCCGCGCTCCTGGCGCGTCAGGTTGAATTCAGAGGAGGACCCATCATGTTCAACGCATTGGTTGTGACCAAGGACGAAGACAGCGGCGAGACATCCGCCGCCGTGCAAACGCTCAGCCTCGAGCAGCTGCCGGATGCAGAGGTGACCGTGGCAGTGGACTACTCAACCGTGAACTACAAGGATGGCCTCTGTCTTGGTCCGGGCGGCGGACTGGTGCGCAAATATCCGCATGTGCCGGGCATTGATTTTGCAGGCACGGTCGAGACCTCCAGCGATGAGCGTTACAAACCCGGCGACAAGGTTGTGCTGACTGGCTGGCGCGTCGGCGAAGCCCATTGGGGCGGTTATGCGCAAAAGGCCCGCGTGCGCGCCGATTGGCTGGTGCCCTTGCCGGATGGGATCGACACGCGCCAGGCCATGGCTGTTGGCACAGCGGGTTTTACCGCAATGCTGGCCGTCATGGCGCTTGAGGATCACGGGCTGACACCGGGCCACGGCCCGGTGCTGGTGACCGGCGCTGCGGGTGGCGTGGGGTCGGTGGCAACCGCGATCCTCTCCAACCTCGGCTATGAGGTTGCGGCGGTCACCGGGCGCCCTGAGACATCCGACTATCTCACCGCCCTTGGCGCCACCCAGATCGTGCCGCGCGAAGAGCTGAACGAGACGGTAAAGCGCCCGCTCGAAAGCGAGAACTGGGCGGGCTGCATTGATGCGGTCGGTGGTGCGATGCTGGCGCGGGTTCTGGGCCAGATGAAATATGGGGCCTCGGTGGCGGCGGTTGGCCTTGCAGGCGGGGCCGGTCTGCCCGCCACGGTGATCCCGTTTCTGTTGCGCGGCGTCAACCTTCTCGGCATCGACAGCGTGATGCAGCCTTATGACAACCGCCTGCGGGCCTGGCAGCGCATCGCCACCGATCTGCCGATGGATAAGCTGGAGGCGATGGTGCAGCCGGCCACCCTGTCCGATCTGCCACAGCTGGGCGCCGATATCCTGAAAGGGCAGGTGAAGGGCCGCGTTGTCGTTGATGTGAACGGCTGACACGGCCTCTGCTGACGGGGCAACCCGCCTGAAGGTCGACAGATCAGAGATTGATCGGGCGATGATCACAGGGAAACCTGTCAGAACGCGCAGCCAGCCTGCGCGTTCTTTGCGCGTCCGTGGGGCCAGCTGGTCAATCCCCGCGTCATAGACCCGGCAACCGGGCGCATGTCGCGCAGCGATTGCAACGCTGTCACGCAGATCGCCCCACAAGGCGCGACATTTGCATGGTTTTCTGCTAGGCTGGTGATCTGTCCATGGCCACGCCAGCCGCTGCCTGACCGCAGCGCGTGACTGGGCTGACGCGGATCTATCGGCGATCGTTGTCGGCATGAGCGCTGTGATGATCGCGCCCGACCGCCTGCTCAACAAGCGCCGGTCATGGAGAGGCGCCCGTGCGGGGGCTGCATTTTTTCGCGATCGGCGGGAACCTGCGCAGCGCGCGACGGTTGAGACACTGGACGTTCACATAAGACAGAACAGGGACACCCATGACAGACGAAACGGCCAATCAGGGCATACCCGCCCCCGACGGTGAGGCCGCCGTCATCGACACTGAATATGAAATCGGACAGGACAATCTGGAAGGATCCGTGGGACCGATTGGATTTGACATCCATAACCCGGTTTTCATGGTCTCCGGCATCAGCATCATGCTGTTTGTGTTCTACGCGCTGGTTCTGCCGGAACAGGCGGCTACCTTCTTTGGCTGGCTGCGCCCCGCCGTGACCAGCTCGTTCGACTGGTTCTTCCTCAGCGCGGGCAATATCTTCGTGCTGTTCTGTTTCTTCCTGATCGTCTCGCCTTGGGGCAAGGTGCGCCTTGGCGGGGCCGACGCGGCGCCCGATTATACCTACATCGGCTGGTTTGCGATGCTGTTTGCGGCCGGCATGGGCATCGGCCTGATGTTCTACGGCGTCAGCGAACCGATGAGCCATTACTCCACCGCCTTTGGTGGCGTGAGCATGGGTGAAAATGGCGCCCGCACCGACTGGGCGCCGCTGGGCGGCGCAGCCGGGGACAGCACCGAAGCCGTGCGTCTGGGCATGGCGGCGACAATCTATCACTGGGGCCTGCACCCATGGGCGATCTACGCGATTGTTGCCCTGTCGCTGGCGCTGTTCTCCTTCAACAAGGGGCTGCCACTCACCATCCGCTCGGCCTTCTACCCGATCTTCGGCGAGCGGGTCTGGGGCTGGACCGGCCATATCATCGACATTCTGGCGGTTTTCGCCACGCTCTTTGGCCTTGCAACCTCGCTGGGTTTTGGCGCGACACAGGCCAATGCGGGCCTGAACGAGCTGTTCGGTGTGCCGGTTGGCTCAACCACCGAGGTGCTGCTGATCTCCGCCATCACCGCGGTTGCGCTGATCTCGGTTGTGCGCGGTCTTGATGGCGGTGTGAAAGTGCTGAGCGAAATCAACATGGGGCTGGCCTTCCTGCTGTTGATCTTCGTGCTTCTGGTCGGGCCAACGCTGCTGATCATCACCGGCTTTTTCGACAGTCTGGTGGCCTATGTGCAGTATCTGCCGGCGCTCTCCATGCCCTTCGGCCGCGAGGATGCCAACTACAGCCAGGGCTGGACCGCCTTTTACTGGGCGTGGTGGATCAGCTGGTCGCCGTTTGTCGGCATGTTCATCGCCCGCGTCAGCCGGGGTCGCACCGTGCGCGAGTTCATCATCTGCGTTCTGCTGATCCCCAGCCTGGTCTGCGTCCTGTGGATGAGCGTCTTTGGCGGCACCGCCATTCATCAGGTGGTGGCTGATGGCTATACCGGCGCGCAGGATGCCGCACTTGAGCTGAAGCTGTTCAAGATGCTGGATCAGCTGCCGCTGGCCTCGATCACCTCCTTTGTCGGCATCCTTCTGGTGATCGTGTTCTTCGTCACCTCATCGGATTCCGGCTCGCTGGTGATCGACACCATCACCGCAGGCGGCAAGGTCGACGCGCCGCTGCCGCAACGGGTCTTCTGGTGCGTGTTCGAAGGTGCGGTTGCGATCGTGCTGCTGCTCGGCGGTGGTCTTGTGGCCCTGCAGGCGATGGTGATCTCCACCGGCTTGCCGTTCACCATCGTGCTGCTGCTGATGTGCTGGGCGATCCTGCGCGGATTGCAGACCGAGGCGCGCTGATCCCGCGCCGCCATCCCGGACCGGCAATGCCCAGAAACGCCCCGGAGAACTCCGGGGCGTTTGCCGTTCAGCTCTTGGCCTCATAGAAGCCGACCGAATTGCCGTCGGGGTCTTTGGCGTAGAAGAACTGCCCGTCGGGCAGCGGCACCGCCTCTGACACCACCTGCCCACCGGCGTCGGTCACCCGCGTCATCACATCGGCCAGCGCACCTTCGGCGGCCAGATGCAGGGTCGGGCCAACACCATCCGGGGCCGGGGTGCCGGGATAGATGCTCAGCGCGACCCCGGTTGCCGGGTCCTTGGGGCGAAACAGCAGCATCGGGTTTGGTCCATCGCTGACCAGTTCCAGCGCGGCGCCGGTCACATGCTCGTAGAACTTGCGCGCGCCGTCCATGTCGGTGACGGGGATCTCTCCCCAGACCAGAAAATCCTTGGGCGTATAGGCCATCATCTGCATCCTTTCGTGTTGATGTATCCCCTAGCTACCCGCCACTGTTGACAGAAAATGACATCAGGTCAGCGGTGGCCGCAGTCTCTCCGCGCTTGACCTTGCGCATCATCGCCGTCACTTCTTCTGAGACAGAAAGAGGAGAGACCATGGCCCTTGATATCGACTTTGTCCGCAGCCAGTTTCCGGCCTTTGCAGCGCCCAACCTGCAAGGTCAGGCCTTTTTCGAGAACGCCGGTGGCTCTTATACCTGTCAGCAGGTGATCAACCGGCTCACCCGTTTTTATACCGAACGCAAAGTGCAGCCCTATGCCCCCTATGAGGCCTCGACGCTGGCGGGCGACGAGATGGACGAGGCGCGGCACCGGCTTTCCGGCATCCTCGGGGTGGCACGGGATGAGCTGAGCTTTGGCCCCTCGACCACCCAGAATACCTATGTGCTGGCGCAGGCCTTTCGCCAGTTCCTGTCTCCGGGGGAGGCGATCATCGTCACCAATCAGGATCACGAGGCCAACAGCGGCCCGTGGCGGCGCCTTGCGGATGCCGGGATCGAGGTGCGCGAATGGCAGATCGACCCGCAAACCGGCCATCTGAACCCGGCAGATCTGGAAAATCTTCTGGACGAAAACGTCCGGCTGGTCTGTTTTCCGCATTGTTCCAACGTGGTCGGGGAACTGAACCCGGTCACCGAAATCACCGCTCTGGCCCATGCGGCCGGCGCCTTTGTCTGCGTCGATGGTGTCTCTTACGCGCCCCATGGCCTGCCCAATGTCGGCGAGCTGGGGCCGGATATCTATCTGTTCTCCGCCTATAAGACCTACGGGCCGCATCAGGGGCTGATGGTGATCCGCCGCGCCCTGGGGGAGCTGCTGCCCAATCAGGGACATTTCTTCAACGGTGACACGCTCTACAAACGCTTCACTCCGGCGGGGCCGGACCACGCTCAGGTCGCCGCCTGCGCGGGCATGGCCGACTACATCGCCGCGCTGGCCCATCATCACGGCGGCCCGCTAACCGAAGGCGCGGCACAGGGGGCCTTTGTCCACGATCTGATGCGCGCCCATGAGGTGGAGCTGCTGCAACCGCTGCTCGATATGGTGAAGGACCGCAATGATCTGCGCCTGATCGGCCCCTCTGATGCCAGCAGACGCGCGCCCACCGTGGCACTGGCGCTGGATCGCCCCGCCGAAGCCGTAGCCGGTGAACTGGCCGAACATGGCATCATGGCGGGGGGCGGTGATTTCTACGCCCTGCGTGCCCTGAACGCGATGGGTGTCTCTACCGGTGACGGCGTGCTGCGGCTCAGTTTTACGCATTACACCTCGAAAAAAGAGATGACACAGTTGATCGAGGCCCTAGATCGCGTGTTGTGAAAACCGCAGCGATACAGGGACCTTGATCTTTCATGACTGACCATACCCCGCCACAGGCGCCGGTGATCTGGTGGCTGCGCCGAGACCTGCGGCTCGCCGACAACCCCGCCCTTGAGGCGGCCGTCGCCCGGGGCACCCCGGTGATCCCGCTCTTTGTCTTTGACACGCTGGATGAACACCTGGGCGCTGCGCCAAAGTTCCGGCTGGGGCTGGGGCTTGCCCATCTGGCCAAGGTGCTGGAGCAGCGCGGCAGCCGCCTGATCCTGCGGCGTGGTCCGGCAGCCGAGGTGCTGGCGCAGGTGATCGCGGAGACCGGGGCAGGGGCGGTGCATTGGAGCCGCGCCTATGATCCCGACGCCATCGCCCGCGACACCACCATCAAGGAACAGCTGAATGGGCAGGGCGTTGCGGCGCAGTCTTTTGGTGGTCATCTGCTGTTTGAACCCTGGACCGTCGAGACCAAGACCGGCGGCATGTACCGGGTCTATTCGCCCTACTGGAAATCCGTGCGCGACCGCGATGTCGCGGATCTGATCGCCGCCCCATCCCGAATACCGGCGCCGGAGCAATGGCCCGCCTCTGATGATCTGGACAGCTGGAAACTCGCCGCTGACATGCGCCGCGGCGCTGACATCGTGGCGCAGTATTGCCGGGTCGGGGAAGATGCCGCGCAGGAGCGGCTGGCGGAATTCCTCGACTCCCGCGTGGCCGACTACAAACAGGACCGAGACTTTCCCGCGGTGGATGCCACATCCGGCCTGTCTGAAAACCTCGCCTGGGGAGAAATCAGCCCGCGCCGCATGTGGCATCACGGGCTGGAGGCACGTCGCGCAGGCAAATCCGGCGCTGAGCATTTTCTCAAGGAAATCGTCTGGCGCGAATTCGCCTACCACCTGATGTTCCACACTCCGCATATCCTGACCCGCAACTGGCGCCCCGAATGGGAGAGCTTCCGCTGGTCCGAGCAGGACGACGACCGGGTCGAGGCCTGGCGGCGTGGTCAGACCGGTTACAATTTCGTCGATGCCGCCATGCGCGAACTCTATGTGACCGGCAAGATGCACAATCGCGCCCGGATGATCGTGGCCAGTTTCCTGACCAAACATATGCTCACCCACTGGCGCATCGGTCAGAAATGGTTCGAGGAGTGTCTGGTGGACTGGGATCCGGCCTCCAACGCCATGGGCTGGCAGTGGGTGGCCGGCTCCGGCCCCGATGCCTCGCCGTTTTTTCGGATATTCAACCCCGACGGCCAGCTGGAGAAATTCGACCCCAAGGGCCGCTACCAATCCGCGTGGATCGCCGAAGGTCAGGACAGCCCGCCGCAGACGGCGCTGGATTTCTACCGCGCGACACCCCTGTCCTGGGAGCTGTCGCCTCAGGACAGACGCGCCAGCCCCTTCGTTGATCTGAAAGAGGGTCGCGCCCGCGCGCTTGAGGTCTATGGCCAGCGCGAGTTGCCCGAGGACTGATAGATCCCTTGCCAGAAGCGCCTGATTTGGCCTAGCCTTTTCTCTGGACAGGGGCCGTGAACCCACCGGACCCGTCTAGGGGAGGAGAGAATGGCGCTCACACAGACCGAAGGACAGGCCAATCTGCCGCGCTATTTCGCGGCGATCTTTGACCAGTTGCAGGCGCTCGAGGTGGGGCAGCTGGACATCCATCTGCCGGACGGGCGGGTGTTCCGTGTCACTGGCGACCGCCCCGGTCCGGTGGCCGATCTGCGCATTCACAACCCCGATTGTTTCGCCCGGCTGATCCGCGAGGGGGATCTGGGGTTCTCCGATGCCTATCTTGATGGCTGGTGGAGCACATCCGATCTTCAGGCCTTCATGGATCTGGTGCATCTGGGGTCTGAAACCGTCTATGATGGCTTTCCGGGACGCGGGCTGATCCGCGCCTATGAACAGTTTCGCTTCTGGCTGCAACGCAATCACCGCGCGCAGGCCAAGGCGAATATCTCCTATCACTATGACCTCGGCAACGCCTTCTACGGGCTGTGGCTTGATGACACGATGACCTATTCCAGCGCCCTGTTCAAAACCGGGCAGGAAAGCCTGGAGGCGGCGCAGACCACCAAATATGCCTCCATGGTCGACCAGATGGGCGTGCAGCCCGGCGATCACGTGCTGGAGGTCGGCTGCGGCTGGGGCGGGTTTGCCGAATATGCAGCCCGCGAACGCGGCCTGCGGGTCACGGGCCTCACCATCAGTGCCGAACAGTTGAGATACGCCCGCGAGCGCATTGAAAAGGCGGGGCTTTCCGACCGGGTCGAGCTCAGGATGCAGGATTACCGCGACTGTGACGGCACCTTCGATGGCATTGCCTCTATCGAGATGTTCGAGGCGGTGGGCGAAAAATACTGGCCCGCCTATTTCAGGATGATCCACGACCGGCTGCGCCCCGGCGGTCAGGCCACCTTGCAGATCATCACCGTCGCCGACCGGCGCTGGACGGTCTACAAACGCGGCGTTGATTTCATCCAGAAACACATCTTTCCCGGCGGGATGCTCCCTGCGCCCGGGATATTGCGCCAGCAGGTTGAAAATGCCGGGTTAAAGGTCATGAAATCGCTCGAATTCGGTGATAGCTACGATCAGACGCTGCGGCGTTGGCACACCACCTTTAACAGTCGCTGGGACGAGATTGCGGCCATGGGATTTGATGATCGGTTCAAAAAGATGTGGAATTTCTACCTCACCTCCTGCGCCGCCGCGTTCAAGGCGCAAACCTGCGACGTGACCCAGATCACGCTGGCCCACCGCTGAACGAAAGCCCGGATCATGCCCACAGCCGCCCGTCTTATCGCCGCCGTCAGCATGGCGCTTGTCGCGATTGCCGCCTCTTTCCTGATCATGCCACTGATGCCCGAGGGCACCGATTTCGGCTATTTCGTGCCGCTCAACGCCGCGCTTGGCGCGCTGATCGGCTGGGTCTGGGTCGGCCGCCATGTCGGCCGCGGCGTGGTCAATGCGATCAACAACGGCGTCACCGGTGTGGCCCTGCTGGTGCTCTGGGGGCTGTTTCTGCAAGGCGCCTGGGAAATGTTTCGCCTCGCCATGCGCAACCGCTATGACGGCCCGTTTGAGGCGCTTTCGGCGATTTTTGTCATCGGTTTGGATTTCTTTTTCGTGATGGCGGTGCCACATGTGTTGCTGGCGCTGGTGATCGGCGGCATCTTCAGCGGTCTGGTGACCGAGAATGCCGCAAGACGCTGGCGCTGAGATAACAGAATTCCAACAGGATACAGACCGTGGTTGATCTTTTTGTCTATGGCACGCTGCGCCATATGCCGCTGCTTGAACTGGTGTTGGGGCGGTCAGGTGCCGCGCTGGATGTCACCCCTGCACATCTGCCCGATCACGGTGCCTTTGCGGTGGTGGATCAGCCTTTCCCGGCGATAGAGGCCCGCGTCGGCCACCGCGCACCGGGGCTGCTGCTGCGCGGTCTCACCCCGGACGATATGGCGGCGCTGAATTTCTACGAAGGCGGGTTCGACTATACGCTGCGCCCTGTCACGGTCGCGCTGGACGCAGGCGGCAGCGCCCCGGCGGAGGTCTATTTCCCAGAGCCGGGCCTGTGGCAGACCGGGGCGGCCTGGGATCTGGGCGACTGGCAGCAGAAATGGGGCGCCTTGTCCCTGCGCGCGGCAGAGGAGGTCATGGCCTATCGCGGTCGCCTGACCGCCGCCGAGGTGGCCGAGCGGTTCCGCCCGATCCGCATCCGCGCCGCCGCCTGGCTCGCGGCGCAGAACCGCCCCGGCGATCCAGATCACGATCTGGCCCGCGACGTCGTCGTCCACCAGCATAAACGCGCCTATCTCAACTTCTTCGCGATGGAGGAGATGGACCTGCAATTCCGCCGCTATGACGGCAGCCTCAGCCCGGTGATCAACCGGGGCGTCGCGCTGGTGGGGCAGGCGGCGGTGGTGCTGCCCTATGATCGCCGCCGCGACGCGGTTTTGCTGATCGAACAGTTCCGCGCTGCCACCTATATCGCGGGCAACCAGCGCCCCTGGATGTGGGAGCCGGTGGCCGGGCTGATCGACCCCGGCGAAACCCCCGAACAGGCCGCCCGCCGCGAGGCGATGGAGGAGGCAGGGCTGAAGATCGACCAGCTGGAAACCGTCGCCCAGGTCTACCCCTCCAGCGGCGCCTCAGGCGAATTTCTGCATATTTTTGTGGGTCTCTGCGACTTTGATGAGATCGCTGGCGGCGGCGGACTGGAGAGCGAGGGCGAAGATATCCGCAGCCAGATCCTGCCCTATGAGGCGCTGATACAGGGCGTAGATGACCAGACCTATCAGGACATGCCACTGGTCACCGCCGCCCTCTGGCTGTCACGCCATCGTGAGCGCTTGCGGCAGGGCTGACCCCGCCAACCGCGCGGCGCGCCGCTATCTCGGCTTGTGGTTGTCCAATGCCTTGGCTACACCTCAACTGGAATGATCGAAAGGGATACCATGCGCATTGCACATGATCTGGCCGACGCGATCGGCCACACGCCTCTGATCCGCCTGAACCGCGTCAGCGATGAAACCGGATGTGAGATTCTGGGAAAGGCCGAGTTCATGAACCCCGGCCAGTCGGTCAAAGACCGCGCCGCACTTTATATCATCAAGGACGCCATCGCGCGCGGTGATCTGAAGCCGGGCGGCACCATCGTCGAGGGCACTGCCGGTAACACCGGGATCGGCCTGGCGCTGGTTGGCGCGTCGATGGGCTTCAAAACGGTGATCGTGATCCCCGAAACCCAGTCCGAAGAGAAAAAGGACATGTTGCGACTGGCCGGCGCCCAGCTGGTGCAGGTCCCCGCAGCGCCTTATCGCAATCCCAACAACTTTGTCCGCTATTCGGAACGTCTGGCCAAGGAACTGGCCAAGACCGAACCCAATGGCGCGATCTGGGCCAATCAGTTCGACAATGTCGCCAACCGGCAGGCCCATATCGAAACCACCGCACCCGAGATCTGGGAGCAGACCGACGGCAAGGTGGACGGCTTTGTCTGCGCGGTCGGTTCTGGCGGCACGCTGGCAGGTGTGGCCGATGTGCTCCAGCCGAAGGGCGTGAAAATCGGCCTTGCCGATCCGATGGGCGCGGCGCTCTATTCCTACTACACCACCGGTGAAATCGAGACCGAAGGCGGCTCCATCGCAGAAGGCATCGGCCAGGTGCGCATCACCAAGAACCTTGAAGGGTTCAAACCGGATTTCTGCTACCAGATCGAGGACCGCGACGCGCTGCCCTATGTCTTCGACCTCCTGCACGAAGAGGGTCTGGTGCTGGGCGGTTCCTCGGCGATCAATATCGCCGGTGCCGTGCGCATGGCCAAGGACATGGGACCGGGCAAGACCATCGTCACCGTGCTCTGTGACTATGGGACGCGCTACCAGTCGAAACTGTTCAACCCCGACTTCCTGCGTGAAAAGAACCTGCCGGTGCCGGATTGGATGACTCACACCCCGGCCTCTATCCCCGGCGTGTTCGAGGACGTATGATCGCCCTCATGCGTGGTTTTGTGAAATGTCTGGCCGGGCTGGTTCTTCTGATCAGCCTGGCCTTTCCCGCTCTGGCCCAGCTCGATGCGCGTTCGAAATCCTATTACGAGGATTGGCTGCGCACCGCGAACCGGGCCGAAAACGTCATTGATGCCAGCCGCGCCTCCAATATCGCCTTGGAACAGCTGCGCAGCGAGCTGGCCGAATTCCGGCAGACCTTCCAGACCAAGCGTGGGGAAAACGGCGAGCGTATCCAGACCCTTCAGGGCCAGCTGGACGCGCTTGGCGCCCCACCGGGCGAGGGCGAGGAAGAGCCCGAAGACATCGCCCAGCTGCGCGACGCGCTGACCCAGCAGCTCAATGAGCTGCGGGTGCCGCGCATCGTCGCCGAAGAGGCCTACAGCCGCGCCGACGGCCTGATCAACGAGATCGACAAGATTGTCCGCGAACGACTGACCAAACGACTGTTTGAACGCGGCACCTCGCCGCTCAACCCCGAACATTGGCCCGGCGCGCTGCGGGATCTGGTCCACGCCAGCCGCGCTGTGGGCAATGAAACCCTGTCGCAGCTGCGCAATGACACCACCAGCGAACGCATCAGCGGCGATCTGGTGGGCATTCTTGTGCTGGTGCTGATCGGTATGCTGCTGATCCTGCGCGGGCGCCCATGGGCGCATCTGGCGGGTGATTACCTGCGGCGCTACGGCGCGCGGGGCACCGGCGTCTGGACCTTTGTCGTCTCGCTGCTACAGGTGCTGCTGCCGCTGATCGGTGTCATCTTTCTGGTCGCAGCTGTCGATCTTTCGGGCATTCTTGGGGTGCGCGGCAGCATCTTCCTCGAATCCGTGCCGGCCTGGGCCTTTATCATGCTGTCGTTCCACTGGCTGGGCGAGCAGCTCTATACCAATCAGATCGAGAATGATCTGCTGCCCGTACAGGAGGGCAATCAGGCCGAGACCCGCTTTCTGATCGACATGATGGCGGTGATCCTGGTGCTGCAGGATGTCTTTGCCACCATCGAGCGGATCCAGAACATCCCGGACAGCAGTTCCGCGGTCTATGCCTTTCCGCTGATCAGCTGTGCTGCGCTGATCCTGCTGCGTCTGCACCGCATCGGGGCCAAGCAGCGTCAGGCACAGAGCGAGGAGGAGCCCGAGGAAGGCGCCATCGCCGCCGGGGCCAATCGCATCATCGCGGTGGTGCGCCGGGCGATCTACCTTCTCGGCTTTGCCGGGCCGCTGCTGGCTGCGGTGGGCTATCTCAACGCGGCCGAGGCGGTGATCTACCCGGCCATGCTGACGCTGGCGATGCTGGCGGGCCTGTTTGTCCTGCAACGGTTCTTTGCCGATCTCTACGGCTTTGTCACCGGCAAGGGTAGCGCCGCCCGCGACTCGCTCTTCACGGCGCTGATCGGCTTTGCGCTGGCGCTGGTGGCGCTGCCGATGCTGGCGCTGATCTGGGGCGCGCGCGTTGCGGATCTGACGGAGCTGTGGTCGAACTTCCTCGAGGGCTTCCAGATTGGCGACACCCGTATTTCGCCCACCGCCTTTCTGACCTTTGTGACCATCTTTGCCGTCGGCTACGGTCTGACCCGGCTGGTGCAGGGCAGCCTGCGCAACGCGCTGCTGCCCAAGACCCGCATTGATGTCGGCGGCCAGAATGCCATCGTCTCCGGCATGGGCTATGTCGGGATTTTTCTGGCCGCTCTGGTGGCGATTTCGATGGCCGGTCTGGATCTGTCGTCGCTCGCCATTGTCGCCGGTGCGCTCTCTGTGGGCATCGGCTTTGGTCTGCAAACCATCGTGTCGAACTTTGTCTCCGGCATCATCCTTCTGGTCGAGCGCCCGGTGTCCAAGGGCGACTGGATCGAGGTTGGCGGCCTGATGGGCTATGTGCGCGATATCTCCGTGCGCTCCACCCGGATCGAGACCTTCGACCGCACCGATGTGATTGTTCCGAACTCGGATCTGATCACCGGCACCGTCACCAATTACACCCGCGGCAATACCGTGGGCCGGGTGATCGTGCCTGTCGGGGTCAGCTACGGCACCGACCCGCGCAAGGTCGAGGCCATCCTGATCGAGGTCGCCAAGGCACATCCGATGGTGTTGATGAACCCGCCGCCATCGGTGGTGTTTCAGGGCTTTGGGGCGGACAGTCTCAACTTTGAGATCCGCGCGATCCTGCGCGATGTGAACTGGGTCCTGTCGGTGAAATCCGACATGAACTACGACATCGCCCGCCGCTTCGACGAGGCCGGGATCGAGATCCCCTTCGCCCAGCGCGATATCTGGATCCGCAACCCCGAGGCGCTGGCCGGGGCGGCGGCGGCCGCCGCGGCGCCTGAAGCTGCGCCCGACTCTGGCCCCGACTCTGGCCCCGGATCTGTTCAGGACAGCGCGGCCCGGCCATCACCGGCTGCGGCAGCGGCGCCCGCCAGCAAACGCCCCGAAACCCCGGATCTGGAGGACCTCTCCAACCGGGACGATGCAGCCGACAGCGGCGATGAAGACGGAGACGGCGATCGATGACCGACCAATTGTTCCTGACGGATGCCTATGCACAACAGGCCCCGGCGCAGATCATTGACCACACAACCGAAGGCGGGCTGGTGCTGAACCAGTCCGTCTTTTACGCAACCGGGGGCGGGCAACCGGGCGATACCGGTCATCTCAGCTGGTCCGATGGGGCAGGGGCGCACCGCCTGACCATCACCAATACGGTAAAGGGGGAGGCGGGCGCCATTGTCCTGCTGCCGGAACCTGACCAGCCGCTGCCCAGCGTCGGGCAGGAGGTGACGCAGACCCTCGACTGGGACCGCCGCCTCGGCCATATGCGCATCCATACCGCGCTGCACCTCCTCTCGGTGGTGATTCCCCTGCCGGTCTCCGGCGGTTCCATCGGCGCCGACAAGGGGCGGCTTGATTTCAACATGCCCGAGGCGCCGGAGGACAAACAGGCGCTGGAGGATGCGCTCAACGCCCTCATCAGCCGCGATCTGGAGGTCAGCGAACGCTGGATCACCGAAGAGGAGCTGGATGCAAACCCCGATCTGGTGAAAACCATGTCGGTGGCGCCGCCCCGTGGCAATGGCCGCATTCGGCTGGTGCGGATCGGCACGATGCAGGAGCAGATCGACCTGCAACCCTGCGGCGGCACCCATGTGCGCAGCACCGCTGAAATTGGTCCTATCCGCCTTGGAAAGGTTGAAAAAAAGGGCAAGCAGAACCGCCGTGTCTACCTGCATCTGGGGGCTTGAGCACGGGCTGCAAATAAGTTTCTGCAAGAGTGAATTTTTTGCTGTTTTCGCTCTTGCAATTGCTTCCGTGATCCGTCAAAAGTCCGCCCAACGGAGAGGTGGCCGAGTGGTCGAAGGCGCACGCCTGGAAAGTGTGTAGGCGGGGAACCGTCTCCAGGGTTCGAATCCCTGTCTCTCCGCCATAACATCTAGACCAAGATGGTTTTATGACAGCCGCCACAGCATGTGGTGGCTTTTTGCGTTTCAGACCTTGCCCCCGCGCTCCATCAGCCACCTGTCAGATCGTGGCGACCGCGGCTTGATCGACAAAATGATAGACGTCTATCAGAAAATGATATACGTCTGTCAAAACTGCCGGAAACAGATGGGCTGCAAGGATGGGAAAACCAACCCTACATGATGTCGCTGCCGCGGCCGGGGTCAGCTACGCCACGGCGGACCGGGTGCTGAACAATCGCGGCGGGGTGGCGAAAAAATCGCAGGACCGGGTGCGCGCCGCCATTGCCGAGCTGGGCTATCAGCGCGATATCACCGCCGCCAATCTGTCACGCCGTCGCCGCTACCGGTTTGCCTTTCTGCTGCCGATGGCGGGGGAGGGCTTCTTTGCCCGGCTGCATGAGCATGTCCAAAGCGAACAGACCCGCCGCGCGCAGGCGCGCCAGCAGATCACCATCACCCATGTGCCTGCCTTTGATGCGGCGGCGCTGGTGCGGGCGATCGAAAACTGCGCCGCCGAGGATTACGACGGTCTCTGCCTTGTGGCGGTGGAGGATCCGCAGGTTGAGGCCGCGCTGACCAGCCTGCGGGCCAGGGGTGTTGCCGTGGTCACACTGGTCGCCGACAGCCCGGAAACCACGCGGGATGCCTATGTGGGGATCGACAACCGGACCGCAGGTCGCACCGCAGGCGACCTGATGGTGCTGGCCCATCGCGGAGCGGCCTCCGAAGGGCGGGGCCGGATCCTTCCCATCACCGGCAGTCTCAGCGCCCGCGATCATGCCGACCGCTACGCCGGGTTCTGCGATGTGGTCTCGCCCGGTCTGCCGGTGCTGCCACCGCTGGAGACCGGCGACGACCCCGATGTGCTGGAACAGGCGCTGCGCCGCGCGCTTGATGCAAACCCAGACATTACCGGGGTCTACAATCTGGGTGCCGGCATTCCGGGGCTGGTTGCGGCCCTGTCGGCGACGGCACGGCCGCACCCTCCGGTGGTGATCAGCCACGAACTCTGCGCCGCGACCCGCGATGCCGTGGCGCAGGGCCTTATTGATGCGGTGATCGACCAGAAACCGGCGCAGGAAATCACCGCCGCCCTTGCGGCCCTTGTCGCGCTCAGCGACGGGCTGCCGTTCGACCCGCTGACCGCGCAGATCATTCCCGCCGTCCATTTCAAACACAACATGCCCCCGCAGCCTGCGGTCGGGCCAGAAGAGAGGGCCTGACCATGGCTGGCTATTTCGACGATATCGCAGCAATCACCTACAATCCAGATGGCGACGGGCTGGCCTATCGCCACTACAACCCCGATGAAATGATCATGGGCAAACGGATGGAGGATCACCTGCGCTTTGCCGTCTGCTACTGGCACAACTTTGTTTGGGAGGGGAACGACCCCTTTGGCGGGCAGACCTTTGATCGGCCGTGGTTCCCCGCCGATACCATGGGTCTGGCGCGCATGAAGGCGGAGGCCGCCTTTGACATGTTCCGCATCCTCGGCGTGCCGTACTACTGTTTCCACGACCATGATATCCGGCCAGAAGGCGCAAGCCTCGCCGAAAGCCACAAACGCCTGAACCAGATGGGCGATCTGCTGGAACAGAAAATGGCAGATGGCGGTCCGAAACTTCTGTGGGGGACGGCCAATATGTTCTCCAACCGCCGCTATATGGCCGGCGCCAGCACCAACCCTGACCCGGATGTCTTTGCCTATTGCGCCTCCACCGTGCGCGCCTGCATGGATCTGACGCACCGTCTGGGGGGCGAGAACTATGTCCTTTGGGGCGGACGCGAGGGCTATGAAACCCTGCTCAACACCGATCTGTCGCGTGAGCTGGAGCAGATGGGCCGCTTCCTGTCGATGGTGGTCGACTACAAACACAAGATCGGCTTCAAAGGCGCGATCCTGATCGAGCCAAAGCCGCAGGAGCCGACCAAACATCAATATGACTATGACGTTGCCACCGTTTACGGCTTCCTCAAACGCTTTGGTCTTGAGGATGAGGTGAAGGTGAACATTGAACAGGGTCACGCGATCCTCGCCGGTCACAGCTTTGAACATGAGATCGCCATGGCCAATGCGCTGGGGATCTTTGGCTCCATCGACATGAACCGCAACGACTACCAGTCCGGCTGGGACACCGATCAGTTCCCCAACAACGTGCCGGAGGTGGCGCTGGCCTATTATGAAATTCTGCGCGGCGGTGGCTTTACCAGCGGCGGCACCAATTTCGATGCCAAGCTGCGCCGTCAGTCGCTGGATGCCGAGGATCTGATCGCGGCCCATGTGGGGGCCATGGACGTCTGCGCGCGGGGGCTACGCGCCGCCGCTGCCATGCTGGAAAGTGATAGCCTCGAGGCCAAGCGCCGCGACCGTTACGCCGGTTGGACCACTGCCGAGGCGCAGGCCTATCTGGCCGAGGGCGCAACGCTGGAGGCCATCGCCGATCAGGCCGAGGCCAGGGCGCTTGATCCGCAGCCGGTCTCTGGCCGTCAGGAACAGCTGGAGGCGCTGGTCAACCGCTTCGTCTGAGGCGGCAGGACCACGGCGTAATGGGGAGAGGGTACAGATATGTATCTAGGCATTGATCTTGGCACATCGGGACTGCGTGCGCTGATGACCGATGCGGCGGGCAGGCCCGTCGCCTCGGCTGAGGCGCAGTATTGCGTGCAGACCCCCCATCCCGGCTGGTCGGAACAGGATCCCGGCGACTGGATCACGGCGCTGGATCGCGCGATGGACCAGCTGCGGGATACCCCCGGCTATGGTCAGATATGCGGCATTGCAGTGGCAGGGCATATGCACGGTGCGGTGCTGCTGGACGGCGCCGATCAGGTGCTGCGGCCCTGCATCCTGTGGAACGACACCCGTTCCGCCGCTGAGGCGGCTGAGCTGGACGCAACGGCGAAGGTCCGCGATCTGAGCGGCAATATCGTCTTTCCGGGGTTCACCGCGCCGAAACTTTTGTGGGTGCAGCGCCACGAGCCGGAGATTTTTGCCAATACGGCCAAGGTCCTGCTGCCTGCGGCCTATCTGAACCTGCATCTGACCGGGCGCCATGTGGCCGACATGTCCGACAGCGCAGGCACCTCCTGGCTGGATGTGGGGGCGCGGGACTGGTCGGAGCCCCTGCTGCGCGCGGGTCACATGCGGCGTGATCAAATGCCGGATCTGGTCGAGGGCTGCGAGCCTGGTGGTATCCTGCGTCCCGAACTGGCCGCGCGCTGGGGATTTGGCAAAGACGTGACTGTGGCCGGTGGCGCAGGCGACAATGCCGCTGCGGCCTGTGGCACCGGGGTGATGGCACCGGGGCAGGGGTTTGTCTCGCTTGGCACCTCCGGTGTGGTGCTGACCGCGCGCGACGGGTTCCACCCGGATCCGGCAACGGCGGTGCATACCTTCTGTCACGCGATCCCCGAGCGCTGGTATCAGATGGGGGTGATGCTCTCGGCCACCGATTGCCTGAACTGGCTGGGCCGGATCACCGGACGCAGCCCTGCGGATCTGACAGCAGGTCTTGGCGATCAGCTGCGCCCCCCCGGCGAGGTGACATTCCTTCCCTATCTCTCCGGGGAGCGCACGCCGCATAACTCGGCAAGCCTGCGCGGTGGGTTTCAGGGGCTGTCGGTCGCGACCACGCCCGAGGATATGGCCCGCGCGGTGATGGAGGGTGTCTGCTACGGGCTGCGCGACTGTCTGGCGGCGCTGCGCAGCACCGGCGCTGAGTTGGACAGCTGTCTGGTCATCGGCGGCGGCAGCAGATCACCCTATTGGGTCAAGCTGCTGGCCACGGTGCTGGACCTGCCGCTGCATCTCCCGCAGGGGGGCGAGTTCGGCGCCGCGCTTGGTGCGGCGCGACTGGCCCGGCTGGCGGTGACAGGTGAGGATCCCGCCGAGGTTCTGACCGCGCCGCAGATCGCGCGCACGGTCACCCCTGATGCTGCCCTGCGCGATGGTTTTGACGCAGCCTATGCAACCTTTCGCCAGCGGGTCAGCGACATGATCTAAGCGCTGGTCGGCGCCTCAGGCGGCGTCACGGGGCCGGGCGAATCGTAAATCAGCCCGTGGTGGCGACAAGTTGTCTAAAATTCTCCCCATTGTTGCGCGCCGTGGGACAACCCCTGCGCCCAGCGGTTCGCGTGATGGATCTGACAGAGGGCGGCTGTGCGCTCTGATGATCTGCCATTGTTTGCAGGATGGCGACAAACGGCGGTTGTTTCGCGGCGGTGACGGCAGTTTCTGCGGGATCGCCCGGTGACGGCGGTCAGACCGGAAACAATCCCCGGCCTCTGGGGACGGGATCATCGGACGGCCGGGCCGGCGGATGCACGCTGATTAAGATTTTGTTCTTTTTTAGGCAGATTTGCCCGCGTAGGGTAATCCCATGCTGCCACAGGATGAGTGGCGCTCTCTTCAAAGCTGTACCCCGAGGTGTGGCGCCCCTTTGCAATACCAAGGCAGGCCAGGGACCGGTTGCACGGCTGTGCGACCGGGGTGGTCGGGCTTTTGGACGGAGATCATGACGTGCCTTGCTTTATGCCCGGAACAACTGTTGCGACCCCTCAGGGGAGCTGCGCTGTCGAGGATCTGAGCGTTGGGGATCGGGTGATGACCCGCGACAACGGCCTGCAGCCCATTCGCTGGATCGGGCGGCGGAGGTTGGATCGCAGCGCCCTGCAGGCGGCGGCACATCTGCAACCGGTGCTGATCGCGGCAGGGTCGCTTGGCAATGGGATGCCGGAGCGGGATCTGCTGCTCAGCCCGAGCCATCGGGTGCTGATCGGCAATGACAAGACCGCATTTTATTTCGAGAATCGCGAGATACTGGTCGCGGCCAAACATCTGACCGGATTGTCCGGGGTCGATGCGGTAGAGACCACCAGCATCGACTATCTGCATTTTGTCTGTGAGGACCATCAGGTGGTCTGTGCCGACGGGGCGTGGATCGAGTGTTTTCAGCCTGCCGACCAGTCCCAGCGCGGGTTGGATCGCGCCCAGCGCGATGAGGTGCTGATGCTGTTTCCCGAGTTGCAGACACGGCCGCCGGTGCCCGGTGCGCCCCCTGCGCAGCCGTCACGCCGACGGCCGGGGTGCAAGGCGGGGGCGCAGTGGTTCATCCACTAGCCCTGTGGCCTAATCGCTTTTGAATGTCGTTCGCGCGCGGCGCCAGGCCGTCCACGCCTCGGGCGTGTCCAGATCGGTGAGCGCATGGGCCTCGGGCAGCGGCACCGGGTGAATGGTCACTCCCTGATCCTGTGCAGCCTTTAGAACCGCGCGGGCACCCTGATCGCCGCTGAGCTGGCCGAGCGCGGCGAAATACCGGCGGGGAAAGACCACCGGATGTCCAAACCGCTCCTGCGCCCCGGTGATTGGGCCTGTGGCTGCACCGGTTGCTGTTCCGGTCGCGCGCAGGATCTGGTCTGGCAGCGCCATAGCGCTGCCCGCGACCTGCGCCAGATCGGCTTGCGTCACCTCCGGCATATCGGCAGGCAGGATCATCACCGCCTCGTAGCTCTTGGTCAGACCTGCGATGCCTGAGCGAATGGAGGCGGCCATGCCCTCCTGCGCGTCCGGCACAAAGAGCGCTGTTGCAGCGGGGCAGGCGCGGCTGAGCAGCTGGGCTCTTGGGTGGGGTGCGGCTGGCAAGGTGACATAGGTGTCCTGCCCGGTGCCAAGGGCCGCCCCGCAGATCCGGGCCAGAAGCGGTGTTCCGTCGATCTCCTCCAGCAGTTTGTCACGCCCGCGCATCCGCGAGGCGCTGCCGGCAGCGAGGATCAGAATGGCGATGGCGGTCATATCTGTCGCCTCCCTGGCGTGGTGCCGCGCTGTCGGAAGCCTCCGGCGGGGATATTTAGGGCCAGAAGAGGAGAGGGGTCCAGAAAAAGTGACAGGGCAGGTCAGTGAGGCTGACATAATGTTTCGCGTGCGAAACATTGGGGCCGGGGCAGGACCCATCTGTTGCGCGAAAGCGGCGGCCCGGCGCGCGCTGACATGGCAACACTGGGGGAGACGGGTCAGAAATATTGACCCGCCTGCTGCTGTCAGCCGCGCATCCGGGCGCCGTCGGAATCAAACAGCGGCCTGGTGATCAGTCGGGCCTTGTGCATCTTGCCCAGGATCTCGATCTCGACCTCGAGCCCGTCCTGAGCGCGGTCGGTGGGGACAAAGCCGAGTGCGATGGATTTCTGCGCGTGGTGGGAGTAGCCGCCGGAGGTGCAGAAGCCCACAACTGCGCCGTCCAGCCAGATCGGCTCATAGGCGGTCACATCTGCGTCGTCAGCCTCCACCTCAAAGGCGCAGAGCCGGCGGGCTGGCGGTGTGTCGCGTCCGGCCTCAGCCGCGGCGCGGCCAATGAAATCAACGGGTTTCTTGAAGGAGATAAAGCGGTCCAAGCCGGTTTCCGCCGCCGTGTAATCGGGGGAGAATTCGCGCAGCCAGGAGCCGAAGAACCTGTCGAGCCTGAGCGACATCATCGCCCGCATGCCAAAGGGTTTCATGCCGTGCGGCTGGCCTGCATTCCACAGCGCATCCCACAGGGCGCGCTGGCTGGGCAGGTTGCAGTAGATTTCATAGCCCAGATCCCCGGTATAGCTGACCCGCTGCACGATGCAGTCGGCCATGCCCAAGTTCAGGCGGCGCACATCCATGAAGCGCATGTCCGAGATGTCTTGCCTTGTGCAGGCTTGCAGGACCGCGCGCGCGCGGGGGCCTGCGATCTGGAAGCCTGTGCGGGTGTCGGAGATGTTTTCCAGCTGAACGCCCGCGTCCAGGTTCTGCAGGAACCAGCGCATATGATAGGCCTGCGCGCCGTAAGAGGCGGTGAGCTGGAACTCGTCCTCGGAGAGGCAGGAGATGGTGAAATCACCGATCAGGCGACCCTTGGGCGACAGCATCGGGGTCAGCGACAGGCGGCCCGGCTGTGGCACCCGGCCGGCCATGATGCGGTCGAGCCAGGCGCGGGCGCCCGCACCCTTGACCAGGTACTTGCCGAAGTTGTGGACCTCGTTGATGCCGACGTTTTCACGCACGGCTTTCACTTCGCGTGCGGTGGCCTCAAAGGCGTTGGAGCGGCGGAAGGAGGGGGTCTCGTATCGCGGTTCGTCCCCTTCGACAAAGTAGTTCGGCACCTCCATGCCATACTGCGCGCCCCAGACCGCGCCCATGCCATCGAAGATGTCATACATCGGGGTGCTGCGGAACGGGCGGGCGGCAGGCAGCTCTTCGTTCGGGTAGGCGATGGAGAAGCGTTTCTGATAGTTTTCAATGACTTTGGGCCGGGTGTAGCCCGGAGTGATCCAGCCGCCGAAGCGGGCGCAGTCCATCGCGAATGTATCGCGCTCGCATTCGCCCTCGACCATCCATTGCGCCAGCATCAACCCGACGCCGCCGCCCTGGCTAAAGCCGGCCATGACGGCGCAGGCGGACCAGTAGTTGCGCATCCCCGGCACCGGGCCGACCAGCGGGTTACCGTCGGGGGCAAAGGTGAAGGGGCCGTGGATCACCGATTTGACGCCTGCGCGTTCGAGCGCCGGGAAGCGTTTGTAGGCGAAGGCGATGCTGTCCTCGATCTTGTCGAAATCATCGGGCAGCAGTTCATGGCCGAAGTCCCATGGCGTGCCATCGACGGCCCAGGGTTTGCAGGGCTGTTCATAGAAGCCGATGCAGAGGCCGCGGCCTTCCTGACGGAGGTAGCTTTCGCCGGCCGGGTCCATCACATGCGGATGCTCGCCCCCTGCATTGATGATTTCGGCGATCTCCGGCACCTCGTCGGTGACGATATATTGATGCTCCATCGGGTGCAGGGGCATGTAGATGCCTGCCATGGCGCCCACCTCGCGCGCCCAGAGGCCGCCGGCGTTGACGATATGTTCGGCGTGCACTGTGCCCTTGTCTGTGACCACATCCCAGCTGCCATCGGGGCGCTGGCTGGTCTCGATCACCTTGCAGTGGGTTTCAATCGTGGCGCCGCCCATGCGCGCGGCGCGGGCATAGGCGTGGGTGGTGCCGGAGGGGTCGAGGTGGCCATCGAGCGGGTCATACAAGCCGCCGATGATGCCGTCGATATTGGTGACCGGGGCGATTTTCTTGATCTCCTCGGGAGAGATGATCTCGGTTTCCAGCCCCATGAACCGGTGCTTGGCGCGCTCCGCCTTCAGCATGTCGAAGCGTTCCTGGTTGTCCGCGAGGGTGACGCCGCCGACATGGTGCAACCCGCAGGACATGCCGGTGATCTCCTCCAGCTCCTTGTAGAGCTTGATGGTGTAGCCCTGCAGCGCCGCCATGTTGGTGTCGCCGTTCAGCGTATGGAAGCCGCCCGCCGCGTGCCAGGTGGAGCCTGAGGTCAGCTCTGAGCGTTCCAGCAGCAGGACATCGGACCAGCCGAGCTTGGTCAGGTGATAGAGCACCGAGCACCCCACAACGCCGCCACCGATCACCGCTACCCGTGTTGTCGTCTTCATCTTGCATCCCCCACTGGCTGTTTGCGGTTATTCTGGACAGATGTGTTTAGTAGTCCAGCAAAAACGCGACATCAGCCGTCGGGATTGAGCGCTGCGAGGACGAACCGGGCGTCAGCCGTGGGGCGCTGCATCAAAAAAAGCCGCCACCCGGTGGGGCGGCGGCCTGATGATGCGGGGGCGCGGTTGCGTTATTGCAGCGGGCGGATTTTCAGCTCCGTCACGCGGTTGCCGTCGCGCGCGGTGACCTCAAAGCGGAAATTATGGAAGGAAAAGACCTGCCCCACGACGGGGATTGTCTGCGCCTCGTGAATGACCAGACCGGCGATGGTGTTGGCCTCGTCATCGGGCAGCGACCAGTCGGTTGCGCGGTTGAGATCGCGAATGGTGGTGGCGCCATCGACCAGATAGTTGCCGTCGCTGGTTTTCTTCACCACGGTTTCCTCATCCGGGTCGAATTCATCGGTGATCTCGCCGACGATTTCCTCAAGGATGTCTTCCAGGGTGATCAGGCCCTGCAGGGTGCCGTATTCATCGACCACCAGCGCAAAATGGGTGCGTGCGCGCAGGAACTGGCGCATCTGTTCATCCAGTGTGGTGGTTTCCGGGACGAAATAGGGCGGTTTGGTCACGCTGGTGATATTGAAGTTGCGCAGCGAGGCGGCATCGCCGTCGGGGCCGCCGATCTGGGCGTACATCTCCCGCAGAAGATCCTTGGCATGGAGCACGCCTATGATGTTCTCCGGCTCGTCCTTGAACACCGGCAGGCGGGTGTGCGGCGAGGTCAGACATTGTTCGAGGATCTTCTGTGGCTCAAGGCTGGCGTCGATCATCTCGATATTGGAGCGGTGCAGCATGATTTCCTCGACAAAGCGATCGGAGAGATCAAGGGCGCCAAGGATCCGGTCGCGGTCTTCCTTTTCGACCACGCCTTCGGAGTGACCAAGGTGCAGGGCGCCGGCGATTTCCTCGCGGACGGCCATGATGTGGCTGTTGGGGTCGATGCGTACGCCAAACAGGCGCAGCACACCGCGCACCAGAAGGCGGACGGCCCCCACCACGGGGGCCAGCAGGGTTACCAATATGCCAATCGGAGGGGCAACGGCGGCGGCGGCTTTCTCGGCATTGGAGATGGCGTAGGTCTTGGGCAGGACCTCGGCAAAGATCAGCACCAGAAGGGTCATGACCAGGGTGGCCAGCGCGACACCGCTTTCGCCCAAGGCGCGGGTGAACAGCGCGGTGGCCAGCGAGGTGGCGAGGATATTCACCAGGTTGTTGCCCAAGAGGATCGAGCCGATCAGCCGTTCGCTGTCTTCGGTGATCGCCAGTGCACGTTTGGCGCCGTTGGAGCCCTTGTCGGCCTGCGAACGCAGCTTGCCCCGCGAAGAGGCTGTCAATGCGGTCTCGGAGCCAGAGAAAAACCCTGACAGAACCAGCAGAAAGACAATTGCGCCGGCGGTGGTCCAGAAGGTGGAATCGACAAAGGTCGTGGTGCTGTCCATCAGAGTCCCGAAAGAAATGTTGTGATCCCCATGGTTATGGGGTGCCGACCGCCCTGTCGCAAGGGGGGAGGTGGCGCGCTCGCGCCGTGCGGGAGCTATTCTGTTCCCGACAGGTCGGTTTTACCCGGTGGGGCGGGGTGATCGGCGGCCCCGGCAGGGCGGGCCAGCGGGTGATGGTCCAGCACCAGCTCGCTCAGCCGGGCGTCCAGCACATGGGTGTAGATCTCGGTGGTGGCAATATCGGCATGGCCAAGCAGTGCCTGGATCGCCCGCAGATCGGCGCCATTGGTCAGAAGATGCGTGGCAAAGGCGTGGCGGAGGGTATGGGGCGACACCGCTTCGGGCGCGATGCCCCCGGCGACGGCAAATTCCTTGATCAGCAGATAGAACCGGTGCCGGGTCAGATGGCCGGATTTGCCACGCGACGGGAACAGGAAACGCGAGGGGGCAGCCCCTTTGGCAACGGCGGCCTCCTCAGCGGTGTCGCGCGCGGTAAGCCAGGCCGCCAGCGCATCGCGGGCCGGCGGCGACAGCGGCACCATGCGTTCCTTGCCGCCCTTGCCCAGCACCAGCAACATGCGCGGATCGCCCCGCGCAGCCGCCACCGGCAGGCCAACCAGCTCGCTCACCCGCATGCCGGTGGCATAGAGCAGCTCCATCAGGCAGGTGTTGCGCAGCCGGTCGGCGGTGCTGCGGCCAGACTGGCGGGCGGCATAGAGCAGCCGGTCGACCTCGATCACCTCAAGGGTCTTGGGAAGCGCCTTCTGGCGTCCCGGCCCCTTGATCTGGATCGCGGGATTGTCGCTGCGCCAGCCTTCGTCAAACGCAAAGCGGTAGATCTGCTTGATCGCGGAGAGGCGGCGGGCGCGGGTGGCGCGGGCCAGCCCTTCAGCGTCGCAGGAGATCAGATAGGCCTCGATATCATCGCGGGAGGCCCTGCCAAAACCGAGGTTTTTATGGGAAAGCCAGCTGGCGACATCCTTCAGATCGCGGCCATACGCCAGCAAGGTGTTGCGCGCCGCACCGAGATCGGCGGCCTGCGCATCCAGAAAGGTGGAGATCCATTGCAGATCATCCTGCGGGGCATTGGCGGGGCTGCTCATCGGGGAGGGGCCATGGCGGCGGGCCTAACGGCGGTTCAGCAGCAGTAGCTGCAAGGCGGCGCGGCGGGCGGTATCCTCGAGTCCGACGGCGCGGAAGGTTGCCAGCGCATCGGTGAGATCGCCGAGATTGCCCTCGGCGCCCTGGGCAAAGAGCTGCATCGCGCGCAGGATCGATTCGCCGAGCTGGCCATTGTCCAGCAGGCGCTGAAGCTTGCGGGGGGCAGCACTTTCGGGGGCAAAGGCGGCGGCGATCGCCTGCTCAAGACCGCTATGTGCCAGCTCGGCCGTGGGCACGCCCTGCGCCACCGCCGCGACAAAGGCGGCGTGGCCCTTCAGATCCGGCAGGCTGTGGGAGGCGGTTTCATAGGTCGGGGCCAGCAGGCGGATGCGCCAGGCCAGCTGTGCGGCGCTGCCCTCCAGCGGGATCCGCGCCAGCCGGTCGGCAAAAAGATCGGCAAAGGCGGTTTCGATCTCAGCGGTGCGCATGGCCTGCCAGACCTTTGGCAGGGTCTTGCTGACGGCCTCGGCGCTGCCGGTTTCGAGTGCGGTTTCAAAGCGTTGCAGCGCCGCAACCCGGTCCCAGATGCCGCCGGACGCCGCGGGGGCGCGTTCGGAGTAGAGCCCCAGCAGATGATTGGGGTTCAGCGCGCCGATGCGGGTCAGCCGTTCAGCCGCTTCCAGCTGCGCCTTCCAGCCGGCGATATCGCGCAGATCTGCCGCTGCAAACGCGCGGGGCAGATTGGCGGTCGGGCGGCGTTCTCCGATGGTTTCATACAGGCGGAAGGTCAGCGGATCCGGCGATTTGGGCGCTCGCAGGGGGGCGGCATCCTCGAACACATCGGGGTTGAGGAAGCGGTCCAGAAGGTCGAGCTGGCGGCTGTCGACCAGTTCAAGCGCATGGGCGGCCTCCAGCAGCAGCGCGGCGGTCGGCCAGTCGCCGAGCCGGGCGGCGCAGAAGATGCGGGCGGCGTAATCGGGCGCCAGATGCGGCTGTTCCTGCAGGGCACGGCAGGCGGTCTGCTCGTCACCGGTCAGCAGGGTGGCGTCGAACCAGCGCTTGAACCGGGCGGTGCTGCGGGTGGGGCCTGCCTGTTCGGCGAGGGCCTGCGCCGGGTCCGGGGCGCCAAGATCCATCAGCCGGTCCAGCCGCGCCAGCAGCAGCGTCTCGCCGCCCTCGGCAGGCGGGCGGGTTTCCGACAGCAGCAGGGTGAACATCAGCGACTGCATCGCCGGGGAGTTGCGCACAGGCACGGCGGCCAGCAGGGTGGCCAGCTCCTCGGCGCTGCTGCCGCGCCACAGGTCGACAGGCAGTCCGGTGGAGGCGGGTTTGACAAGGCCGACGGGCGCAACAAGGCTGGCGAGCGGCGTCACGGTGACCTCGGGGCGTCGGGCAGACCCGGCGACGGGTGGTTCCAGCAGAACGGTGCCGGGCAGCCCTGCATCCGGCGCCGGCGTGGCCAGCCAGTCGATGGCGGCGAGCGGATCATCCGGTTTTGCGGCCCGGCTGCCCGGTCGCGGCGTCTTGGCCGCGGGGGGCGTGGTTGATGGGGGCGTGGCAGCGGGTGCGGGGGGGCGCGTGGTCGCGGGCGATTGTGCCGGGGCCGAAGCGGCAAGGCCAACGCCGACCGCCACCCCGAGGCTCAGCGTCAGGGGGCGGGTCAGGGACGCGATCTGCGCCAGTCGCTGGGTGATCAGGGCGGGGGCGGCCTCGCATTCTCTGCCCGAGGGAGAGAGCGCAGGGGCCGACTCACCTCGCCGTTTTCTAGTCGGCATTCAGAACCACCGGTTTGCGGACCTCGGAGGTGGGGGCGTCGAAATCCGCCCCGAACCACGGCCCGACATAGGCATAGATCACCAATCCGATCGCTGCCAGTATAACTAAATAAAGTAGGTATTTGATCAATCGCCCCATGGGTGTCCCGCTGACTGCTTCTTTGGCTTTTGTGCAAGTTATATATGGCCTTTTTAGCAATATCACGTCATTCACTGAAGAATGAGCGAAAAAGAGCAAACACTCAGTGGCGCGGGTGACCGCCGGGTGCCCGGAGCGCTGAAGAAGACCATCGTCATGGTGGGGATGATGGGGGCAGGGAAGACGGCCGTGGGCCGGGCCCTTGCTGCCCGTCTGAAGGCCCCGTTTCTGGACAGCGATCACGAAATCGAGGCCGCGGCCAACCGCACCATTCCCGAAATCTTTGCCCGCGATGGCGAGCCGTTCTTTCGGCAGAAGGAGCGCCAGGTCATCCGTCGCCTTCTGGATGAGGAGCGTGGCGTGCTGTCCACCGGCGGTGGTGCGTTCCTGACCGCGGAAAACCGCAGGATCATCTCCGAACGCGGGGTTGCGATCTGGCTGAATGCGGATCTTGAGGTGCTGTGGAACCGGGTCAAACACCGCGACACGCGGCCCCTGCTGCGCACCAAGGATCCCCATGCGACGCTGTCGGCGCTCTATCATGAACGGGTGCCTTATTATGCGCAGGCGGATTTGACCGTGGTGTCGGACGGGCAGGCGTCGATAGATGAAATGGTGAACCGGGTGATCGAGGCGCTGCGCGCCCGCCCGGACGTGCTGGAGTGGATATGATGGTGCAGTTCAGCTTGGAACGGGTTGTGCATGTCGACCTGGGCGAGCGGGCCTATGACGTGGTGATCGGGCCGGATCTTCTTGCGGATGTGGGCGCGCGGCTGCAACCATTGCTGCGCCGTCCGAAAGTGGCGGTGCTGACCGATGAGACAGTGGCTGCGCATCATCTGGAGGCCTTGCAGGCCGGGCTGGCGGAGGCGGGGATCGAGATGGCGGCGCTGGCGCTGCCCCCCGGAGAAAGCACCAAGGGCTGGCCGCAGTTCAGCCGCGCGGTGGAATGGCTGCTGGAGCAGAAGGTCGAGCGCAATGACATCGTCATCGCCTTTGGCGGCGGGGTCATCGGCGATCTGGCCGGGTTTGCGGCGGCTGTGTTGCGCCGCGGGGTGCGGTTTGTGCAGATCCCGACGTCGCTCCTGGCGCAGGTCGACAGCTCCGTCGGCGGCAAGACCGGCATCAATGCGCCGCAGGGCAAGAACCTGATCGGTGCCTTTCATCAGCCCTCGCTGGTGCTGGCGGATACCGCGCTGCTGAGCACGCTGACGCCGCGCGATTTTCTGGCCGGCTATGGCGAGGTGGTCAAATACGGGCTGCTGGGGGATGCGGCGTTTTTCGACTGGCTGGAGGCGCAGGGGCCGACATTGGCGGCCGGTGCGCGCGCGGCACGGGTGGAGGCGGTGACCCGCTCGGTGCAGATGAAGGCCGATATCGTGGTGCGTGACGAGACCGAACAGGGCGACCGCGCGCTGCTTAATCTTGGCCATACCTTCTGTCATGCGCTGGAGGCGGCCACCGGATATGGTGACCGGCTGCTGCATGGCGAAGGGGTGGCGATCGGCTGCGCGCTGGCGTTTGAGCTCTCGGCGCGGTTGGGCCTGTGCAGCCAGGAAGACCCCAGCCGGGTGCGGGCGCATCTGAAGGCGATGGGGATGAAGACCGATCTCGCCGATATCCCCGGCGACCTGCCGGATGCCGAGGTGCTGCTGGCGCTGATGGGGCAGGACAAGAAGGTGGTCGATGGCCAGCTGCGGTTCATTCTGGCGCGCGGCATCGGCCATGCTTTTGTCACCGGGGACGTGCCGCCGGAGGCGGTGCTGGAGGTGCTGCGCGAGGCGCTGGCGCAGCGGTGACGGCCTGAGGGGCGGCGCTGGCCCAGACCTGATCCCGACGTGACGGCGCGCTGCTCGGCACGCCGTTCAACTGACGACAGCCCCTGCCATGGCGGGGGCTGTGTCATATGCCGGATGAGGATCTGGCCTGGCTGGCCTGTGGATCAGGCGACCCAGGATTCGTCGTCGTCAACGCCAGCTTCGATATCTGCGGCGTCATGCTCGGCGGCGGCGGCCATCTGCGCCGCCATCTCCGCGTCGCTGTGCTCCTCCTGCGCTGAGGCGGGGGCTGCTGTGCCTTCCAGCTGAAAGGCGCCGATCATCGTGTTCAGCTCGCGTGCCTGCTGGAACAGCTGCGTAGCCGAGGCGGTGGTCTCCTCGGTCATGGCGGCATTGGTCTGCGTCATCTGTTCCATCTCGCCGACGGCGTGGTTCACCTCGCTCAGCTGGGTCGACTGGGTCTCCAGCCCCTTTGCAATCGAGACGATCAGTTCGGAAATCGCGCTCACCTGGGTGCTGACCTCGGACATGGCGCTGCCGGCAGAGCCGACGAGGCTGGATCCGGTATTGACCTGTGCCGAGCTGCGGGCGGTGATTTCGTCGATCTGCGACACCGCATCGGAGCAGCGCTGTGCCAGCCGCTGCACCTCGCTGGCGACCACCGCGAATCCGCGACCGGCCTCACCAGCGCGCGCCGCCTCGACACCGGCATTGAGCGCCAGCAGATTGGTCTGGAAGGCGATATCCTCGATCACCTTGGTGATCTGGGAAATCTCGTCGGAGGAGGCGCGGATCTCCTCCATCGCGGTCACCGTTTTCTGAACGATCTCTTCGCAATCGTTGACCTTGTCCTGAGTGGTGCCGGCAATGGTCTCGGCCTCCTTGGCGTTGCTGGCGGATTCGCCAACGCTGGTGGTGATCTCATTCATGGCATGGGTGGAGCGTTCGAGCGCGGCGGCCTGCGATTCGGTGCGCCGGGACAGATCATCCATATTGGCGGCAATGGTCTGGCTGTCGTCGCCAACCGACAGGGCGGCGCTGCGGACGGTGCTCATGGCATCCTGTAGCGAGGCGGCCAGTTCGTTGAAATCCATGCGCAGGCTTTTGAAATCTTCGGGGAAATGGTCTTTCAGACGGTAGACCAGCACCTTGTTGCTGAGTTGGCTCAGCGCTTCGGCGATGGCGTCGGAGACCAGTTTCTGTTCGGCCATCGCGCGGTCCAGATGATCATCGGCCGCGCGTTTTTCGAGGGCGTGACCGCGCAGGATTTCGGCCTGTCGCGCGATATTGCCGATCTCGTCCTTGCGCGATTTGCCGGAGATGTCGATCTCCAGCTCACCGGAGCTGATCCGCTCCAGAGCGGTGGTTACCATCCGCACCCCGCCTGCGATATCGCGGGCCATCACCAGCGCGCCAAGGCTTATCGCCACGATCACAAAGGAGAGGCCAGCCAGCGTCTGGTAGAAGGCATTGTTGTTGAACCTGTCGAAAGCCTCGAAATCGGCCATCAGCTGATCGCGGATCTCGGTTTCGACCTCTTTGACAATCTCAATCGCGTTGGTGGCGATCTCGAACCACTCCTCGGCGGTCAGGTCCTGAGGGGTGCGACCGGCGAGCACATCCGACCGGATATTCGCAAAGGTCTGATAGGTTTCGCCTGCGGCCTGCCCGTCAAAAAGCTCGACGCTTTCGCTGTCGGACAGCTCATGGAAAACGCGCATGCGTTCTTTTGACTGCATATAGGAAATGAGCATCCGTGATTGCAGGTTTTCGGTCCAGCCGTTGGCGAAGCCCTGGGCACCGACCGCACGCTGGATGCCATAGGCGTCTTTGGCCATCTGAAAATAGGTAAAGGCCATCGCACGCTCGGCCAGTTCGGTGTCGTGGACCAGCACCTCAAAGGCAAGGGCGGTTTCCAGCAGGTGGAGGTTCAGTTTGCTGTAGAATTCGACCGCTTCCGGCGCGCTGATGGCCCGATCCGCGATCTTGAGGCGCATGTCATCCAGGGCTTCCAGCTCGTCATGGGCGAGACTGACGAAGACACGCGTGTTGTCGTGCAACTGTGACAGATCGGCGGTTTCGATCACCTCCAGCATATGCTCGCGCAACTCCTGCGATGTCTGGCGCTGGGTTTCCAGCCGGGCAGGGAGCGCGGTCGCCTCGGTGGCGAGGAACTCCGCAGACATGCCGCGCTCCAGCTGTAGATTATGAACCAGCTCGCTCGCGGTCAGCATGATGTCCCGGGTCAGCGTGGTGTCGAAACTCGCCCGTTTGTTCAGCGTGTACAGCACCGCGCCGGATATCCCGATAATAATAAGGAGAGGCAACCCGATGAGGGTCATAATCTTTGCCCGGATGGACATACGCTGCAACAGTCGGCTGATCATACTCTACGCTCCGGCTTAACGTTATCGGTCCGCAAAACCGTAGGTTCGAGGTGCTAATAGAATATGTACTTTATCGCCCGATAGAGATTTTAGATAAAAGATGAATTCAAAATCGCCTTGTTTTGCTGGTTATTGGCTGGGATCAATCGCCGCCGCTATCGCTATGGGAACTAAGGGTTTTGCAAAAAAAAATGCGCAGACCGATGGAGGTCTGCGCAGGAAAAACACCAGTCGACCGGGCTTTTGGCGCCGGTTCGTGACTGTGATTCGCCTTTAGAACGGGATCTCGTCATCGTCGATATTATGCGATGCGCCGCCCTGGTTGCCGCCGCCGAAGCCGCCGCCCTGACCGCCGCCGCTGGGGCCGCTGTCGTAGCCACCGCCGCCGCCATAGCTGCCGCCGCCCTGACCGCCACCATAGCCGCTGCCACCACCCTGGCCGCCTTCGTTGCGGCCATCAAGCATGGTCAGCGTGCCGCCGATGCCCTGCAAGACCACCTCTGTCGAGTAGCGGTCCTGGCCGCTCTGGTCCTGCCATTTGCGGGTTTGCAGCTGGCCCTCGATATAGACCTTGGAGCCTTTGCGCAGATATTGTTCTGCCACGCGCACCAGACCTTCGGAGAAGATCGCGACCGAATGCCATTCGGTTTTTTCACGACGCTCGCCGGTGTTGCGGTCTTTCCAGGTCTCGGAGGTTGCGATCCGCAGGTTGCAGACCTTGCCGCCGTTCTGGAAACTGCGCACTTCGGGATCACGGCCGAGGTTGCCGATCAGGATTACTTTGTTGACTGAGCCTGCCATGGGTCTGTCCTCTTGGTCTGGTCGTTCGGAGTCGCGAAAATCAGCAAAAGCCGGGTGGTCTACCCCTCCAGCTCAGCGGTTTCGGCGGGCCCCGTCGGGGTATGAAATCTGTCCGGTCCGAATCTGGTCGCGCCGGGTTGGCGGCCACACTACCGCTCCGGGTCGCCACATGAAAGTCGGCTGGCGGCGATATCTGAGGTCATCCTCATATTTTGCGCGAGAGGCGCCCGCATCACCGGCCGCAGCCGCAGGAAACGCGAAGGTTCTTTTCTTTTTAGTCAATCCGGATATAGTTTCGCGCAATCCAGGATACGGAAAAACAGGGACAGGGCAGGGCGTTTTATGCGTAGGCTGTTGGTGGGGGTCACGCTGGCCGGTGTTGTATCGGGCCAGATGGCAATGGCAGATATGTTCAGCACAAAGAGCCAGCGCAAGCTGTTTGCCTCGCACGCGCGGGTTCTGGATGAGCGCGCTGCCGGGCAGTACAAGAATTCGATCCGCCTGCAACCGCCCACCATCCATACGCCCTCCAAACACGGCAGCCTGCCGTATAGTGGCAAATATCGGGGCCAGTATCTGAACATTGCGCGGGCCGCGGCGCAGAAACACGGCGTGCCGGAGGATCTGTTTCTGCGACTGGTGCAGCAGGAAAGCGGCTGGAACCCGACGGCAAAATCCCACAAGGGCGCGCTGGGGCTGGCACAGCTGATGCCCGCCACCGCCAAGGCGCTGGGGGTGGATGCCACCGATCCCAGGCAGAACCTGGAAGGTGGCGCGCGCTATCTCGCCCGGCAGTACCGCAAGTTCGGATCCTGGCGGCTGGCGCTGGCGGCCTATAACGCAGGCCCCGAAGCGGTGCGCAAACATGGCGGTGTGCCGCCCTACCGCGAGACCCAGAACTACGTGAAGAAGATCTGGGGCAGCTAAGCCCCTCCGGCAGGGGATCGCGCCAGAGTGACCGTCGCGCAGCAGCCTGACCACGCCGAGCCTGCGCGCTTGGGGGCGCAATTGACCGGGGGTCTGCGTGTTTTCTCTGTTTGAAATCTGAGCTTCAAATCTGAAATTCTACGCAGTTTCGGCAGCAGCTTGCCGATTGTCCGGGGGATCGGCATTAATGCGCTGATAATCTTCCTTAATGCCGCGTTAACTCCGTCTGGTTGCCAGAAAGTTGCCTTAATCTCTTGGCAACTAATCGGAAGCTTCAGAAGAGGAATATCCCGGTGTCTTTCAAACGCTTCGACGAACGCCTGAACCAGATGCAATGGCAGCCCCAGTCCGGCCCGTCGCCGCAGATCGTTGACAGTGTGATTGCCGACCGCGCGCCGCTGGCGATCCGCGGCGTGGAGTTCACGCTGGCGGGCGCCATTCTGGGCATCCTGATCGGTGTCGGCCTCAAGGGGATCTATACGCCCGGCGCGCCCTGGGGACCCAATACCGGCCAGATCGGGCTGCTGATCGGCGGCGCCTCTCTCGCCGGGGCGGCGGCCTCTATTGCGCTGGCCGCCTATGCGGTGCTGCGCCGCCACGATATGCCGCGACTGATGCAGTTTGCCTCGATGAACCTGCTGATCATCGTGATGCTGCTGCTGGGCTAATCGTTTCCCAGGCGCCCTGACCGCCGATCACTCGGCGGCGACTTTGATCACCGGTTCCATCTGGGCCAGTTCGGCATCGTCGAGATGGCATTTCACCTGATGGCCCCCCGCAAGGGTGCGGACCGGCGGAACCTCGCGTTCGCAGAGCCCATCGGCCACCTTCGACTTCCAGCGGCAGCGGGTCTGAAACGGGCAGCCGGGCGGCGGGTTCATCGCCGAGGGGATATCGCCTTCCAGCACGATATGGCGTTTCTCAACCGAGGTATCGGCGATCGGCACGGCGCTCAGCAGCGCCTCTGTATAGGGGTGATAGGGCGGGGCAAAGACCTGATCGGTGGTGCCCAGTTCCACCACATGGCCGAGATACATCACCATCACCCGGTCGCTGAGATAGCGCACAATGCTGAGGTCGTGGGAGATGAACAGGAGCGTTGTCTTCTCCTTGCGCTGGATTTCCATCAGCAGATCGGTGACCGCCGCCTGCACCGAGACATCCAGCGCCGAGACCGGCTCATCCGCCACTACGATGCGGGCGCCACCGGCAAAGGCGCGGGCAATGCCGACGCGCTGTTTCTGCCCGCCTGACAGCTGGCGCGGCATCCGGTCGGCAAAAGCCCGCGGCAGCTTGACCAGATCCAGCAGCTCCAGCATCCGCTCCCGGCGCGCCGCCGTGCTGTCGCCGATGCCAAAGATTTCCAGCGCCCGCATGATCTGACGGCCCACGGTCATCGAGGGGTTCAGCGTGTCGAACGGGTTCTGAAACACCATCTGCACATCGGACACCGTGCGGGTGTCGCGCTGTTCGATCGGGGTGGCTTCGATATTCCTGCCATCCAGTTCGATGGCGCCATCGGTCGCGGTCTCCAGCCCCATCAGCACCTTGGCAAAGGTGGATTTGCCGCAGCCGCTCTCGCCGACGATGGCCAGGGTCTCACTCTCTCGGGCCTCAAAGCTCAGGGTTTCGTTGGCCTTCACCACCTTGCGCGCGCCGCTGTCAAACAGCGCATTGGCCGAGACCTCGTAATATTTGCGCAGATTGTCGATTTTCAGGACCACCTTGCCGACCTCGGGCTTTTCCTTTTGCACAGCGGCGGCAATCGGGGCGTTCCAGTCGATTTCATCATGGCGCAGACAGCGGGTGTGGTGGCGGTCGTTGCCATGGACGGCTGCCATCGGAATATCCTGGGCATCACAGCGCCCGGCCACGAAATAGTCGCAGCGCGGGCCAAAGTTGCAGCCGGGCGGGCGTTCGTGGGGCAGCGGGAAATTGCCGGGGATCGCCACCAGGGGGCGGGCATTCTTATCCGCGCCGGGCAGCGGGATCGAGCGGAACAGCGCCTGCGTATAGGGATGCTGCATCTCGTCGAACACATCATGGATGGAGCCGCGCTCCACCGCCTCGCCGGAATACATCACACAGAGCCGGTCGCAGGTTTCCAGCACCAGCCCGAGGTTGTGGCTGATGAACAGCATTGAGGTGCCGTATTTCTTGCCCAGATCCTTCACCAGCTCGACCACGGCGGCCTCCACCGTCACGTCGAGCGCGGTGGTTGGCTCATCCAGGATCAGCAGCGCCGGTTTCGACATCAAGGCCATGGCGATCACGATACGCTGCTGCTGGCCGCCCGACAGCTGATGCGGAAAGGAATTCAGCATCCGCTCTGGGTCGGGCAGGCGCACATCGCTCACCACCTCCAGCGCGCGCCGATAGGCCTCTTCCTTGCTGACGCCCTCGTGGATCATCGGCACTTCCATCAGTTGCTTGCCGATTTTCATCGCCGGATTGAGCGAGGCCATCGGCTCCTGATAGATCATCGCGATCTCATTGCCGCGCACATCGCGCAGCTCTTCGGCGCTCATTTCCGCCAGATCGCGGCCCTTGAACTTGATGGAGCCGCCGGTGATGCGGCCGTTCTTGCCCAGATCCTGCATCACGCCAAGCGCCACTGTGGATTTGCCGCAGCCCGATTCCCCGACCAGCCCCACCGCCTCGCCGGGCTGCACGGTGACGGAGAAATCCATCACCGCCGGAATTTCGCGCAACCGGGTGAAAAAGGAGATCGACAGCTTGTCGATTTCGAGGATCGGGCCGTCATAATCTGCCAGTTTGTTCATCGTCTTATCTCCCTGTTGGAGCTGGAAGGGTGGTCTGCCCTTCTTCTGGCCCCAAAATATCCCGGGGGTCCGGGGGCTGGCCCCCGGTCCGACCGGTTCGGATCAATCGCGCAGGCTTTCTTCGCGCAGGCCATCGGCCAGGAGGTTCAGCCCCAGAACCAGGCTCAGCAGCGCCAGGGCCGGCGGCAGCGGCGGGTGCAGGTAGACCGACAGCAGCTTGCGCCCGTCGTTGATGGTGCTGCCCCAGTCAGGGCTTTCCGGTGGCAGGCCCAGTCCGAAAAAGCCCAGCGTGCCGAGGAGGATGGTGGTATAACCGATGCGCAGGCAGAAATCGACGATCAGCGGCCCGCGCGCATTGGGCAGGATTTCCCACAGCATGATGTACCAGGGCCGTTCCCCCCGGGTCTGGGCGGCGGCGACATAGTCGCGGGTCTTGATGTCCATGGTGAGCCCGCGCACGATGCGGAACACGGTGGGCGAATTGACAAAGACAACCGAGACAAAGACCACCAGAATACCGCCCGGCACGTCAAAGAGATCGAGCGGCCAGAAGGTGATCTTGGATCCCGCCTCATTGATCAGCGACAGATAGCCCAGCAGGCCCGGGATCAGTACGACGGCCAGCCAGAGCGCGCTGTGCTGCGGCCGGGTGCGGAAGCGCGAGTGGATCAGCACCCCGACAAAGATCAGCGGAAAGGCAAAGAGCACCACGGCGATATATTGCGGCAGGCCGGTTGCGATGATCTCCGGGGTGACCAGCAGGTAGAACAGCAGGATCACCGGGAAGGCCAGGATCAGGTTGGCGAGGAAGGACAGCACCGTGTCCCACAGGCCGCCGTAATAGCCCGCAGGCAGCCCCAGCGTGATCCCCACCATAAAGGCAAACACCGTGGCCAGCGGCGCGATCTGCACCACCACCCAGGCGCCATCTATCAGGCGGCTGAAGACGTCGCGTGCCAGGTTGTCACCGCCAAGCAGATACCAGGCCGCAATGCCACTGTCGGCCTCGGCGCCGGGCAGGGGGGTGCCGGGCAGCTTGTTCTTGAGGCCACTGACCTGGGTCAGCGGGTCGTGCGGTGAGATCAGATCCATCGCGCCCAGCACACCGGTAAAGACCCAGAACATCACCAGCGCAAAGCCGATCATACCGATTGGGCTGTCGAACAGCTTGCCATAAAGACCGAGCCGCCGCTTGAAGGTCATCGACACCGCAAACAGCACCACCAGCGCGATCCAGACCGGCAGCAGCAGCCGCGCCATGGCACCGACGATGCCGCCGCTGGCGCCAAACAGCACGCCGAAGAGGATATAGATCAGGATCAGTCCGATCACCGCAAGAAAGCTGAGGCGCACCGCCCTGCCGGCCAGCACATCGGGTGTGGTCGCGAGACCGGCGCTGCCATGGGCGTTGATCATCGTTGTCGGGCTGACCGTGACGATGCTGAGCACCAGCCAGGCAATGATGCAGAGCGCCAGTGCCACAAGGGCAAGGATCAGCACCGGGTTCAGAAAGGCAAGACTTCCGGTCCAGCTGAGAGGGTCCATGCTGCGTTCCTCCTTCAGGAAATCCGGATACGGGGATTGAGATAGACATAGCCAATGTCGGAAATCAGCTGCGTGAGCAGCACGACAACGACAGAGACCACCGAAATCCCCAAGAGCAGTTCGATGTCATTATTGCCAGCCGCCTCGACCAGCGCCCAGCCGAAGCCCTTGTAGTTGAACAGGGTCTCGACAATCACCACGCCGTTCAGCAGCCAGGGAAACTGCAGCATGATCACCGTGAAGGGGGCGATCAGCGCATTCCGCAGCGCGTGACGCATGACGATTTTTGGAAAACTGACGCCCTTGAGCCGGGCGGTACGGATATACTGTGCGGTCATCACCTCGGTCATGGAGGCGCGGGTCATCCGGGCGATGTAGCCGATGCCATAAAGGGCGATGGTCAGTACCGGCAGGAAGAAGTTTTCGAAATTGGCGTCGACCATCGCCGAATTTGCGGTGCCCTTGAACCATTTCAAGCCAACGGCAGAGGAGGTGAAGACCGCCATGAAGATCACACCGGAGACATATTCCGGGGTTGCCGTGGTCAGGATCGAGGCGGTTGACAGTGTGCGGTCCGTGACGGAGCCTTCGCGCATCCCGGCCAGGATCCCGATCAAGAGCGCCGAGGGCACCATCAGGATCAGCACCCACATCATCAGAAAACCGGTATTGCCAAGGCGCGTTGCAATGATGGAACTGACATCATCCTTGAAAACGCTCGAATGGCCCCAGTCGCCCTGAAGAATGCCGCAGAAACGTGGGGCAGCTGCGGCCTCTTCGGCGGGTTGAACCCCGGTGATGCAGCGCCCTGTGGTCCCCTCATCTGTCACCGTGGTCCAGCCCGGCAGCACTCCCAGCCATTGGCCGTATTTCACCGGCATCGGTTGCAGATACCCTCCCTTTTCCAGCCAGCTGGCGACCGCCTCGTCCGACATGCGGAAGTTGCCTTGGGTCTTGGCGAGTTTTTCAAGGTTCGGGTAGAGATTGGTCAGCGTGAAGACGATGAAGGTCAGGCAGAGCGCGGTCAGGATCATGATCCCGACGCGCCTGAGGATGAACAGTCCCATGGAATGCTCCCGTTGGTGGCTGTACGCCTTGAGTTAGGCCAATGGTCAGGCCGCAGTCGGCGGCCTGCCAGGCTTTTGAGCGTTTTCTTGCGGCCAGAAGCTTTGGGCCGCGCCGTGCGGCGCGGCCCGCTGTGTCAGATCAGGCCTTGAAAGCCCATTTGTAGATCTGGGGCAGATCGGCGATGTGCTTGTCGACGCCGACCACATTGTCGGTGTGGTGGCGGATGGCGGTCCGCCAGAAGGGCTGGATGGTAACGCCTTCGTCAATCATGATGGCCTGTAGCTTGGCCATGACTTCGCGCCGTTTATCGACATCTGCAAGTGCGTTGGCTTCGGCCAGCAGGCTGTCGAACTCTTCATTCGCAAAACCGGCTTCGTTCCAGGCTTCGCCGGAGCGGTAAGCCAGTCCCAGAACCTGGGTGCCGAGCGGGCGGTGGTTCCAGTTGGTGGAGCTGAACGGGTATTTCGCCCAGTCGTTCCAGAAGGTCGAGCCGGGCAGAATGGTCCGTTTGACCTTGAAGCCCGCGTCACGCAGCTGGGCTGCGACCGCGTCGGTCGTGTTGCGGCGCCAGTCGTCGTCGATGGAGTGCAGCTCGTGCTCATAATCGAGCATGCCTGCCTCTTCCATCAGCGCCTTGGCCTTGGCCGGGTCAAACGGCAGCCGCGTCACAGTCGGGTCGTGTTCGGGGTGCATCGGGCCGACATGGCAGTTGTCTGCCGGAATGCCATAGCCGGACATGCCCAGTTCAAGGCAGACGGTGTTGTCCACCGCCATGGCAATCGCCTGGCGCACGCGCTTGTCGGCATAGGGCTTGGTGCCGTTGACCTCGGCCAGCTGGTTGGGGCGGATCACGATGGTGAAGCCGGAGGCGATTTCCGAGCGGTTCAGGCCGATGCCGTCAAAGATATCGACGTATTCCCCCACGGATTCCCAGTTCATATCAATTTCTTCGGCCTCATAGGCCGCCAGGAACGAAGCCGGATCGGTGCCGTAATCAATGAATTCGATCCGGTCCAGATAGCCGCCTTTGCCCGCTGCGGTGCCCCACCATTCGTGGTCTTCGTTGCGTACGAGGACGCCTTTCACGCCGACTTCCATCGACTCAGGCAGCATGTAGCCGGTGCCGATGGGGTTCTCCAGCATGGTGTCGCCGGTATGGCTGGCATGGGTGATCTGCGCGGGATAATCAGCCATCCCCGGAATGATGGTGATGTCCGGGGTGTTGGTTTTCAGCAGCACGGTATGGCTGTCGACAACGGTGATGGCGCCTTCGGCAGCTTGGCCGGTCTCCGCGTCGATCAGCGACGCCATACGGCCTGCCATGGAGTTGCCCTCGACGCTCTTGTCGCACCAGCCGGTGATGTTGCGGGCCACGTCCTCTGCGGTGAAATCGTCGCCATTGTTCCACTTCACCCCTTTGCGGACATGCAGGGTGAACTCGGTCGCGTTTTCGTTGACGTCCCAGCTTTCCAGCAGCAGCGGCTCAAAGGAGCCATCGCTGTTGTATTCAACCAGGAATTCCAGCCAGCCGGAGGTAAAGGTTGCGATCTGCGCCCAGTCATAGGTGCGCGGATCCTTCAGGGCGCGCACTTCCATCTGCATGCGCAGGGTGCCGCCGGTCTGTTCATGACCTGCGGCCTGAACAGGGGCGTCAAGCCCAAGGAGGCCGTATGCCGCAGCCGAACTGACGCCAAGCGCGGTGGCGCGGACCATGAATTCGCGTCGATCCATCTTCCCAGCAAGGGTTTCTGTCGCATACATCTTTGCCGCCGGGTGGATATCGGTCCCGGTGATGGTGTCTTTTGTCATGTGGCTCTCCCTGTTGCACCGCAAGTTTTCGCTTTTGGAACGGCGGGCCATCTGAGCTGGCTGGCGCCGTTTGAGGTGCTGTGTTCAAAGATTGTTTCCCCGTCTGATCATTCGGCCCCAGATCGCGGGTTAGGTCAATGTAAGAAGTCGACGTTTCACATGACTTTTGCGACATTGTTGGTGTCGGTTTTGCGTTTTTCCCCAAGAGAGGCCGGTCCGAAAGTTTTAGTACTGGGCATATGTGCACAGTCAGCCGGAAGGCCGCGCGTCTGTCGCCGGGGTGACTCGTGGACGTTTAGCGCGGTCCAGGGGCTGGGGAATTCGGCGCGAGGTGGTGCAGGCGCGCAGGCGCGGCGCCGCTGCGCCCCCGGTGGACACGGTGCGGGGGAGATCTGGTGCGGCCTGATATCTCAGGCGGCGCGTTTCAGCTTTTCGCGCGCCTGTTTGCGCAGACGGCTTGGGGTTTCACCCGTGTGCTGGGTGATGAAGCGGGTGAAATAGGCGGCGCTGCCAAAGCCGAGGGTCGAGGCGATATCGCGCATCGGCAATTCAGAGTTGATCAGCAGGCTGCGCGCCGCGTGCAGCTGGCGCTCGGTCAGCAGAGCGCCCGCCGTCTTGCCGGTTTCGGATTTGCAGACGCGGGTCAGATGTGTCGGCGTCACATTCAGCGCGGCGGCATGATCGGCCATGCTGGCATGTTGGGCATAGCATTCGACAATGCGCCCGCAATAGCCCTGAGCCAGCCGCTGGGCAGCGGTGGGTTTGCCGCTGGTGCTGCTGCGTTCCGCCATCAGGCGGCGGATGTGGATAGCGATCAGCGTGCCATGGGCCTGCATCGCGCGATACCACAGTGCGGGGCGATCCTGCTGTTCGGCCTGCATGGCCTGGAACATGCTGTTGATCACCGCCTGATCCTGAGCATCGGGGATGCGCAGCGTGTCGGCGGCATCGGGGAAATCCATCGGGGTCGAGGTGGGCACATTCATGACCTGGCCGATGCACTGCCGACCCAGCTCCAGCGACCACAGGGTCCCGGCCGGAACAAAGATGGCGCTGTTGGGGCCAAAGCCACGCTGCTGCCCGTTCAGAAAGACCCGCCCCTGGCCACGGGTGATCCAGATCAGCAGATTTTCGGGGCGGTCATGTGCCAATTCGACCTGCCAAGGCCCATCGGGAGTCAGCTGCGACAGCGGTGCGACTGTGATCTCGCCGATATGGGTGGGGTCAAAAGGCATAGGCTGGTTGATATGTGATGCTCGTATTTTCGGTTGGCGCAAATGGACATGAAAAATTGATTCTGGCAAGTTTTTGCCGAAAAATGCTTAAGGATTTAATAGAATTGCAGGTCTCTGCATGGGGTTTGGGCAACAATGTGCGTATGACGCGCGGTCATCTGGACATTTTGTCCACATCTGTTCCGCGCACCGTGCCGCCGATGTCATTCTGGCCAGCGGAAGCGCTATCGACCGGACGCAAGCCGGGGTGCCAGGCAGCGCCAAGGCGGCGTTCAGACGGTGTTTTCGAGGCTGTTCGGACGGCCCTCAGGCCGGACGGTAGGGCGTCCACTGCTTCATTCGCGCGCGGAACCAAGTGCGCTGACGTTTGGCAAACTGCCGCGTCGCAACCGAGGCCCGCTCCCGCGCCTCCGCCTCGGTCATCTCGCCCAGGTAATGCGCCATCAGCTCCGGCACGCCAATTGCGCGGCAGGAGGGCAGCGCGGGATCATAGCGATCCTGCATGGCGGCAATCTCCTCCATCGCACCGGCCTCCATCATCGCATCAAAGCGGCGGCGGATGCGCGCTTCGAGCCAGTCCTTGTCGGTGTCAAAAACAATCGCGGTGCAGCGATCCAGTGGCAGCGGCGGCGGCGGTGTTTCGGCCTGCCAGTCGGCCAGGCCACGACCGGTCGCAGTCAGCACCTCATAGGCGCGCTGCACCCGGGCGCGATTGAGAAGGTCGATCCGCTCAGCCGTCGCGGCATCCAGCGCCGCGCGCATATCCTCAAGCGACAGCAGATCGGCCTGCGCCCGGACCTCGGCCGGGGTGGCAGGGATCTCCGCAAGGCCCTGCGTGAGGGCGCTGAAATAAAGCCCGGTGCCACCGACGATGATCGGACGGGGGCCGTGGTCCAGCAGCGGCAGCACCTCGCGCAGCCAATGCCCGACGGAATAGTCGGCGTCATAAGGCTGGTGGCCATAGAGCAGATGCGGGGCCTGTGCCTCTTCCTCGGGGGAGGGGCGGGCGGTGATCACCCGCCAGCAGTCATAGACCTGACTGGCATCGGCATTGACGATCACGCCGCCCTGAGCTTCGGCGATCTGAAGCGCCAGCGCCGATTTGCCGGAGGCGGTTGGCCCGGCGATCAGCACCGGCTGGTGCGGCGGGATGTCTGGCAGCTGGGTTGCGGTGGTCATGCGGGCGTCCTGTTCTTTGGATGTTCTGCGGCGCGCGGAGCGTTGCTGCGGTGGGGCGCCGAAAAACATCTCAGGCCGCATTGATCCTGCCGCCGATTTGCTTCATTTTGCGCGCAAATTAACCCCGTCATATTCCGGAGCGCAACATGCCCCTTACAAACGATCAGCCGGAGGCCACGCCGGCGGCAACCTATAAACGTGTGATGCTGAAAATCTCAGGCGAGGCGCTGATGGGGGACCAGGGGTTTGGCCTGCATCCGCCGACCGTCCAGCGCATCGCGCAGGAGGTGAAATCCGTGCGAGACATGGGCGTGGAGATCTGCATGGTGATCGGCGGCGGCAATATCTTCCGCGGGTTGTCCGGCTCGGCCCAGGGGATGGAGCGGACAACGGCCGACTATATGGGGATGCTGGCCACGGTGATGAATGCGCTGGCGATGCAGTCGGCGCTGGAAGGTCTGGGTGTCTTTACCCGGGTGATCTCGGCCATTCGCATGGATGAGGTGGCCGAGCCCTACATTCGCCGCCGCGCCGTGCGTCACCTTGAAAAGAAACGGGTCTGCATCTTTGCCGCAGGCACCGGCAACCCCTATTTCACCACCGATACCGCGGCCACGCTGCGCGCCAATGAGATGGCCTGCGAGGCGATCTTTATGGGTAAGAATGGCGTCGATGGTGTCTATGACAAGGATCCCGCGCAGCATGACGACGCGGTGCGTTATGACACCATCAGCTACGACGAGGTTCTGGCCAAGCGGTTGAAGGTGATGGATGCCTCGGCCATTGCGCTGGCGCGCGACAACAACCTGCCGCTGATGGTGTTCCCGCTGGATGAGCCGGGCGGCTTCCGGGGCATTCTGGCGGGCAAGGGGACCTACACGAAGGTTCACGGCTAACCGCGCCGGGGTGGGCGGGGCGCACTTGCCCTTGCCACATGCACAATGAGCCGCGCGCCCGGATCGAGATCCGGCGCGCGGTTTTTTCATGCGGCGCGCGGCGCTGGCGGCGGGTCTTGTGCGGCGGCGGCTGACCGGCTGCGGTGCCGGGCCGTCCCGGAGAAGGGCAGAACCCTGCCTGTGGCCGCTTCAAATCTGCGGCAAGATCGCTATACAACGCCGCACCAATGTCTTATGAGCAATGCAAACACCGCCTCAAGTCAGGGGAGAGCAGAATGTCTGACGATTTTATTCTCGATACCGATGATCTACAGCGCCGCATGGATGGTGCCATGGCCAATCTCAGAACCGAATTCGCGTCGCTGCGGACCGGTCGTGCCTCCGCCTCGATGCTGGAGCCCGTGATGGTGGACGCCTATGGCTCGATGACGCCGATCAACCAGGTTGGCACCGTCAACGTGCCGGAGCCGCGCATGGTCACCATCAACGTCTGGGACAAGGCGCTGGTCGGCAAGGTCGAAAAAGCCATCCGTGAATCCGGTCTGGGCATCAACCCGCAGCTAAATGGCACCATCATCATGCTGCCGATCCCCGAGCTGAACGAAGAACGTCGCCGTGAGCTGACCAAAGTGGCCGGCCAGTATGCCGAGCACGCGCGGGTGTCGATCCGCAATGTGCGCCGCGATGGGATGGACCAGATCAAGAAAGCCAAGGCCGACGGTATGTCCGAGGACGACCAGAAGCTCTGGGAAGGCGAAGTTCAGGAGCTGACGGACAAGATGATTAAGGTTGTCGACGCGGCTCTGGAAACCAAACAAGCCGAAATTATGCAGGTCTGACACCTGCTTATGTCACAGAGCACAGACACCGTCCTGGCGCCGGATGAGAGCGACCCCGCACCGGAACGCGGCCCGAAACATGTTGCCATCATCATGGATGGCAATGGCCGCTGGGCGCAGGCGCGGGGCCGTCCGCGTCTGTTCGGTCACCACGCGGGCGCCAAACGGGTGCGCGAGGTGGTGGAATGCTGCCCTGCGCTGGGGGTGAAATATCTCACCATCTTTGCCTTCTCGACCGAGAACTGGAAGCGCACTCAGGTGGAGGTCGCAGGCCTCATGAGCCTGTTCCGCCGCTATATCTCCAAGGAGATGAAAGCGCTGTCGCAGCGCAATGTCCGGGTCCGTTTCATCGGGGACCGGGTGCGGCTGGACAAAAAGCTGGTCGCGCTGATGGACCAGCTGGAGCAGGAGACCGCCTGCAATGACGGTACCCACCTGACCATCGCGCTGAATTATGGCAGCCGTGACGAGGTGGCGCGGGCCACCAAACGGCTGGCCGAGGATGTGGCAGCGGGGCGACTGAACCCGGCGGATGTGGATGAGGAAACCCTGCCACGTTATCTCGATACCCATGTGTTGCCCGATCCAGATCTGGTCATCCGCACCAGCGGTGAAGCGCGGATCTCCAACTTTCTGCTGTGGCAGTCGGCCTATGCGGAATATGAGTTCATCGACACGCTGTGGCCGGATTTCACCGCCGACGAGATGGACCGGCTGTGCCGCAGCTACGGGCAGCGGGATCGCCGGTTTGGCGCGGTGAAGACATGAGCGCCGCGGGACGTTGGGCCGATCTGATGCCGCGGGTGATCTCCGCCATCGTAATGATCGTCGTGGGTGGCTGGGCTGTGTGGCGCGGGGGCGTGGTGTTTGACCTGCTGATCGCGGCGGCCTGTGGTGGCATGATCTGGGAATTGCTGCGCATGGTGGTGCCTGATCGTCAGGGGCTGGCGCTGCCGCTCGGCGTCCTGTCGATGGGGGCGGTGCTGGCCGCAGCGCTGATGGGCGGCGGCTGGGCGCTTGGCCTGCTGCTGATACCGGCGCTGCTGGGCGCGCTGGCCATCGACATCCGCCGGGGCATTTACATCGGTTTCGCGCTTTGGGTGCTGTTCGCGGCCTATGCGTTCATCTGGATGCGCAGCGCGCTGGGGCTGGATTGGATGATCTGGCTGATCTCGGTTGTGGTGGCCACGGATATTGCGGGCTATTTCGCCGGTAGGACCTTTGGCGGGCCGAAATTCTGGCCGCGTGTCAGCCCGAAGAAAACCTGGTCCGGCACCTCTGCGGGCTGGATCGCGGCCGCAGCTGTTGGTGCGGTCTTTGCGGTGCAGGGCGGGCTTGGCTTTGGCGTCGTGCTGCTGTCGGTGCTGGTCTCCATGGCCAGCCAGGCCGGTGACGTTGCCGAAAGCGCGCTGAAACGGAAGATGGCTGTGAAGGATTCCAGCGGCCTGATCCCGGGCCACGGCGGGCTGTTCGACCGCTTTGACGGTATGCTGGGCGCGGCGGCCATGGTGCTGCTGGTACTCAGCCTGTGGGGTTTGCCCGGCGGGACGATCTGATGCGCAAGATCTCGATTTTCGGGGCCACCGGATCCATTGGTCAGAATACGATTGACCTGATCCGGCGGGCCCCCGGTGACTACAATGTGGTGGCGCTGACCGGTGGCGCCAATATTGCCCAGCTGGCACAGGATGCCAGAGCGCTGCGTGCCGATATCGCCGTGACCGCCTATGATGACAAGCTGCCGGAGCTGCGGGCCGCCCTGGACGGTTCGGGCATCGTGGCGGCCGCCGGGCAGGCGGCGCTGGTCGAGGCGGCGTCGCGGCCTGCGGATTGGGTCATGTCGGCGATTGTCGGCGCGGCTGGCCTTGCTCCGGGGCTCGAGGCGCTGAAACAGGGCGCGACTCTGGCGCTGGCGAATAAGGAATCGCTGGTTTGCGCCGGAGCACTGCTGCTGGAGACCGCCCGCAGCCATAATGCGCGGCTCCTGCCCGTGGACAGCGAACATTCGGCGGTGTTTCAGGGGCTGGTCGGTGAAGACATCGCGGCGGTGGAACGTGTGGTGATCACCGCCTCTGGCGGGGCGTTTCGCGACTGGCCGCTGGAGCAGCTGAAGACCGCCACGGTGGCACAGGCCTCCTCGCATCCCAATTGGGACATGGGCCAGCGGATCACTATCGACAGTGCGTCCATGTTCAACAAGGCGCTGGAAGTCATTGAGACCCGTGAGTTTTTTCGCGTCGATCCAGACCAGATCGAAGTGGTGGTGCATCCTGAATCCATCGTTCACGCGCTGGTCGGTTTTCGCGACGGTGCGCTGATGGCGCATCTCGGCGCGCCGGATATGCGCCATGCCATTGGTTATGCGCTGCATTGGCCCGAACGGCGCGAGCTGCCTGTGGAGCGGCTGGATCTGGCGCGGCTGGCGCAGCTGACGTTTCGGGCGCCTGATCCCGCGCGCTATCCGGCATTGCGGCTGGCCTATGATGTGATGGCGCGGGGCGGGCTGATGGGGGCGGTGTTCAATGCCGCCAAGGAACGGGCGCTGGATCATTTCATCGCCGGGCGCATCGGCTTTCTGGACATGGCCGAAGTGGTGGCGCGGGTGCTGGATCAATTTGACAGTGCAGATCGCGGGCTAGATGAGGCAATGACACTTGATACGGTGCGCCGGACCGACCATCTCGCCCGTATGGACGCCGACAATGAAATTTTGAAATATGTAAGGTAAGCCCTTGGATCTCGTCTCCTTTCTTCCGCAGTTTGGCGGGTATCTCTATGTGATTGCCAGCTTTGTGGTGGCCCTGTCGGTGATCGTGGCTGTGCATGAATATGGCCATTACATCGTCGGGCGCTGGTCCGGGATCCATGCCGAGGTCTTCTCGCTGGGATTCGGTCCGGTGCTGTTTTCGCGGGTGGACAAGCGCGGCACCCGCTGGCAGGTGGCGCTGCTGCCGTTTGGTGGCTACGTGAAGTTCCTTGGTGATGCGGATGCGGCCTCGGGCAAGGATAGCGCGGCAATGGCGGATGCGGCGGCTGATCCGGTGGCGCTGCGGCGCACGATGCACGGCGCGCCGCTTTGGGCGCGGGCGGCCACCGTCGCGGCGGGGCCGGTGTTCAACTTCATCATGTCCGCGCTGATTTTTGCCGGTGTTTTCATGGTGCAGGGCACCATGCGCGATCCGCTGACGGTGGAGCGGCTGGTGCCGCTGCCGGGGCTGCAAACCGGCCTGCGCGAAGGTGACGCACTGTTGCAGATCAACGGTGTCGATGTTCCCTCGCTGGAGGATAACACTGCCTTTGCGGCCTTCCGCGATGCGGTGCCGGAACAGCAGCCTCTAACCTATACCGTGCTGCGCGACGGCCAGCAGACCGAGGTCGAGGGACCGTATCCCTGGCCGCCGCATGTGCGTGGCGTGGCACCGCGCAGTGCCGCGTCTGACATCGACCTGCAGCCAGGCGATGTGATCACCGCCGTGGATGGCGCGCCGATCTTTGCCTTTGACCAGCTGAAACGTGCGGTTGAAAGCGCCGAGGGCAAGGTGTTGCTGCTGAAGGTCTGGCGCGCTGGCGAAGAGTTCGAGATGGCTCTGGCGCCCCGCCGTGTGGATGAGCCGCAGGCGGATGGTGGCTTTGCCACCCGCTGGCGTATGGGCATTGTCGGTGGTCTGGCGTTTGAGCCTGCGACCGAGAGCCTGGGCCTTGGAGAGGCGCTTGGCGGTGGCGCGGCGCAGGTCTGGGGCGTGGTCGAAATGTCGCTTTCCGGGCTGAAACATATGATCACCGGTGCGATCAGCACCTGCAACCTGTCGGGTCCGATTGGCATTGCCGAGACCTCTGGTGCGATGGCAAGCCAGGGGGCGGCCAGCTTCATTCGGTTTATCGCCGTGCTCTCCACTGCCGTTGGCCTGCTGAACCTGTTCCCGATCCCGGCGCTGGATGGCGGGCATCTGATGTTCTACGCCTATGAGGCGGTGACCGGTAAGCCGCCGAATGATGCGGTGATGCGGGTACTGATGGCGGTTGGCATCTCCGCCATCCTCAGCCTGATGATGTTTGCGCTTTTCAACGATATCTTCTGCTAGGCGCTTTCTTGCCGACCGGCCACGATCCGGCTGGTCGGCAGATCCCGCAGCAGCAGGGCGCGCCAAACTGTCGCCACATTCCCCTGTTAATCCTTTGGTAAGCCGCCGGTGGGCAGCGGTGCCGCAGATCGCGGCGCGGTTGTGGCGGATGTGGGATCTTTTTTTAGATAAACGGGAGAGTGGACGCCATGAGCAGCCTGCATATTACCAATACGGGATTGGGTCTTTTTATGCGCCTGAACTGGGACCGCGCCATGTCTGTGGCGACGATTTTGGGGGCGCTGGTGGCCGGGGCCTGGATCGGCAGTCTCTGAGTTTTCAACCTGTTGCAAGCAATCTGGCGCGTGGGGTCATCCCGCGCGCCTTTTTGTTGTTTTTGACAAGCGCTGATAAACCCGATACGCACGGATTAAGCTGTAAAAAAATCGGGTTTTGACTGATGGTTCGGGGGAAGCACACAGGTAGATCCTGTGGGGGGCGCAAATTAGGTGCCCATATTTTGTATAGAAACGCATCTGCTGTAGCGCTGGCTGTTGCCTTGGGATTTGTCCTGACGCCAGAGTTCGCAGTGGCGCAGAGCTATAGTTTCACAAACGTTCAGGTCGAGGGCAATCAACGCATCCAGACCTCAACAATTGTGGCCTATACCGGCATTGAGCGGGGCAAATCGGTGAGCGCCGGGCAGCTCAACGATGCCTATCAGCGCATTCTGGACAGCGGCGTATTCGAAAGCGTCGAGATTGTTCCGCAGGGCAATACGCTGGTGATCAAGGTCACCGAATTTCCGACCATCAACAAGATCAGCTTTGAAGGCAACCGCCGCATCAAAGACGATGCCATGGCCGAGCTGATCGAATCGGCGCCGCGCCGGGTGTTCAACCCCACGGTCGCCGAGCGTGACGCCTCCAATCTGGCCGAAGCCTATGGTGCACAGGGACGTCTGGCCACAACCGTGACACCGCGCATCATCCGCCGCAGTGACAACCGTGTCGATCTGGTGTTCGAAATCTCCGAAGGTGACACCATCGAGGTCGAGCGCGTGTCCTTCATCGGCAACCGCGTCTATTCCGATCGGCGTCTGCGCCGCGTGCTGGAGACCAAACAGGCCGGTCTGCTGCGCACCTTCATCCGCGCCGATACGCTGATCGAGGACCGTCTGGAATTCGACAAGCAGGTGCTGCGCGATTTCTACCTGTCGCGCGGCTATGTTGACGTGCGTATCAACAGCACCAATGCCGAGGTAACCGAAGAACGCGACGCCGCCTTCCTGGTGGTGGATATCAGCGAGGGCCAGAAGTTCGAGTTTGGCGAAATCTCGGTCACCAGCGAGATGTCGGAAGCTGACGCCGATGAGTTCCGCAAAGTTCTGAGGGTCCGCCCCGGGGTAACCTATTCGCCGAGTGTGGTGGAAAATGCCATCCGGCGCCTGGAAACATATGCGATCCGCAAGGGGATTGATTTCCTGCGGGCCGAGCCGCGGATCAGCCGCAATGATCGCGAGCTGACGCTGGACGTGGATTTTGTGCTGACCCGTGGTCCGCGCGTGTTCGTTGAGCGGATCGACATCGAAGGCAACACAACCACGCTGGACCGGGTGATCCGTCAGCAGTTCCGCACCGTCGAGGGCGACCCGTTCAATCCGCGCGAAATCCGCGAAAGCGCTGAACGCATCCGTGCGCTGGGGTTCTTTGAAACCGCCGAGGTGGACGTGCGCGAAGGCAGCAGCGCCGGTGAGGTGGTTGTCGATGTGGACGTCGAGGAAAAGCCAACGGGTGCACTGAGCCTTGGTGGTGCCTACTCGGTCAACGACGGCTTCGGTCTCAGCATCGGCCTGTCGGAGAACAACTTCCTTGGTCGGGGGCAGCGCCTGTCGTTCAACATCTCGACCGCTCAGGACGCCGAGGAATACACGCTTGGCTTCACCGAGCCCTATCTTCTGGGGCGCGACCTGCGTCTTGATCTGGATCTGGGTCTGTCTGAGACGGATTCCAGCTTTGCGCTTTACGACACCAAACGTGCGTTCTTCTCGCCCGCGCTGACCTTCCAAACCTCGGAAAACAGCAGCCTTCAGATCCGGTACACCTGGGATGAGGATGAGATGATCACCCGTGGTGATGATTCCGCCGGGATCCCGCTGGCCGGTCCTGTGGTTCGTAGCGAGATCAACCAGGGTGCGATCAACGCCAGTTCCATCGGCTTTACCTATACTGTTGACAGCCGCCTGAACGGACTGGATCCGAATTCGGGCTATCTGTTCCAGGTTGGGGCCGATTATGCCGGGCTTGGCGGGGATTCCGAATATCTGCGCACCACCGCAAAGATCATCGCCCAGCGTCGTGTCTTCAACGAAGAGGTGACATTGCGGGCAACGATCGAGGCAGGCGCCTTTGCCTGGCAGGGGGATGGCTTCAGCCGCTCCATTGATCGGTTTGTCCTGTCGCCCAATATCCTGCGTGGTTTTGAACCGGGTGGTATCGGTCCACGGGACCAGTCGCCCAATGGCGCAGGCGGGACCTATAACGACTTCCTCGGCGGCAACTATTACGCGGCGGCCCGCTTTGATGCGGAATTCCCGCTGGGCCTGCCAGAAGAGATCGGCCTGCGTGGCGGTCTGTTCTATGATGTGGGCAACCTCTGGGGTCTGAACAATGCCGATACCGGCGCGGCGGGCGGCAATATTGTCGGGCGCGGCGGGTCGTACCGTCATGTGGTCGGCTTCTCGCTGTTGTGGACAACCGGATTTGGCCCTTTGCGGTTCAATTTCTCCAAGGCGCTGAAGAAAGAAGACTTCGACCAAGAGCAGAGCTTTGATTTGACGTTGCAGGCGCGGTTCTGATCGCAATGACACGAGCTGTGGACACACGGCACACGGGGGCGCTGGCTGAGATGCTGGCGCCTTTTGTGCGCGGGCTTGCGATGCTGCCGCTGCTGGTGCTGCCTGCGATGGCGCAGGAGACGGCATTACCGGGGGCGGGCTTTGCCTTTGGCGAGACATTGCAGCTGGGCGCACCGCAGACCGGGCTGCTGACCATCCAGTCCGAGCGGCTCTATGCCGAGAGCGCCTTTGGTCAGCGTGTTTCCCAGGAACTGGATGCCGAGGGTGCGGTCCTGACGGCCGAAAACCGCCGGATCGAGGCGGAGCTGCGCGCAGAGGAACTTGAGCTGACCGAGCGCCGCAGCAGCATGGATCCTGCGGCGTTTCGCGCGCTGGCCGATGCTTTTGACAAAAAGGTGCAGGAAACCCGTCGTCAACAGGATCAGAAACTGCGCGATATCAACCAGATCGGCGAAGATGCGCGGCGTGATTTCTTCACCGCTTCGCTGCCTGTGCTGCAACAGATCATGCTGGAAGCCGGGGCTGGAGCCATTCTGGAACACGCCAGCGTGTTTCTGAGCGCAGATGCCGCGGATGTCACGGATCTGGCGATTGCGCGGGTGAACGAAGTGCTCGGCGACGGGCGTGAGAGCCTGCCCGAGGCCACCGGCGAATAGGCTTACCGCGCCCGGCTGGCGATTGCCTCAGGCGGAGGCAGGGCGCCGACCGTGCAGCCATCGCCGGGTCTGCCGCTTGCCGAAGCTGTGGGCAGTTGCTAGGACATACCTAACATTCAGAAAACGGGGAAACCGCAATGACAACCGAGCTGAAAAGCGCCGACATTCACCTGATCCAGCGGATCCTGCCGCATCGCTATCCGTTTCTGCTGGTCGACAAGGTGGTCGAGATCGACGGCTATTCCTCGGCCTGCGGGATCAAGAACGTCACCATGAACGAACCGCATTTCCAGGGCCATTTCCCGGGCACGCCGATTATGCCGGGCGTCACCATCGTCGAGGCGATGGCACAGACTGCGGGCGTGATGCTGGGCGTAGGCATGGATATGATCGACACCGAGCTGCTGATCTATTTCATGAACATCGACAAATGCAAATTCCGCCGCAAGGTGATCCCCGGTGATGTGCTGGAGATGCGGGTGGAGACCACACGTGGCAAGCCCGGTGGCAAGATCTTCAAGTTCAAGGGTGTTGCAACCGTCAATGGTGAGACTGCGGCGGAGGCCGAGTTCTCGGCCATGATCGACGTGCAGAAGGATTGACACAGATGACCCGGATCCATCCCAGCGCGGTGGTCGAAGAAGGGGCGAAGATTGGCGCCGATTGCGTCATTGGCCCGTTCTGCCTGATTGGCCCTGAGGTCGTGCTCGGCGACCGGGTTGAGCTGAAATCCCATGTGGTCGTCACCGGAGATACCGAGATCGGAGAGGATACCACGGTGTTCTCCTTTGCCGTGCTGGGCGAGATTCCGCAGGATCTGAAGTTCAAGGGCGAGCGCTGCAAGACCGTGATCGGCAAGCGCAACCGCATCCGAGAGCATGTGACGGTGAATGCCGGCACCGAAGGCGGCGGCGGGATCACGCGGATCGGTGATGACGGCTTGTTTATGGCCGGTTGCCACATCGCCCATGATGCGCAGATCGGAGATCGTGTGATCGTGGTGAATTCCGCTGCGGTTGCGGGCCACTGCGTGCTGGAAGATGACGTCATCATCGGCGGCCTGTCCGGCATTCACCAATGGGTGCGCATCGGTCACGGCGCCATTGTCGGCGCGGTCACGATGGTGACCAATGATGTGATTCCCTACGGGCTGGTGCAGGCGCCGCGCGGTGAGCTGGACGGGCTGAACCTTGTCGGTCTGAAACGCCGGGGCGTGCAGCGTGCGGATATCACCGCGCTGCGGGCGGCCTTTCAGATGCTGGCCCAGGGCGAGGGCACGTTTCAGGAGCGCGCGCGCCGTCTTGGCGCAGAGAGCGACAGCGAATACGTGCAGGAAATCGTTGATTTCATTACCGGCGAGAGTGACCGCTCTTTCCTGACGCCGGGAGGCTGAGACCATGCTGGCATTGATTGCAGGGCAGGGCGCACTGCCTGCCGAACTGGCCGCGCGCCTGTCCGACCGGCCACTGGTCTGTGCCATGCGCGGCTCCGAGCCCGATCACATTGAGCCGGAGCTGACCTTTCGCCTGGAACAGCTCGGCAGCTTTATCGCGCGCCTGTCGGCCAGCGGTGTGCGCGAGATCTGCCTGGCGGGCGCAGTGCGCCGCCCGGCCATTGATCCATCGCAGATTGATGCCGAGACCATGCCGCTGGTTCCGATTCTGCAGGGGGCGATTGCCGCAGGTGACGACGGGGCATTGCGCGCCATCATCGGCCTTTTTGAGCAGGCGGGCATGTGCGTGCGCGCTGCCCATGAGGTAGCACCAGATCTGGTGATGGCCGAGGGCATCCCGACCGAGGTGCAGCCCGGCGAATTGGACCGGCGCGATGCAGAACGCGGCGCAGAGGTTGTCGAGGCCATGTGCCGCGCCGATGTCGGCCAGTCCTGCGCGGTGCGGCGCGGACAGGCGATTGCGGTCGAGAACCTCTTTGGCACCGACTGGATGCTGACGGCGTTGCAGAACCGGCCTGACGGCACCGGAGGTCTGCTGTTCAAGGCGCCCAAACCCGGACAGGACCGCCGCGCGGATCTGCCCACGATCGGCGTGCAGACGGTTGAGCTGGCGGCCAAGGCTGGGCTGTCGGGGATCGTGCTGGAGGCAGGCGGTGTTATCGTGCTTGATCAGGATGAGGTGGTGGCCACCAGCAATCGGCTCGGGCTGTTTCTCTGGCTGCGCAGCGCATGAGCCTACGGGTGTTCATCCTCGCAGGCGAGCCTTCTGGGGACCGCCTTGGCGGTGCGCTGATGGCAGGTCTGCGGCAGCTCTGCCCGGATATCATCTTTGAGGGGGTTGGCGGCGCGCTGATGGCTGAACAGGGCCTAAAGTCGCGCTTCGATATGTCGGAGCTGTCGGTCATGGGACTGGCCGAGGTGCTGCCGAAATACCGTCAGCTGAAGCGCCGCATTCGCGAAACCGCAGAGGCGGTTCTGGACATGAAGCCGGATGTGATGATCACCATCGACAGCCCGGATTTCTCCCTACGGGTCGCCGCATTGGTGAAAGAAGCCAGCAGTATTCGCACGGTACATTATGTGGCGCCATCGGTCTGGGCCTGGCGCCCCAAGCGGGCGGAGAAGATGGCCAAGGTCATCGATCATGTGCTGGCGCTGCTGCCGTTTGAGCCGCCCTATATGGAAGCGGCTGGCATGGAGTGTGATTTCGTTGGCCACCCCGTTGTGGGGGAGCCACAGGCCACGGCGGAGGAGATTGCCGCCTTTCGCAGCCAGTACCAGCTGGAGGAGGCGCCCTGCATTCTGGCGCTGCCGGGATCGCGGCGCTCTGAGGTGACACGTCTGGCGCCGGTATTCGGTGCGGCCCTGAAACAGTTTCAGGACAGCAATCCCGAATACCGGATCGTGGTGCCGGCCGCAGCTCCGGTTGCCGATCTGGTGCGCAGCCATCTTGCGGAATGGTCGGATACCGCGGTGGTGATCGACCCCAATACGCTGGACGGTGAGGTGGCCAAGGCGCATAAACGCGCGGCTTTTGCGGCGGCGGATCTGGCGCTTGCGGCTTCTGGTACGGTCTCGCTGGAGCTGGCGGCGGCGCGCACCCCAATGGTGATCGCCTATAAGTTTCAGTGGCTCACCTGGCATATCATGCGGCGCATGGCGTTGATTGACACCGTCACGCTGGTCAATCTGGTCAGCGATACACGCGTGGTGCCGGAATGCCTCGGCCCTGAGTGTACGCCGGAGGCTATCGCCAAGGCGCTGATCAAGGTCAAGGCGGCGCCTACCGCGCAATCCTCTGCCATGGCCATCACGATGGAGCGGCTGGGCGAGGGGGGCGAAGACCCCGGTCTGCGCGCGGCCCGCGCAGTGTTGGATCGTTTGTCTGCGCAGACCTCCGCCGTCTCCTGAAGCCTGCCGGATGCAGAGCCTCCGGCAGGTGGCCTCTCGTAGCGCGGGCGCTATGCACCCGCGCGGTGCGCGCCGCAATGCGGGTGACTGAGCATGTGCCGTTGGGCGTGGTGTGGTGATGGATTTTGTTATGCTGAGACGCGCCTAAGGGCAGGTCTGCCCTCAGGCGCTATCTCGATTTTGGGTTTGGGGAGGGCCTGTCAAGGACAAGCCGCGCGTCCCGCGCGGAGGCTGCGCCTTCCCTGACAGACGCACCGTGTTACTGGCCGTGTCAGTAGCCGCGCCAGATCCAGCCGCCGCCAAAGATACGGCTGCCCTCCTCAGCATAGAACACGCAGGCCTGTCCGGGAGAAATACCCTCTTCCGGGGTCAGCAGTTCGACCTCGGCTTCGGTCTCCGAGATCGGACGGATCACCGCATCGCGCGGGGGCCGGGTCGAGCGGACCTTGACCTTCAGATGCCATTCGTCGCGGCTGGTGAAAGGCTCATCGCCGAGCCAGTTGATTTCCCGCACCGGGATGGTGCGGGTGGCCAGCAAGTCCTTGGGCCCAACGACGACATGTTTCTTGTCCACATCCAGTTTCACCACATAAAGCGGTTCGCTCAGCCCGCCGATGCCGAGGCCGCGACGCTGGCCGATGGTGTAGTGGATGACACCGTTGTGACGGCCGAGCACCCGGCCATCGGCATGAACGATGTCCCCCGGCTCCGCCGCGCCGGGGCGCAGTTTCTCGATCACGCTGGCATAATCACCATTGGGAACAAAGCAGATGTCCTGGCTGTCGGGTTTATCGGCCACCGCCAGACCATATTGTGCCGCCATCTCGCGGGTGGCGTCCTTTGACGGCAGATGTCCCAGCGGGAATCGCAGATAGTCCAGCTGCTCGGGGGTGGTGGAGAACAGGAAATAGCTCTGGTCGCGGTTGGCATCCTCGGCCGAATGCAGCTCGGGCCCGTTTGGTCCATCCTTGCGCTGGATATAGTGGCCGGTGGCCATGCAGTCGGCTTCCAGATCGCGGGCGGTTTCCAGCAGATCCTTGAACTTGACCCGTTCGTTGCAGCGGATACAGGGTACCGGGGTTGCGCCAGCCAGATAGCTGTCGGCGAACTCATCGATCACCGCATCCTTAAAAATGTTCTCATAATCCAGCACGTAATGCGGAAAGCCGCGCTCCTCGGCGACTCGGCGCGCATCATGGATATCGATCCCCGCACAGCAGGCGCCTTTCTTTGCAAGCGCCGCACCATGGTCGTAGAGCTGTAGCGTCACGCCCACCACATCATAGCCTTCATCGGCCAAATGTGCAGCAACAACAGAGCTGTCGACGCCACCCGACATGGCGACAACCACCCGCGTCTCCGACGGTGGTTTGGCAAAGCCAAGCGAATTCAGTTGGGGATTGGCATCCTGCGCCATCAGGCGACTCCTCGGATATGTGGGAAAGACACCGCAGAATATAGGAAAATCCTAATGATCCTCAAGGGGGCAGGTTCACCCCTCCTTAAGGCGTTTGCGCGAAATGTGGGGACGGACCAATTTCTATGCTCCACACGAAGGAAGAAAAGATGTTCTTGAAGAAAGTCGATGGCCCGCGCGCTGTGACCCTGCCGGATGGCACGGTGATGACGCGCGCGGATCTGCCGCCAAAGACCACGCGGCGCTGGGTGGCCTCACGCAAGGCGGCGGTTGTGCGCGGTGTCCTCTACGGCTTGATCCCGCAAAGCGAGGCATTGCGCAGATACAGCCTCTCCGAAGAGGAGTTTCGCAGCTGGGTTTCCGCTGTTGCGGACTTTGGCGAGGACGCCCTGAAAGCCACCCGTCTCAAAGACTATCGTAAATCCTGACGCAAAAAAATCATTCAGACTTGAGGTGAACGCGCAAATTAACCATCATGGTAACGGGCCATTAACTTTTTTCCACCAAGGTTAATTCGACCTGAGGGAAACAGTGTACAGGCGGAGAAAATAATATGCGCATTCTTCTTGTTGAGGATGATCCAACAACGGCGAAGAGCATTGAGTTGATGCTGACTCATGCCAACCTCAACGTTTATTCGACCGATCTCGGCGAAGAGGGGATCGATCTTGCTAAACTCTACGATTACGATCTGATCCTGCTGGATCTTAACCTACCCGATATGAACGGCCACGAGGTGCTGCGGCAGCTGCGCATGGCCCGTATCGAGACGCCCATTCTGATCCTGTCCGGTGCAGATGACACCGAAAACAAGATCAAGGGCTTTGGATTTGGCGCCGATGATTATCTGACCAAACCCTTCCATCGCGAGGAACTGGTGGCCCGTATTCACGCCATCATCCGCCGCTCCAAGGGGCATTCGCAGTCGATTATCAACACCGGCAAGATTTCGGTCAATCTGGATGCCAAGACGGTGGAAGTTGCAGGCAAGGCCGTGCATCTCACCGGCAAGGAATACCAGATGCTGGAGCTGCTGAGCCTGCGCAAGGGCACCACATTGACCAAGGAGATGTTCCTGAACCATCTCTATGGCGGCATGGATGAGCCCGAGCTGAAGATTATCGACGTCTTTATCTGCAAGCTGCGCAAGAAGTTGAGCACGGCGACAGGTGGCGATAACTACATCGAAACAGTCTGGGGCCGCGGCTATGTGCTGCGCGATCCGCAGGACGATCAGCTGACTGGTGGTCACCGGATGGCTGTTGGCGCCTGATCCGGCGCGACCTTCATCTCACCCGGTTCCCGAACGATCCCGCTACGGCGGGATTTTTCACGTCTGCCACCTGCGCTGTGGCTGGACGCGATGGCGTCACCGTCCTATCACCTAGCTAAGATAAAGCGAGGCGACAGACGTGACACAGTCAGGCAACAGCGATTTGAACGGTTTGACCAAGGATCAGGCGCGCCGCGAATTTATGGCGTTGCAGGAGCAGTTGCGCGCCGCCGATCTTGCCTATCATCAGGCCGACGATCCCGAGATCAGCGATGCGGAATATGACGCTAAGAAACGCCGCTACCGCGCGCTGGCGGAGCAATTTCCCGATCTGGCTGAGATCGCAACCGAGCTGGAGACGGTTGGTGCGCCGGTAGCCTCCGGCTTTGGCAAGATCACCCATGCACAGCGGATGATGTCGCTGGGCAACGCCTTTGACGACGAGGACGTGCGCGATTTCGACAAAGGTCTGCGCAAATATCTTGGCCTCGGCGCCGAGGACCCGCTGGCCTATACGGCGGAGCCGAAGATCGACGGGCTGTCGCTGTCGCTGCGCTATGAAGCGGGCAGGCTGATCCATGCGGCCACCCGTGGCGACGGGGCGGTGGGGGAGAATGTCACCGAAAACGCCCTGACCATTGCCGATATTCCGCAGCGGATCGACGATGCTCCGGCGGTGCTTGAGGTGCGTGGCGAGGTCTACATGAGCCATGCGGATTTTACGGCGCTGAATGAGCGGCACGCCGCACAGGGTGGCAAAACCTTCGCCAATCCCCGGAATGCGGCGGCGGGATCCCTGCGGCAGCTGAACGCTGAAATCACCCGGTCGCGGCCGCTGCGCTTTTTTGCCTACAGCTGGGGCGAGCTGTCGGAGCCGCTCGCCGATACGCAGTTTTCAGCGCTCGAACGCCTGCAGGGCATGGGCTTTCAGACCAACCCGCTGACCAAATATTGCAAGGGCACAACCGAGCTGATTGCGCATTATCGCCTGATCGAGGAACAGCGGGCGACGCTTGGCTACGATATCGACGGCGTGGTTTACAAAGTGGATGCGCTGGCCTTGCAGGACCGTCTCGGCTTCCGCTCAACCACCCCGCGATGGGCGATTGCGCATAAATTTCCGGCTGAACTGGCCTGGACGCGGCTGGAGGGCATCGACATTCAGGTTGGACGGACCGGCGCACTCAGCCCGGTGGCGCGGTTGCAGCCGGTGACGGTGGGCGGCGTTGTTGTCTCCAATGCGACGCTGCACAATGAGGATTATATCGCCGGGCTGGATTCCAAGGGTGAAGAAATCCGCGACGGCAAGGATATCCGGGTCGGCGACTGGGTTCAGGTCTACCGTGCCGGGGATGTGATCCCGAAGATTGCCGATGTGGATCTGTCCAAACGTCCCGAGAGCGCGGTTGCCTTCGCCTTTCCGACCGTTTGCCCGGAATGTGGCAGCCCGGCCGTGCGTGAGGAGGGCGACGCGGTGCGACGCTGTACCGGCGGCTTGATCTGTCCGGCACAAGCGGTTGAGAAGCTGAAGCATTTTGTCTCGCGCAAGGCTTTCGATATCGAAGGTCTGGGCGCCAAGCAGATCGAAGCCTTTTACAGTGACGCGGGTCTGGCGATCAAAACGCCGGCCGATATCTTTACCCTTCAGGCGCGGGATGCGCAGAATCTGGCCAAGTTGAAAAACCGCGATGGCTGGGGCGAGACCTCTGCCGCCAACCTCTTCGCCGCGATTGACGAGAAGCGCAACATCGCGCTGGCCCGACTGATCTTTGGTCTTGGCATTCGCCACGTGGGCGAGGTCGGGGCGCGCGATCTGGCGCTCCATTATGCGGATTGGGACGCGATGGCGGCGGCTGTTGATCTGGCCCGCCCGGCCGCCCTGGCGCAGCGCGCAGCGGATGAGGCCGAGGAGGCCGAGCGGGTTGCAGCAGCCCAGCAGGGCCGTCGCGCCCGCATCAAGGAAGCGCGAGACCGGGCCATTGCGGCGCTGAACGTGCCTGCGGAGGCCGCCGCGGCATGGGAGGATCTGATCGGGATCGACGGCATTGGCGCAACGCTGGGTCTGTCGCTTTCCGATGCTTTTGCCAATAGCGATGAGCGGGCGGCCTTCGACGCCTTGCGCGGCCATCTGTCGATCATTCCGCCCGAAGCTCCGAAGAACGACAGCCCGGTCACCGGCCTGACGGTGGTCTTTACCGGGACGCTGGAGAAAATGACCCGCGCCGAAGCTAAGGCACGCGCCGAAGCCCTGGGGGCGAAGGTGGCCGGCTCGGTGTCGAAAAAGACGGATATTCTGGTCGCAGGTCCCGGTGCGGGGTCAAAGGAGCAGAAGGCTCGCGATCTTGGTGTGCGGATCCTCGACGAAGACGGCTGGCTGGAGCTGATTGCGGGCGCATGAGCGGCAGACCAGAGATCCTCTTCCCGCTGTTTGCCGGGTTGGAAACGCTTCAGGGTATCGGCCCGAAGACGGCGCAGCATTTTGCGCAGATTGATATAGAAACGCCGCGTGACATGTTGTTTTCGCTGCCTTATTCGGTGGTGGATCGACGGCGGCGCGACAGTATTCGCGGGCTTGATTTTCCCACGGTTGCAACGGTTGAGGTGACCATCGGCGCGCATCGGCCGGCGCGGAACAAGGGGGGCGCCTACCGGATCCAGGTGAGCGACGCCGAGGAGGAATTCCAGCTGGTATTTTTCCACGGTCGCAGCCGCTATCTGGAGGCCCAGCTGCCGGAGGGGGCGCGGCGGGTGGTGTCGGGCAAACTGGAACTGTTTGATGGCATGGCGCAGATGGTGCACCCTGACCATATGCTGCCGCTGGCAGAGGCTGCCGAGATCCCCGATTTTGAGCCGGTCTATCACCTGACCCATGGTGTGTCGCAGAAAACCATGTTCAAGGCGGCGCAAAGCGCGCTATCGCGCTTGCCGGAGCTGGCCGAATGGGCAGATCCCTCGCAGATCACCAAGGAATCCTGGCCAAGCTGGCAGCAGGCGCTGCGCGCTGCGCATAACCCCGATGGGCCGGATGCGCTGGCAGCAGAGGCACCCGGTCGGACACGTCTTGCCTATGATGAGCTGTTTGCCCATCAGCTGACACTGGCGCTGGCGCGGCTGCGGGATCGGACGTTGCCGGGGCGCAGCAGCCTGGCCAGCGGGGCGTTGCAATCGCGGGTGCTTGCGGCCTTGCCCTATCGGCCGACCAATGCGCAGGCCCGCGCAATTGCGGAGATCACCGCCGATATGGCGGCTGGCGCGCGGATGAACCGTCTGTTGCAGGGCGATGTCGGGGCTGGCAAAACTCTCGTTGCTTTCATGGCTTTGCTGGTCGCAGTTGAAGCAGGCGGGCAGGGTGTCATGATGGCGCCGACAGAAATTCTGGCCCGTCAGCATCTGGAGGCGCTGCGCCCGCTGGCGGAAACCGCAGGCGTGGTTCTGGAAATCCTGACAGGCCGCGACAAGGGCCGGGAGCGGGCCGCAAAATGCGCGGCGCTGGCGCGGGGGGACATTCATATTCTGGTCGGCACCCATGCGGTGTTTCAGCCGGATGTGGTGTTTCGGGATCTGCGGCTGGCGATTGTCGACGAACAGCATCGGTTTGGCGTGCGTCAGCGCATGGAGCTGGCGGAAAAGGGCAAAGGCGCGGATGTGCTGGTGATGACCGCAACACCGATTCCGCGGTCGCTGGCGCTGACGCAATATGGCGATATGGAAGTTTCGGTACTGGATGAAAAACCGCCCGGTCGCAAACCGGTCAAGACTGCGGTTATCAGCACCGAGCGGATGCAGGAGGTGGTCAGCCATCTGCGCGGCGCCATCGAAGCCGGGCGGCAATGCTACTGGGTCTGTCCGCTGGTTGAGGAATCTGAGGTGATGGATCTGACCGCCGCCGAGGAGCGGTTCAAACATCTGCGGGCGGCGCTGGGAGATGGCGTGGTCGGGCTGGTTCACGGACAGATGCCCCCGGCGGAGAAAGACGCGGCGATGGCTGCCTTTCAGGCTGGAGAGACCAAGGTTCTGGTGGCCACGACGGTGATCGAGGTCGGAGTCAATGTGCCCAATGCGTCGATCATGGTGATCGAGCGGGCCGAGATATTCGGCCTTGCACAGCTGCATCAGCTGCGCGGCCGCGTCGGGCGCGGGGATGCGGCTTCGACCTGTCTGCTGCTCTATCAGGCGCCGCTCAGCAAGGGCGGCCAGAAACGGTTGGAGATCCTGCGCGAGACCGAGGATGGTTTTCGCATTGCCGAAACCGATCTTGAGATGCGCGGTGCGGGCGACGTCATCGGCACCGCACAATCGGGGCTGCCGCGATTCCGCATCGCCGATCTGGACCGTCAGGCCGGGTTGATGGCTGTTGCACAAAGCGACGCGCGGGCCCTGCTGGCCAGCGATCCCGATCTGTCCAGCCCGCGCGGACAGGCGGCGCGGGTTCTTCTGTGGCTGATGAAACAGGATCAGGCGATCCGTTTGATTTCTGTCGGTTAGCACGTCTTCCTGAGCTGAACCTTCATCAGCGGCGGCCCTTATGATCGGGACGCTGCTTTGCGTTTTTGCGCCGTGTTCTCTCGTGTTCGCAAATGTTCTCATAAAGTTCTTTACAGCTGCGTTTGAATATGAGAACAAATAGGCAACAACACGCCAGAGAGCGAGCGCAAGACAGACAGGAGGATGCACCATGATGACCCAAATCAAGACGACTGTTCAGAATGCCCAATCGACACTGTTGCAAGACGCCATTGGCGCGGCGGCACTGGTTGTGATGCTGGTCGCGGGGTTGCACCTGCCGGGTCTGCTGTGATGACGCCGGGCGACCAGCCTTGAGTTTTTGAGATTTCCTGATCGCACTCTTTATGCCGGACGGGGCCGCCTGTCCCAAGCCTGCCCGGTTTGCCTGCCGGTCTGGCCGACCTGCCTCAGGTCAACAGGCCCCGTTCGGGTCCCGCATGAGAGAGCATACTGCCGCCGCCACCTGTCAGGTGTGCGGCGGTTTTTTCATGTGGCCCTTTTGGAGGGGTTGTTCTGGCTGTCGTCACGGGCGCTGGTGAGACAGGCATATCAATCGGCGGCTGAGATGGCGGCCTTGGATCATGACTGCGGATCTGCCTTATTGGCGTGAGCGACTGATCCAACGTGTTGAACTTGTAACGCTGGATCGGCAGGCGGCCATCAGGCGCAGCTCTGTTCCTGATGGGTCTGCATAGCCTCATAGGTGGCATCGAGCGCCAGCATGATCGAGGCGTGGCGGTTCTTGAACTCGCGGGCGGGGATCAGGACTTCAAACCCGTCAAACGGCGCGTCCGGAACCGGGCCATCTTCGGTCAGCATGGCCTTCAGCTGCTGGCGGGCACGCTCAACCTCGGGCAGGGTGCGACCCAGGATGACCTCGCCGACAACCGCCGCCGAGGCCTGGCCAAGCGCACAGGCTTTGACGTCCTGACCAAATCCGACAATCGCGCCATCCTCGATCCGAAGATCGACGGTCACGGTCGAGCCGCACAGGGGCGAGCGTTTTTTAACCGTAACATCCGGGGCGTCGAGACGATCCAGATGCGGGATATCGGCGGCCAGGGCCAGGATCCGTGCGGAGTAGAGTTTTATCAGATCAGTCTCGCCGGACATCGGATACCTCGGGCTTTCCCTTACGTGCTGTTCCCAATACATAGGGAGCCAGTCTCCAGATGCAAAAGGTTTTTGCCATGTCGTTTGATCCTCTTAGCCTAAAGTACAATGAGGCCGGGTTGATCCCCTGCATCGCGCAGCAGGAGGGCAGCGGCGAGGTCCTGATGATGGCCTGGATGAATGCCGATGCGGTGAGACAGACGCTGGACAGTGGCCGGGTCACCTATTGGTCGCGGTCGCGGCAGGCATTCTGGGTCAAGGGCGAAAGCTCGGGACATGTGCAGGAACTGGTCGATCTGCGCGTGGATTGCGATCGCGATTGCCTGCTGGCGGTGGTGCGTCAGACCGGGCCTGCCTGCCACACCAACCGGCGCAGCTGTTTTTATACTGCCCTTCGCGATGGCGATGAGGTCGAGCTGATGGCGCCGATGGTCTGACAGCAACCGGCTGAGGGGACGGCCCGGTGCGGGCCGTGCCTCCGGCGGGGATATTTCTAGCCAGAAGATGTCTGTTCGGGCACCGCAGCGCAGCCGACCATGGCGCGGATCTGCGACGGGCTGACGCCTTCGGCGCGGTATTTGGCGAGGGCACGGGCATCGTCGCGCTTGGCAAGTCGCTTGCCCTGATCGTCGCGGATCAGCCCGTGGTGGTGGTAGATGGGTGTCGGCAGGCCGAGCAGTGCCTGGAGCAGCACGTGGATCTGCGTAGCCTCGAACAGATCCTCTCCACGCACGACATGGGTGATCTGCTGATCGGCATCATCGACCACTACGGAGAGGTGGTAGGCGCTGCCCATGCCGCGGCGGACGAGGATAATATCGCCGACCGCGGTGAGCAGCTGATCGGGGTTCAGCCGGTGCCGGCCCTGATGGGATAGGCCGGTTTCCGAGAAGCTGCGCAGGCTGGCCGCATCCAGCGCTTTTGCCATGTTGAGCCGTATCACGTCCTGCGGTGCGGCGTCGGCCATTGCGCGGCTGCGGCAGCTGCCCGGATAGATGCGCCCGTCGGGGCCGAATTGCGGTACGCCTTCTTGCGGCGCGCCTGCGGCGGCCTCGATATCGGCGCGGTTGCAGCGGCAGGGATAGGTGAGCCCCATTGCCGCAAGCTGATCCAGCGCGGCGCGATAGCGTGGCAGCCGTTCGGACTGGCGCATCACCGGTTGCGGCCAGCGGAGGCCGAGCCAATGCAGGTCGTCATAGATCTGCGCCTCCCAGCTGGGCCGGGAGCGGGATTGGTCGATATCTTCGATGCGCAGCAGGAAAATGCCCTCCGCTGCCCGCGCCATATCATGTGCCAGAAGCGCCGAATAGGCGTGGCCGAGGTGCAGTGGTCCAGTTGGGGATGGCGCAAATCGGGTTGCGAATGTCACGCTTTCTCAATCACATAAACGGTGGACTTCAGGTTGATTCCGGGCAGGTGGTCACCGTGTTCCCGAAACAGCAGCCGTGCCGCCGAACAATCCAGCCATTCGTTGAGCTTGCCGGTATAGGCGGGATCCTCCAGTGCGTGATCATTGTAGGAAAAGGCAAAGAGGCCGCCGCGCGGCAGGGCGTGCAGGATGCTGTCGAAGACCGCAGGCGGAGCGGCACCGGTGCCCAGAACGCCGCAGCCGGTGATCAGACGATAGGCGCCCTTGGGGATTGGCTGGCGGTCGGCGGCGTCGATCTGCGTCAGTTGGCGGTAGGCGTCTTTGGCTCGGGCCTGCTCCAGCATCCGGGCGGAGGGCTCCATCCCGTCGACGGTTTCAAACCCCTGGAGGCGCAGCGCCAGACCTGACAGGCCGGTGCCGCAGCCAAAATCCAGAACGGGTTCGCTCATGTCCGATTGGAATTTCGCCAGCGCCAGGGCAATCCGTCCCGGCGTCGCGTAACCGTTCTCGGCGATTTCGGCATCGTAGGAAGCGGCCCATTGGTCGTAATGCGCCAGGGTCGCTTCCGGTGTTTCCAGGTCATAGGATTTGTCGAGGAACTTTTTGCTCATGACGACAGTTTATGCCTTCGCCGCCCGAAGCGTCTAGGAAAAGTTGCCAAGCCAGTCCTGCCACGCGGCTTTGGCCCGGTCGGTATAGGCCTTGTAGCGGTCCTTGCGGCCACGGCGGCCGCCTTTGAGACCATCGACCGGACGGAACAGGCCGAAGTTCACATTCATCGGCTGGAAGGTCTTGGCCTCGGCGCCGCCGGTGATGTGATGGATCAGGGCGCCCATGGCGCTGTCCTGCGGCACCTCTGGCAGCTCCTGACCAAGGATTTCGGCAGCGGCCATACGGCCGGCCAGCAGGCCCATGGCGGCGCTTTCCACATAGCCTTCGACCCCGGTGATCTGGCCGGCAAACCGCAGGTGCGGTTTTGATTTCAGCCGCATCTGCGCGTCGAGCAGGGTGGGGGAGTTCAGGAATGTGTTGCGATGGATGCCGCCGAGGCGGGCAAAGCTGGCGTTTTCCAGCCCCGGAATCATCCGCAGCACCTCTGTCTGGGCGCCGTATTTCATCTTGGTCTGGAAGCCGACGATGTTGAACAGCGTTCCCAGCGCATTGTCGCGCCGCAGCTGGACCACCGCGTGCGCCTTGACCTCCGGCTGGTGCGGGTTGGTCAGCCCCACCGGTTTCATCGGGCCATGGCGCAGGGTTTCACGGCCGCGTTCGGCCATCACCTCGATCGGCAGGCAGCCATCGAAATAGCCTGCGGTCTCACCCTCGTGGAATTCGGTCTTGTCGGCGGCCAGCAGTGCGTCGATGAACGCTTCATACTGATCCTTGTCCATCGGACAGTTGAGGTAGGCGGTGCGCTCTTCTTCGGTCTCACCCTTGTCGTAGCGCGACTGCATCCAGGCCTGCGACATGTCGATGCTGTCGGCGTAGATGATCGGGGCGATGGCGTCGAAGAAGGCCAGCGCCTCGGCGCCGGTCTCACGTTGAATGGCCTTGCCGAGTTCAGGCGAAGTCAGCGGACCGGTGGCAAAGATCCAGTGGCCATCGGCGGGCAGCTCGGTGATTTCCTCATAGGAAACTGTGACATTCGGCAGCGCCTTCAGCCGCGCGGTGACGGTTTCGGCAAAAGGCTCGCGGTCCACCGCCAGTGCGCCGCCGGCGGGCAGGCGGTGTTGTTCGGCGGTGGACATGATCAGCCCGTTGGCTGCGCGCATCTCCCAATGCAGGAGGCCCACGGCGTTCTGCTCGTCATCGTCTGAGCGGAAAGAGTTGGAGCAGACCATCTCGCCCAGATTGCCGGTCTGATGGGCAAAGGTTTCCACCTTTGGGCGCATTTCGTGGATCACCACCTCTACGCCCATATGTGCGGCCTGCCATGCGGCCTCTGAGCCGGCCATGCCGCCGCCCACGATATGCAATGTTTTTGTCATGCCCGCCACATAGGGCAGCTGGGGCCGTCACGCAATATTGCGCGGTGCGGCTTGTGCAGATCGGCACGAAAAACTGGTGCTTTTTGGGCCGAGCGAGCCTGTCGCAAGCAGTGGATATGTCGACTGGTCTGAGCGGGAGGGGTATTGGGGTCGCTGGGGAACTGTCTGGCCGGGGGAGAGACCCGGTGGAGGGACGGTCCGCATCAGCGACCCTAATTGTGCTGGGGTTCGTGACCATGTCTCACAAGCCCTGCCCAATCTTTGCCATGATCTTGCCTTGTTTGAAAGACCTGACATGGAAACAATAAATCACCAATCGTAAACAAAGACTAAAATTTTCGATGTCTTTTAGATTTTTTGAGCAGATCAGCGATTTTTCCAGTCCGGGTCGCGTTTTTCCAGAAAGGCATCAATACCTTCGACCGTGTCGCGCAGCATCAGGTTTTCGACCATGACGGCGCCGGTGTGGGCATAGGCATCGGCCGTGGGCAGCTGAAGCTGGTCATAAAACGCGCGTTTGCCGATCTTGACGGCGGCGCCGAGTTTGCTTGCCACGGTTTGGGCGAGGGCATTTGTGGTCTCGGTCAGATCCTCAGCTGCGGCGATGCGGTTGATCAGCCCCAGCTCCTCGGCGCGGGTGGCGTCAATGAAATCGCCGGTGGTCAGCATTTCAAAGGCATGTTTGCGCGAGATATTCCGGGTCAGCGCCACCATGGGAGTGGAGCAGAACAGGCCGATATTGACGCCATTGACGCCAAACCGTGTGCCCTCGGCGGCGACGGCCATATCGCAGGAGGCCACCAGCTGGCAGCCGGCTGCGGTGGCAATACCGTGGACTTGTGCGATTACCGGCTGCGGGATCTGTTGCAGGCCCAGCATCACCTCGGTGCAGCGGGCAAAGAGATCGGCGAAATAGGCCTGTCCGCCATCCTCGGCCTGCCGCCCGGCTGTCATTTCACGCAGATCATGGCCCGCGCAGAACGCCTTGCCCCGTCCGGCGAGGATGACGACGCGGGTTTCGTCGTCGTCGCGCAGGCTGTCGATCTGCCCCTGAAGTGCGGCCAGCATCCCGTCCGACAGCGCATTCAGCCGCTCGGGCGCGTTGAGATGGAGCGTGGCGATGCCGTTGCTGTCGTGACGTTCCAAAATTGTCATCTTGTGTCCCTCCCCGGATTAAGGCCAACGTTAGAACATGTTGCACTTAGGGGGGAACCGGTATTGCGCCGCCACCCCATGCGACATCGGCTCGCAGGGAACCGGCAACAGTGAGGGAGAGAGACAGCATGGGCTTGGCGTTTGATGCCGCAGGGTTGGGAGCTTATCTGCATGAGGTGTTTGCAGAGGTGGCCAATGATTTTGTGATTGACCGGCTGGATGAGGACGGGATCACGATGCGGCTTCTGGTGGATGAGCGTCACCTGCGCCCCGGTGGGACCGTTTCAGGACCGTCGATGTTTGGTCTGGCCGATGTCACCATCTATGCGCTGGTGCTGTCGCGGCTGGGGCGCAAGGCGCTGGCGGTGACCACCAATGCCTCGTTCGACTTCATGCGCAAACCGGCAGGCGGCACGCCCTTGATTGCCGAAGGCAAGCTGCTGAAACTGGGACGCCAGCTGGCGGTGGGCGATGTGCTGTTATTCTCCGAAGGGGATCCGCGTCCGGTGGCCCGCTCCACCATGACCTATGCCATCCCGCCAGACCGGTAGGACCTAGCGCGCAGTGGCCAGCGGCTGGCCAACTTTCACCAGGGTTTCGCGGCCCCTGGCGCTATTGGTGACCAGATCGTCACTGAACTGCACGCGGCCCGGTTCGAACACCACCACAACGGTGGAGCCGCCGAATTTGAAATAGCCCTTTTCGTCCATCTTCTGCACCGCGCCCGAGGTGCGGGTGTTGACGATGGAGCCAACGCCAAAGGCGCCGACCTCGACAAAGGCGTAGCTGCCAATGGTGTCTGTGTCGATCAGGGTCCAGCTGCGTTTGTTCTCGCCAAAGACATCCGGACCTGCGCCAAGCGCGATGGGGTTCACCGAATGCAGCGCGCCCGGAATATCCTGCGCGGCGGTGATGCGACCGGCGGCCGGGAAGTGGTAGCGGTGGTAATCCGCAGGACAGAGCCGGACGATGGCCAACGCGCCACCAACAAAGCGGTCAGAAATACCGGGCAGCATGGTCCGCACCGACATCGGATGTCCCTTTACGGGGACAAAGACATCCTCCGCCAGCTCGGGAAAGACCAGCACCCGACCATCGGCGGGGCTGACGATTTCGCTGGGATCGTCGCTGTAGGGACGTGCCTCCGGCCTCAGGTGGCGGGCAAAGAAGGCGTTGAAAGTTGCATAGTTTTCCGTCGGTTCCGTTGCCTCGCTCATGTCGATGGCAAGATCGTCGACCACGGTCTGGATCTTCCCTCTGGAGAGGGACGAATCAAACCATGCTCCCATCAGGCGGCTGATCAGGGCGGAGCGGAACAACAGTTTTTCCACCGGTTTTGCGCTGGCGTTCTGATAGGCCCAGCGGATCCATTTTTCACCCAGAACGACCTCTTCAAAGGTGTCTCCGGTGTCGCGGTCAACAACTAGGATAGGGTCGCGCTGCATGGGGCCTGCCAGATTTTGTTTCGCTCCCGCCGCGCCTAGCAAGAAGCGGCAGTCACGCCAAGGGGGATTTGGAGCGCAAGGCGACGGGCAGGCCGCCACGGCCCAAAGGTCCGGTGTCCGTGCGACGTGATTTTTTGCCAGGAGAGCAACGAAAAAGGGGGCCGAAGCCCCCTGATGCCTGCCCCTTACGGGAACAGCTTCTTCACATAGTTCGGCAAGGCGAATGCGGCCTTGTGAACCTCCGGGTTGTAATAGCCGGTGTCGATCCCCGCGGCGGCAAAACGTGCCTCCAGATCCGCAAGGCTCACGCTGCGCGCCTTGTCCGAATGGCTGCCCCAGCCAAACGCCATCGGGCCACCCGCATAGGTCGGCACGGTGGCCAGATAGCAGGAGGCATCCGCAAACAGCGCCTGAAACGCCCGCAGGGTGCCGGTCAGCTCATCGCCCTGCATGAAGGGCACGCCATTCTGCGTCACGATGATGCCATCCTCAGTCAGCGAACGGGCTGCGTGGCCATAGAAAGTATCGGTGAACAGCACCTCGCCGGGGCCGATCGGGTCGGTGGAATCGACGATGATCACATCGAATTTCTCGGTGTTCTCTTTCATGAAGAGCGCACCATCGTTGATCACCAGATTGAGGCGGGCATCATCAAAGGCGCCATCGCTCAGCATCGGCAGGTATTCTTTGGAGAATTCCACCACACCGCCGTCGATTTCCACCATGGTGACATGCTCGACCGATGGGTGGCGCAGCGCTTCGCGCGCCATGCCGCCATCGCCGCCACCGATGATCAGCACCCGTTTTGCATTGCCATGGGCCAGAATCGGCACGTGGGTCAGCATCTCGTGGTAGATGAAGTTATCGCCTTCGGTGGTCTGCACCACGTCGTCCAGCGTCAGAATGCGGCCAAACTGGCCGTTCTGAAACACCTTCAGACGCTGGTGCTCGGTATTGCTGTCATAGAGCATCTCATCGACGCGCAAACGCTGGGCGTAATGGGCGTGTAGGCCTTCGGTGATCCAGGTGTGATCACTCATGCCGCCACTTCCTTGGTCAGGATGCCCTTTGCCAGGAACTCCTCGCCGCGCAGCAGTTCGCGCACCGCAACCGTCGGTGTGTCGAAGGCTTCTTTCAGCACATCAACCGCTTTCCACGGCTCGGCATCGCCGCACATGAAGACGTCAAAGGCGCCATAGCCGATCTCGGGCCAGGTGTGGACGGAGATATGGCTTTCGGCCAGAACGGCCACGCCGGAGACGCCTTGCGGCGAGAATTTATGCGTATGGATGTGCAGCAGCGTTGCGCCACAGACTTCGACACACTTGCGGAAGGCGTTCTGAATGCGGGTTTCGCAATCCAGACCGCTGCCGTTCATGACCTCGATAATGAGATGGGTTCCGGCAAATACCTTTCCATCCCGACGGATGAAATGGTCTTCGCGATCCGAATCCACAAGTGAGTTTACGATCGCAGTGGTTGCACTGCGGGCGGTATCTTCCTCTTGGGCGCCTGTCTCCAGACCGATCCCCAGTTGGAAGAGGTTGGCGTCCGTCATGACACTCCCCTTCGTTCCAGTAGATGACAATCCAGCCGGCCCTTAGCGCCCCCCCGGATAAGAGTCCGGGGTTGGGATCGGTACCGAAAGTGAGGGGGCATCTATTGTGGGGGCGGGATTCGATCAAGGGGTTTTTTGTAAAATGAACACCATCGTGCCATAAAAAAGACCGGGGCAAGCCCCGGTCATCAGGTGGTTCCGTTGCCCGGGGATCATGGGCGCCAGAACGGAAGAGTCCCTTGATACTCGGCGTCCTCGCGGGTCAGCCCAACATCTTTGAGCAGTTCCGGCGGCAGTTGACGCAATGCCTGTCGCGTGCGCTGACGCACGGTCCATTTGGTGACCAGAACCGCAAAGGAGACCGCGATCTCAGCCAGCACCGGCAGGGTGGGGCGGCTGGAAAGATAGATCATTTCGGGCGAAGAGGGTGTTGCGTTCTGTGTCATGGCAGTTTCCTATTGTATTGATACAATCCTGTGTTTATATCACAATCAATGGGTACAATTTGCGCGACGTCTTGTCCAAGAAAGGATTGTAATGGGTACAATTTGGCCAAACGAGCTGCCGGCTGATCTTTCCGGGCGATCCGGGCCAAAATATCAACGGGTGGCTGATACCATCCGCGCGGCGGTTGAAGATGGCACACTTTGTATCGGTACAAAGCTGCCGCCGGTGCGGGAGCTGGCCTATCAGCTGAAGATCACCCCCGGCACGGTGGCGCGGGCCTATTCGCTCTTGACCGATGACGGGCTGTTGCAGGCGGAGGTCGGGCGCGGGACTTTTGTGGCGGAACCGGAAACCAAAGTGCCGGATGATGTCTGGTCGCGGCAGCTGCATCTGCTGGAGGCCACTAATCCCGGCCACGTCAGCCTGTTCAGTCCCCGCCTCGCGGATGTTGGTCAGGTTGCGGCATTGCGCGAGGCGATGGTGAAAGTGTCCCAGGGCGATCCGCTGCAATTCCTGAACTACCCCACACGCGATGCCTATGAACCGGTACGCGAGGTGGTTGCCGATTGGCTCTCGGATGAGCTGCTGGGCAATGTGCATCAGAATGACGTCGTGCTGACCCACGGCGGGCAGAACGGCATCCTGACGGTGCTGCAAACCGTGCTTGAGGGGCCGCAGCCGACGATTCTGGTCGAAGATCTCTCATATGCTGGGTTTCGGCGCGCCGCAGAGCTGGCACGCGCCCGCGTTGTGGGGGTGGCGATGGATGACAAGGGCATCCTGCCGGATTCACTGGAACTCGCCATTCGCAAGACAGGCGCCACCGTTCTATGCACCAGCCCGGAGGTGCATAATCCGACCGGGCTTTATACGCCGCTGGAGCGTCGCAAGGAGATTGTCGAGATCGCCCGGCGCCACGAGGTTCAGATCATAGAAGATGACTGCTACCGGATGGGGGAGGCGCGTGCGCCAAGCTACCGCGTGCTTGCTCCTGAGCTGGGTTGGCATGTCACCTCATTTTCCAAGACGATAACACCGGCGCTGCGCGTGGGGTTCGCACTCGCCCCCAAGGGGCGTGGCGCCGATCTGCGGCGCACGGCGGAATACAGTTATTTCGGAATCGCACAGCCACTGGCGGAGCTGACCCGTATCCTGCTGTCCGACCCTCGCACGCCGCAGCTGGTGCGCGATGTCCGCAAGGAGATGGCCAAATACGTCCGCATTGCCGTCAACGCTCTGGGCAGTTTTGAACTTGTCTGGTCGGACAGCGTGCCCTTCCTGTGGTTAAGGCTGCCATCGGGCTGGCGTTCAGCCGCGTTCACCCGCGCGGCAGAGGCGCAGGGGGTTCAGATCCGCTCGGCCGATGAATTCGCCCTGCGCGACGGCCGCGCGCCCAATGCGGTGCGGATCGCGGTGAACGGCCACGTCACGCCCAAACGGTTTGAGGAGGCAATGCTGCGGCTGCGCGCACTGCTCGACAACCCACCGGAGCAGATCAGCGTCTGAACTGTTGCCCGGTTCGGGGCGGGCCGTTTTGCAAAGGAAAAGGGGACCTGAACACTCAGGCCCCCCTTATATGTAAGCGGTGATCGACCGGGGTGCTTATTCGACCAGGATCGACACGCCCGAGGTGTGGTTCCCGATAAAAGACCAGTTGTCGCGACCAGCAGCGATGCCAGCGGTGATGGCAGCGGCCAGAAGACCTGCTGCCGAGGCCCCGCCAACCACTGTGCCGTTCAGCTCAGGTTTAAGCGTGGTCTGGCCGGACTGTTGGCCCGCGTCGCATTGCACATAGGCCGGGGTCGGACGGCGTTTGAGCACCGGAACGTTGACGAGAGCCGGGGTGATGAATGTCGCCTTGAATTCGGCGCTTTCGACGGTGCACCGGGCGCCTACAACTTCGCGCATGTTGGCGCTGCTGGGCTGACCGCCTGTCGCCTTCATCTTTTCCTTGTCCAGCACGACATGCGTGCGGAAGGTCAGCTCTTTGTAGCCCTGAACGCGCGGCGCTGTTGAGCCTTGATTCTTGAGCGCGACCGTTACCGGGGGGGCGGTGACTTCGGCGTTTTGCATGCAGGCACCAAGGGCCAGCGGCAGGGCGCCAACCAGAGCAAGTTTTCGAAACATGTAGTAGGATCCTATAATTTGTCTTTCCGGTGCAGCTTTAGCGTGTGAAACACCGGCTGAAAAGGCGCCCAGACCTGTTCCGCGACGACAGATGCGGTCAGGATCGGGGCAGGAGCGTATCCGAGGGTGCTCAAATATGGGGTATTATAATACCTATTTTGTAAGGTGCTGTTTTTAAACATTTTAATATGATTTCAGGGTGTTGACCTATGCGCAGGCCTGCCGTAAACCCCGTCCATCGAATTCGGGCGCGCCGTTTTGGGGGTGCCCTTCACGTCAAACAGGATTGACCTGCTATGAAAACCTTCTCTGCTACACCGGCAGACATCGAGAAGAAGTGGATCATCATCGACGCCGAAGGCGTGGTGCTGGGCCGTCTTGCCTCGATCGTCGCCATGCGCCTGCGTGGTAAGCACAAGCCGTCCTTCACTCCTCACATGGATATGGGCGACAATGTCATCGTGATCAACGCTGACAAGATCCAGATGACCGGCAAGAAGCGCGAAGAGCACTTCTACTGGCACACCGGCCACCCCGGTGGTATCAAATCCCGCACCAAACAGGAAATCCTGGACGGTGCCCACCCCGAGCGCGTTGTCTATCAGGCCGTCAAGCGGATGCTGCCCGGCAACCGTCTGTCGCGTCAGCAGATGACCAACCTGCGCATCTATGCAAGTGCCGAGCACCCGCATGAAGCCCAGTCCCCCGAGGTTCTGGATGTCAAATCCATGAACAAGAAAAACACCCGGAGCTGAGACCGATGGCTGATCAGATCAACACTCTCGAAGAGCTCGGCGCCGTTGCAGGCGTAGAAACCGTAGCCGAAGAAACCATCGTGCGCGAACCCGTTCGCGACGAGCTGGGCCGTGCCTATGCCACCGGTAAGCGGAAAGACGCGGTTGCCCGCGTCTGGATCAAGCCGGGTTCCGGCAAGGTCTCCGTCAACGGTAAAGAGCTGAACGCATATTTTGCACGCCCCGTGCTGCAGATGATCCTGCGCCAGCCGTTCCAGGTTGCCGGTGTCGAAGGCGAATTCGACGTCTACGCAACCGTCAAGGGCGGTGGCCTCTCCGGTCAGGCCGGCGCGGTCAAGCACGGCATCTCCAAAGCACTGCAGCTGTACGATCCGTCGCTGCGTGGCGCATTGAAAGCCGCAGGCTTCCTGACCCGCGACAGCCGTGTTGTCGAGCGTAAGAAATTCGGCCGCCGCAAAGCGCGTCGTTCGTTCCAGTTCTCCAAGCGTTAATCGCTGGATCACATGGATTTGGAAAAGGCCGCAGAGCAATCTGCGGCCTTTTCTTTGTGTGGATTGTTCGAATGCTGCCTGAGCCTGCGCAGCGGTCAGTCTTAGCTGTCCGGTTCGATCAGGCCCAGCCCGCGCAGGTAGATGCCGATGCCGCTCTCCAGCAGATCCTCGGGCGGGAAGGGGGAGGCCGCACCGGGAGAGTTCCGGGCATAGAGCTCCACCACGCCATGGCTCATCGCCAGAACATGCGCCGAGAACATCGAGGCGGGCGGGCGTTTTTCGGCCGGGATATGTTTGCTCAGATCTGCGGCGGCGCGTTCCAGAATGGCGCGGGCGCGGTTGGCGGCCTCGGCCAGCTCAGGCGTACGGTTGACGGAGATCCCGCTTTCGAACATCGCGATGTAATGGCCTGGATGTTTGCGTGCAAAGGCGAGATAGGCCCGGCCCGTCGCTTCAAACGCCGCCAGGGCCGAAGGTTGATATTTGTCATAGGCGTGCTGCATCAGATCGGCAAACATCACATAGCCCTGACGGCCTGCCTCGGCGATCAGATCCTCGCGCCCGTTGAAGTGACGATAGACCGCGGCCGGGGTGACGCCGGCCTGTTTGGCCGCCTCCGACAGGGTAAAGCCGGTGGGGCCCTTGGCCTCGATCAGCTTCAATGCGGCTTCGACCAGCGCCTGGCGCAGGTTGCCGTGGTGATACCCCCGCTTAGGCATCCCAGAGATCCGGTCCGCCACTGATGGAATCATCCAGATCGCCAAGGGCTTTGGCGTCCTTGTTGGTGTAATCGACGGAGTGCAGCACCCGGCGAATGGCGGCCAGCCGGGCCCGGCGCTTGTCGTCGGAGCGCACGATGGTCCAGGGGGCGTGCTCGGTGTGACTACGTGTCAGCGTATCCGTAATGGCGGTGGAGTATTCCTGCCAGAGGCTCAGACCTTTGACGTCGATCGGGCTGAGTTTCCACTGCTTCAGCGGATCGGTCTCGCGCGAGAGGAACCGCCGCAGCTGTTCGGCGCGTCCGACGTTGAGCCAGATCTTGAACAGCTGAATCCCGTCCTCGACCAGCGCCTCCTCAAAGCCGTTGACCTGATCAAAGAACCGTTCGCGCTGACCGTCGGTGCAAAAGCCGAAGACCGGCTCGACCACGCCGCGATTGTACCAGCTGCGATCAAAGAAGACGATCTCACCTGCGGCGGGCAGATGGGTGATATAGCGCTGGAAATACCACTGGGTCTGTTCCCGCTCGCTGGGTTTTGACAGCGCCACGATCCGCGCCCCGCGCGGGTTCAGGTTTTCGCGAAACCGTTTGATGGTGCCGCCCTTGCCAGCGGCGTCTCGCCCTTCAAAGAGAATGGCGACACGTGCCCCGGTCTCACGCACCCAGGACTGCATCTTGACCAGTTCGATCTGAAGCCGCGCCATCTCTTTCTCATAGCGCTTGCGGCTCATCCGCGTGTCATAGGGAAAGCCCGGATCCAGCAGGTCATCCTTCTGCGAAGCTTTGATCGCGGCGCGGATTTCCTCTGGGGCCTTGGTCTCGTAGAACGCGCTGATTGCGCCGTCAAAGGGCAGGGGCATAGAAAATTCCTTCTGTCTTCTGTCCCTTATATGGGGCTTTGCGGCGAAATGTGAATCGTTTTAACGCAAATTCCGTGCCGTAGCTGCCCGCGCCGCCGCCCGGTCTACTGCCGCCACAACCGCATCGGTGGCCACCTGATGTGGCATATGGCCGACGCCATCCAGCACCGTGAGGTTCAGCGAGGGGACATCGCGCTCCAGCTGGCGCGCGTGCAGATCCAGCCCCACCGTGGTGTCGGCGCTGCCATGAACCGCCTCAATGGGCAGGCTGAGATCGCCGTAGCGGGGGGCCATCGCTCTGATTTCGGCCAGAAGGTCAGCGCGCTGGCGGGCATTGGCCCGCAGCGCGGAGCGGCGCAGGGTCAGCCCCGGGCCGAAATGTTCGAAATACCCCGCTGGCACGGCCTGCGGCGCAAAGACCTCGGTCAGGGTGTCGCGAATGGTGCTTTCGGGCACATAGGCGGTCAGCAGCGGCACCGCCAGCCGCTGGCCCAGCGGCGAGGAAGTGACCTTGTAAAAGGTGCTGAGCGGCGTCCGCCAAGGATGGGAGACCGCGCCGACAGTGACCAGCGCCGAGAGGCTGTCGGGCGCATCCAGCGCCCAGGCGAGGGCGACACCGCCGCCATAGCTCTGGCCCAGCACGATGGGATGCTCTGCACCCAGAGCGGCAACCGCTTGGCGAATGATGGCGGCCTGCTTGCTGAGGGACGCCTGCGCGCCACCGGTGGGATCGCTATAGCCCAGCCCGGGGCGATCCACGATGATCACCCGGAAGCGGCTGCTGAGGGCCGGGGCCAGCCGGAAGGTCATATCGCGGATGTGCCCGCTGGCGCCGTGGATCAACACCAGATCCGGCGCTGCCGCATCCGCAGGCAGCCCGTCGGGGCGGGGTGTCGGCTGCCCCAGATCAAGCAGGTGCAGCTGCTGGCCATCAACCGTGACAAAGCTGCCGAGCGGCGGATAGGCGGCGATGGCGTCCGCCTCGCGAGCCTTGGCCCGCCACAGCGTTCCGCCAGCCGCAAGCGCCAGAATCAGACCGGCTGTCAGCACGCGCTTAACGCCCAATCTGCGCCATATCAAACGGGGTGGACTGGTAGATGTCATTTATCCAGTTGCCATAAAGAAGATGCGCGTGGCTGCGCCAGCGGTTCTGCGGTTTGCGGCTGGGATCGTCGTCCGGGTAGTAGTTCATCGGAATATTGATCGGCGTGCCGCTGGCGATATCGCGATCATATTCCTGCTTCAGCGTATCGCTGTCGTACTCGAAATGGTTGAAGATATAGAGCGCACGGTGGCTGGGATCCTCGATGAGGCAGGGGCCGGCATCGGGGCTGCCCAGCAGGCTGCGCAGGCCGGGTCGGGCATCAATTTCGGATTGGCGGATTTCGGTCCAGCGCGACACGGGAATGACGCAGTCATCGGAAAACCCCCGCAGATAGGGGGATGCGGGATCAAGGTTCTGATGCCGGAAACAGCCAAAGACCTTGTGATCCAAGAGGTGTTTCTTCACTCCATGGAAATAGTTGATCATCGCCATGCCGCCCCAGCAGACACCAAAGGTGGAATGCACATTGGTCTGGGTCCAGTCAAAGACCTCACACAGCTCATCCCAATAGGTGACATCCTCGAACTCGAGATGTTCGATCGGCGCGCCGGTGATGATCAGACCGTCAAAACGCTCGTCCTTGATCTCCTGGAACGGCCGGTAGAACTCCGCCATATGCTCTGCGGCGGTGTTGCGGGTCTGATGTTCGGTCATGCGGATCAGGGACAGCTCGATCTGCAAAGGTGTGGCGCCGATAAGCCGGGCAAACTGGTTCTCGGTCTGGATCTTCTTCGGCATCAGGTTGAGCAGGCCGATGCGCAGCGGACGGATATCCTGACGGGCCGCCTGATCCGGCGACATGACCATCACGCCTTCGTTCGTGAGAACGTCATAGGCGGGCAGGTCAGAAGGGATCTTGATCGGCATGTCGTGTCCTTTGGTCTATGCTCCGCCCGTTCTGGACGGAGTCTTGGCGCTGTGATGTAGAAGGCCTAGCCGCGCGCCTCAAGAGCGCCCGCAATCACATCTGTGAAATCGGCCTCGTTGCGGATGCCCGAAATCTGATCCGCCGTGACCGTCACGCCCCAGTTCTTAGCCATGGCGGCATAGCGGGGCTGGCGATGGGCCAGCGCCTGGGCATAGGTCCAGCGGATGAAGCTGTCAGGGTCCACCTCGTTTTCAGATAGGTGGTTTTCCTTTAGATACTCTTGCCAGACGCGGGCGAGAAAAGCCGGTTCATAGGCCATGGGCTTGGGGGCGCGATCAAACCGGCGGATCAGCTCCTGGGTATGGGCGTCGTCCCCCTTGATCCAGACCATCAGCGTGTGTTTAGCAAGCTCGCTCAGCAGCGGATCGCTTGGATCATTGGCATCGACCCATTCGCAGATGCTGCCGCCGGTGTCGCAGATGAAATTCGGATAGTCATAGAGCCGCTCGGCCCGGTCGATGAAATAACCGGTATCGCGCAGCGCGTTCAGTTCCGCGGTGCGAAACTGGTCCTGGCGGCGGGTATATTCCGCCATTGCCAGCCCGCCCTTGGCCGGATTGCCGGGCTTGCCCAGATAGGAGGCAACGGGTGTCAGGTTTTCAAAGCTGATATTGGAGCCGATATAGATCGAATCCGACAGCAGCAGATCGCGTAGAAACGGCACTTTCATCGCCTCTGCCTTGGCGTTGTCGGCGATATATTCGCCCATGTATCGGGTGCCGATCCGATAATCGATCGAGTAGTGGAACCAGCTGCCCGCGCCGCGCAGAATATTGCTGATATAGGTTTTGCCCAGTCCGGACATGCCAAAGAACAAAACCCGCTTATGCGCCGCATTGCGCCAATCTTCGGCAGACGAATAGAGCATGTGAAATCCGGTCCCTTCTGGTTCCTTGCCTTGCTAATCGCCCCGGGCCTGCGGGTCAATCGGCAGCGCTGGAGGACCTGGGCGCGGCGGCTGGCGATGGACCACGCAAAACCCCCGCACCATAGGATGCGGGGGAGAACTGGTCCTGTACCTGTCTTTGTTCCAGCGCTGCCTGTGGCGCACGCAGGTCTACGCCAGGATCAGAAGTAGTAGCCGAACTTCACGCCAACGCTGACCGCCTTGTTGCCGCTGAAGGAGGCGCGGGCGACATCCGGCGTTCCGGTCTCAGCAAAGGCATCGCCAAGGTCGGTATAGCGCACGCCGCCCGAGATCTTGAACTGATCCTTGGTGTATTGCAGCCCGACTGAGATGCTCTTGTAGCCATTGGTCGGGGCCAGCGGCGACACCAGATTGTCGCTGTCTTCGGCTTCATAGCCGAGGCTGATCGAGCCGACTAGATTTTCGTTGAACCGGCGCGCGACACCCAGCGTGTAGGACACCGAGTCAGACAGGTCGATCAGATCGACATTGGCAGTGCTGGGGCGCAGTTTGACGACACTATGCTCGGCCCAGCGAATACCGGCCAGCAGGAGCGTGTCCTTAGCAATACCGGTCTGGAAATCAACGTTAAGCGACTGAGGAGTCTTGGTTGTCGTCGATCCGTTGAAGGTCGTGCCCGGGACATCCGGCAGACTTTCGGTGGTGGCGAAGGTATGCTCGATCTCAGATTGATAAGTCACAGCCAGGCGCAGGGCGATGTCGGGACGCTCATAGGCACCACCAACCAGCCAGCCAACCGCGCCATCACGCGCTACTCTGACGTTATAACCGTCGAGATCATTGCCGGGTGTCAAGGGGCTGTTATAGGCAAGCCCTTTCAGGGTGATGTCGCCCTTGATCTGCTGGTAACGAATACCACCGTGCACGCTGAAATTCTCGTTGAACTTGTAGCGAACGATCCCGGTGATTGCTTCTGAATCGGCAATCGCTGTGGTTCCGCCAAGCAGGAAAGAGCCGGGTGTGATCGGGTTGGCATCTGCGCTCGGATACCTGACGTCCGACCCCCACGGCTGGTCAAAAATCATCGAGAACGATACGCGGTCGTTCAGGTCGTATTTGATGCCACCGGAAATCTGGTTGAAGCTCAGTGCGACATTGCCGCTCGGGGTTCCGGCAGGGTTGAGCGTCCGCACGTCCGTGCCGGTTACATCCGGGTTGGTGTGCGAGAACGAGAGCTCTGCGTAGTTCCCTTTTTCAAAGATGATCCCAACGGGCTGGCCGGTGCGGTCAAGACCGCCTGCCATAGCTGCGCCGGAAGCCAGCGCCAGCGCTGCTGACGTTGCAAGATAGCGTTTCATTGTTCCTCCCTGTCCAGACTTGGGCGCCTGGTTTTACATTGCGAAACGCTAGCAAGGGGGGTTTTTTCGGTCAATGTTGACGCAAAGGCAATCAACGGCAAGAAAATCAGGCAGAATGACCGTGTCGGCGGGGCGCGCGGAAACGTCCGGCGGCATCCAGAATATTGATGTAGTTTGCGCAGAAAATCACCGCGGCCCCGATCAGTACCCAGAGGTTAAGCGCTTCACCGTAAATCAACATTCCGGCCACGGCGATGGTGGGCAGTCGGGCGAAATCAATCGGCACCACAACGGTGGCCGGGGCAATGGAGAGCGCCTTGGTCATGCAGAAATGCGCGGCAAGCCCGGCGCAGCCGATAATCAGCAGCCAAAGTGCCGTTGCGGCATTTGGGAGAGTGATCTGCCCGTCCCACCCCGATATCACCAGCCCCATGCCGAGTTGCAGCAGTGTGAGCCAGAGCAGAATGGAGCTGATGGGCTCGTGCCGGGTCAGCCTTTTGGTGAAGAGGATGGTCAGCGCAAAGAAGATGGCTGAGGCCGCTGCCGCAAAAACGCCAAGGCTCAGCGTCTCCGGGCTGGGGCGGGCCACGATCAAAATGCCGACAAAGCCTAGCGCGGCGGCCAATACGCGGGGCTTCGTCAGCCGCTCGCCCAGCAGCAGCGGTGACAGCAGCAGCACCCAGAGCGGCGAGGTGAACTCCAGCGCAAAAACCTGTGCAAGCGGGATCAGCGTTACCGCAAGGAACCACAGGTTCTGTCCGGTGAAATGGGCGGCATTGCGGATCAGATGCAGGCCCAGCCGATCGCGCCGCACCTGGCCCCAGCTGTCGGTGGCGGTCAGACAGATGACAACAATCACCAGCCCGACGGCGCTGCGATAGGTCATGATCTCAAAGGTGTCGAGGCGCAACCCGGCTTCGCGGCCAGCGATGGCCATCGAGGAGAACGAGACAATCGCCCCGACCATCCAGAGCGCAGCCGTGCCTATTCTTAACTCACCCTGCGCCATGGCCGCCCCCTTGCCCGTTGGTCACGAAGAAGGGCTAATTTAGCAGGCGGGTCAAGTCATCTCTGCGCGGCGGCGGTCGCGGGTCCGGGCCGCGCAGAACAGGCGTCTATTCGGCGGCAACCGTCTGCTTGAGCATTGCCGCGTGGGGCAGTGAGGGGAGGTCCAGCCGGTTCCCGCGCTCGATATACTCCTTCGCTATCGTGTCGGCATCAAACCCCAAACGTGACAGCAGCGTCTCGATTTCCTCAACCAGCGCATTGGTCGTGGCGCTGCCTTGTGGCGACGCATTGACCTTCTGCGGCAGGATCGGTCCTGCGGTGTGGCCCAGCTCTTGCAGCAGGTTTCGAGCGCCATCCGGCGTCGTGGCCTGCTTCAGCGTGGTTTCGATAAAGTGGAGTTGGTCGCCGTAGAGTTGTTTGTAATAGGCGTAGCGCACTTCCATCTCCAGCGCATACCAGATCGCGGTGCCGACATCTCCCAGATGCTTCAGAGGGGTCGGATCCACAATTTTGTTGCGATAGTTGGGATGCAGGTACCATTGCCAAGGTATTGTAATATTGCAGAAATCATTACGGTTCACATAGCTTGCGATTTGTTTGCCAAGGTTGCGGCGCAGGATGATCACGCGGGTTCGCGGCGCTAAACCGTGTTCCACCAGCGCCTCAATCAACCCGCATTTGCCCAATGTATGGTTGCTTTCCGCATAGGGGGCTTGCAGGTTGCCCAGTTTGCCCTCCCAGAAGTCGCAGACATTCGCGTTCATCCCGTAGGTATTGAACCCACGCATGTGTCCAATACCGGGCATACGAATGCCATAGTCATTCGCGCCAAGCGGCTCATGCACCGACGGGATATTCAGGTTCTCACCCAGAAATTTCGCAAGCCATGCGGTGCCCGTACGTCCGGCAGAGAGGGTGAAGATGAATTCAGGCTTTAAGCGTTGTTGAGCGTTTTCTGACACCTGCGTGGCAAGAGTTGGGACTGCGGCAGCCAGTGCCGGGCGGGTGTAGCCGAACCGGGAAATTTCGCCGACGGCCTCGACCTCGATCACGTCCGCCGCTTCCGGGTGGGCTGTGAAGAGCCTGGTCGCATCAGCGCCAATTTTCGCAGGCATCGGCGCCTTGGCGTTCAGGTTCGAAAACCGCTCCCAAAGCCCGTCGATATCGAGCGCATTTATATCCTCCTCAAGATGCTCATAGCGCAGCACGACATCTGCGGAATTCGGACCATCCAGTGGTGCAATACGGCGGTTTTCGCTCAACAGACTGCGGTAGCGCCCGACAAAGATATCAAGCGGAACATCTCTCTGATCCATCGCCTCGTCGTAGTAGCGGGAAACCATGGCATCGTAGGGATCGCGCCGGATCGTTACTTTGGTATAGGTCTCCCAGATATCCTGAGGAACTGCGGCGCGGATCTGTCCGGCGGTCATGTGATCGAAGAAAACCTGCGTGCCCTCGTTTCCATCCGGCCAGGTCTGGGTCTGATGGTTCTGAGGACCGGGATAGCCCAACGCCCTCCGGCTCTCTTCATCCTTTGGGCTGATTGGTGTGATGATGCTGCTTTCATCACAATAGCTGGACAGTGCGATTTCAAACGAGGTTCCAGCAACCTTCTTGGTCTTAATGAAAATCAGTTTGAGAGGGTGGCAAATAATCATTCAAATGTGCTTCGTTTCAGACATGTCCGAAACCTCGCAGCCAGAACTGATCAAAACGTTAAAAGTCTAAATGAAACATATGATTACGCGTCGTCATCGTAGAAAACCCCGGCCAGTTGGCCGGGGTTTCAGGGGCTTAGATTATTCCCACTCGATCGTGCCCGGAGGCTTCGAGGTGATGTCATAGGTGCAACGGTTGATACCCTTGACCTCATTGATGATCCGCGTGGCGGTTTCCCCCAGGAATTCGTGGCTGAACGGGTAATAATCGGCAGTCATACCATCGACAGATGTCACCGCGCGCAGGGCACAGGCATAGTCATAAGTGCGGCCGTCGCCCATCACGCCGACGGTGCGAACGGGCAGGATCGCCACAAAGGCCTGCCAGATTTCATCATAGAGACCATGCTTGCGAATCTGGTCGATATAGATCGCATCCGCCTCGCGCAGGATTTCCAGTTTTTCACGGGTGATTTCGCCGGGGCAGCGGATCGCAAGGCCCGGTCCGGGGAAGGGGTGGCGACCGATGAAGCTTTGCGGCAGGCCCAGTTCGCGGCCAAGCGCGCGGACTTCATCCTTAAATAGCTCACGCAGCGGCTCGACCAGCTTCAGCCCCATTTTTTCCGGCAGGCCGCCGACGTTGTGGTGCGATTTGATGGTGACAGACGGCCCGCCCGAGAAGGACACGGATTCGATCACATCCGGGTAGAGTGTACCCTGCGCCAGGAAGTCGGCGCCGTCGATCGTGTCGGCGTGTTTCTGGAACACGTCGATGAACAGTTTGCCGATGATTTTGCGCTTGGTTTCCGGGTCGGACTGGCCGTCCAGTTCGCCCAGGAACAGATCGCTTTCATCTGCGTGGATCAGCTGAATATTGTAGTTGTCACGGAACATCGTGACGACCTCTTCGGCCTCGTTCTTGCGCAGCAACCCGTGGTCCACGAACACACAGGTCAGCTGGTCGCCGATGGCCTCGTGGATCAGGATCGCCGCAACCGAGCTGTCAACGCCGCCGGAGAGGCCGCAGATGACTTTCTTGTCGCCCACCTGATCGCGGATCGCCTGGATCGCCTGTTCGCGGTAGGCACCCATGGTCCAGTCGCCGGTGAAACCTGCGATCTTGACAAAATTCTCATAGAGTTTCGCACCATTAGGAGTGTGATGCACCTCCGGGTGGAACTGAACCGCGTAGAAATTGCGCGACACATCGGCGGTGATGGCAAAAGGCGCGTTGGGCGAGGTGCCGTAGACCTCAAAACCGGGCGCGATTTCGCTGACATGATCACCGTGAGACATCCAGACCTGTTCGCGGTCGCTGTCATCTGCAAACCAGCCATCCAGCAGCGGCAGGCTGCTGACCGTCGGCGTCACATAGGCGCGACCGAACTCGGCGGTGCCATGGCCGGAGAGCACCTTGCCGCCCAGCTGGTGCATCATCACCTGCTGACCATAGCAGATCCCCAAGATCGGCACGCCAAGGTCAAAGATTTCCTGCGGCGCACGGGGGCTGCCTTCGCGGGTCACGCTGTCCGGGCCACCGGAAAAGATCACGGCTTTGGGCGCCATTTCGCGCACAAAATCCATCGTGACATTCTGGTAGGGGTGAATTTCGCAATAGACATTCAGTTCGCGCAGGCGGCGCGCAATCAGCTGCGTGACCTGGCTGCCAAAGTCGATGATGAGAAGGCGGTCGTGGGATGTCTCTGTCATGCACGCGCCATAGGGCAGCGGCGCGAAATTCGCAAGGTATTTTCGTGTTTCGGGCCGCGTTTGCACAATCTCTGATCCGGTTGTCGCGCGGCCTCTTACGGCCGATATCGGGCCGCAGGCGCGAGAAACCTGTCGGGAATGTCGCTTTTCAACTTCAATGGCCGTAATCCTGCGGCGGCTTTGGTCTTGGGCGCTATAATCACACCAGCAACGAAATGCCTGTGGTGAGGAACAACCATGACAGAAGCAGCTCCAGCAGCACCGCGCCGTCGCGCTCGTGGAGGCGGTGGTGCCGCCCGTCGCGCAGAACGAACCGGCGTCAAGATTGATACCGCAAAATACATCGAGCGGAATATTCCGAATTTCGAAGTGTTGAGCGAAGAGGCGCTGCAGACCATCGAAGCCAACGCCGAAACCATCCTCGAAGAGGTCGGTGTCAACTTCGTGAACAACCCCGGCGCGTTGGAGCGCTGGCGCGAGGCCGGGGCCACGATTGATGGCGAGCGGGTTCGGATCCCGCGCGGCCTGGCGCGCGAGCTGTGCAAGACGGCCCCGTCCGAATTCACCCAACATGCCCGCAACCCGGAGAAATCCGTGGTCATCGGCGGCAAGAACATGGTGCTGGCACCGGTCTATGGCCCGCCGTTTGTGCGCGATGCCAAGGGCGGGCGCCGTTACGCGACGCTGGATGATTTCCAGAAATTCGTGAAGCTGGGCTATATGTCCAAATGGCTGCACCATTCCGGCGGTACCGTTTGCGAGCCGACCGACGTACCGGTGAACAAACGCCACCTCGACATGCTGATGGCGCATATGACCCTGAGCGACAAGCCGTTCATGGGGTCGGTGACCGAGCCCAGCCGGGCGCAGGATTCCATCGAGATGTGCGAGATCCTTTTTGGCAAGGATTTCGTGCGCGACAACACCGTGATGACCTCGCTGATCAACATCAACTCGCCAATGACCTTTGACGATGTGATGATGGGTGCGCTGGAGGTCTACGCCGCCCACAACCAGGCCTGCATCATCTCGCCCTTTATCGTTGGCGGTGCCATGGCGCCGGTCTCGGTTGCCGGTACGCTGACTCAGGTTCTGGCCGAGGTGATGGCAGGCGTGGCCTATAGCCAGCTGATCCGCGCCGGTGCGCCGGTGATCTTCGGCGCCTTTGTCTCCTCGATCGACATGAACTCCGGTGCGCCGACCTTCGGGACGCCGGAAGCCTCGCTGGTGACCTATGGGGCCGGTCAGCTTGCACGCCGGATGAACCTGCCGTTCCGTTCGGCCGGATCGTTCTGTGGCTCCAAGCTGCCCGACGCGCAGGCGGCCTATGAAACCGCCAATTCGCTCAACATGGGCCTGTTGTCGGGCGTGAACTTCCAGCTGCACTCCTGCGGCTGGCTCGAGGGCGGTCTGGTTGCCGATTTCGAGAAGTTCGTGATGGACGCCGATCAGCTGGGCGCGCTGCATGGTCTTGCCAAAGGTGTCGCCGTGGACGAGGAAGCCCAAGCCATGGACGCCATCCGCGAGGTTGGTCCCGGTGGTCACTACCTTGGCTGCGCCCATACGCAGGCGAATTTCAAGACCGCATTCTGGAAATCCGAGCTGCTGGACTACAAGCCCTTTGAAACCTGGGAAGAAGAAGGTGCGCGTGACACCGTTGCATTGGCCAGCAGCCGGGTGGAAACGCTGCTCGACGCCTATCAGGCGCCGCCGCTCGATCCTGAAGTGCTGAGCAGGCTGGAGGCCTATGTCGCCGAGAAGAAAGCCTCGATGCCCGATGCCTTCATGTAAGACCGGCTGAGATCGGCACTCTGAGGTATATGCCAGCCCGGCTGGCAGGCAGACGGCGGTCCCTCGGGGCCGCCGTTTTGCGTTACGGGCCGGTGGTCTGCCCTGGGATCCATCCTGTCTGGCGACGGTCTCAGGCGACTTTAAGGGTCGGGCGGCGCAGCCCCTCGGCCTCGCCCATCAGGGCAATCAGCACATCGACATGGCGGGTCAGTGAATACCCGGCATCGCCGGACTCGCGCTGGCGGTTGTAATCGTGTTCGAGATCCAGCAGCCGCATCACCGCAGCGGCCGGTTTCGGCAGGGTGCCATAGCCCAGCACCCGTTTCAAATCGCGCCGCCGGCTATAGTCCCGCGCGCCGATCCGCGCGGTCCGCACCAACAGTCGAGGGCGGCGCAAAGCGGCCAGATGACCAAAGATATCCTGCATCGTCATGTCCTTTCCAGCTCTGTTGATAGCGCTGTGTAACACAACTGAAGCGGGTGTTGCCGAAGGGGCCGGTTCGGCGAACGGTCTATTCGATATTGATTGATGAAAATTTGAAACCAATGATGCTCTGACTGAGACTATCCAGAAAAATCAGGCCAGTACGGTGAATGGTGTCTGTGGATAACACGTAGGCGGCCAGTGGGAGGATAGTTTCGAATGATCACATGTGGGGTGATAAAATGCAAACTATGGCTGTATCCGGCCTGCCGGAATGGGTGCCTGAGGAGGCGTGCCGATATCTTGAACACACCGAAGCGGGCCGTTCGATCCGCAATCTTGCAAAACAGGCGGGCTGCCACCCGTCCACGGTATTGCGACAGGTCCGACGGGTCGAAACCCGACGTGACGATCCGCTGGTCGATGGCGCCTTGGCGTCGCTGGCGGCCCGCCACTACGCCGAAACGATGCCGGGGCCCAGGCCAATGTCGGCCCGTGCCCTGGCCCTGGGCACAGTGCCCGCCTGCGCCGAAGCCTTCGAGAGCGAGGTGGTCGAAATCCTGACCTGTCTGAACCCGCAGGGCGCGGTGCTCGCGGTGGCGGATGGCATGGAGAAAGCGGTTGTCGTGCGGGAGGCGGCAAGCGGTGACAAGAAGGTCGTGGTGGATCGCATCCTGGCCGAGGCCATGGCGCTGCGCGACTGGATCGCCTGTCCGGCGCCGGGGCGGCTCAGCCGCTATCATATCACGCCCGAAGGGCGCACCGCGCTCAGCCAGTTTGTGGCCCGCCGCGAGAACCGCGCCCGTTCCCGACTGGAAAGCGCCAGCCTGGCGACGCGCAAGGTTGGTCGCGGTCCGCGTCGTCCACGCCGGGCGCGCTATGGGCTGGGTGAGACGCCGCTGCATATGCTGGCGCGGCTGACGGATCGTGATGGGACGCCGTTTCTGACCAGCGATCTGGTGCGCGCCGGTGAGCGACTGCGCGAAGATTTCGAACTGGCGCAGGTCGGCGATCATCTGGCGCAATCGGTGGCGCAGTTTGCCGATGGCGATTGCAGTCCGGCCGCCGCCCGCCGTCGCCGACCCGGACAGGCCGCGGCAGCCGCCAAACGCCGGGCCTCTGCCGCGCTCAACGCGCTTGGCGAGGGGCTGAGCGACATCGTGATGCGCTGCTGCTGCCATCTGGAAGGGCTGGAGGCGGCCGAACGCCAGCTGGGCTGGTCGGCACGGTCAGGCAAGGTGGTGCTGCGCATCGCCTTGCAACAGCTGAAACTTCACTATGACGCCCAGCAGGCGCAGGATGAGCTTATCGGCTGAACACATGGTCTGACATAGAAAAACCCGGCGCCATGCGGCACCGGGTTTGCGGATTTTATCTGGCCGGTCCGGACCTGACCGGGGTCGCGCGGATCAGGCGGCGACCTCAGCCTTGGCTGTTTTCAAGTGCTCCAGAACGGTCTCCGGGGAGGAGACGCCATAGGGATCTTCGCCGTGGTTGTCGCACAGGCCCGGCTCTTCGAACCATGCCTCGACAACACCGTTGTTGACGATGGCTGCATAGCGCCAGGACCGGTTGCCAAAGCCCAGGTTATCCTTGGCCACCAGCATACCCATCTTGCGGGTGAATTCGCCCGACCCGTCGGGGATCACGCCAACGTTCTTCAGGTTCTGGGATTCGGCCCATTTGTTCATCACGAAGCTGTCGTTCACCGACATGCAGTAGATCGCATCGATGCCTTCGGCCTGGAAGTCGGCGAAGCCGTTTTCAAAACCGGGCAGCTGATAGGTCGAGCATGTGGGGGTGAAAGCACCGGGCAGGGAGAACAGCACTACGCGCTTGCCCGCGAAATAGTCAGCGGTGGTTTTGTCTTCCCAGCGGAACGGGTTCGGGCCGCCCACGGATTCGTCGCGAACACGGGTGCGGAAGGTCACGTCGGGCAGTTTTACGCCAGCTTTCATCATCGGCTCCTAGTTGATCAATTCGGTGTCGGGCGGTGACTTATAATAGTTCTAAATCGCCCGCAATGGGGTATTCGCGCGCTGGTGCAGCGGTGTCCGGGTGGCGCCGCATCGCTGTGGTCATGCGCCGCTTTCTGACCGACTCGGAGGCGGGTTTGATCCTGCAATAGCGTGGAAGGCAAAACCGGCGGGCAGGGTTGCAAATTCTGCATTGCGCGCAAATATCTTAATCAAGACAGATTATTACGGCGCAGAGCTGATCCGTTTTGCCGTCGTCGTCAGGTGCAGAACTGGTCGTGCCAAGCGATTGCAACTATGTTACGAAGACCAAAAGACCATTGCCGCAAGGGAACATCGACGTGCGAGATCTGAAAATCCCCGAGCAACGCCACCCGGAAAAGGCGCATCGTCCTGACAATGCTCAGCCGAAGAAGCCGAGCTGGATCCGGGTCAAGGCGCCAGGGGGCAAAGGCTACGCGGAAACGCATAAGATCATGCGTGAGAACAACCTCGTCACGGTCTGTGAGGAAGCCGGCTGCCCGAATGTTGGCGAATGCTGGAGCCAGGGGCACGCCACCATGATGATCATGGGTGAAATCTGCACCCGCGGCTGTACCTTCTGCAATATCGCCACCGGCCGACCCGATACGCTGGATGCGTTTGAGCCGGGTCGCGTCGCCCATGCGGTGCAGAAACTTGGCCTCAACCATGTTGTGATCACCTCCGTCGACCGCGACGATCTGGAAGACGGCGGTGCAGACCATTTCGCCCAGACCATTCGCGCGGTCCGCCATCGCAGCCCGACAACCACGATCGAAATCCTGACACCGGATTTCCTGAAATGCGCCCCTGAGGTGCTGGAAACCGTGGTGGAGGCCCGCCCGGATGTGTTCAACCACAATCTGGAAACCGTGCCCGGTCTCTATCCCGGTGTCCGCCCGGGTGCGCGCTATTTCCACTCCCTGCGGCTGTTGCAGCGGGTAAAGGAGCTGGACCCTGCGATCTTCACCAAATCCGGCATCATGGTCGGCCTTGGCGAGAATGCGCAGGAGGTAAAGCAGGTGATGGACGATATGCGCGCCGCGGATATCGATTTCCTGACCATCGGCCAATATCTTCAGCCCACGCCAAAGCACCATGCGGTGGACCGTTTTGTGACGCCGGAAGAATTCGAGAGCTATGAGAAAGCCGCCTATGGCAAGGGCTTTCTGATGGTATCGGCGACGCCGCTGACGCGGTCATCTTATCACGCGGGGGATGATTTTGCCCGGCTGCGTGCGGCACGGAACGCCAAGCTCGGCCAGGCATGACACCGGAGCGTCTGGCGCGGCTGACCGGGCTGCGCCATCGCCTGCACCAGATCCCGGAGGTTTCGGGTGCCGAGGAGAAGACGGCGGAGATGGTGGCGCGCTATCTGCACCAATACCGGCCGGACCAGCTGCTGACCGGGCTCGGCGGCCATGGCGTTGCTGCAGTCTATCAGGGCATAGAGGCGGGGCCGACCGTCATGATCCGCTGCGAGCTCGATGGCCTGCCAATCGAGGAGCTGTCGGAGCAGCCCTACAGATCCAAACATTCCGGGCGTGGCCATCTGTGCGGCCATGACGGCCATATGGTGATGGTCGCCGCGCTGGCAGAGGATCTGGCAGCCCTACGCCCGTCTCGCGGGCGCGTGGTGCTCCTGTTCCAGCCGGCCGAAGAGACCGGCAAGGGGGCCGCTGCGGTGATCGGCGACCCGGCCTTTGCCACTATCGCGCCTGACTACGCGTTTTCATTGCATAATCTGCCGGGGCTGCCGGTTGGGGAGATTGCGCTCTGCGCGGGTGCCGCCAATTGTGCCTCGCGGGGGATGCGGGTGCAGCTGACTGGCCGGACCTCTCACGCGGCGGCGCCGCAGGATGGAATTTCGCCTGCATCTGCCATGGCGCAGCTGCTTCCGGGGCTGGTCGCGCTGGGGGGTGGTGGGGATCTTGGCCCCGATTACGCGCTGGTCACGCTGACCCATGCGCGACTGGGGCAGGCCACGTTTGGCATCGCTCCCGGCGAAGGGGAGGTCTGGGCCACGCTGCGCACGGTGAATGATGCGCGCATGGCGGAGCTGATCACGGCCGCCACGACTTTGGTTCAGAGCACCTGCCTTGAGAGCGGCCTTGGCTGTGAGATCAGGTTTGATGATGTGTTCGAGGCCTGCACCAATGACGCCGAGGCGGTGACGCTGCTGCGGCGCGCCTGCACGCGCGCAGGCCATGCAGTTCGGATGCGGGTGCAGCCACAGCGCTGGTCCGAAGATTTTGGCCAGTTTGGCAAGCAGGCCAAGGCAGCTATGTTCTGGCTCGGCTCCGGCCTGGATCAGCCGCAGCTGCACAATCCCGATTATGATTTCCCGGATGCGGCAATCCCGGTCGGGGTTGCCATCTTTGCCGAGGTTATCGCCGAGATTTTGAGCGATTAGCGTGTTGCAACAGGCCCTTGCGCGGACCTGTTCAATCCGCTCAAGCGTCAGTTTGTCAGGGCTTCGACCAGTGCGACGGCCCCTACGATTGCCAGCGTGTCACGCACCACCTCATAGATGCGGTCATCCTTGCGCACATAGCGGTGGCCGGGAGCCGGTGGTGCCAGACCCCAACGCGCGTAATCGTCGATATAGATATAGTCGCCGCTGATGCGCTCCCGCGTCTTGTGGCGCTTCTTATACTGTTTCTTGATTTGCCCAGGCGCGTAATGGGCGGCGCTGTTATTATGGCCCGGAGCCCATTTTGGCGGCGCCGCATTGGCGATGGTCGGGGCAAGGGCGGGCGTCAGGCTCAGCGCGGCGGCAGTGGCCGCGGCGGCAAGGTATTTCGTCGTCATGGCGGATCTCCTCGTGATCTCTGCTTTGACCAAGACATGGGGGAGCCTGCCGGTTTTGGCAAATCGCCTGCGCTGCTTTGTGCTGACCGGGGTGCGACAATCGGCAAGGGGCCGCCGGTTCCCTCGCGCATGAAAAAAGGCGCGGTGTCTGCGCGCCTTTCTCGGTGCCATGTTAGGTGCTCTGATACCGGCCGGGCAGTTCCGTGCGGCGCTCAGCCCTCATCGGTGAAGCGGACCTTGCCGATGAAGGGCAGGTTGCGGTTGCGCTGCGCGTAGTCGATTCCGTAGCCCACCACAAATTCGTCCGGGATCTCAAAGCCGATCCAGTCGGAGCGGAAATCGACCTCACGCCGTGATGGTTTGTCAAGCAGCGCGATCGACTTCAACCGTGCAGGCTGACGGCTGCGGAGCAGATGGGTGACATGGTTCAGGGTATGACCGGTGTCGACGATATCTTCGACAACCAGCACGTCGCGCCCTTCAATTGCGCCGCGCAAGTCCTTAAGAATACGAACTTCCCGGCTGCTTTCCATCGCGTCCCCATAAGAGGACGCCTCGAGGAAATCGACCTCGATCGGCAGGTCAAGTTCCCGCACGAGATCTGCGATAAAGACGAAGCTGCCGCGCAGCAGCCCCACCACCACCAGTTTGTCGGTGCCCTGAAATTCGTCTTGGATCTCGGCGCAAAGCTCTTCGATCCGGGCCGCAATGGCCTTGGCTGAGATCATCACATCGATGACATATGGCCGCTGTGTCATGGGTGCCCCCTTGAAATTCCCGCGCGTTCATATGACATGACGCGGGATGATCATAGCAGGAAATGCGCCACTCATGCCTACCCATTCAGAAACCCGGCCAATGCCCTACACGGCACAGCAGATGTATAATCTGGTGGCTGATGTCGGGGATTATCCGAAGTTTCTGCCCTGGTGTGCGGCGGCGCGGATCCGTAGCCGGGTGCCGCAGGGGGGCGCGGAGGTGATGGAGGCGGATCTGGTGATCTCCTTCAAGGTGTTCCGCGAGCGTTTTGGCAGCCGCGTGACGCTCTATGCCGAGGATAAGAAGATCGACACCGAATATCTGGACGGTCCGTTTCGCTATATGAAGTCGAACTGGGCCTTTGCCGACCGTGCGGATGGCGGTTGCGACGTGTCCTTCTTCGTGGATTTTGAGTTCAAGAACGCAGTGTTGCAGGGCATTATTGGTGTGGTCTTCAACGAGGCGATGCAGCGGATCGTGCGGGCGTTTGAGCGGCGCGCGGCGGAGCTGTATGGCTGATCAGGAACGCATTGTAAGTTATTGAAAGAAAACGGGCCCGCGATGCAGGCTCGTTTCTTTTTTATGGCGGATGGTGCTGCGTCCTCAGCTGGTCATATCATAGGCGCGTTCGCCATGGACGGAGATGTCCAAGCCGTTTGTCTCGGTCTCCGGATCGACGCGCAGCGGGGTGATCGCGGCGGTAACCTTGACCAGAACAACAGTCACAACGGCGGTGAAGATACCGACGATCGCAAGACCGCCCAGCTGTGCCAGCCAGGTGCCCTGACCAAAGAGCGCGATCATGATGGTGCCAAAGATGCCGCCGACACCGTGCACGGCAAAGACATCAAGCGTGTCGTCGATCTTCAGCACATTGCGCACCAGATTCACGGCTTCCTGACAGAGGATACCCGCGACAGCGCCAATCATCAGCGCCTCAACCGGACCTACAAAGCCAGAGGCCGGCGTGATTGAGGCCAGCCCCGCGATGGTGCCGGTGACCAGACCGACCATTGAGGCCTTGCCGTATTTGATCTTTTCCCACAGCGCCCAGGTGAGAGAGGCCGTCGCGGCAGAAATATGCGTCACGGTCAGCGCCATTGCCGCACCGCCGTCGGCGGCCAGCTGCGAGCCACCGTTAAAGCCGAACCAGCCGACCCAAAGCATCGCGGCACCGATGAAGACATAGCCGGGGTTGTGCGGCGGTGTGGTGCGGTTTTTGCGCGGGCCGAGGAAGACAGCGATGATCAGCGCAGCCAGACCGGCGGTTTCATGGACCACGATACCACCGGCAAAGTCGCGCACGCCAGTCTCCCCAAAGATGCCGCCATCGGCCATCATGCCGCCGCCCCAGATCCAATGCACCACCGGCGCGTAGCACAGAAGCATCCAGAGGCCGGAGAAGACCAGCACAAAGCCAAAGCCGACGCGCTCGACATAGGCACCGACGATCAGCGCGGGCGTGATGATGGCAAAGGTCATCTGAAAGGCAAAGAACAGAACCTCGGGTAGGGAGCCGGACAGGCTGTCGGCGGTGACGCCGGACAGGAACATCTTGTCCAGGCCGCCCCAGATGCCGGAGGTGCCGCTGCCAAAGGCGATGGAATAGCCGAAGGCGAGCCATAGAACGCTCATCAAACAGGCAATCGCATAGCACTGCATGAACACGCTGAGCACATTGCGGGCACGGACAAGCCCGCCGTAGAACAGGGCTAGCCCCGGCAAAGTCATAAAGAGGACAAGGGCCGTGGCCACAATAATCCAAGCTGTATCGGCTGCGTTCATCGCCGTTCCTTCCGCATTTCAGGCTGATTTCTATCTGAGGCCTGACAAAGCGGAGTTGCAGCGTTGAAAAAAGCGGCAGGTTTGATGTTGGCGCTAAAAAAGCGGGCTTTTGTCAAAGTGCCGAAAAAATGAGCACAATCGAGGGGGTGCTGCTCAATCTGCGCACAGAATATGAAATTGCGGCAGATGGGCGGTGATTTGCGTCAGCGGGTTCAGAGCACCTGTCGGATCAATGTCAGCGCATAGTCGCGGGTGGCCCGTCGCACCGCGTCGCGGCCAAGGGCGCCGAAATCGACGGTTTCGACATGGGTGCTGCGGTCCCTGGCTGCCAGCGCAAAACAGACGCGGCCTTCGGGTTTGTGTTCGGAGCCGCCGGGGCCTGCGATCCCGGTCACGGCCACCGCGATATCGACACGGGCGCGGCTGCGGGCGCCTTCTGCCATCTGGATCGCGACCTCCTCGCTGACCGCGCCGAGAGCCTCGAGTGTTGCGGCCTGCACGCCCAGCATCTCCTGCTTGGCGCGATTTGAGTAGGTGACATAGCCCCGATCAACCACCGCCGAGGAGCCGGGCACATCGGTGAGCGCAGCGGCGATCATACCGGCGGTGCAGCTCTCTGCGGTGGCGATGGTCAGGCCTTTTGCGCTGGCCTTGCGGATGATGTCGGACGCGTCCATGGACTTACCTCTGCAATTTACAGGCCCAGTACACCATGGGTGAGGCCGGCCAGCGCGGCGACACCGATGGCAGCAAGGATGCCTGCGATGATATCATCCATCATCACCCCTGTGGCCCCTTTCTGACGGTCGGCCCAGCCAACGGGGCCGGGTTTCCACACGTCAAACAGGCGAAACAGCACAAAGGCGGCAATCCAGCCGGGCCAGAGTGCAGTGATGGCAATGTCATGCGCCCAGGCGGGATAGGAAATCGCCCAGAGGGCAACAAACTGGCCTGCCACCTCATCCAGCACAAATTCGGAAGGATCCATGTTTTCGCGGTTGCGGGTCATCGCCTCCGCCGCCCAGACGCCGACCACCATGCAGATCACGGTTGCCAGCGCCAGCAGGAGGAATCCGCCCAGCTGATGCAGGACAAAAGCCATGGGCAACGCTGCAAGCGACCCCCAGGTGCCGGGTGCCGGACGCATGTAGCCGATGCCGCCCACGGTGCCGATCAGAAAGGCGAGGCGCGAGCGTTTCATGATTTCACCACGCAGGCGGTGGCGAGGGCGGCGATGCCTTCGCCGCGACCGGTAAAGCCAAGCCGTTCGGAGGTGGTCGCCTTGATCGAGACGCGGGAGATATCAATCGACAGGATCTCGGCCACCGCCGCGCGCATGGCGGGGGCATGGGGCGTGATCTTGGGGAATTCACAGACCAGCGTGCAGTCCACATTCGAGATCTGATAGCCCTTGGAGCGGGTCAGATCGGCGGCGTGGCGCAGGAAGATATCGCTGGCGGCACCTTTCCACTGGGGATCCGAGGGCGGGAAGTGGCGACCTATGTCGCCCTCTGCCAGCGCACCATAGAGGGCATCGGTGATGGCGTGCAGCCCGACGTCGGCGTCGGAATGGCCCTGAAGGCCGCGATCATGGGCCACGGGCACACCGCAGAGCACGACCTCATCCCCCGGTCCGAACCGGTGAACATCATAGCCATTGCCAAGCCTTACATCCATGTCGCCCCCTAATATGCGCGCAGCCCGGTCAAAGTCCTCCGGGCGGGTGATTTTGATATTGTCTGGGTCGCCCGGAATGATGGCAACGTCAATCCCTGCCGCACGGGCCACGGCCACATCGTCTGCAGCGTCGCCGCCGGATGCGGCAAGCTGCTGATGGGCGGCACGGATCTGCGGCAGGTGAAAGCCTTGCGGGGTCTGGGCAGCAAACAGGCCGTCGCGGTTCTCTGTGCCGGTAACCGTCCCACCATCCCCGCGCCACAGCGCATCGGTCACCGCCAGCGCCGGGGCGGCGGCCGGATGGTTATCAAGCGCGGCCATCACATCGCGGATCACCCGTGGAGAGACACAGGGGCGGGCGGCATCATGGATCAGAACCCTGTGGAGCCCGTGCTGATTGAGCAGTTCCACCCCGTTGGCCACCGACTGCGCCCTTGTGTCGCCACCCTTTGTGAGCAGCAGCTCCGCGCGCGATGCAAACTCCTGCCAGTGATCGGTATCCTCAGCAGCGAGAACGAGGGCAATCCGCTGAACGCCTGCGCGTAGGAAGGCATCAATGGTCCAGTCGATTACCCGGCGTCCCATCAGGGGGCGCCATTGTTTTGCCAGACCGCCGCCGGCCCGCAGGCCCTTGCCTGCGGCAACAATCAGCGCTGCGGTTTGGTGGGACGCAGGATCAGCTGCGGTGGTAACCGGCGCGGTGGGTAGGGGGGCAGACGGCATGGGAAGGCTCTTTCTTGGGTCGCAAATGTTTAGGAGGTGATGCAAGGGGAGGCAATGGCAGCGCGTCACCCTGGGTAAAGTGCCTAAAAATTAGGCAACTGCCAAAAGAAGCAGCCTTGCCGCCAGGGGTTTCATTGTCGCATAGAGGCTGCTTCGGATAGAAACACCATATATGCACAAGGATTAGGCAGTTGTCCTTCACTCTCGGTTCCACCTCTCTGACCCCTCCCATCGCGCTGGCGCCGATGGCTGGAATCACCGATCGGCCGTTTCGCGATCTGGTGCGCAGCTTTGGTGTCGGGCTGATGGTGAGCGAGATGGTTGCCAGTCAGGAAATGGTGCAGGCCAAGCCCGGCGTGCGTGAACGGGCCGAGCTGAGTGCGGATGTGGAGAATACGGCGGTGCAGATTGCCGGGCGCGATGCCTATTGGATGGCAGAGGCCGCGCGGCAGGTGGAAAGCCGGGGCGCAAATCTGATTGATATCAATATGGGATGCCCGGCCAAGAAGGTGACCAATGGTTATTCCGGCTCGGCCCTGCTGAAGACACCGGATCATGCGCTGTCGCTGATTGAGGCGGTGGTGGCTGCGGTCTCGGTGCCGGTGACGTTGAAGACGCGGCTTGGCTGGGACGACAGCTGTCTGAACGCCGCCAATGTGGCCTATCGCGCGCAGGAGGCCGGGGTGCAGATGGTCACCATCCATGGCCGTACCCGGTGTCAGTTCTACAAGGGCAATGCAGATTGGCAGGCCATTGCAGCAGTGAAAGCTGCGTTGACGGTTCCGCTGCTGGCCAATGGCGATATCGTGGATACGGCCACGGCCCGCGGTGCATTGGCACTCTCGGGTGCGGATGGCGTGATGATTGGGCGCGGGGCGCAGGGCAAGCCCTGGCTGCTGGCTGAGGTGGCGCATGACATCTGGGGCAGTGCAGCCCCCGATGTGCCGACCGGTTCGGATCTGGTTCAGATGGTCAGCGCTCATTACGAGGCGATGATCGCCTTTTACGGCGTGGATCTGGGCCTGCGGGTCGCACGCAAACATCTGGGCTGGTATATGGATGAGGCCGCCACTCCTGCTCAGCTGCGCCGGGAGGTACTGACAGCCAAGGACCCCAAGACGGTGCTCAGCCTCCTGCCTGCGGCGCTGACCGGGGGCGCTGGGCCGGATCTTGGGCCACAAACCATGGGCGGGCAGGCGGCATGACACAGGCAGAGGGCGGAAAAACCGGCGCCACGCAGGTCGATTGGAACGGTGCAGACAGCGCGCTCTGGGCGTCGCTGCCGATTCCGGCCTTTGTCATAGATCGCGAGGCCCGGATTGCGGATGTGAATTCCGCCGGTGAGGGCTTCCTCAATACCTCGCGCAAGGCGCTGCTGGGCCAGGGCATCTGGCAGCATGTGATCATTGCCCCGGCCATTGACGAGGCGGTGGAGCGCGCCCGCGACAATGGCACGCCGCTGTTTGTGAACGATATCGACGTCGGCACCCCCGGGCGGGCGCCGCTGCAATGCAATGTACAGGTGGCGCGGGTGCAGGGCGTTCAGGGGGGGATGCTGATCCTGCTCTCCCCGCGCGAGCTGGCCGGGCGGTTGACGCAGAACCATTCGGCCAAATCCGCCGCGCAATCCGCAATCGGTATGGCCGAGATGCTGGCCCATGAGATCAAGAACCCGCTGGCAGGGATCACCGGTGCGGCGCAGCTGCTGTCCATGGGGCTGTCGGGGGATGATCTGGAGCTGACCGATCTGATCGTGAGCGAAAGTCGGCGGATCGTGAAACTCTTGGAACAGGTGGAGCAATTCGGCAACCTCTCGGCCCCGGCCTTTCAGGAGGTCAATATCCATGATGTGCTGGACCGGGCGCGCCGCTCTGCGTTGCTGGGGTTTGGCGCGCAGATGACCATCATCGAGGATTACGACCCCTCGCTGCCGATGGCCTGGGGCGATGGGGACCAGCTGTTGCAGGTGGTCCTGAACCTGCTGAAGAACGCAGCAGAGGCCGCCGATCCCGGTGGTGGAACCATTCGCATCCGTACCTTCTATGAGCATTCGTTCCGCCTTCGGCGCAGTGATGGGTCGGGCAAGCTGTTGCCGCTGCAGATTGAGATTTCCGATGACGGTCCGGGTCTGCCTGAGGCGATCCGCGATGATATCTTTGATCCGTTTGTTTCTGGCCGCGAGAATGGCACTGGTCTGGGACTGGCGCTGGTCAGCAAGATCATTGCCGATCATCAGGGCTGGATCTCGGTCAGTTCCGAACCCGGACAGACGGTGTTTCGCCTGTCGCTGTCGCGCGTGCCGACGGCGCCGCGCCCGGCACCGTTTCCACATGATCCCAACCATACCGCAGACGCACCCAAGGAGTAGCACATCATGGACGGCACCGTTCTGGTCGCAGATGACGATCGCACTATCCGCACGGTTTTGACACAGGCCCTGACGCGGGCCGGGTGCAAGGTGCATGCGACCTCCTCTCTGACGACGCTGATGCGCTGGGTTGGCGAGGGCAAGGGTGATGTCGTCATCTCCGACGTGATGATGCCGGATGGCAATGGGCTGGAGATGCTGCCCAAGATCGCCGATGACCGGCCAGGGCTGCCGGTGATCGTGATCTCGGCGCAGAACACCATCATGACAGCGATCAAGGCGGCTGAGGCCGAGGCCTATGATTACCTGCCCAAACCGTTCGACCTGCCGGAGCTGATGAAGCGGACTGCCAAGGCGCTGACGGAGCGGCGGCAAACGCAGGGGCAGGGGCGTTCGACGCCGCAGGGGGAGGGCGCGCGCGATCTCGGCCTTCATAGCGGCGAGACCCATGAGGACCTGCCACTGGTGGGGCGCACCGAGGTGATGCAGACACTTTACCGTCTGGTGGCGCGGGTGATGAACACCGATATCCCGCTGTTGATCACCGGCGAGAGCGGCACTGGAAAATCCCTGATCGCGCGGTCCATGCATGATCTTTCGGATCGGCGCACCCTGCCGTTTGTCAGGGCTGAGGCGGCTGATCTCGCCTCGCTCGATGGTCCGGCGCAGTTGCTGGCGCAGGCCCGTGGCGGCACGCTGCTGCTGGATGAGCTGGCAGATCTCTCCGAGGAGGCACAGGCACGCGTCGTTCGCATGATGGATGCCCCCGGAGACCACCAGCCGCGTTTCATCGCCACCAGCCAGCAGGATCTGACCGCAGCGATGGAGGCCGGGCGGCTGCGACAGGATCTCTATTACCGGATCAGCGGCACGGAGCTCCCCGTGCCTGCGCTGCGGGCGCGGGTGGATGACATTCCGCTGCTTTGCGCGCATTTCCTGACGCGGGCCGAAAATGATGGCGCACCGCACCGCCGGTTGAGCGAGGCAGCGCGCGAACCGCTGCGGCAGTTCCCGTGGCCGGGAAATGTGCGCCAGCTGGAGAATGTGATGCGGCGTCTGGCGCTGACCGCCCGCAGCGAGGACATCAGCCTGGATGAAGTCAACGGTGCGCTGGGCGCGCAATCGGGCGGGGAGCCGCTGGCAGCCAGCGGTGCGGCCCTCAGTACCGAGAAACTGTCGGAATCAGTGGCGCGCCATTTGCAGCGCTATTTCGATCTGCACGGCGATATGCTGCCGCCACCCGGCCTATATGCCCGGTTGATGCGGGAGGTTGAGACCCCTTTGATTGAATTATCGCTCGCGATGACCGGCGGAAATCAGGCAAAATGTGCGGATTTACTTGGTATTAACCGCAATACGCTGCGCAAGAAGATCACCGACCTTGATATTGAGGTGACACGCCGTCGCAAACTGATGTAATATAGCCACAGAACCGTGGCAGATCAGCGTTCGCGCTGGTGACGATCACGATATGTGGCGGTCGGCCAGAATGGTCGCACATCAGGATGGGGACGGTACGTGGCGCAGAGGTCACATCTTCGCTCGGCATACGGGCCATTTGCGGCCCTTGACCGCTGGCGCAGAACCCGCAGGGCACGCAATGTCGGCGCGCTTGGGCTGGTTGTTCTGGGGCCTGTGCTGGCGCTCTCGACATTTCTGATCATCGGCCCGTTCTCGCAAGGGGTCGCCTCGCTGTCGCTGCGGCTGATCCTGCTGGCTGATCTGATCTATGTGCTGGCTGTCGCGGCACTGGTCCTGACGCAGGTTGGGCGGTTGATCGCAGCCCGACGGGCCAAATCCGCGGGTTCCCGGCTGCATCTGCGGCTGATCGGGGCCTTCGCCTTTCTGGCGCTGACGCCCACCGTGATCGTGGCGCTGTTTGCCGGGCTGACCGTGAACGTGGGCCTTGAGGGCTGGTTTTCGGACCGGGTCCGTCAGGTCGTGGGAAGTTCGCTTGCCGCCGCTGAGGCCTATCAGGAGCAGCAGCAGCGCGACCTGTCGGAGGATGCGGTGGCGCTGGCGCGCTATATCGACAACAGCCGGAACCGCAATTTCTTCATCAGCGACGGGCAGCTGCGCCAGGTGCTGACACAGGGGCAATTGCAGATCCAACGCGGCCTTCAGGAGGCTTATGTGGTGGATGGCGCCGGGGCCATCCGGGCCCGTGGCGAACGCTCCTATGAGTTTGACTTTGAAGAGCCGCGCGCCACTGACATCAGCAAGGCGTCGTTTAACGGGGTTACGCTGATCCAGGACTGGGAAAACAGCGAACTGCGGGCGCTGGTGCGGCTGGATGCGTTTGTCGACCGCTTCCTGTATGTCAGCCGTGATGTGGACGGTGAGTTGCTGAGCCTCCTGGATGACACCAAGGAAACCGCGCATCTCTACCAGCAGCTGGAGAGCGAACGCGGGCGGGTTCTGTTTGACTTTGTGCTGTTGTACCTCGGGTTTGCGGTGATCCTGATCCTTGCGGCGATGTGGCTGGGCATGTGGTTTGCCGAACGGCTGTCGCGGCCTGTCGGACGGCTGACGATTGCCGCGCGCCGGGTCGGGGCGGGCAATCTCAACGTGCAGGTGCCCGAAGACGACGGCGATGACGAGATTTCGCAGCTGGGGCGCTATTTCAACCAGATGACTTTGGAGCTGCGCGAGCAGCGCGACACGCTGCTTGAGAACACCCGCCAGATCGAACGCCGCCGCCGGTTGTTTGATTCCGTGCTGATGTCGGTGACCTCGGGTGTGGTCGGGCTGGACCCTGAGGGGCGGGTGACCTTTGTGAACCGCTCCGCCGAGCGCCTGCTGGATTGGAATGGCGATCGTCAGTCGCTGGCATTGGCTGTGGCCGTGCCGGAGTTTGGGCCGCTGTTTGTGGAGTTGAGCGAAACCGGCGCCGATGTGGTTCAGGATGAGGTCAAGGTGACGCGCCAGGGGCAGCTGGAGAACCTGCTGGTGCGGATGTCGCCACGGCGCAGCGAGGAGGGGCGGCTTGAGGGCTATGTGGTTGCCTTTGACGATGTCACCGACCTGGTCAGCGCCCAGCGGATGGCGGCATGGGGCGATGTGGCCCGTCGGATTGCCCATGAGATCAAGAACCCGCTGACCCCGATCCAGCTGAGTGCCGAGCGTATCAAGCGCAAATTCGCGCCCAAGCTGGGTGAGGAGAACAGCGATCTCCTGCAATCCATGACAGATGTGATTGTGCGCCAGACCAATGACTTGCGCCGCATTGTTGACGAGTTTTCAAAATTCGCACGGATGCCGGAGCCGGAGCGCCGCGAAGAGGATCTGGTGAAGCTGTTGCGCGATGCGGTGACCCTGCAACGGGCAGGCCAGCCTGATCTGCGCATCACCGCCGATCTGCCCACCGAACCGATGCTTGCCGATCTGGATGCAACCATGATCGGCCAGGCCTTGACCAATCTGATCAAGAACGCGGGCGAAGCCGTTGAAACCCTGAAGCAAAAAGGCAGCGTGCCGGATCTGGATCCGGAAATTCGCATTGCCGTCACCTCGACGAAAACCGGCTATGAGGTCACCATCGCCGACAATGGCATCGGTCTGCCAGAAGACCGTGCCCGTTTGTTTGAACCCTATGTGACCACCCGTGACGAAGGCACCGGCCTCGGCCTGCCGATCGTCAAGAAGATCATCGAAGAACACGGCGGAACGCTGGTGCTGGAAGACGCACCGGTGTTCGAAGGTCAGGCCCATTATGGCGCCATGGCCGTGATCCGCCTGCCTGCCGCACATGAGGCGGCAGCCCCCAATAAGAGTACAGTGAAAGCAGGTCTGACATGAGTGACATTCTGATTGTTGACGACGAACGCGACATCCGTGAGCTGGTTTCCGATATCCTTGAGGATGAAGGCTATGCAACGCGCAAGGCCGGCAGCTCTGAGGAATGCATGGCCGCGCTCAACGCCGAGCCGCCGGCGCTCCTGATCCTCGATATCTGGCTGAAGGACAGCCAGATGGATGGGATCGACATCCTGAAGGTGGTGAAACGCGACAACCCGGAAATCCCCGTGGTGATTATTTCCGGCCATGGAAATATTGAAATTGCCGTCGCTGCGATCAAGCAGGGCGCGTATGATTTCATCGAAAAACCTTTTAATATCGACCAGTTGCTGGTGGTTATTCGCCGCGCGATGGAGGCTTCGAAGCTGCGCCGCGAAAACTCCGATCTGAAGCGTCAGGATGCCGGCGTGAGCGAGATGATCGGGGCCTCCGCGGCCTATCGTGCGCTGATTGGCCAGTTGGACAAGGTGACAAAGTCCAACGGCCGGGTGATGCTGACGGGGCCTGCGGGCAGCGGCAAGGAGATTGCAGCGCGCTATATTCACACGCAGTCCAATCGCGCCTCGGCCCCCTTTGTGACGGTGAACTGCGCCAGTATCGAGCCGGACCGTATGGAAGAGGTGCTGTTTGGTCGGGAAAGCGCCGAGCGCGGGGTTGAGCCGGGGCTGCTGGAACAGGCACATGGTGGCGTGATCTTCTTTGACGAGGTGGCGGATATGCCGCTTGGGACCCAGTCAAAGATCCTGCGGGTGCTGGTGGATCAGCAGTTCCAGCGGGTTGGCGGGGCCGATAAGGTACGCGTTGACCTGCGGGTTATTTCCTCAACAAACAAGGACTTGGAGCGCGAGATTGAGGCGGATCGCTTCCGTCAGGAGCTCTATCACCGCCTGAATGTGGTGCCGATCCCGGTGCCCTCGCTGGCCGACCGGCGCGAGGATATTCCGCTGCTGGCGGATCATTTCATCGCGCATTTCAACCAGAGCCAGGGCCTGCCGCTGCGCAAGCTTAGCGAGGATGCCATTGCCCTGATGCAGACCATGCTGTGGCCGGGCAATGTGCGGCAGTTGAAGAACATGGTGGAACGGGTTCTGATCCTTGGCGAAAGCAGCGGTCCGATTGAGCCAAAGGATCTGCCCCGCGATGAAGAAGCGGTTGATGACCAGAGCCGGGTTGTGCTTTCCGGGGCGCTGGCGACCCTGCCGCTGCGGGAGGCCCGCGAGGCGTTTGAACGCGAATATCTGCTGACCCAGATCAACCGCTTTGGCGGCAATATCAGCCGCACCGCGTCTTTTGTCGGGATGGAACGCTCCGCCTTGCACCGCAAACTGAAATCGCTGGGGGTTGTCACCTCGAACAAGGCAGGCGCGCGGATCGCGCATGTTGAGAAGGAAACCGAAGAGGATATGGTCTGATTCAGGCCATATCCCCTGCTTATCAGTGGGTTGTCAGGGTTTCCTGACTGAAAGCTCGGTACGCCGTGGTTGAGCCTTAGGGCGTCGTCGCCACAATCTGTGGCGACTGACCACGGCGTTCGATCGCACAGGAGGTCTGGCTGAGTTGAGGTAGGGTTGCGGCGCGCCGCGCCCCGACGGCATCCGCCACCGACTGCGGGCAGCGTTTTACGGCGATGTTTTCGTAGCCCTTCGCGGCCATGCAGGACCGCTCGACCCGCTGGCGCAGATCGGCGTTTACGTCCACGGTATAGATGCCGCCATCCTCCCAATAGCCGGCCCGGTGATAGCAACGCCCGTTGCGGCAAACCTCGCCACCGGGGCGAAAGATCGGCGGGTGCTGGCGGATCTGGGTGGCCACCGGGGCGTCGCGCAGGGCGCTGACCTCGCAGGCGAGGAGATCCGCATCGCGCCGGGCTACATCCGCACCGGCGCGGTAATAGACCGGAACCGGGCCACAGGCCGCCAGCGCTGATGTCACCAGCAGTGCGGCAAGCATATGATTTCTTATGGACATCCTTTGATTGTGCGCCAGAACGGGCGGTAAGACAATTGAATTGACCGTTCCGGCGGCTTCTGTCATTCAAAACGCGCGATTTCGCGCAGCAGCGCCCTGAGGAACAAGCACATGAAGGTTATTATCTGTGGCGCAGGTCAGGTCGGCTGGCAAATCGCCCGGCACCTGTCGGGGGAGCACAATGACGTGACCGTGGTGGACAACAATCCCGATCTGGTGCGCCGCGCGACGGATACGCTGGATGTGCAGGGGATTGCCGGCTTTGCCTCCTACCCGGACGTGCTGACCCGCGCCGGTGCCCGTGACGCAGACATGATCATTGCGGCCACACATTCGGATGAGGTCAATATGGTCACCTGCCAGGTGGCTCATTCGGTCTTTTCGATCCAGCGCAAGATCGCGCGACTGCGCTCAAAAAGCTATCTCGAAGCGATTTATTCGGATCTCTACCGCCGCGACCACCTGCCGATTGATGTGGTGATCAGCCCCGAGCGCGAGGTGGCAGCGGCGGCGATGCAGCGTCTTTCGGCGCCTGCCGCCTTTGATACAGAGATGTTCATGGACGGCAAAGCGCAGCTGCTGGGGGTTCAGATTGACGAGGACTGTCCGGTGGTCAACACGCCGCTGCGACAGCTGACGGATCTGTTTTCGACGCTGCGGGCCATCGTTGTGGGCATTCGCCGCGATGGCACCCTGTTTGCGCCAGAGCCGGGGGATCAGCTGTTTGTGGGGGACAGCGCCTATGTGTTTGCCCATGTTGATGACGTGAGCCGCACGATCGAAGTGTTTGGCAAACAACAGAAACGCCAGGATCGCGTGGTGATCGTTGGCGGCGGCAATGTCGGGCTTGAGGTGGCCAAGGCGCTGGAGGCCCGGACTGGGCGCACCCGTGCCAAGATGATTGAGCGCAACCGCAAATGTGCCGAACGCGCCGCCGAGACGCTGGAGCGAACCATCGTGCTGAACGGCGATGGTCTGGATCGCAGCCTGATGATCGAGGCGGGGATCGACCGGGCCGACGCCATGCTGGCGGTCACCGATGACGACAAGGTCAATATGCTGGCCGCTGTGCGGGCCAAGGCCGAAGGCTGCCCGCTGGCGATTGCACTGATCAACGATCCGACGCTGGTGCCGCTGATGGCGCCGCTGGGGATCGACGCCTATATCAATCCGCGGGCCACAACGGTGAGCTCGATCCTGCGCCACATCCGCTATGGCCGGGTGCGACAGGTCTATTCCATCGGCGATGCCGAGGCCGAGGTGATCGAGGCCGAGGTGATGTCGACCTCTCCCATGGCTGGGCAGATGATCCGCGACATCGCGTTCCCCGAAGGGGTACTGGTCGGCGCCGTTAGCAAGAACGGTAAGGTGATGCGGCCGACCGGTGGAATGCGGATCGAGGAGGGCGATGTGATCGCGCTCTTTGCCATGGCTGCGGATGTGCCGGAGGTTGAGCGCCTGATGCAGGTCTCGATTGACTTCTTCTAACATGGCGCGTCATCGCAAACAGCCGATGGAAAAGACAGGCGGCCTGCTGCGTCTGCCGCTCTTTCTGCTGATCCTGATGGTGGCCGCGCTGGCGATGTGGGTGCCTGCCGTTCACGCGCTGATCCTGGATGATCACCAGACCTCGCGCAGTTTCTTCTATTCCGGTGTGCTGGGATTGATGCTGGTTGTGCTGGTCGGGCTGTCGATGGGCAACCGGATGCCGCGGTACAGCATGCCGGGGCAGCTCACCTCGCTGCTTGCGAGCTTTGCCGTGTTGCCCGCATTCCTGGCGGTTCCGGTACAGGATGCCCTGGGCAACACCAGCTATCTCAACGCCTATTTCGATATGGTCAGCGCGATCACCACCACCGGGGCGGATGTATTTGCCGATCCCAACCGCCTGCCGCCGAGCGTGCATCTGTGGCGGGCCATGGTGGGCTGGCTGGGTGGGCTGCTGATGTGGGTTGCGGCCTCGGCCATTCTGGCGCCGCTGTCGCTGGGGGGATTTGAGGTGACCGCGCGGGGGGAGCCGGGACGCGGCACCGAGACGCCGCTCCATATGCAGCGGGCTGATCCACGTCGCAAACTGGTGGTGGTGACCAAAACCCTGGCGCCGCTCTATGCCGGGCTGACGCTGGTTCTGTGGATCCTGTTGATCATCACGGGCGAGACCGCCCTTGTTGCGCTGGGACATGCGATGTCGGTGCTGGCCACCTCCGGGATCTCGGCGGTGGGCGGGGTGGAAAATGGCGCCAGTGGCATCGCCGGGGAAATGGTGATGTTCCTGTTCATGTTCTTTGCCCTGTCTCGGCTGACGTTTTCGACCGATACGGTGACCAGCGGCCATAGCCGGTTGGATCGCGACCCGGAGTTCCGCATCGGCCTGCTGATCGTCTTTGGCGTGCCTCTGCTGTTGTTCCTGCGCCATTGGATCGCCAGTTTTGATGTCGCAACCACCAGTGATCTGATGCAGGGGCTGCACTCATGGTGGGGGGCAACTTTTACCGTGCTGTCGTTCCTGTCGACCACCGGGTTCGAGAGCGCCGACTGGGAAACCGCCCGCCAATGGTCGGGGCTGGATACGCCGGGCATGATCCTACTGGGGCTTGCGGTGATCGGCGGCGGCGTCGCCACCACGGCAGGCGGGGTGAAACTGCTGCGGGTCTATGCGCTTTATCTGAACGGCTTGCGCGAGATGGAACGGCTGGTGCATCCGTCCTCCGTCAGCAACGAGGGCAAGGGCAATCGGCGACTGCAACGCAACGGGGCTTTTGTTGCCTGGGTGTTCTTCATGCTGTTTGCGCTGTCACTGGCGGTGATCAGCATCAGCCTGGCCGCAGTTGGTTCGGATTTCGAACAGGCGCTGATCCTGACCATTGCGACCCTGTCCACAACCGGCCCGCTGACCGAGGTCGCAGGATCCGAACCCATCGCACTGATCCATCTGACAGCCAGCGCAAAACTGATCCTGTGCTTTGCCATGGTGTTGGGACGGCTGGAAACATTGGCGATCATTGCCCTTATGACACCAAACCTCTGGCGCAGCTGATCAATCATGGTTACCGTGGACGTCATATGAGTAATTTTCGGGTGGAAACTCCGACTATCTGCGTTCATAGTATTCATTAACGGGGCGCTGGTCCGCAGCGCGACAAGAACAAAGGCGAGATAATAATAATGGCTTCGGACAGACAGAATCTTCAGGATGCCTTCCTGAACCACGTTCGTAAAACCAAGGTTCCGGTCACCATCTTTCTGATCAACGGCGTAAAGTTGCAGGGTGTGATCACATGGTTTGACAATTTCTGTGTCCTGCTGCGTCGGGACGGGCAGTCGCAACTGGTTTACAAACACGCCATCTCGACGATCATGCCTGCCCAGCCGATCAGCCTGTATGAAGGTGAAGACGCCTCTTGATGGAGCATGACCGGACGCCCACCCGTGCCTGGGTGGTGCATCCCGATATCAAATCAGACCGCGATCGCCGCGATGCGGTGTCCGCCCTTGCTGAGGGCGTGTCATTGGCCGAGGCTCTGCCCGACATCGAGGTGATCGGATCGGACGTCGTGCGCCTGCCAAAGGCGCATGCGGGGATGCTGTTTGGATCCGGGAAAATCGAAGAGCTGAAGGCGATGTTCCAGGCCGAAGAGGTGGAGCTGGTCCTGATCGACGGCCCGGTGTCGCCGGTTCAGCAGCGCAATCTTGAGAAGGCCTGGAAGGTCAAAATCCTTGACCGGACCGGGCTGATCCTCGAGATCTTCTCGGACCGGGCGCGCACCCGTGAGGGGGTGTTGCAGGTTGAAATGGCGGCACTCAGCTATCAGCGCACGCGACTGGTGCGGGCCTGGACCCACCTGGAGCGGCAGCGTGGCGGATTGGGATTTGTCGGCGGACCCGGCGAAACCCAGATCGAGGCCGACAGGCGCGCCATTGACGAGCAGCTCGTTCGGCTTCGTCGGCAGTTGGACAAGGTGGTGAAAACCCGGACGCTGCATCGCGCAGCACGGGCCAAGATTCCCTATCCGATTGTGGCGCTGGTGGGCTATACCAACGCCGGAAAATCGACGCTTTTCAACCGGCTGACCGGTGCCGAGGTGATGGCAAAGGACATGCTTTTTGCAACGCTGGATCCGACCATGCGCCGGGTTGAGCTGCCGGATGGGCCGGAAATCATCCTGTCGGATACGGTTGGGTTTATTTCTGATCTGCCGACCGAGCTTGTTGCTGCGTTCCGGGCAACGCTGGAAGAGGTGCTGGCCGCCGATGTGGTCGTGCATGTACGCGATATCAGCCATGACGAGACCCAGAACCAGGCGGCGGATGTCGAGAGCATTCTGACCTCGCTCGGGGTTGATGACAGCCGTGCGCGGATTGAGGTCTGGAACAAGCTTGATCTTCTGGATGAGGAAGAGGCCGAGGCCCGCCGCCAGCGCGCTGAGCGTGAAGATGGCATTCATGCCATCTCTGCGATCACCGGCGAGGGGCTGGATGGGCTGTTGGCGGATATCACCGACAAGCTGCGGCTGATCCGGCATGAGGATGATATCACCCTGACATTTGCGCAAGGAAAGCAGCGTGCCTGGTTGTTTGAACAGGATGTTGTGCAAAGCGAAACCCAGACCGATACCGGGTTTGAACTGACTGTTCTGTGGACCGAGACACAGAAGAATCGCTTCGCGGCGCTCTGATCAGATCGCGCAGTTCGTCTAGAAAATACCCCGCAACCGGACCGGTTGCGGGGTATTTTGTTTTGAAACAGATACGTTTAGCTACGGGCGCCGGATCGCCCGCCTCATTCCGCGGGGGCCGCGGGGATCAGCCGGGTGATACCAACGGCTGCTGCCCGGGCCAAATCCTCGTCCAGTGACATCGGGATATATTCGCCGCGCCGCCAGAGCTGGGACATGTCGTCGTAGTGCCGCGACAGGAAATGGCCGGATTGGCCGGTGGCGGTGATGAAAACGGAGCTGTCAGGATCGGCAAAATCATAGACCCCCCGATAGCCGGCGGCGTGAACGTTGCTGAACGGGTGCTCGCCTTTGCCGGAGGTGAGCCCGCGTTGCAGCGTGTTGTCGCCGCCGCTGGTGGACTGACGGATGTTTACAAAAACCCGCAGCAGGGGCACCTCGCCCAGCACTTCGTGGTTCTGGGTGGCCTGATGGGCATCGCCCCAGCGCAAGGATTCCAATGCGGTCCCATAGGTTTCTTCGATCCAGATCAGTGCATCATCAAGGGCCAGGCGGGCCAATTCGGTGCAGCTCTCTGTAGGTGCGCTTTGGCGGATATCGCACCAGACCGAGGCGCCTTCGACATCGCGGAAGACCCGTTCAAGGAACAGCGGGTCGACCTGCGTGAACTCAGCAGCCAGCGGGCCGAGATCGTCGGTGATCAGGCGTTTCTGCAAAGCCCGAACCCAGGCGGCATAGATCAGCGGTTCCGGCAGATGTTCGTTCATCTCACCGTTCCACTCTGACAGCAGGGTCAGGGCGATCTGGCGCTGACGTTCGCGGGTACCCTCGGGGGCGGCCTCTCCCGTGAACCACAGATCGGCACCAATCAGCGGCAGCAGGGTGCGCGCGGTATAGGACACGGTGTCGAGCTGTGCCTCGATAAAGCTGTCACGGGTATGGACCTGGCGGTCCTGCATCAGCTTTTTCCAGCGGTTGATCCGCTGGGTATCCCCCCAGGTGTAGGACACATGGTTGGGGAAGGGGCGGTCCAGTAGCTTGTTGTTGGTATTGCCGAGAATGCCGCCGATGGGCGAGACAAATTCCGGGTTGGCGGCATAGGGTGCGCGGCCCTGCCACTGGTTCTCGGGGCGCCAGCCCTGGCTCGGCATCCGGCCCTGGCTTTGGTGCCGTGCGTCGCGCTGCGGTATGGCGCCCACGGTTTTGAGCGCGACCGTGGTCCTGTCGGCAAGGGTCAGGTTCTGCGAGGGGGCGAAATAGCCTTCGCCGATTTCGATCGCCTCTGCGACCGTATTGGCCCGCATCAGCTCGAGTGCGGCGCTCATCGAGGTGTCTTGCGCACTAAGGCCGGTCCAGCCGAGGCTGACCACATGACCGGGCGGTGTGATCGACGCAAGATCGAACAGCGAGCGGGGCAGCACCGGGCCATTGTCGGTCCAGCGCAGGGTCAGGGTGACCGGCGTCTCATCCTTGATATTGATGATCGAAGGGCGGCTGGTGAACCGCTTGAAGCCGTCGGCGGTCTTGTATTCCTCGGGATTGTCCGGGTTCAGCTGTTCGATGAACAGATCCTGATCATCCATATAAGAGGAGGTCACCCCCCAGCCGAGCAAGTCCGAGCGGCCGGAGATCACAGCGGGAATGCCGGGAATGGTGGCGCCGATGACACCGCCGGTGCCGAGTTCCAGCCGCGCCAGATACCACAGACCGGGTGCCGTCAGCTCCAGATGCGGATCATTGGCCAGCAGCGAACCGCCCGCCGCCGACCGGCTGGGTGCCGCAGCCCAGGCGTTGGAGGCGCCGGCCAGCCCGCGCGGCGCAATCGGCATGAAGGGCAGCGTCTGGCTGCCATCGGTGATGGTGCTGGCATGACGGGGCAGCTGGGGAAACAGCGCGGCATATTCCGGCAGGGCCGCCACGCCATTGCCGGGGGCATCGGGCAGGATGTCCTTCAGTCGGCTGGGATCCGGCAGCGCCAGAGAGGTACGGGCGCGTAGGATTTCCTCCTGCATGTGCCCTGATAGCTTGAGGCCCATCAGTTTCATAACCGCGATACTGTCGGCGGGCTGCCAGGGCGCCATGGGCACATTGAACAGGAACATCTCAGGTGCGCCGCGCCCCAGCGCATCCTCGTTGATCTCTTGCAGCCGGGCATTGACCCCTGCGGAATAGGCGCGCAGGGCGGTCATCGTCTCAGGCGTCTGCGCGGCGACCGACTGCTGCGCCAGCCGGTAGATGTCCAGCCGCCGGATCAGCGTGTCGACCTGTACGGTGCGGCTGCCAAAGATCTCCGACAGGCGGCCCATGGCGGTGCGGCGCAGGGTGGTCATCTGCCACAGGCGATCCTGCGCATGGGCATAGCCGAGACCGAAATAGACATCTTCATCGCTGGCGCCATAGCTGCCGAAAATATGCGGCACATTGGCATTGTCACGCACGATCTCCACCGGTGCGAGGAGGCCGGGCAGGGTGATCTCCTTGTCGTAGTCGGGCAGGGATTGCGCGGCGAGGAAATAGACCAGACCAAGCCCCATCACCAGAAGCAGAATCAAAGCGGCGGCAAGGCGCAGGAGCCAGCGAAAGAGAAGTCCCATCGGTGGTGCGTTTCCTCAGGTTTTTGGCGTTATTGGCCCGGTTATGGCGCAGATTGTCGCCCTCGCAGATTGCACCGGGCGGCGCGGCTGCTAGGGTGGCGCCAACATAGGACAAGACGCATCAGGGGGAAAGCAGATGGCGAAGATTGCATTCTTGGGTTTGGGAGTGATGGGCTATCCGATGGCCGGTCATCTGGTGGCCGCCGGTCACGAGGTCACAGTGTATAATCGCACTGCGGCCAAGGCAGAGGCTTGGGCCAAGGAACATGGTGGCCGCGCCGCCGCAACGCCGCGTGCGGCCGCGGCAGGGGCTGAGTTCGTGATGGCCTGCGTTGGCAATGACGATGATCTGCGCAGCGTCTGCTTGGGCGATGACGGTGCCTTTGGCGGCATGGACGCGGGGGCGATCTTTGTCGATCACACCACCGTATCGGCGAAGGTCACGCGCGACTTATATGGCGCTGCGGCGGATCTGGATCTGGCTTTTGTCGATGCGCCGATCTCCGGCGGACAGGCGGGGGCGGAGAATGGCGTGCTCTCGGTCATGTGCGGCGGCGATCAGGCCGCCTATGACAAGGCAGAGCCGATCATCGGCGCCTATGCGCGGATCTGCCGCCGGATCGGCGACAGCGGCGCTGGCCAGATGACCAAGATGTGCAACCAGATTGCCATCGCCGGGCTGGTTCAGGGGCTGAGCGAGGCGCTGCATTTCGCCGAGAAGGCGGGGCTGGATGGTCGGGCTGTGGTGGAAGTGATCAGCCAGGGCGCGGCAGGCAGCTGGCAGATGGTCAATCGGCATGAGACCATGCTGGACGATCACTTCGAGCATGGGTTTGCGGTCGATTGGATGCGCAAGGATCTGGGCATTTGTCTGGATGCGGCGGAGGAAACCGGCGCGAGCCTGCCGGTTACGGCGCTGGTCGATCAGTTCTACAAGGATGTCCAGAAATTGGGCGGCGGCCGCTGGGACACCTCCAGCCTGTTCAAACGCCTGAAGGCCTTTGAGTAGGTCGGTATGAAAATGGCCTTTCCTGATGGAAAGGCCATGCCTCCGGCGGGGATATTTCGGGCCAGAAGATAGGCAGCCGCGCGACGGTCGAAACCCAGTTTCATGCCGCGCGCGTTGCCAGCTTGGCTGATCCGCTCCGCCGGGGCGCGCACGGGCAGGGATCAGGGGATAATGCGGGTGTATTTGGTGCCTTCCAGGGTGGCGCCAAGACGCAGCCCTGCCTGTCCGAAGACCGCTGCCAGGATAGGGCTGTTCAGCGTATTGGTATCGGCGGCCAGCGAGTCGCCTTCGTCGCGGATCACATATTCCAGATCGGCGCCCGCGGCCCAGCCGGAGGAGCGGCGGAAGTTCGACAGTGCTTCCTGGGTCATGAAGAACAGCACATGAGCGTATTGCTGTGCGCCGATCTGCAGGCCTGCATTCCCCTTTACGGTGGAATAATAATCCACCGTTACGCCGTCGATGCGCAGCGCGCCGCGACCGAAGGCACCGCCGACAAGGAAGCCTGCCTCGGTCACCAGTGGCATCACCAGCATGCCGGTTGATTTTTCGGCCAGTGCGACGGCGCCGGGGTATTGGCTGTACATCTGGCTGAGAGTTGCATCGACGCGGGCGTCGATCTTGCTGGCATTGCTGTTGCCGATGCCATTGCCGCAGGCGGCGGTGACACCGGCACCGGCGAGGGCGCCAAGCGCAAAACCGCGCCGGGTCAAACGGGAAGAATAAGAGCTGCTCATCTTGTTTGCCTGTTTTCTGGGGCCGGCGCCGCGCGGGCTGTCATTTCGGCCTGTCACTGTTCAGTTGCGGCCAGTTCTCTGGCTCTGTGGCATGGTATACGCGGAAAGCTGCCGTCTGTCATCACTGCGACCGCCGCAATCAGCGGCTTCCTGCCGTCAATTTTAGGCGATCCGCTGCCCGCGCAATGCACGAAAGCAGCCACCGGTCCGATGCGGATCAGCCGTTCAGCAGCCGCGCCGCAGCCGGGGCGTAATAGCTCAGCACGCCATCGCAGCCCGCCCGTTTGAAGGCCATGAGGCTTTCCATCATGATGCGTTCGCCGTCGATCCAGCCATTCTGCGCAGCGGCCTCGATCATCGCGTATTCGCCGGAGACCTGATAGGCAAAGGTGGGCGCGCCAAAGGTGGATTTCACCCGCTGACAGATGTCGAGATAGGCCAGCCCCGGTTTGATCATCACCATATCGGCGCCTTCGCTCAGATCGCGTTCGATCATACGCAGCGCCTCATCGGTATTGCCCGGGTCCATTTGATAGGTCTTCTTATCCCCCTTTAGCGCGCCGGAGGCGCCGACGGCATCGCGAAAGGGTCCGTAGAATGCGGAGGCGTATTTGGCCGCATAGGACAGGATGGTGACATTGCGGTGGCCCGCCGCTTCAAGCGCGCGGCGCATGGCGCCGATGCGACCATCCATCATGTCGGAGGGGCCAATGATATCGGCACCGGCATCGGCCTGGGCCACCGTCATCTTAACCAGCGCCTCGACGGTTTCGTCGTTGACGATTTCACCATCGACGACATAGCCGTCATGGCCGTTGATATTATAGGGATCCAGCGCCACATCGGTCATCACCGCTATATCCGGTGCGGCGGATTTGATGGCGCGGATGGCGCGGTTGACCAGATTGTCGGGGCTCCAGGCTTCTGCGCAATCCTCGGTCTTGAGCGCAGGGTCGGTATAGGGAAACAGACAGATCGCCGGAATACCAAGCGCCTGCGCCTCGACGGCGGCTTCGGCCACCTTGTCGATGCTGCGCCGGGTGACACCAGGCATGGAGGGGATCGGCTCTTCGATCGCCTCGCCGTCGCGGACAAAAACCGGCCAGATCAGATCGTCGCTGGTCAAGGTGGTTTCACGCACCAGATTGCGCAGGGCAGAGGTGCTGCGCAGCCGGCGTGGACGGGCAGCGGGAAATGGGGCGACGGTCGGCTTCATCGGGTCCTCGCAGGTCTTTGGCGCGACCGGGGGCGGTCGCGGTGGTCTCCCTTTGGGTCGCATGGAATGACGGCGGCGACAAGTGACAGATTCGCCGCGCCAAATGTCCCCATCTTATGGCGGCGCGGGGCCACCCCTTGTGCCAGGGCGCCGCGCGGGGGATATAGGAGCGCAAAGACTGGACGAGAGAAGGGCCGCGCAGTGGATCTGTTTCATACCTTGACCGAGCTGATTGATCTGCGGTCCTTTTCCAACCTGTGGTATTGGATCGCGCTGGCCGTTGTTTGGTCCTCTGCCAGCCATTGGGTGATGGGAGTGCCGTTTGACATGGTGTACCGCGCCCGCAAGCAAGGTGGACAGGCAGCGCTGGATCTGGAGGCGATTGCGCGGGTCAATGTGAACCGGATGATGTATATCACCGATGTATCGGGCCACTGGGTACTGGGCATGACCTGTTTTGTGCTCGCCATGCTGGGGATGCTGGGGTTTTACTACGGTGTTGAATTTGCCCAGGCCGTGTTCCTGCTGGCCTTTCCCATGGGGTTTGTCGGCCTAATTAACTGGAACTCCGCACGCCGGATCCACCGCGAAGGGCTGGCCGGGGAAACCCTGATCCGGCAGCTGACCCTCAGCCGACTGTTCATTCAGCTGGTGGGGATGGTGGCGATTTTTGTCACCGCGCTCTGGGGCATGTATCAGAACCTTCAAATCGGGTTCCTCGGCTAATCGCCTGCGGGCAGACGACGAAAGAGAGACGTAGATGGCGCAACGGGCAATCACCGCGGGCGGCGCACCAGAGGGTTTTGATGCGCGGCTGATCCTGAAAGAGGCGGCCAGCAGCAATGGTCCTGTCCTGCATGTGGCGCGCGACGACAAGCGGATGGAAGCGACCCGGGCGGCGCTGGCTTTTTTTGCGCCCGACATGCCGGTGATCAGCTTTCCGGGCTGGGATTGCCTGCCTTATGACCGTGTGTCGCCCAATGCAGATATTGCCGCGGCCCGGATGGCGACGCTGGCGGCGCTTGTGCATCAGATGCCGGGGCAATTTGTGCTGCTCACCACGCTGAATGCGGCGACCCAGCGGGTGCCTGCACGACAGGTTCTGAAGGATTCCGCCTTTACCGCCGAAGTGGACCGTCGCATCGACGAAGAGGCGCTGCGCAGCTACCTCACACGGATGGGATTCACCAAGAGCCCGACGGTGATGGAGCCGGGAGATTTTGCGGTGCGGGGCGGTATCATTGATATCTATCCGCCGGGACACAGCGGCCCGGTGCGGCTGGATCTTTTTGGGGATGTGCTGGATGGGGCCCGGCGGTTTGATCCCGCCACCCAGCGGACCACTGAAAAGCTGAGCGTGGTTGAATTGGCGCCGGTTTCCGAGGTGATCCTTGATGAGGCGGCGGTGACCCGGTTTCGGCAGAACTACCGGATTGAGTTTGGCGCAGCGGGCACCGATGATCCGCTTTACGAGGCGGTTTCAGCCGGGCGAAAATACCAGGGCATCGAGCATTGGTTGCCGTTCTTTCATGAGCGGTTGGAAACGCTGTTTGACTATCTGCCGTCAGCCACGGTGACATTGGACGATCAGGTGACACCGGCTCGGTTGGCGCGTTGGGACAGCATCGCGGACCAATATGAGACGCGCAAGATCGCGATGGCGCAGAAGGGGCGGATGGATACCGTCTATAAACCGGTGCCGCCGGGGCTGCTGTATCTGGATGATGCCGCTTGGGAGGCCGCGATCGCGGATCACCGGGTGATCCAGTTCCATCCGCTGCCACAGGCCAGCGGGCCGGGGGTGATTGATGCCGGTGGGCGGATCGGACGCAATTTCTCGCCGGAGCGACAGCTGGAAAATGTGAGCTTGTTCAGTGCGCTGGCAGATCATATTAAAGCGCGTTTGCAGGTGGGTCCGGTGGTTGTTGCCTCTTATTCAGAGGGCGCCCGAGAGCGTTTGACCGGCCTGATCGAGGATGAGGGCCTGGCCGAGGTGATCGCGATCCGCGATGGCACCCGGATCGGCAAATCTGGGTTGCATCTGGCGGTCTGGGCGCTGGAGCACGGGTTCGAGACCGCCGATCTGACGGTGATTTCCGAACAGGATGTGCTGGGTGACCGGCTGATCCGCGCGCCCAAGAAGCGGCGCAAGGCCGAGAATTTCCTCACCGAAACCCAATCGCTCAGCCCGGGTGATCTGGTGGTGCATGTGGACCATGGGATTGGCCGCTACAAGGGTCTGGAGGTGGTGACCGCCGCTGGCGCGGCGCATGAGTGTATTCTGCTGGAATATGCAGAACAATCAAAGCTGTACCTGCCAGTCGAAAACATTGAACTGCTGTCCAAATACGGCCACGATGAGGGGCTTCTGGATCGGCTCGGCGGCGGTGCCTGGCAGGCCAAGAAGGCCAAGCTAAAGGAACGCATCCGCGAGATGGCGGATCGGCTGATCCGTGTGGCCGCAGAACGGGCGCTGCGCAAGGCGCCGATGATGGATCCGCCGCCGCACGCCTGGGAGGAATTCTCCGCCCGTTTCCCTTATCAGGAGACCGACGACCAGCTGCGTGCCATTGCCGAGGTGATGGAGGATTTGCAGTCCGGCTCGCCGATGGATCGTCTGATCTGCGGTGACGTTGGATTTGGCAAGACCGAGATTGCGATGCGCGCGGCCTTCATTGCGGCGATGTCCGGTGTGCAGGTGGCTATTGTCGCGCCGACGACGCTGCTTGCCCGTCAACATGCGGCGGCTTTTGCCCAGAGGTTTCGTGGGTTTCCCTTGGAAGTCAGGCAGTTGTCACGCTTTGTTTCAGCAAAGGAAGCGGCGAAAACCCGCGAAGGCATGGCTCGCGGAACGGTTGATATCGTGGTTGGCACCCATGCGCTTTTGGCCAAATCGATCCGGTTTCAGAACCTTGGCCTGCTGATCATCGACGAGGAACAGCATTTCGGGGTCGCGCATAAAGAACGGCTGAAACAGATGCGCAGCGACATTCACGTCCTGACGCTGACCGCGACGCCGATTCCGCGTACGCTTCAGCTGAGCCTCACCGGGGTGCGGGACCTCTCGATCATCGGCACGCCGCCGGTGGACCGTCTGGCGATCCGCACCTATGTCAGCGAGTTTGACGCCGTCACCATCCGCGAGGCGCTACTGCGGGAACATTATCGTGGCGGGCAAAGCTTTTACGTGGTGCCGCGCATCACCGATCTGCCCGATGTCGAGGCCTTCCTGAAGGAGCAGCTGCCCGAGCTGAGCTACGTTATCGCCCACGGCCAGCTGGCCGCCGGGGATCTGGATGACCGGATGAATGCCTTTTACGATGGCAAGTTCGACATTCTGCTGGCGACCACAATCGTGGAGTCCGGCCTCGATATTCCGACCGCCAATACGATGGTCGTGCATCGTGCCGATATGTTTGGTCTGGCGCAGCTCTATCAGATCCGGGGCCGCGTGGGCCGGTCAAAGACGCGCGCCTATGCTTATCTCACGACCAAGCCGCGGGTGCGTCTGACACCCGGAGCCGAGAAACGCCTGCGGGTGCTGGGGTCGCTGGATACGCTGGGCGCGGGGTTCTCTCTGGCGTCACAGGATCTGGACATTCGCGGCGCTGGCAACCTCCTGGGCGAGGAGCAATCCGGCCAGATGCGTGATGTGGGCTATGAGCTTTATCAGTCCATGCTGGAAGAGGCGATTGCCAAGATCAAATCTGGTGAGCTGGAAGGGTTGACCGGCAGCGATGATCAATGGGCGCCGCAGATCAACCTAGGGGTGCCAGTCCTGATCCCAGAGGAGTACGTACCCGATCTGGATGTGCGTTTGGGCCTGTATCGTCGGCTTTCCGACCTTAGTACCAAGGTGGAGCTGGAAGGCTTTGCGGCGGAGCTTATCGACCGTTTCGGTCCGCTGCCGAAGGAGGTCAATACGCTGATGCTTGTGGTGCGGATCAAGGCAATGTGCAAACGCGCTGGCATTGCCAAACTGGACGGCGGGCCCAAGGGGGCAACGATCCAGTTCCACAACGATAAATTCGCATCACCCCAGGGGCTGGTGGACTTCATCCAGGCCCAGGATGGGCTGGCCAAGGTGAAAGACAACAAGATTGTCGTCCGTCGGGACTGGAAGAAAGACGGCGACAAGATCAAAGGTGCCTTTGCCATCGCGCGGGATCTGGCGGAAAAAGTGGTTGCCGAGAAGAAGAAGGCCAGGGCCAAAACCAGCTGATCGGCCTGATCTGATCGGCTTGAAGTGAGAACGTGAAAAAGCCCCTCCAACATTTTGGAGGGGCTTTGTTTTTCATTCTCTTGGGGGCGGGATTATTCGGCTGCGATCCGGTTCTCCACCCGCGCCATATGCAGCATGATGAAAAAGCCCGCGGCGACCATGAGCAGGATCGACCCGGTCAGTGGCGCAATGGAGCCGTCAAACAGAAGCCCGACGGTTGCAGCCGCAGCGGCAGCAAAGACGGTGGAGACCCCCCCGACGATCGAGGCTGCCATACCTGCAATATGACCCATCGGTTCCATCGCCATTGCGTTGAGGTTGCCTAGGGTCAGCCCAGCCATGAAAAAGACGCTTGTCTGCCAGGCCACAAAGAGGCCGAACATCACATCATTCGGCAGGTTCAGCGTGCCCAGGCTCAGCATGATCGCTGACAGCAGGATCTGCCCCCCCAGCGCCCAGGTCACCATGCGCCGCATCCCAAGGCGGACCACAACGGAGGCATTGATCAGGCTGCCAGTGCCAGACATCACGGCAATGAAGCCAAACCAGAAGGGGAAGCTGGCCGCGCGGTCAAAGACCACGTCAAAGATCGGCTGCACCAATGTGATCATGCAAAACAGCATCGCCAGGCACAGGCACTGGACCATCATTGACAGCCGGACGGTCGGGTGCTGGAGCATCTCGGCCACGGCAGCCAGCAGGCTTGGCAGGCGGAACGGACGGCGATTTTCCCGCGGCAGGGGTTCGGGCAGGCGCAGCCCCATCCACAGAATGATGATGATCGCAAATAGCGCAAAGGCCAGGAAGATCGCACGCCAGCTTGTCAGCAGAATAATACCAGCCCCCAGCATCGGCGCGATGGCCGGGACCAGGGTGAAGATCAGCATGGCAATGGACATCATCCGCGCCATTTCCCGGCCGGAATAGAGATCGCGCACGATGGCCAGAGCCACGACACGCGGACCGGCAGCGCCAAGCCCCATGACCACACGGCTGAGCAGCAGCATTTCGATAGAAGAGCTAGCGTAGGCCGCCAGCGCGGCGAGAATATAAAGAGCAGCCGCAGCAAAAATGACCGTCCTGCGCCCAAAGGCATCGGAAAGCGGGCCTGTAAAGAAGGTCCCGATCCCCATGCCAAGCGCGAAGGCGGCAATGACCAGCTGCGCACGGTTGGGGTTGTCAGGGCTGAGCGTCTGACCGATTTCGGGCAGGGCTGGCAGCATGGCGTCGATGGAAAATGCAACGGTTGCGAACATCATCGCAATCAGGGCAATGAACTCAGCTTTTGACATGCTGATGTGAATATCTTTTGTCATTTGAAACCTCTGGTGACACATCAGGAGCCCCGGTAATCGGGCGCTGTCTGGGCGTCACTCTGTCCGCGCTAACATATCCACCGGGATTGGGCCAGAAGCGGGGGCGCACAGTATTATGTGCATCTTTATGCGTCGTAAGCCAGATGCGAAGCGGACCGCCAGAGGTCAGCGATCCAGTTTCATTGTTTTTTATAGTATTTCAGTGTGTTACCGTGCGCCCCTCAGGTCGGCTCCGCATTTGGAGCGGCGTCCTGGTCCAGCTGCGCCTGAATGTCGGCGATAACCTGTTTCCACAGTTCGGGCTGTTGGGCGCCGGGAACGGCGTGCTGATTGGCCACCACAAATGTCGGGACAGATGTGATCCCCATCTTGCGCGAATGGGCATCGCGGCTGCGGATCTCCTCGGCGTCTGTGTCGCCGGACAACAGGCGCAGGGTGACGGCCCGGTCCATGCCGACCGCTTCGGCGATATCGGCGAGGACCTCGGCGTCGCCAATATCCCGCGCTTTGACGAAATAGGCGTCAAACAAAGCATCGACCACGGCGCCCTGTTTGCCTTCGATCCCGGCCCAGTGGATCAGCCGATGGGCGTCCAGCGTGTTGGGGGTGCGCTCCATGGCCTCAAAATTGATCTCCAGACCGGCGGCGCTGGCGTGTTCAACGACCGGGGCATAGGCCCGGACCGCGCCATCCTTGCCGCCGAATTTCGCCTCAAGATAGGCGCGCCGATCCATGCCTTCGTGTGGCATGTCAGGGTTCAGCTGGAACGGATGCCACTCGATGACAAACGGATGATCGCCGACGTCGGCCAGCGCCTTGTCCAGGTGGGTCTTGCCGATATAGCACCAGGGGCAGATCGGGTCGGACAGGATATCCAGCTTAACGAGGCTCATGACGGGGTCCTTTGGTGTCGAATATAGCAATCGGGCAGGGCGCGCCGCAGCAGTTTTCCGTTGGCTCCGCTGGGCAGCGCGTCGAGGCGCAGATAGGCGCGGGGCTGTTTGTATCGTGCCAGCCGGGTCTTGGCAAAAGTCGATAGCGCCTCGGCGGTCACGTCTTTGGCACCGGTGTAGAACGCGACGATAATATGAGTGTCGGGTTTCACCTCGACCGAGGTGACGGCAACCTGTTCCAGATCGGGGTGGGCCATCAGCGCGGCCTCCACCTCCAGCGGGGAGACGCGATAGCCGCCTGCATTCATCACGTCATCGTTGCGACCGAGGTAGCGGATCTGGCCATCTCCCGTCATTTCGCCAAGGTCACCGGTCAGGAACCAGTCGCCCCTATAGCGGTCCCTGGTCGCCTCGGGCGCGTTGACATAGCCCAGCATTAGCCCGGGATCGTGGCGATCAATGGCAATGACGCCGGGGGTGTTGCGGGGGACCGGATTGCCGTCAGGATCGAGGATGGCAACCCGTCGCCCCGGCTGCGGCCACCCCAGGGTATCGCCGACCTCAGCCGCATCGCGATCACGCGCCGGATCCGCGGAGATGAAGGTGGAGCACTCCGACATGCCAAAGGCCTCATAGAGCTGCGTGCCGGTGGTCTGATGCCAGCTCCGAGCCAGTTGGCCCGATAGCTTTTCCCCGGCGCACAGACCATGGCGCAGGGCCGGAAGATCAGGCAACCCGTCAGCCTGCAGCAGCTTGCGATAGACACCGGGCGCGGCGGCAAAGAGGCTGGCGCGATGCTGACGCAACAGCTCCGGCAGCGCGGTCACTGGCGTGCCCTCCGCGGGGATCAGAGCTGTCGCGCCGATACTCCAGGGGTCCATCAGACCGGTGCCGAGGGTGAAGGTCCAGTTGAAGGCCCCGGCATGCAGCAGCCGGTCGTCGGGGCGCAGATCATACCAGTGGCGGATCATCATCTGCCGCGCCCAGATGGCGCGATGGGCATGGGCAACCGCGCGCGGATTTCCGCCGGTCCCGGAGGTATAGACGATATAAGCGGGCCGATCAGGGTCGCCGAGGGGCATCTGAAACCTGTCTTCTGCCGGAGCGTGGCGCTGCATTGCCTCAAGTGAGTCGCGGTCAATCTCGTGGGGATGTGGTACCGACCGAACCTCGGGATCGCGCAGCACAGCGGCGGGAGACAGGTCGTCGATAATACGTGCCACCTCCGGTTCGGTCAGCTGCGATGACGTAGGGACCGGCACCAGACCCACGGCAATGGCGCCCAGATAGGCGATCGGAAAGATCGGCGTATTGCCAAGGCGCAGCAACACCCGGTCGCCGGGTTTCAGACCTTGCGCCAGCAATCCCGTACCGGTTCCACGCACAGCGGCCCGCAGGTTTCCATAGGTCCAGGACTGCACCTGGGGGCTTGGCTGCTGGCCCGGTGACGTCGACGCTTCGGCGGTTGCCTGAACCGCCAGAACCGCAAGTGCCATGGCATCCGCGGCGGCAGGTTGGACCGACCCACGTTGGTAAAGCACGTGGTCAGCCAGATTGAACGGCGCGGGGCAGGGCGCGAAGGGCCCGCTGTCAAACAGGGATTGCATGTCGATTGGCTAACTTGGCAATCCACGCGTTGCAAGATGGCGCGCCCCGGCCTATAGGAAAAAGCATGACCTCTCGTGATCCAAAATCGCTCATCACTATTGCCCGTGCGTCGGGCGAGGCTGCCGAAACCGAGCCGCTGGATCTGGGCGCCCGTGTGCGTGAGCTGCGCAAGGCGCGGGACTGGACATTGGAACATGCGGCCAATCAGGCCGGCCTGGCCCGATCGACCCTGTCAAAGATCGAAAATGGCCAGATGTCACCGACTTACGAGGCGTTGAAGAAGCTTGCCGTCGGGCTTCAGATCTCGGTTCCACAGCTGTTTACGCAGCCGCAGCGGGATCAGGTGAACGGGCGTCTGACGGTCACAAAGACCGGTCAGGGGTCTGCCCATGCGACCACCACCTACGAACATGAACTCTTGGCCGACAGCCTGACGCGCAAGCGGATGCTGCCTTATCGCGCCCGCGTTCGGGCGCGCTCGATGGACGAGTTTGATGGTTGGGTACGCCACGATGGCGAGGAATTCCTATACGTGCTGACCGGCGTCGTGCGGCTCTATACCGAGTTCTATGAACCGATCGAAATGCGGCGCGGTGACAGCGCCTATTACGATGCGGCGATGGGCCATAACGTGATTTCGCTCAGCGACGAAGACGCCAGTATCCTCTGGGTGACATCCCTGTCCTGATCATCGCAGGCGCAGCGGGGGCCGCGCGCGCTGCCGGACCATGCTCAGCCTGATGCAATCAGGATGATTTAGGTTGCAGACGTTCGCGCGCCACCAAGGCAACCGCCATCGCCTGGCGCGTACCTAAGCCATGCGGGATCAGAGATCAGTTCAGCTGATGCTCCAGCTCGCGGTGCAGGCTTTCCGTGTAGAGAAAATCATCCACTTCCTCACGCGCTTCGGTCAGCGTCAGATGGTGCGTTCGGGCGAGATAAGCCACAAACTTATCCTTGTCGTCGAACAGGGATGGGGCCGAGCGAGTTTGCAGATGCGGAAACCGTTGCTTGAGACGGGGCATCCTGTCGAACCAGCTGGCGCGGGCTGTTTGAACAGGCATGGGGGGGTCCCTCCGGGTCAAAATTGCGCGTGGGTATTTATGCTAGCATTTTTTGCAAAAAAAGAAAGTCCGCGTCAGACGTGCTGCGCCCCGGCACGGGGTGGACCGGCCGGGGCGCAGCTATAGCAAGAGGCGGCTGACGGGATCGGTGCCAATCTCTGCCGGGATCCGGGTTCGCGTCAGGGGCAGGGTCAGCTGGGACGGAACAGGCGCGGCAAGAGGAGATGCGCCAGCCCGACGCCGATCACCTGCATCACGATGAACATCAGGATATGGCCGGGGTAGATCCCGGCGAAGGTGTCGCTGAACCCGCGTGCAATGGTGACCGCCGGATTGGCAAAGCTGGTGGAGGAAGTGAACCAATAGGCACCTGTGATGTAGAAGGCGACCAGCGTCGGCACGGCCTCGGGCCGCGATCGCAACCCGCCGAAGATCACGAAGAGCAATCCAAATGTCGCGAGGATTTCGGAGAACCACTGGGCCATACCGGTTCGGTGCATTGTGCTGGAGCTTTGCAGGATCGACAGATCGAACATCACGTGGCTTGCCCAGACGCCGAGGATGCCCCCTATGATCTGCGCCGCCAGATAGGGCGGAACCGCGCGCCAGCTGTGGTCACCGCGCAGCGCAAAGGCCAGCGTCACAGCCGGATTGAAATGCGCGCCCGAGATCGGTCCCAGCGTGGTGATGATCACATAGAGCATCGCGCCGGTTGCCACCGCATTGGCCAGCAGCGCCAGCCCGACATTTCCGCCCGACAGGGTTTCGGCCATGATGCCGGAGCCCACGACGCCAATCAGCAGGAAACAGGTGCCTAGCCCCTCGGCCATCAGCTTCTGCGTGGTCATGGCAGCTCTCCGATGCGTGTCAGCTCCTGGCGCAGGCTGTCACGATTCAGCGTCTCCAGCGGTAGATCAAGGAAGGCCAGCGCGCGGCGCTCCAGCCGCGCATAGGCGGTCTGAAAGGCAGCGTCCCAATCTGGCTCCGCGGCGGCGGCCGGATCCTCGATACCCCAATGGGCGCGGAGAGGCGCGCCGGGCCAGATCGGGCAGGTTTCGCCTGCGGCGGAGGCGCAGACGGTGATCACAAGGTCCATCTCAGGGGCATCGGGGCCTGCAAATTCGTCCCAGCTTTTTGACCGGGCCGCGTCTGTGTCATGGCCTTTCTCATTCAGCAGAACCAATGACTGCGGATGCACTTTTCCGGCGGGTTTGGATCCGGCGGAATATGCGCGGACACGGCCATTACCATGGGTGTTCAGCAGCGTTTCCAGCAGGATAGACCGCGCTGAATTGCCGGTACAGAGGACGAGGATATTCATATGGGAAACCCGTTTCTTAGGAGCGTTCGGTGGCTTTGTGACGGCCGATATCATCCAGATGATGTTGCAGCGACAGTCGGTTGAGTGTGTCAAAAGGCAGCGCCGCAAAGGCCCGGATGCGATTTCGCAGCAGCCCGTAGGCCTGTTGATAGGCAAGCTGTTTCTGCGCCTCTGTCCCTTTGGTCATCACGGGATCAGGCAGGCCCCAATGAGCGCTCATGGGCTGACCGGGCCAGGTTGGGCAGGCTTCATTTGCGGCGTGATTGCAGACGGTAAAGACGAAATCCATCTGCGGCGCAACCTCGCCGGAGACCGCGCTGAGATGTTTGGAGCGCAAGGTGGCGGTGTCATGACCCTTGGCGCGCAGCAGCGCCAGAACGTCGGGTCGTGGGGCTGTCGCGGGCTGGCTGCCAGCAGAATGCGCGATGAAGCGGCCATGCCCCTCCTGGGTCAGGATCGCCTCGGCCATGATCGACCGGGCTGAGTTGCCGGTGCAGATGAAGAGGACATTCAGCGGGCGCTCAGCCGTGGGGATGAGCGCCGTCTCGTGATCCGGCGGGGTGCAGATATCCGGGCGGTTCTGGCAGCAGTCGGACAGCAGCTGATCAAACACCCCGCGCAGCCCGTTCAGATGTGCCTGATAGAGCAGAGACGTGCCTTGCCGCTGCGACAGGATCAGCCCCGCCGCGCTGAGCGTTGAAAGATAAGCGGAAACGGTATTGGCCTTCTGCGCCAGCGCCGTCGCGATTTCGCCTGCGGGAACCGCATCGGGATATCGCCGCATCAGCAGACGAAACAGCGCCAGCCGCTGGGGGTGGGCCAAGGCGGAAAGCTGTGATGTAAGCTTTATTTCCATATTTCACGAAATACGGAAATACTATTCCTGCGTCAACCGTTTTGGCTGGCCGAAAAAAAGCCCGCCACCGATGACCGGGGCGGGCTACTGTCAGCTGCTGCTGTGGCTTGGTCAGTCGGCCTGATACCACCAGACCTCTGGCATGTAGCTGATACCATCGCCGCTGACGGGCAGACGCTCGGGGAATTTCAACTCCTTGCGATGGGCGATGCGGCCTTCGGCGTATTGCCAGACCGGCATCACATAGCGTCCTGCGGTCAGCAGACGGTCAAGCGCGCGGGCGGCGGCGGTGAAATCCTCTTTGTTTTTGGAGGTCAGCATGGCGTCGATCATTGCATCCACGGCAGGGTCCTCGATCCCGATCAGATTGCGCGATCCCGGCTGCTGCGCAGCGTCGCTGCCCCAGTAAAGATATTGCTCGTTGCCGGGGCTGAGCGACATCGAGCGGCGGAAGAAGGTCATGTCGTAGTCGAATTCCTGCTGACGTTCGACAAACTGGGCACTGTCCACCATGTCGGCCTCCAGCGCGATACCGAGACGTTCCAGAGCGCGGGCATAGATTTCCACGACCGAGCGCATCTCGCCTTCGCCCAGATTGCCGGGGGTCAACAGCACCTTGATCTCAAGCGCCTCGCCATCTGCGTTGCGCATGATGCCGTCTTGGACCGTCCATCCGGCCTCCGCCAGCAGTTTGGTTGCGGTGCGCAGGTTCTTGCGATTGCGCTCGCTCCCGTCGCTGACCGGCAGCGTATAGCCCTCCATCACGCCGGGGAGCAGGCTGTCTTTGAACGGGGTCAAGAGCTCGCGCACCTTGCCTTCGGCAGCTCCCGGCTGCATGGCCAGATAGGAGTTCGAGAAATAGGAAGAAATCCGCGGCTGGGTGCCACCTGTCAGCGTTTCGTTCATATATTCGAAGTTGAACGCCTGGATCAGCGCTTCGCGCACCCGCCAATCGTCGAATGGGGCACGGCGGGTATTCATAGCGATGCCGGTCATGCCCGAAGGGTTGCCATTGGGGATGACGGTCTTGATCACCTCACCGGAGGTCACCGCAGGAAAATCATAGGCCTTGTCCCATTTGGCGGCGTTGAATTCGCGGATTGCAGAAATTTCCCCGGCCTTGAAGGCCTCCAGCAGGACGGTCTGGTCGCCATAGAAATCGAGCCGGATCTCATCAAAATTATTGGTGCCGCGCCGCAGCGGCAGATCCTGCCCCCAGTACTCCGGGTTGCGGGAAAAACGGATGAAACGACCGGGTTCGAAATCCGCCACCGTATAGGGGCCGGAGCCGATCGGGGCTTCCTGCAGGCCGGACTCGGCGAAATCCTTGCCTTGCCACTGCGCCTTTTTCAGGATCGGACGCAGCCCGGCGATCAGCGCCAGTTCGCGGTTGTCTTCGTTGAAGGTGATGCGCAGGCTGCGCTCTCCGGTCTGTTCGATGCTGTCGATCTGGGTCCAGAACCGGCGGTAGCGGATATGCCCTTCCTGGCCGAGGGTCTGGTAGGACCAGATGACATCCTCGACCGTGACAGGCGATCCATCGGAGAATCGGGCCTCGGGGCGCAGGGTGAATTCAACCCAGGCGCGATCCTCTGGCACCTCAATCGATTCGGCCAGCAGCCCGTAGAGGGTGAAAGGTTCATCCGCCGAGCGCCCCATCAGGCTCTCATATCCCCAGAAACGGAGCTGCCAGGGCGGGGCGCCTTTTTGGGCAAACGGGTTCAGCGTATCAAAGCCGCCGGTGTTGCCGAAGACCACGGTGCCGCCCTTGGGGGCATCGGCATTTGCATAGGGTAAAGACACAAAATCCGGTGGTAGTGCCGGGTCCCCATACATAGCTATGCCATGCGCTGATTCTGCCTGTGCAAAATTTGCGCATGCGCTGAGGATGATTCCGGCCAAGGCCGGTCGAACTCTAAAGAAAAAATCTGGACGCACTTTTGCAACAATCCCGCTCTGGCCTTATTTTCATGAACACCAACGCTAACGGCGCTGCCGCGTCAATTCAAACTTTTAGCTTGGATGAGCGGGGGAAATTGCTTATAAAGGTCTCACTGCTCGATAGGTTTCTTGCCTGTATGAAACCTGCCTCAATAACTTAACGCCCGCTTCGTGCGGGCGTTTTTTTGTGCGGTGCTTCGCGATATATTTGACGGGCTTGCCGGACGATGGTCGGCCCCGCTGGCGGTGCCCATTCGGCGCACATCTCTTGCACGCGGTTGTTGCATGGGCCAGCATTTGGACCGTTTTGCCGCGGTTTCTCGCAACTTTCCGGCCGGGATTGCCGTTCCCTTTGCAGGTGCAGCATGTCACAGTCGCACCAATCAGGTTTTGCACAGGAAGGGAAGAGCAAGATGACATTGACGGGCAAATGCGCGGTGATTACCGGGTCGAATTCCGGCATCGGGCTTGGGGTCGCGCGGGAAATGGCGCGGGCCGGGGCGGATGTGGTGCTGAATTCCTTTACCGACCGCGATGAGGACCACGCGCTGGCAGCTGGGATCGCCGAAGAATTCGGCATCAAGGCGCGCTACATTCAGGCCGATATGTCCGATGCAGAGGCCTGCCGGGCATTGATCACCACGGCTGGGCGCTGCGACATTCTGATCAACAATGCGGGCATCCAGCATGTCGCACCTGTTGAGGACTTCCCGATCGACAAATGGAATGCCATCCTGGCGATCAACCTGTCATCGGCGTTCCACACGGCGGCGGCAGCGCTGCCGATGATGCGCGCTGCGGGGTGGGGCCGGGTGATCAATATCGCCTCGGCGCATGGGCTGACGGCGTCGCCCTACAAATCCGCCTATGTCGCAGCCAAGCACGGCGTTGTCGGGCTGACGAAGACATTGGCTCTGGAAACCGCAGAAGAGCCGATCACCGCCAATGCAATCTGCCCCGGTTACGTGCTGACCCCGCTGGTCGAGGCGCAGATCCCGGACACCATGGAAAAGTACAATATGGGACGCGAAGAGGTCATCAAGAAGGTGATGCTGGAACGCCAGCCCTCACGCGAGTTTGCGACCGTGGAGCAGCTTGGTGGCACGGCAGTGTTCCTCTGCTCTGATGCGGCAGCCCAGATGACAGGCACCACGCTCAGCGTCGATGGTGGCTGGACCGCGCTGTAGGCCGCGCGGAGACCGGGAAGGGGGCCCGCCCCCTCTTGCCCCTGTTCAGGGCAATTCACCCCCGGAGTATTTTGAGAAAGGTGACACGCAGCGGGCATGGCTCCGCGGCGGGGACGCGCCGATCAGGAGGCAGAGATGACGAAGCGGATCAACCTGGCCCTTCAGGGCGGTGGCGCCCATGGGGCGTTCACCTGGGGGGTGCTGGACCGGCTGCTTGAAAGCGACGAGCTGGAGATTGCTGCCATCACCGGCACCTCTGCCGGAGCGCTCAACGGGGCTGCGTTGAAATCCGGGCTGGTGCATGGCGGTCCTGCCGGTGCGCGCGCGTGTCTCGATCAGCTTTGGCAGCGGATGGGAGCGGTCGGCGATCTGCGCTTTGCCCATTGGCTGGCGGGGCTTGATGCGGCGCCTTTGCTCGGAGCGCTGGACTGGATCGCGCCGTTTTCCCCGCGTGAGGCGATGGGGCAGATCCTGTCGCCTTACAGCTACGGGCCGTTTTATCGCAATCCGTTGACGCCTGTCGTGGAGGCATTCAATTTTGCCGAGGTCTGCGCGGATCAGGGGCCGCAGCTGTTTATCTGCGCCACTTCGGTGCGCAGCGGAAAGGTGCGGGTTTTTTCCGGTGACGAGGTCACAACCGATGCCATTCTTGCCTCGGCCTGCCTGCCCAACCTGTTTCAGGCGATCGAGATAGAGGACCCCAAGACCGGGCGTCTGGAACCATATTGGGACGGCGGCTATACCGGCAATCCGGCGCTGTTTCCGCTGTATCGGCCTGAGCTGCCGCCGGATGTGGTGATTGTCAGCATCAACCCGCTGGAGCGCGATGAGCTGCCGCGGACGCCGCAGCAGATCCAGAACCGGGTGAATGAAATCAGCTTCAATTCCTCGCTGCTGCGTGAGCTGCGGGCGATCTCCTTTGTTCAGCGGCTGTTGGCCGACGGGCATCTGGAGCCGGGACAGATGAAGCGGGTGCTGGTGCATATGATCGCTGATGATGATCTGATGCGGCAGCTATCGGTCAATACCAAGCTGATCCCGATCCCGCAGATCCTGGCAAAGCTGAAGGCGGCAGGCCGGGCCGCAGCGGAGCGCTTTCTGGAACAGGATTGCGCCGCGATCGGCGTCTCATCGACAGTGGATCTGGCCGAGATGTTTGGCTAAATGCGGCCGCCCGTCAAGGAAACGGCCGGGGCTTAAGCGGAGGCTTAATCTGCGCTGGGGTCGACAGGTTTGGTCGGATCCTTGGCGTTCGGATAGACAAGCCCGGCGGAAATCACCAGTTTTGCAGCTTCTTCCACGCTCATATCCAGCATGATGACGTCTTCTTCGGGGAAGAACAGCAGAAAGCCGGAGGTCGGGTTCGGCGTTGTCGGCACGAAGATCGACAGAAGGTTGCCGCCGGTTTCAGCGCGGTCGGCCACCTCGCCCTTGGCCGTGGTGGAGACAAAGCCGATCGCCCAGATGCCGCGGCGGGGATACTGGATCAGGCAGGCGGTATCAAAGCTGCGCTCGGTCTGGGCAAACACGGTTTCCGAGATCTGCTTGATCCCGGAGTAGATCGAGCGCACCACCGGCATGCGATCCACCAGGCTCTCGGCAAAGCCGATGAGCGAACGGCCTATGATCCCCTTGGCGATCCAGCCAACCACAATGGTGAACAGCAAGAAGATAATCAGCCCGACGCCACGCAGGTTGATCCCGATATACTGTTCTGGCCGCACGGTATGCGGCACCAGCGGCAGCACAACCCCGTCGATCCAGCCCATCACGGTCCATAGCAGCCAGATGGTCAAGCCAACCGGGGCAATGACCACGATGCCGGTAAAGAAGGACGACCGCAGCCGGGCAAAAAGGCCGGGGCGGCGGGGGGTGGTTTCGTCGTCGAAGGGCGTGGTCATCTGTGCGTTTCACCAAAGAGGAACGTAAGGAAGCTAGGCAGGGAACTGCGCAACCGCAATGGGCAGCTGCGCAGAAAGACCTTTTATTGCTTCAAGTTGACCAATTCCTTGGCGATTTCCGCTGCGAGACGGGCATTGTTGCGCACCAGGGCAATATTGGCCTTGAGCGAGCGGCCCTCGGTCAGCTCAAAAATACGCTGCAGCAGGAAGGGGGTTACATCCTTGCCGCTGATGCCTTCCGCGTCCGCTTCGGACTGGGCCTGGGCCAGAACCGGGGCCAGATCCTCGGCTGCGATCTGGTCTGCTGCCGGGATCGGGTTCGCGATCAGCTGGCCACCGGGCAGCTCCATCGCCTGACGGGTGGCATGGGCACGGGCGATCTCTGCGGCGCTGTCCATGCGCAGGGGGGCGGCCAGATCCGAGGTTGCGGACCAGAACGCAGGGAAGCTGTCCTGACCATAGGCGATGACCGGCACGCCTTGGGTTTCCAGCACCTCGAGCGTCTTCGGAATGTCGAGGATCGCCTTGGCGCCTGCGGCGACCACGGTTACCGGGGTCTGGGCCAGCTCCATAAGGTCGGCGGAAATGTCAAAGCTGGTCTCGGCGCCTTTGTGGACACCGCCGATGCCACCGGTGGCAAAGACGCTGATCCCGGCCAGCCGTGCGGCAATCATGGTGGCTGCGACGGTTGTTGCCCCGGTGCCGCCTGTGGCGATACAGGCCGGCATATCCGCGCGCGAGATCTTGGCGACGTTCTTTGCCTGGCCAAGCGCCTGCAGCTGATCGGGTTCAAGGCCGATGTGCAGCACGCCCTCGATCACGGCCATGGTGGCAGGCACCGCGCCTGCGGCGCGAATGTCGTCTTCGACCTGAGCGGCGACTTCGACGTTCTGCGGATAGGGCATGCCATGGGTGATGATGGTGCTTTCAAGCGCAACGATGGCCTGGCCGGAGTCGCGGGCGGCGGCGACCTCGGCGGAAAATGTCATATTGATCAAAGGGGTGGTTCTCCTGAAACATAGGTGGCAGCGGCTTTCAATGCCGACGCAAGGGAGGTTTCGCGGTCTTCGCCGCGGGCCTCGGCCGCGATATGAGCGGCCATGAAAGTGTCACCGGCGCCGGTGACGCGCGCCACGGTCACGCGCGGTGGCGCCTGGGTGATCAGGCCGTTGTGGTCGGCTTCGGTGGCGGTGCTGCCACCATCGGTGACCAGTACCCGCGCTGCGCCGCGATCCAGCATGGCGCGGGCAGCGGTGGCGCTGTCGGTGAAGTCGTCCTGACAGAGCAGGCCGGCCTCTTCGAGGTTCACATAGAGCGTGCCACAGCTGCGCAGCAGAAAGGGGCGCAGGCGTTCGGCCTTGCCCGGAGAGGCGGGCGCGACGCGCAGATCCGCCTTGGCAAAGATCGGGTCGGCAGTGATGTCGTCCAGCAGCGACAGCGTCAGATTGCCATCAAGCGCGACGGGACCGGTATAGGGCGTTTCCGCACTGCCAAGAGTACCATCGCTGAGCGGTCGCAGGATCTTGGCACCTGCGGCTTCAAGCGAATGGGCATCGGCAATCGCGGCAATCAGACCGTTGGCACCTTCGACGGCCATATAGCGGTCGGTGGGCAGATCTTCCGAGCGGTAGAGATGATCGGTGATAAGGCCGAGATGGGCACAGGCATGGACCAGCTCGTCACCCTCCGGGTCGCGCCCGATTGCGCTGAGCAGGGCCGGACGCAGACCAAAGCGGGCCAGTGTCATCGCGATATTCATCGCAACACCGCCGGGCAGGCGGCTGATACGTCCGGGCATATCGGATCCGCGCTGCATTTCAGCCGTGCAGCGGCCGATAATGTCCCAGAGGACGGAGCCAATGCAGAGGATGTCAGGCTGATCTGCGGCGGTGCCGACGCCCAAGGCGGCCGGAGCCTCAGATCTAGGTGAAGCGGGAGAGTGCGGAACCTGTGTCATAAATCCCGTATTGCCGCGTTTTTCCCGCCCCCGCAAGGCGCAACCGATCTAGGGAACCGCGAAAGTCAACGCCGCCCAATGGGTTTGCCAGACCGGTATGGGGCCTCTTTTGGTAGCGCCATCATCGGACGCACCCGCCTCGGCGTCCAGACTGCGCAGCACCACGGCGTCGAGCAGGTAGACGTGACCGGATTTGACCGGGATCGTCGCCCGCCCTTGGGAATCGCTGCGGGTCAATGTGACAGCGACATTGCCATCTGGGCTGCGCTCGAACACTTCGATCTGGGCGTCGGGGCGCGCGGTCCCCTCGAACAGCAGCTCAACCGGCAGGCCAGCGGTGAGATCGTCGGTGTAGGGGTTGGCCCGCGCGACGAACTCGGTCAACAGACCGGTTGCGCGATCCGCCCCGGCGCCGTTGCCCACAGCAACCAGCGATTTGGCGTGGCGGGTATAGCGCTCTGCAAAGCCCGCATCCGGCAGGTTGCGCGCGGCATGGCGGGACTTGATATCGGCGAAATCCTTATGGGCCGCAAATTTTGCGAACTCCTCCCAGGTCTTGTAGGTCAGCGTGTCCGGCGTGGTTTCGTGGACCACCACCAGCAGCCCCTCGGCCGGTGGCTCGAGCTGTAATGCCGGCATATCTCCCATCCGACCAGCGTAGGGATGGGCACCGAGCTGATCCCAGATCTCGAAGCGGGCGATATTGCGGTCGAAATACGCCAGGCGCGACCCGCTGAAGAACTGCCCATTCCGCAGATCTGCCTGCACCGAGGCGCCTAATTTCACTTGATATTTTTCTGGCGCAATCCAAAACTCATGGGCAAGGGCGCGGCCGCCGATGATATTGGTGGCGAGCGTGAGCAGAATAAGAACAACAGGGTGGACAGAACGCATGGCGCAGATGGGACCTCTGGCTGGGGCGCAGGATGACAGAGACGGGCAACGCGCGGCGTCGATGGAGGCTCCGGTGCGACGTCGCAGCCACGCCGGTCGCAGGCTCCCCCAGCTGAGCCGTCTGTTGCTGGTCTGGCTCTTCTGGAGCCTCTCCTACTCTAGTGTTTTTGCGCATGAAGTCACGCCGACGATTGCGGATTTTGAAATTGCCGACGGGCGGCTGAAGATGGACCTGCGTCTGAACGCCGAGGCATTTGTCGCAGGCATCGATCTTGATGGCGTTGACGATACGGATACCGTTGATCAGGCGCGGGACTATGACGACCTGCGCGGGCTTGGCCCGGATGAGCTGAAACCGATGGTTCAGGTCTTTGCCGAAGACTGGCTGCAGGCGCTGCGGATCGAGGCGGGTGGCGATATCGCACTGGAGGTGGTCGGGATCGAGATCCCGGAGCCGGGTGACGTCAGCCTGCCGCGCAGCAGCATCCTGCAGCTGTCGGGCGAGGTTCCCACCGGTGCACGCGGGCTGAAGATCGGCTGGCCCAAGGGATCAGGCGGTGTGGTGTTGCGTCAGAACGGTGTGGAAGGTCCTTATACCGGCTATCTGCAAGGCGGCGAGACCACGCCAACCATTCCGCTGTCCGGCGGGCTGGCCAAGACGCCAAGCGAGGCCTTCGTCGACTATGTGCCGGTCGGGTATACGCATATCCTGCCAAAGGGGCTGGATCATATTCTGTTTGTACTGGGGTTGTTCTTCTTCAGCACCCGGCTGCGGCCGCTGATATGGCAGATCAGTGCCTTTACCGTAGCGCATACAATCACGCTGGCGCTCGGGGCATTGGGGCTGGTGCATATCAACCCGGCCATAGTTGAGCCGCTGATCGCAGGATCCATCGTGTTTGTCGCGGTTGAGAATATCTTTGCCCGCAAGCTGCACAGCTGGCGCACTCTGGTGATCTTTGGCTTTGGCCTGTTGCACGGCTTGGGATTTGCCTCGGTGCTGGGCGAATTCGGCCTGCCTGAGGCGCAGTTTCTGCCGGCACTCCTGGGGTTCAATGTTGGCGTTGAACTGGGGCAGCTGACCGTTGTCGGCGCGGCCTATGGGCTGCTGGGGTTCTGGTTCTGGCGGCATCCGAAATACCGCGGCCGGGTTGCCATCCCCGCCAGTTTCACGATCGCGCTGATCGGCGGATACTGGTGCGTGGAGCGTCTGTTCCTCTGACCGGCGGTGGCGCCGGTCAGCTTCGTTTCCGATATGTGGCCTTGGCCAGACAAAATGGGCGGTTTCAGCCTTCCATTGCGGCCATCAGCTGCCGCAGACTCGCCAGAGGATCTTCCTCGCGCCAGATCTCATCGCCGATACCGAAGAAATCAGTATAGGGTGCCAGATCACGGACCAGATCAACGGTCAGCCCGCCTTCGGCGACCACGGGCACTTCGATCATCTGCGACCACCATTCAAACAGATCTTTCTGCGCCTGATTGCCATCGCCAAGCCCGGAGGTGCCAATCGGGCCAAAGCTGACGTAATCAGCGCCGGCTTCGGCAGCGGTCAGCCCGTCGTGGCGTGAGGCACCGCAGAAACTGCCGACAATTGCATCGGCGCCAAGCGCCTTGCGCGCGGCGCGCACCGGGCGGGCTGAATCGGAGAGATGCACGCCGTCAAGGCCGAGACGCTCGGCGAGGATCTGATGATCGGTGATCACAATCGCCACGTCGCGGGCATGGGCGACAGCGCGCAGCGCATCGCCGGCACGGCTCAGTGTGTCCTCATCGCGGCTGGCCAGCTCCAGCCGGACGCAGGCGATCTCCACTTCATCCAGCACCCGCGCCAGCTGGTCGGGAAACCGGCCAAGCTCAAAACTGGGAGGTGTCGTCAGATAGATCTGCGGCGTTTCGGGGGCGTCAGCGGGGCTGTCCATCGGGAGGGCTCCTGTTCAGTGGTTGTCGGTGTTTAGCGCATCTGCCACTGGACGCAAGGATTTGGCGACATCCCGGGTGGGATATTTCCGTGTGATGCTACGCTCATTATGCGGGAATATAGCAGCGTTTGCACAGAAGTCCCGCGACCGAGCCTTGCCCATCAGGCCCGCGCCGATTAGAGCAGAGCAGATTTTTTGGAGAAACGGATGCCCAGCGACACCCCTCAACCCGCTTTTGTCCTCGTGCGCCCGCAGATGGGCGAGAATATCGGCGCCGCCGCCCGGGCGATGTGGAACTTCGGGCTGGACCGGATGCGCATCGTGGCCCCGCGCGATGGCTGGCCGAACCCCAAGGCGGTGGCCATGGCTTCTGGTGCTGGGCGGCTCTTGGATGAGGCGCAGCTGGCCGAAGATCTGGCAGGCGCCATCGCGGATTGCGATTTTGTCTTTGCCACGACGGCGCGCCCGCGTGAACTGACCAAACCGGTCTACAGCCCCGAGGCGGCGATGAAGCTGGCTGCGGAGAAAATTGCAGCTGGCGAACGGGTGGCCGTGATGTTCGGACCCGAACGGGCGGGCCTTGAGAATGAGGACATCGCCCGAGCCAATGCCATCATATCGGTTCCGGTGAACCCGGATTTCGCCTCGCTCAACCTTGGTCAATGCGTCCTGCTCACCGCTTATGAATGGCGCAGGCAGGTGACTGAGGTGATGCCGGTTGTGACCGACCTTGGCAAATCGGATTGGGCCACTCATGGCGATGTTGATGCGCTGGTCAATCACTATGAGGAACGGCTGGACGAGGCTGGTTTCTTTTTTCCGCCGGACAAGGCCCCAAGCATGAAGACGGTGTTTCGCAACCTGTTCAGCCGGATGCCGCTGACCCGCGCCGATGTGCAGATGCTGCACGGGATCATGCGACAGATGGTCCGCTGGAAAGAAAAACGCGACTGAGACGCGACTTCGGGCCGATTTGCGCCATAGTCGCCCACTGGACGGGGTCGCGTCTGCGGCCTAGCTTGACGGGAAATTGGAAGAGGCAAGCATGAGCAAGCGCAGCATTTTCGAAGAGGTTTCCGGCAATGAGCCGCAGGAGCGCCCGCAGGCGCAACCGGGCGGCATCGACCGTGCCCGCCGTGGCGCAAGGGGGGCAATCCGCGCGTGGCTTGCGGTGCTCTTTGCGCTGGTGGTGGCAATGATCGTGGTGGGCGGGCTGACGCGCCTGACCGACAGCGGTCTGTCGATCACCGAATGGCGGCCGATCACCGGCGCGATCCCCCCCATGACCGAGGCAGACTGGCAGGCGGAGTTCGACAAATACAAGGAAATCGACCAGTGGCGCATTGCCAACCAATGGATGCAGCTGGCCGACTTCAAGGAAATCTACTGGTGGGAATGGGGCCATCGCCAACTGGGCCGCGTTATTGGTCTGGTCTGGGCGCTGGGGTTCCTAGGTTTTGCGCTGGCGCGGCAGATCCCGGTCGGCTGGACCGGACGTCTGGCGCTACTGGGTGTTCTGGGCGGCGTGCAGGGCGCGATCGGCTGGTGGATGGTGGAATCGGGTGTCACGCAGGGTGAAGGCATGACCTCGGTTGCCTCTTACCGGCTGGCGACGCATCTGGGGCTCGCCTTTGTCATTCTGGGGTTCATTTCCTGGTATATGTTCCTGCTGGGGCGTGAGGATCGCGATCTGATGCAGGCGCGTCGCGCCAAGGAGACCAAGCTGTTCGGCCTGTCGACCGGGCTATTGCATTTCAGCTTCTTGCAGATCCTTCTGGGCGCGCTGGTTGCCGGCATTGATGCGGGCCGTTCCTACACCGACTGGCCGCTGATGGGGGGGCAGATCCTGCCGCCGCAGCCCTTCATGCTGGAGCCACTCTGGACCAATTTCTTTGAAAACCCCGGCCTTGTGCAGTTCATTCACCGCGTCAGCGGATATCTCCTGTTGGCCTTTGGCGTTGTTGTCTGGCTGCGGGGCAGAGGCAGCGCCCATCCGCGGACGCGCTTTGCCTTTAACGCGGTCTTTGCGGCGCTGCTGTTGCAAATGGTTCTGGGTATTGTCACCGTGCTCTATGCCGCACCCTGGCAGGTTGCGATCCTGCATCAGCTGATGGCTGTTTGCCTCTGGGTCCTGATCCTCAGGGCGCGGTATCTGTCGGGCTATCCGATTGCAACTTCGATTAAGGATCACTGAGAATGAGCGCATTTGACGATTTGATGGCCTATGAGCGTGACACCCAGGCGCTTGGCCAGATTGCCGGCCGTTTGGGTTGGGATCAGGAGACGATGATGCCGCGCGGTGCCGCGCCTCAGCGGGGCGAGGAAATGGCCGCCATCGAGGCTGTGCTGCACGCCCGCCGCTCTGATCCGCAGGTCGCTGACTGGCTGGAGCAGGCCGACGCGCCCGATGAGATCGGTGCCGCCCAGCTGCGCGAGATCCGCCGAAGCTACGAGCGCGCCGTGAAAGTGCCCGGAGATCTCGCCAAACGTATCGCCCGCGTTACCTCCGAGGCGCAGGGCAAATGGGCGGCTGCCCGTGCCGCCGAGGATGTCGAAGCCTTCCTGCCCGTGCTGGAAGAGGTGGTTGCCCTGAAGCGCGAAGAGGGGCAGGCACTCGCCGCCGGGGGCGATGTTTATGACGCGATGGTTGCGGATTATGAACACGGCACCACAGGGGCGGAAATTGCGACGCTGTTTGATGCCATGCGCCCGCGTCTGGTGGAGCTGCGCGCCCGCGTGCTGGACCGCCCCACGCCCAAAGGCGTCAGCGGTCATTTCGATGCCGATAAACAGATGGCCCTGACCACCACGCTGGCCGAGACCTTCGGCTATCAGATGAGCCACGGCCGGGTCGACAAGGCGGTGCATCCCTTCTGTTCCGGCAGCGGGCTTGATGTGCGCGTCACCACCCGCACCAGCGATGAGGATCCGTTCAACTGCTTCTACTCGACCATCCATGAAGTGGGCCATGCCGCATATGAACAGAACATTGACCATGCCTATCTGTTCACGCCGCTAGGGCGTGGCGTGTCGATGGGGGTGCACGAAAGCCAGAGCCGGATCTACGAGAACCAGCTGGGCCGCAGCCGTGCCTTCACCGGCTGGCTGTTCGATCAGATGGTGCTGCAGTTTGGTGATTTCGGCATTGCGGATGCTGATGCCTTCTATGCGGCCGTGAATGCGGTGCATAACGGCTATATCCGCACCGAGGCGGATGAGCTGCAATATAACCTGCATGTGATGATGCGGTTTGATCTGGAACGGGCGCTGATGTCCGGCGATTTGCAGGTTAAGGATCTGGAGGCAGCCTGGAACGACCGTTTTGCCGCTGATTTTGGCTATGCCGTTGATAAGCCATCCAACGGCTGCCTGCAGGACGTGCACTGGTCGGTGGGGCTGTTTGGATACTTCCCGACCTATTCGCTGGGCAATGTCTATGCCGGCTGTCTTTATGACGCGCTGCGTCAGGCAGTGCCGGATCTGGAAGCGCAGCTGGCGACGGGTGATACCGTGGCGGCAACCAGCTGGCTGCGGGATAACCTGCAGACCCATGGCGGGTTGCGTAGCCCGGTCGAGACGATCACTCATGCTGCGGGCATGGCGCCCAGCCCGGAGCCGTTGCTGTCCTATCTGGAACAGAAGTTCGGCGCGCTCTACGGGCTGTAAGCGCGCATTGGTTCAAGATCTTGAGCAGTAATTCAAAGCCCTCGCCGGAAACTGGCGGGGGCTTATTTGTCTGTTCCAGCCGGAGTCCTGCCAGTCAGATCAGCGCCATCCGCTCGGCACGTTCGGGATCGGGGAAGGGGCGATAAAGCCCGAAATCAGCCGAGGCGATCAGCGCATTCACATTTGCGTAGAGCCGCTCGACATGCTCGTCCAATTCGCCCAGCACCCGAAACGCCTGATCCAGTTGGGTCATATTGGCGAATTCGATTTCCAGCAGGAAATCCCGGTGCTTGTCGCTGGCGAGGTTCAGCTTGCGGCGCAGCAGGCGCCAGCCTTGGATCACCTCACGCTCGCGCAGATAAGACATCCATTGGTCCACGGCGTTGGCAAAGGCAAGCGCCTTGGCCTCATGATGCAGGTCGATCGAGCAGTGATAGAGGTTCATGGTGCCTCCCTTCGCGATGGCGTTTGTGGGAGGAAGAATGACAGACACTGCTTAGGTTTTGATTAACGAAAACGCCACCCGAGGGTGGCGTTTTGAAGTCTTGGCAGATGATCCCGGGCGGGATCAGGCCTCTGCGCTGGCGGCGGTATCCGCGTCTGGCAGATCGTCGTCATCGTCGGATTGCTCGGCAATCCAGGCAACCGAGACAACCTCTTCGCCCTTGGCAGTGTTGAACACCCGCACGCCACCGGCGGAGCGCGACCGGAAGGAAATGCCATCAACCGGCACCCGGATCGATTGCCCCTTGGAGGTGGCAAGCATGATCTGGTCATCCATCTCAACCGGGAAGGAGGCAACAATGGCACCGCCGCGCATCGCCTTGTCCATTGCGGTGACACCCATGCCACCGCGGCCACGTACCGGGTAATCATGGCTGGAGCTGAGCTTGCCCGAGCCGCCGGAGGTAATGGTCAGGATCAGGTTCTCGGAGGCCGACATCTCGGCATAGCGCTCCTGGCTGATGGCGCCTGCGACGGCCTCTTCCTCGTCACCTTCGCCATCATCAGTCAGACCTGCCACCGCGCGGCGCATCTTGAGATAGGCGGCGCGTTCCTCGGGCGAGGCTTCGAAATGGCGGATCACCGACATCGACACCACATGGTCATCACCAGTCAGGCGGATGCCGCGGACACCGGTCGATTCACGTGAGTTGAAGACCCGCACATCAGTGGTGCGGAAGCGGATCGCACGACCGGAGTCGGTGAACAGCATCACGTCATCATCTTCGGAGCAGATCCGGGCATTGACCAGCTTGACCGAACCATCCTCGGGCAGCTTCATCGCAATCTTGCCGTTGCGGCGTACATTGGTGAAATCCGAAAGCCGGTTGCGGCGCACGTCACCGCCGCTGGTGGCAAAGACCACCTGCAGGTTTTCCCATTCGTCATCCGGCACATCGACGGGCATGATCGCCGCGATGGACACCCCGGTGGGGATCGGCAGGATGTTGACGATTGCCTTGCCTTTTGAGGTACGGCCGCCCTGTGGCAGACGCCAGGTCTTCAGCTTGTAGACCATGCCATCAGTGGTGAAGAACAACAGCTGCGTGTGGGTATTGGCGACAAAGAGGTTAGTGACAACATCCTCTTCCTTTGTCTGCATCCCCGACAGACCCTTGCCGCCGCGCTTTTGCGCGCGGAAATCGGCAAGCGGGGTCCGCTTGATATAGCCGCCACTGGTGATCGTCACGACCATGTCCTCGCGTTCGATCAGATCTTCGTCGTCCATATCACCGGACCAGTCGACGATCTCGGTGCGACGGGGAACCGCGAAATTGTCACGCACTTCGCGCAGCTCGTCGGAGATGATGCCAAGGATCCGCTCACGCGAGGAGAGAATTTCAAGGTATTCCTTGATCTTGCCCGCCAGTTGTTCCAGCTCGTCGGTGACTTCCTTGACGCCGATCTGGGTCAGACGCTGCAGCCGCAGTTCCAGAATGGCGCGGGCCTGAACCTCGGAGAGGTTATAGGTGCCATCGTCATTCATCGTATGGGTCGGGTCGTCGATCAGACGGATATAGGGCGCAATATCTGCGGCCGGCCAACGCCGGGTCATCAGCTTGTGCCGCGCCTCGGCTGCATCCGCAGAGGCACGGATGGTCGCAACCACCTCATCCACATTGGAGACAGCAACCGCCAAGCCGCACAGAATATGGCTGCGTTCACGCGCTTTGCGCAGATCATAGGCGGTGCGCCGGGCAATCACATCTTCGCGGAAATCAAGGAAGGAGGTCAGGAACCGGCGCAGCGTCAGCTGCTCGGGACGCCCACCGTTCAGCGCCAGCATGTTGCAGCCGAAATGCGTCTGCATCGGCGTGAACCGGTAGAGCTGGTTCAGCACCACCTCGGCGGTGGCATCGCGCTTCAGTTCCACGACCACACGCACGCCGTTGCGGTCAGATTCGTCCTGCACGTGGGCGACGCCCTCGATCTTCTTCTCGCGAACCTGCTCGGCGATTTTCTCGATCATCGCGGCCTTGTTCACCTGATAGGGAATCTCATCCACGACAATGGCATAGCGGTCCTTGCGGATTTCCTCGACCCGCGTCTTCGCACGGATAATGACGCTGCCGCGCCCCTCAAGATAGGCCTTGCGGGCACCGGAGCGACCCAGCATCAGCGCGCCGGTCGGAAAGTCGGGGCCGGGGATATAATCGATCAGCTGCTCGCTGGTCAGATCGGGATCCTCGATCAGCGAAAGCGTGGCGTCGATCACCTCGCCGAGGTTGTGAGGAGGGATATTCGTGGCCATGCCGACGGCAATACCGCCAGCGCCATTGACCAGCATATTCGGGAAACGCGCGGGCAGTACCGTGGGTTCACGGTCCTTGCCATCGTAGTTGTCCTGAAAATCGACCGTCTCTTTTTCGATGTCCGCCAGCAGCGAGGCTGCGGGTTTGTCCATCCGCACCTCGGTGTAACGCATCGCCGCCGGGTTATCGCCGTCCATCGAGCCGAAGTTGCCCTGACCGTCCAGAAGCGGCAGCGACATGGAGAAATCCTGCGCCATTCGCACCAGCGCGTCATAGATCGCGGAGTCACCATGGGGATGGTATTTACCCATGACATCACCAACCGGACGCGCCGATTTGCGATAGGGTTTGTCATGCGAGTTTCCGACCTCATGCATGGCGTAGAGGATCCGGCGATGAACCGGTTTCAGACCATCGCGCAGGTCGGGAATGGCGCGGCTGACAATAACCGACATCGCATAATCGAGATACGATGTGCGCATCTCGGATTCGATGGACACCGTCGGGCCGTCGTATTTGGGCCTTGCGGGTTTGTTTTCGTCCATGTTTTCAGGAGTTTCCGGCGTATCGTTCACGTTGGCTGCCCGTTGTTATTATTGGGTCTATATATTGTGTCAGCACCTTAACAGACAGGGCATATAAGGCGCAAGCAAGCAGGGGTTTTCACCCGGTCAATGACCGATGTTTTTGGGCAAGGAACTGTATTCGTTAAGAATTAACCCATTGCGTGCTAGTGTGGAATGGGGGGATCCGTAAGGGAGACCTGAAATGAAGGAAAGCGAAACCGAACTGATGCTGAAGGGTTACGGTCTGACCACGGCAGAGATGACCTATCATATGCCGGATCACACCCATGTCCTGAACACCTTTATCTGGCAGGATTATGATCTTGCACCGGACCATCCGCGATTGTTCAAATTCATTGAATTCTGGCACCGTGAGATCGACGGCCCGCTTCATTCTGTCCGATTTACCCATCGCAAGATGATCAGCCCCGGAGAGTGGCGCCACGTCAAAGGCGTGTTGCAGATCCACTGACAGCGCCCCATTGGACGGTCCCCGGTGAAGACGCTGGGGGCTGAGCAGAGCTGAGCCATCTTACCTGCGGCCGCTCTCCAGCTGTGCTGCTGTCACTTCGGCGTGCCGGAGAGCTGTTTTCTTTCACTGGCAACTGCTTATACTGGCGCCGAATAGAACCGAAAACAGGTGGGCCCAGCTGGTTGGCGCCCGCTTCGGTAACGGTTTGCGGCCGCGTGCATGTGCCTGAGGCGCATCTCGCCGCGGCGTGGAATCTCAGGGGTGAGAGAAGGCGCATCATGGTTTCTCGTGTTATTCCGGTTCAGGCCTTCGATCTGGTCATATTTGGCGGTACCGGCGATCTGGCGCAGCGCAAGATTCTGCCCGCCTTGTTCCGGCGCCATTGCGCGGGCCAGCTGCCACAGGATGCCCGTATTCTGGGCGCGGCGCGGGGCGACCTTGGCAGTGACGGGTATCGCGATCTGGTCCGCCGCGCCTTGCAGGATGAGAGCGGCGCCACAGATCTGGCGATGCGCGCCGCTGAGCTTGAGCGGTTTCTGGCGCGGCTGGACTATCTTGCCATTGATGCCACGGAGACAGCAGGCTGGCGCGCGCTGGCGCAGCAATTGGGCCGGCCGACGACGGACCGTGTGCGGGTGTTCTACTTTTCCGTCGGGCCAACTCTATTTGCACCGCTGGCCGAACAGATCTGGGCCCATGAACTGGCCGATGATCACACCCGAATCGTGGTGGAAAAGCCGTTCGGGCATGATCTTGCCTCGGCCAAGGCGCTGAACCGTACGCTCGCCAGCCATTTCGATGAAAGCCAGATCTACCGGATTGATCACTACCTGGGCAAAGAGACAGTGCAGAACCTGATGGCGATCCGGTTCGGCAACATGCTTTTTGAGCCTCTGTGGAATAGTCAGTATGTTGATCATATTCAAATCACAGTGGCTGAATCGGTGGGCGTAAGCGGCAGGGAGTCGTATTACGACAAATCCGGCGCGATGCGTGACATGATGCAGAACCATCTGATGCAGTTGCTCTGCCTGATTGCGATGGAGCCTCCGGCGAAGTTTGATCCCGACGCCGTACGTGACGAAAAGCTTAAGGTGATCAGGGCGCTGGAACCGGTGGAGCCGCACCATATCGTGCGCGGCCAATATACCTCTGTTGAGGGGGCGGAGCCGGGCGCGGATCTTTCCTATCGCGAAACCGCCGGTGATCCGCGCTCGACCACCGAAAGCTATGTGGCGCTGAAGGCGCATATCAGCAATTGGCGATGGGCGGGCACGCCGTTCTATCTGCGCACCGGCAAGCGGCTGGTGGCGCGATCCTCGGTGATCAATGTGTTTTTCAAGGATGCTCCACATTCGATCTTTGGTGCTGATGCCGGGCGCCATGCCAATCTGCTGACCATTCGCCTGCAACCGGATGAGGGCATCACCCTCAAGGTGACCATCAAGGAGCCGGGGCCGGGCGGTATGCGGTTGATCGACGTGCCGCTGGATATGAGCTTTGCCCAGGCGCTGGGGGCCGATATCGACGGCGCACCGGATGCTTACGAGCGGTTGATCACCGATGTGATCCGGGGCAATCAGACGTTGTTCATGCGCGGCGACGAGGTCGAAGCGGCCTGGGCCTGGACAGATCCCATCATTGCGGGCTGGACATCGCGCGGGGATGTGCCAAAACCCTATGATAGCGGTAGCACCGGGCCGGGGGATGCGGATCTTCTGATGCGGCGCGATCAACGGGAATGGCGGGGGATCAACCCATGAATATTATCGAATATGCTGATCGGGACATGCTGGCCATTGATGTGGCCAATCAACTGGCCGGTGACCTGAAAACCCATCTGCTGCATCATGACAGCGCGTCTTTTGCCGTTGCGGGCGGCACCACGCCTGCGCCGATTTTTGACGACCTCTGCGCTGCCGATATTGACTGGGCGCGGGTGCGCCTCATGGCGACAGATGAGCGCTGGGTGCCGTCTGACAGCGCGCGTTCCAATGCGCGGATGATCCGTGAACGGCTGTTGGTCAACCGCGCCGCTGCGGCGACGTTTCTGCCGTTCCATGTGCCCGCGCGCGCGCCCGAGGAGGTGCTGGCCGAAGTCGAAAGCCAGATCCAGCCGGATCTGCCGCTGTCGGTGGTGCTGCTTGGTATGGGCGAGGACATGCATACAGCTTCGCTGTTTCCCGGCGTCTCCGGGCTGGCCGAGGCTCTGGCTGCGGATGCGCCGATTTTGGCGGTGATGCGGCCCGACAGCCAGCCCGAACCGCGTGTCAGCCTGTCGGCGCGTGTATTGGACGCTGCGATTGCCAAACATCTGGTGATTTATGGCGATGCCAAGCGTGAGGCATTGGAACGGGCGAAATCTCTGCCGCCCGAAGAGGCGCCGATTCAGGCGGTTTTGTCAGAAATGACAGTGCATTGGGCGCCTTAAGTGATGTGACCTTCTGCTGATGGCTCAGGCCTCTGCGACTGCGCCGTCCTGCTCCATCAGGGCGGCGCGCAAACTGTCGGGGAGCGGATAGCCTGCGCGTCCATCTGGCGAACGCAGCACCATGACTCCGGTCATCCTGGCACGCAGATCGCCTGACCAGATCTGTTGTTCCATGACATATGAAGTGCGCCGGAACGACACCACACGGGCGGTGGCGATATAGCTCTCATCCAGCACCATCTCTTTGACATAATGGACATTGGCGTTGCGCAATACATTGCGTGGCGTGGGCATTCCCGTGAAATGGGGCGCAAAAAACCGATCATAATAGGCCACGCGCAGGGTTTCGAACCAGCTCAGATAGGCCTTGTTATTGACGTGGTGCAGAATGTCCAATTCAGAGAACCGCACCCGATCCGCCATGGCAAGCGGCTGCGGCGTCTCCAGCCCGTGATGGCGTTGCGCTTCGGGGCTGAGCGGGGTGTGAAAAATCAGATCCATGGCCCTGTCGGTAGAAGGAATGGCGGCAGGTCGCAAGTCGACTTGCGGCGTAACTATGTGGGAAACGCCAATCACGCGCCGAAAAATCCAGCGAAATATCAATGGCTTGGCGTAGTGTGCTGATCTGGGAGATTTTGGAGCGGGTAACGAGAATCGAACTCGTAACTAAAGCTTGGGAAGCTGCCGTGATACCTTTTCACCATACCCGCGCCAATAAGGGCTGATTACCGGTTTCGCCGGGGAGGGTCAAGCGCACAACCGCCCTCCAACCAGCAAATTTGAACCGTCAACAGACGCTAGCCACGGCGCCGGCGGCGACGGCGTCCGCCGTCGTCACCACTGTCACCGCCGCCACTGTTGAAGTTGACATCCGGCAGGGTGACGATGCTGTTGAGGATCGGGAATGGCTCCATGGAATTGGGGATTGCGGAGGCATTCACGAAATGCTCCTGAAAGCGTGGTTCCACAGCGGTTTCGACCTTCTCGATCTGCTGCACGGTGGCCTCGATCTCGGCGCGGGCAGCGGTGTTGAGGAGCGCGATCCGTGCGCCGGTGCCTGCCGCATTGCCGGCCGAGGTAACCTTGTCGAGCGGGCAATCCGGGATCATGCCCAGAACCATCGCATGTTTTGCCGAGATATGCGCGCCAAAGGCACCGGCAAGGACAACCCGGTCCACCTTGTCTATCCCGAATTTGTCCATCAGCAACCGCGCACCAGAGTAAAGCGCGGCCTTTGCCATCTGGATAGCGCGGATATCCGGGTTGGTCACGGTGATGGTCGGGCCGCCGTCGGCCGAGCCATCCCACAGGAGATAGGCATTGGTGCGCCCGTCCTGAATGCAGCGCGTGCTGCCGGTCTGTTCGGCAGATCCGATCAGACCGGAGGCATCTAGAATGCCCGCAAGTCGCATCTCGGCAATGGCCTCGATGATGCCGGAGCCACAGATGCCGGTGATCCCGGTCGTGGCGACAGCCGTGGCGAAACCGTCCTCATTGGACCAGAGCTCAGAGCCGATGATGCGAAACCGCGGCTCCTTGGTGGCGGGATCAATCTCGACACGTTCGATCGCACCGGGCGCGGCGCGCTGGCCGCTGGAGATCTGCGCGCCCTCGAATGCGGGCCCGGTGGGGGAGGAGCAGGCCAGAACCTTTTCCTTGTTGCCCAGTAGGATCTCGGCGTTGGTGCCCACATCGACCACCAGCACCAGATCCTCGGATTTGTCGGGGGCTTCCGACAGCGCCACCGCAGCAGCATCGGCGCCGACATGGCCAGCGATGCACGGCAGCAGGTAGACACGGGCAGCCGGGTGGATGTTCAGCTCCAGCTCGCTTGCGCGCAGGGCCAGCGAATTGGATGTCGCCAGGGCAAAGGGCGCCTGGCCCAGCTCGAACGGATCAATGCCAAGGAACAGGTGGTGCATCACCGGGTTACAGACAAAGACCGCATCGACGATCAGCGCCTTGTCAATGCCCGCTTCAGTCGCGATCTGGGTGAACAGCGCATTCATGCCCTCGCGCACGGCGCGGGTCATTTCCTGATCGCCGCCTTTGTTCATCATCGAATAGGAGACCCGGCTCATCAGGTCTTCGCCAAAGCGGATCTGCGGGTTCATGATGCCGGAGGAGGCCACGACCTCGCCGGTCTGCAAATCACACAGATGCGCGGCGATGGTGGTGGAACCGAGGTCAACAGCAAGCCCGTAGATCGAGCCTTCGTAGAAGCCGGGCCAGATGTGCATGATCTTGGGCGGGTGGTTTGCATCGCCCAGATGCACGGCCACGGTGACTTTCCAGCCGCCCTTGCGCAGGGCAGGCTGCAACACGCTTAGGATATGCAGGTCGGTTTTGACCCCCTTCAAGTTCCACTGGCTGTCCAGCGCCTCGATCAGCCGCTCCATATCGCCGGTGGGCTTGTGCATGTCGGGTTCTTCCACCTCGACATAATAGAGCCGGGTGGAGGGGTTCATGGTGATTTCGCGGGCCTCTGCGCGTTTGCGCACCACCTGGCGGTGGACCTGGCTTTCAGGTGGCACGTCGATCACCACATCGCCCTGCACCTGTGCCTGACAGCCCAGCCGCCGCCCGTCGATCAGCCCGCGTTTGTCCTTATAGCGCTGTTCGACCTTGTTCCACTCGGTCAGCGCATCATCGGCGACGGTGACTCCATGTTTGGAGAACTCACCATAAGAGGGCGTGATCTGGCATTTCGAGCAGATGCCTCGGCCGCCACAGACCGAATCCAGATCGACGCCGAGCTGTCTGGCCGCGGTGAGAACCGGGGTGCCAACCGGAAACCGGCCCCGTTTGCCCGAGGGGGTGAAGACCACCAGCGGATGGGACGCGGGATCAGTTGCGGTCTCGGTCGGGATCTCGGTGACGGGATCGTTTGCCATGCCTGTACCTATCTTGCTTGCGCGGTTTGGGCGGAGCATATGGCGTTTTTTGCGCGAGGGAAGGCGGCGCGCGTCATTTTGCGGTCTCCGGGCGTCATTTCTGAGCGCATTTGCTCAAAACTGGCGCCCCTTTGGCGGCGTCACGGCGATCTAAGGGGTCCGTGCCGGAGACTCGCCCGTAGTCGCAGCCAGCCAGCGCAGGATGTCGGCCCGGTCTTCGTCCAGTTTCGGGGCGGGCCTGCGGGTCGTTGCATCGGGCAGCTCGGAGAGTTTGACCGGATTGCCTGCGGCCTTGAACCTCGGTGTGCCGTCCTTGTCGCAGACATCCACCAGCATATTGCGCGCCAGGATCTGCGGGTCCTGCATTACCTCGGCCACCGATTGGATCGGGCCGGTGGGCACACCTGCGCGCTGAAGCAGGTCGATCCAGTGGCTCGCCGGCTGATCCAGCGTGACCGCCTCGATCAACCGTTTGAGGAGACGGGCATTTTCACAGCGCGACTGATTGTCGGCAAAGCGCGGATCATTGGCCAGCGGCAGTTCCAGCGCGGTGCAGAGGGTGGCAAAGAGCGCGTCATTCCCGGCAGCAATCACGAACAAACCGTCGCTGGCGTGAAAGGTCTCAAACGGGGTGATCGACGGATGGCGGGCGCCCGAAGGACGCGGCGGCTGACCCGTTACGGAGGTGATCGCCACTGCATGTTCCAGCAGCGCAAGCTGGCTGTCGAGCATCGAGATATCCACTTTCTGCCCCGGCGCGCCGCCGCGCACCGCATAAAGCGCGGCCAGAACCCCCTGACAGAGAAACATGCCAGCCGCGATATCCCCGATGGAGGCGCCGACGCGAACCGGTTCGCGGTCGCGCTCGCCGGTGATCGACATCACACCCCCGCGCGCCTGCACCACCATGTCGTAGGCCGGGCGCAGCCGGTCAGGCCCGCTGTGACCAAAGCCCGAGACGGCGCCATAAACCAGCTTGGGAAACCGGGTGTGCAACGCCTCCCAGCCGTAGCCCAGCCGCTCCATCACGCCGGGGCGAAAGTTCTCGAGGATCACATCGGCCTCGTTCAGCAGCTGATCGAAGATACCGCGATCTTCCTCGGCGCGCAGGTCCAGCGCGATGCTTTCCTTGCCATGGTTGATGGTGGCAAAATAGGCGCTTTCGCCGTCCTTGAAGGGCGGGAATGCACGGGTATCATCACCCAGGCCCGGTCGCTCCACCTTGATGACTCTTGCGCCGAGATCCTTGAGCGTCATCGAGGCATAGGGACCTGCCAGAACATGGGTGAGGTCAAGAACAACAATGCCGGATAGCGGGTAAATCATCGGGGTCTCCTGTTTGCTCTGTCCGCGCGCCCTTGGTGGCGGATTGGCGGCGGGCCTGCCTTGATACAGATCAGCCGGGCGACGGGTGTGCGGACGCGCAGGCGGGGCGTAGAGCCACGCCAAGGGCCGTTCGTCACCGGCAAGAGAAACCCGCGCAATTCTTCCGATTTTCCGGTTCGGCCTCTTTTCCCCCTTCGGCTTCTGTGCCATAGGGTCATCGCCAAACGGGGTTATGCATGGGGATGACAAATGCAGATTCGTGAGGCTCTCACATTCGACGATGTTCTTCTGGTACCGGCTGCGTCCAGCGTTCTGCCGAGCACTGCGGATACCCGCACGCGGGTGACCGGTGGCATCTCCCTTAACATACCGCTGCTCAGCTCTGCCATGGATACGGTGACAGAGTCGCGTATGGCCATCGCCATGGCGCAGGCCGGCGGCATGGGTGTCATTCACAAGAATCTCGACCTCGAAGAGCAGGCCCGCCAGGTGCGCCGCGTGAAACGCTTCGAGAGCGGCATCGTCTACAACCCGATCACCCTGACCGCCGATCAGACCCTGGCGGATGCCAAGGCTCTGCAGGAGCGCTACCGCGTCACCGGTTTCCCGGTTGTGGACAATGACGGCCGTGTGGTTGGCATCGTGACCAACCGCGATATGCGCTTTGCCACTGACGACAATACGCCGGTTTCGGTGATGATGACTTCTGACAATCTCGCGCTGCTGCATGAGCCGGCCGAGCTGGAAGAGGCCAAGTCGATGATGAAGGCGCGTCGCATCGAAAAGTTGCTGGTCACCGATAAGGCTGGCAAGCTGACAGGTCTGCTGACACTCAAGGATACTGAACAGGCGGTTTTGAACCCCACCGCCTGCAAGGATGATCTGGGGCGCCTGCGTGTCGCGGCGGCCAGCTCGGTCGGCGACAGCGGCTTTGCCCGTTCCGAGGCGCTGATTGATGCAGGTGTTGATATCGTCGTTGTGGATACGGCCCATGGCCATTCGGCAGGCGTCATCGACGCGGTGAAGCGGATCAAGGCGCTGTCCTCCAAGGTGCAGGTCGTGGCAGGCAACGTCGCCACAGCCGCCGCAACCAAGGCGCTGATTGATGCTGGTGCGGATGCCGTGAAGGTCGGCATTGGTCCCGGCTCCATCTGCACCACACGTATGGTGGCAGGTGTCGGGGTGCCGCAGCTGACCGCGATCATGGATTGCGCAGGCGCTGCCGGTGATATTCCGATCATTGCCGACGGTGGCATCAAATTCTCCGGCGATTTTGCCAAGGCGATCGCGGCAGGGGCGTCCTGCGCGATGGTCGGTTCGATGATTGCGGGCACGGATGAGTCCCCCGGTGAGGTGATCCTGTATCAGGGGCGCTCGTTCAAATCCTATCGCGGGATGGGTTCGCTTGGCGCAATGGCGCGGGGGTCTGCGGATCGCTACTTCCAGAAGGATGCGGCCAGCGACAAGCTGGTGCCGGAGGGCATCGAAGGGCAGGTGGCCTATAAAGGCTCGGCCGGGGCGGTGATCCATCAGCTGGTTGGCGGGTTGCGGGCCGCCATGGGCTACACCGGCTGTGCCACGGTCGACGAGATGCGCAAGAACTGCGAATTTGTTCGCATCACCGGCGCTGGTCTGAAGGAAAGCCACGTTCATGACGTGCAGATCACCCGCGAAAGCCCGAACTACCGTATTGGCTGAGCCAGCCAGGGAGATCCCCCGATGACCATCGTCGCCATGACCAACCGCCATCACCCAGAGGCCGGGGTATGACCCCGGCTGCCCGCCGTCAGGCCGCGATTGAGATCCTTGATCAGATCCTGACGGGACAGCCTGCCGAGAAGGAGCTGACGGCCTGGGCGCGGCGGAGCCGGTTTGCGGGGTCCAAGGACCGGGCAGCGGTGCGGGATCATGTTTTTGACGCGCTGCGCAGCCTGCGGTCCTATGCAGCCCTTGGTGGCGGCGGTGGTGCTGCACCTGTCTCTGACGGCAATACGACCGGTCGACAGCTGATGCTGGGGGCTCTGCGCGCAGAAGAGGTTGATCCGGCCGATATCTTCACCGGCGTGGGCCACGCACCGGCGCCGCTGGACGCCGCCGAACAGGCGCTGTTGCAGACCGCGCCGCAGATGGGGCAGGCTGAAGAGCTGAACATGCCCGACTGGCTCTGGCCTGCATTTGAAGCCAGCCTTGGCAGCGCCGCCGAGACTGCGGCACGCGCATTGCAGGAGCGGGCCCCGGTGCATCTGCGCGTCAACCGCAGCCATCCTGATCGGGCCACAGCGATTGCGCGGCTGGCGGAAGAGGGCATCCTTGCTGAACCACATCCGGCGGCGGCCACGGCCCTCTGTGTGACCGAAGGCGCTCGCAAGCTGCGCAACAGCGATGCCTACACAAACGGATTGGTCGAGTTACAGGACGCGGCAAGCCAGGCGGTGATCGAAGCACTGCCGCTGGCGGATGGCCTGCGCGTCCTTGATTTCTGCGCAGGCGGCGGCGGCAAGAGCCTGGCCATGGCGGCCCGGGCCAGTCTGGATGTCTTTGCTCATGACATCGCGCCTCAGCGGATGAAGGATCTCCCGACCCGTGCTGCGCGTGCCGGAGCCGCCATCACGTTGCTCGCGCCCGATGACGTGGAAGCCCGCGCGCCCTTTGATCTGGTGCTCTGCGACGCGCCCTGTTCCGGCTCCGGCTCATGGCGGCGTGCGCCCGAGGGCAAGTGGCGGCTCACGCAGGAGAAACTGGATGAGCTCTGCGGGATCCAGGCGCAGATCCTCAGCGATGCCAGCCAGTTGGTCGGCGCAGGCGGTGTGCTGGCCTATGCAACCTGCTCGATGCTGGATGTGGAAAACCGCGCGCAGGTGGATCGGTTTCTAGCCGAGAACCCGGGCTGGCAGTTGCAACAGGATCACGGCTGGCAGGTCCACAATGGAACCGACGGTTTCTATGTTGCCGTGATGGTCCGTTTGGGCGACGATTGACCACGCTATATGCAAGCCATACGCTGCATTCTTAACGCAGTTTTAACTTAATTCGTCTCGATATAAGCAGATCAATTCATCGAGGGAGCCGCAATGAACGGTCGCCAAGCTTCACCCGTTCCCCAATTGCGCGTCTACACGCCAGAACACGCTCGTCTGGCGGCGGTTTTGCTGTTGTCGGCCATGGTCATCACGGCGCCCTGGCTGCTACAGACCCCGGACTGGATCACCCGCGGGCTGGTCACGGTTGGCCTGACGCTGATTGCGGTGGCCCTGATGATGCTGATACAGGCCCGCACACGTCTGCGCGCACGGGCGGTGGCGACAGCGCTTCTTACCGGCTTTATCGACAAGGATGCGACCGCAACCTTCGTTTGTGACGATGACGGTATGATCCATGCTTCGAACGGGGCCGCTCGCAAGCGTTTTGCCGATGTTGATACCGAAACGCTGGCAGGGACGCTGCGGTCCATCCTGGCCAATCCTTCGGCCGTGCTCTTTCGGATGCAGAGCCGCGCGCGTGTCGATGGCGCGGCGCGCGAGGATATCGTGACGCGACGCGGCCATGTGCGGCTGGCGGTCCATCAGATGCAGGGCGGCAGCTTTCTGTGGCGGGTCGAAGAAATCACCGATCGTCCAACAACCAGCCGTGGTGCCGATGCGGTGCCGATCCCGATGCTGACCATTGGCCGGACCGGCGCCGTCCTGTTCATGAATGAAGCCGCGCGCAGCCTGATCGGGGAACGGGTCAAATCCACTGATCGTCTCTTCCCCTCGCTGCCGGTGCTGTCCGGGCAGATCAACACGATGAGCACCAAAAGCGGGCTGATCGAGGTTCTGGTCTGCGAGAAGAACCGCAGCCAGGGGCGGAGCGAACTGTATTTTCTGCAGCTGGATGCCAGCGAAGCCTCGGTCGGTCAGGCCTCGCTCGAGAGCTTGCCGGTTCCCTTCGTCAAGGTGGATCCCAAGGGAACATTGCTTTCGGCGAATAAGATGGGGATGCACCTGCTTGGTATCAGCTCCTGCGGCAACCTGAATATCGGCCAGCTGATGGATGGACTTGGCCGTCCGATGTCGGACTGGCTGCGCGATACCGCCGAGGGCCAGGCCTCGCATAAATCCGAATTCCTGCGTCTCACCCGCCGTGACAAGGAAGTCTTTGTTCAGGTGACACTCACCCGTGTGATCGAAGAGGGTGAGACCGTTCTGATTGCGGTCTTGAACGATGCCACCGAGCTGAAGACGCTTGAGGCGCAGTTCGTTCAAAGCCAGAAGATGCAGGCGATTGGTCAGTTGGCCGGCGGTGTGGCGCATGATTTCAACAACCTGCTGACAGCCATCTCCGGGCATTGCGACCTGCTGCTGCTGCGGCACGATCAGGGCGACCAGGATTTCGGCGACCTGATCCAGATCCACGAGAATGCCAACCGCGCGGCCGCTCTGGTCAGCCAGCTCCTGGCCTTCTCACGCAAGCAGACGCTGCAGCCCGAAGTGCTGGATGTTCGCGATACCCTGTCGGATCTGACCCATCTTCTGAATCGCTTGGTTGGTGAGAAGGTGACATTGACGCTCAGCCATGATCCGGTGATGCGGTCGATCCGCGCGGACAAACGGCAGCTGGAGCAGGTGCTGATGAACCTGGTGGTGAACGCACGTGATGCGATGCCACAGGGCGGCGAGATCCGTATCGAGACCGAAGCGGTGGTTCTGGATGAACCGCTGGAGCGCAACCGTGCGGTGGTCCCCGCCGGTGACTGGGTCACTGTCAAAGTCTCCGACGAGGGGGTCGGTATCGCGCCGGATAAGCTGCAGAAGGTGTTCGAGCCGTTTTATACCACCAAACGGACAGGTGAGGGGACCGGTCTGGGTCTCTCAACCGCCTATGGGATTATCAAACAGACGGGCGGCTACATCTTTGTCGACTCGATCAAGGATCAGGGGACTCAGTTCACTCTGTTCTTCCCTGTCAACACGCAGCCCGAACCAGAAGCCACAGTCACCGTGAACCCAGCTGCCAAACCGGTTGCGGCACAGCACGGCGAGGGGGTTGTTCTGCTGGTCGAAGACGAAGCGCCGGTGCGGGCCTTTGCCTCGCGGGCTCTGCGGATGCGCGGCTATACGGTTCTCGAAGCCGAATCCGCTGAGGACGCGCTGCGCACACTCGAAGATCCGGGTCTGACCGTTGATGTCTTTGTCACCGATGTGGTGATGCCGGGAATGGATGGGCCGAGTTGGGTGCGTGAGGCGCTGAAGACACGGCCCGACACCCGCGTCGTCTTTGTCTCGGGCTACGCCGAGGGGGCCTTTGGCGAGGCAGAGCCATCGGTGCCGAACTCGGTGTTCCTGCCCAAACCCTTCTCGCTGAACCAGCTGACCGAAACCGTCCATGAGCAGCTACACTAGGCAGTCCCCCCGGAGCGGCCCGGGGTGGCGTCTGTCGCCCCTTTTGGCCGGTCGCCCGCGTGTCTCTTAGGTCAGGCTGTCATAAAGGTCGAACTCCGCCGCGCGTTTACGTCGGACAATCTCCAGCGCTGCCTCGCTTGGGCGTAACTGCGCTTTCGGGCTGACATTCAGTCTGGGCAGGTCGATGCGGGTCTGTAGCCGCTCCTGTAGAAATGACTGCAGAGCCTCTGGGGCCTCGTAGCGAAACAGATGAGTGACCGCGCAGCCATTGGGCTGCGGCTCGAGGAATTTCGCCTGGCTGCCGACGTCGGCATGGGCTGGCGGCTTGCCCTTGCAGGCGTCTCGCAGAAAATCGTCAAAACTGATGGTTTGGGTGCTGTTGGGATGATCGCGCAGATCGTCGCGCTGACGAAACCGGTACCAGCTGCCCAGCCAGCTGACAGGTTCACGCATGACGGCAACCAGCTCCATCTCGGCGTCACAGACCTTTGCCAGCATCGGGCGAATCCAGCGATTGTAGCGATAGACCGGCGCGTGTTTCAGCTGCGGCGGATTGGCAAACACCATGTCGGCACGGCTGGCCAGAGCGGCGTGATAGGCGGTTGTCCCGGTTTTGGGCACGCTCAGCAGAGCCAGCCGTTCCTTGAAAAAGATGAGCATAGCGTGAAATTTCCGCAGCAAATGATCGGTGTCTCCCTTGGATAACACTCTCTTAACCCTCTTGGCCACCAGATCGGTATGGGAGTGATCATGTAAGATTTCCGTTGCAATGTTCTCTTTTTGATCTCATATAGAACAAGAGGCGAACAAAGCAGTGATTGCCGCCCGGTCGCGGGTGTGACACATAGAAAGGGACAAGGGACTATGGCGGATCTTTTGACCATGAAAGACAATAAGAAGAGCGGCGACAAACAAAAGGCGCTGGACAGCGCTCTGGCGCAGATTGAGCGGCAGTTTGGCAAGGGCTCGATCATGAAGCTGGGCGATGGTAATCCCCTGGCCGAGATTGAGGCCTCTTCAACGGGATCGCTGGGGCTGGACATTGCGCTTGGCATTGGCGGTCTGCCGATGGGCCGCATTATCGAGATTTACGGTCCCGAAAGCTCGGGCAAGACAACGCTGACTCTGCACTGCATTGCAGAGCAGCAGAAGAACGGTGGCGTCTGCGCCTTTGTGGATGCGGAACATGCGCTGGACCCGCAATATGCGGCGAAACTGGGTGTTGACCTTGATGAGCTGCTGATCTCGCAGCCCGACACCGGCGAACAGGCCCTGGAAATCACGGACACTCTGGTGCGGTCCGGCGCGGTGAACATGGTGATCGTGGACTCCGTGGCAGCCCTCACTCCGAAATCGGAGCTGGAAGGCGACATGGGCGACAGCAATGTGGGCGTCCAGGCTCGCCTGATGAGCCAGGCGATGCGCAAGCTGACCGGCTCCATCAGCCGCTCCAAATGTATGGTGATCTTCATCAACCAGATCCGCATGAAGATCGGTGTGATGTTCGGCTCGCCGGAAACTACGACCGGTGGTAACGCACTGAAATTCTACTCCTCGGTGCGTCTGGACATCCGCCGCATCGGCGCGATCAAGGACCGTGACGAGGTGGTCGGCAACGCAACCCGCGTCAAGGTCGTGAAGAACAAGGTGGCGCCTCCGTTCAAACAGGTTGAATTCGACATCATGTATGGCGAAGGCATCTCCAAGATGGGCGAACTGCTGGATCTGGGCGTAGCGGCTGGTGTTGTCGCGAAATCCGGGGCCTGGTTCTCCTATGGCGATGAACGGATCGGGCAGGGGCGTGAAAACGCTAAGACATACCTGCGAGAGAACCCCCATATCGCCTATGATATTGAGGATAAGATCCGCGCGGCGCACGGGCTGGAGTTCCACCGTCCTGACGGCGCCGATGACGATATTCTGGAAGCCTGACACAAGGCTGATGACGCCTCTTGCCGGGTGATGAAAAGGGCAGCGGTTGCTCGATAAACACCGGCGCAGGCTGAAAAATCTGATCAAATCAGGGCGTGGATCACTCCGCGCCCTTTTTCATGCGGGTTTCACGGCGCCTTTCCGCACCGCAGCGCTGGACAGGCTCACTGGGGCCGGATACATCTTCCCGAACCGCTGAGACAGCCAGCCGAGAGATCCCGATTATGCCGACGCTCAATGATATTCGCTCCACCTTCCTGAACTACTTTGCCAAACAGGGGCATGAGGTGGTTGACTCCAGCCCTCTGGTGCCCCGCAACGACCCGACCCTGATGTTCACCAACTCGGGCATGGTGCAGTTCAAGAACTGCTTTACCGGCGTGGAAACCCGCGACTACAAGCGCGCGACCACAGCGCAGAAATGCGTGCGCGCCGGCGGCAAGCACAACGACCTCGACAACGTCGGGTATACCGCGCGCCACCACACGTTTTTCGAGATGCTCGGCAACTTCTCCTTTGGCGACTATTTCAAGCATGAAGCGATCCCCTTTGCCTGGGAGCTGATCACCAAGGAATTCGATATTCCGAAGGACCGGCTCTACACCACCGTCTATCACACCGATGACGAAGCCTTTGAGATCTGGAAAAAGATGGGTGTGCCGGAGGAGCGGATCATCCGCATCGCGACCTCTGACAACTTCTGGCAGATGGGCGACACCGGTCCCTGCGGTCCCTGCACCGAGATCTTCTACGACCACGGCGACCACATCTGGGGCGGCCCTCCGGGCTCGCCGGAGGAAGACGGCGATCGTTTCATCGAGATCTGGAATCTCGTTTTCATGCAGAACGAGAAATTCGCCGATGGCTCAATGGTCGATCTTGAGATGCAGTCTATCGACACCGGTATGGGTTTGGAGCGGATCGCGGCGTTGCTCCAGGGCACCCATGACAACTATGAAACGGATCTGTTCAAGTCGCTGATCGAGGCGTCCGCGAACGCGACGAACACCGACCCATTCGGGGATCACAACGTGCATCACCGGGTGATAGCGGATCACCTGCGCTCCTGCTCCTTCCTGATTGCCGAAGGCGTGCTGCCGTCGAACGAAGGTCGCGGTTACGTGCTGCGCCGGATCATGCGCCGGGCGATGCGTCACGCCTCGCTCCTGGGCGCCACCGATCCGGTGATGCACAAGCTGGTGCCATCGCTGGTGCAGAAGATGGGTGCCGCCTATCCTGAGCTTGGCCAAGGCCAGGCGCTGATCGAAGAAACCTTCGAGCAGGAGGAAACCCGCTTCCTCAAAACGCTGGACCGTGGCCTGAAACTGCTGGACGAAGCCTCGGTCGATCTGGACAAGGGCGACGTCCTACCGGGTGAGACTGCGTTCAAGCTCTATGACACTTATGGCTTCCCGCTCGACCTCACTCAGGACGCCCTGCGCGCCAAGGAGATCGAGGTCGATACCGATGGCTTTGATGCGGCGATGAAGGAGCAGAAGGAGAAATCCCGTGCTGGCGGCATCGGTCTTGGCGAAGCGGCGGATGTGAAGGTCTATTTCGACATTGTTGACGCGGTCGGTGCCACCGACTTTCTGGGTTATGAGACCGAGAAGGCTGAAGGTCAGATCATGGCCATGGTCAAGGACGGTGCTCAGCTCCAAACCGCCGCTAAGGGCGACACGGTGCAGATCATCCTGAACCAGACGCCGTTCTACGGTGAAAGCGGCGGTCAGGTTGGCGACAGTGGCGTCCTGACCGTTGAGGGCGGTGCAGCCCGCATCACCGACACCAAGAAAGTAGAGGGGCTGTTCCTGCACATCGCCGAGGTGACCGAGGGCGACATCGCCGTCGGGCAGGGTGCTGCGATGGAAGTGGATCACGACCGCCGCAGCAAGATCCGCGCCAACCACTCGGCCACCCACCTGCTGCACGAGGCGCTGCGCAACGCGCTTGGCGAGCATGTCGCGCAGAAGGGCTCGCTCAATGCTGCGGACCGGCTGCGCTTCGACTTCAGCCATAACAAGGCGATGAGCGCAGAGGAACTGACCAAGGTCGGCGCCGAGGTGAACGATTTCATTCGTCAGAACACGCCGGTTTCGACCCGGATCATGACCCCGGATGATGCGCGCGCGCTAGGTGCGCAGGCGTTGTTTGGCGAGAAATACGGCGAAGAGGTCCGCGTTGTCTCCATGGGCCGCGCAGCGACGGGTAAGGGTCAGGACGGCGATACCTATTCGATTGAGCTGTGCGGCGGCACCCATGTGAAGCAGACCGGTGACATCGGCACCTTTGTCATTCTGGGCGATAGCGCCTCCTCAGCCGGCGTGCGCCGGATCGAGGCGCTGACCGGTGCGGCAGCGGTGCAGCATCTGGAGCGTGAAGCAGGCCGTATGGCCGAGGTTGCAGGCGTCCTGAAGGCCCAGCCGGCCGAAGTCATGGACCGCCTGAAAGCCTTGATGGACGAACGCAAGGCGTTGCAGAATGAGGTGTCCCAGCTGAAACAGCAGGTCGCCATGGGCGGCGGCGCGGCAGGCGGATCCGCAACCAAGGAAATCGGCGGTAAAACCTTCCTCGGGCAGGCGCTGGAAGGCGTCTCTGGCAAGGATCTTCGCGGGTTGATAGATGCCCACAAGCAAAAGATCGGCTCAGGCGTGATCCTGTTGATTGCCAATGATGACGGCAAGGTCGCGGTCGCCGCGGGTGTCACCGACGATCTGACCGGCGAGATCTCTGCCGTAGATGTGCTGAAAGCGGCGGTTCCGGCTGTTGGCGGGAAGGGCGGCGGTGGTCGTCCCGATATGGCGCAGGGCGGCGGCAAGGATTTCTCCGGCGCCGAAGAGGCGATCAAGGCGGCCGAGGCTTTGCTGGCAGGCTGACCAACTGGTCAAAAAAACCTTGGTCTTTCCCGCAATCTGCCTAAGCTGCCGGGAAGATCATCACCAAAGGAGGCTCAGATGCCCGCACTCTGGATTGCGCATGTTACCGTCACCGATGCCGAGGCCTACGGCAAATACGCCGAGCTGGCGGGACCGGCCGTTGCCAAACACGGAGGGCAGTTCATTGCCCGTGGCGGTCGGTTTGTACAGTTGGAAGGCAAGGAACGCCCGCGCAATGTGGTAGCCCGCTTTCCCAGCGTCGATGCGGCGGTGGATTGCTACAACAGCCCAGAATACCAGGAGGCGCTGAGCCATGCGCGCGACGCCTCCGAGCGGGAGCTGATGGTGGTCGAAATCACCGAATGAGCGCGACATACCTGCGCGTCGGATCCCCTAAGGGACGATGCCGCCAGGAACGATGAAAGAGCGGCTTCTGGCCGCTCTTTTTTCATTTGCGCCAGCCCGGCCGGTCGATCAATAGGGATCGCGTGGCGCGCGGTTATCCGACAGCGAGGGCTGGCGCTGCTGAACAAGCTGCTCAATCGCCTCGGCCAGATGGATCTCCTGAATATGGGCGTCCCCTGCGGCCACCCGGACACGATGGGCGGTGATCATCACATCGGCGTGGGAGCATCCCATTGGCGGTTCGAATTTATAGCAGGCAAGCTCGATCAGAAGCCCCATCGGGTCCTTGAAGTAGATCGATTCCATAAATCCCCGATCCTTTGGTCCTGAATGCCCGATGCCGCGTTCGTCCAGCCGCTCGACCGCCTGGGCAAATGTCGCCTTTGAGACGTTGAAAGCCAGATGATGGACGCATCCCGGCTCCGTCGGGGTGCGGCGACGGTCAGCTGTACGGCGCTTGTTGGTGAAGACGGTGATCAGGCGCCCATCGCCGGGATCAAAATAGAGATGCCCCTCGTCCGGGTCATCCAGATTGGGCTGGTCAAAGATGAAGGGCATCCCAAGGACACCTTCCCAGAAATCAATGGATGTCTGCCGGTCAGCGCCGGTCAAGGTGATGTGGTGGACGCCTTGAACCTGTAGCTTGCGCATGCTGTCTCTCCCTGGTTAAACGCCTGATTTTGCAAAGGGTAGCACGCAGGCGGCAGATAGCAAAAAGGCCGCCCATATTGCCGGGCGGCCTTTGTTTTTTCCAGCTGAACTGTCAGGATCAGGCGTTGGCGCGGGCCATCCGCTTGCGCTCATGCGGATCCAGGTAGCGCTTGCGCAGACGCACGGAGTTCGGGGTTACCTCTACCAGCTCGTCATCGTCGATATAGGCAATCGCCTCTTCCAGCGAGAGCTTCATCGGCGTGGTCAGACGTACGGCATCATCGGTGCCGGAGGCGCGGACGTTGGTCAGCTTCTTGCCCTTCAGCGGGTTCACTTCCAGATCATTGTCGCGGCTGTGCTCGCCGATGATCATGCCGGTGTAGACGTCTTCCTGTGCGCCGATCATCATCTTGCCGCGCTCTTCGAGGTTCCACAGGGCGTAGGCCACCGAGGTGCCGTTCTCCATGGAGATCAGAACACCAGCGCGACGGCCGGGAATGGACCCTTTGTGCGGGGTCCAGCCGTGGAACACACGGTTCAGAACGCCGGTGCCGCGGGTGTCGGTCAGAAACTCGCCGTGATAGCCGATCAGACCGCGTGAGGGGACATGCGCGATGATGCGGGTCTTGCCAGCGCCTGCGGGCTTCATCTCGACCAGTTCACCTTTGCGGTGGCCGGTGAGTTTCTCGATCACAACGCCGGAGTATTCATCGTCAACGTCGATGGTGGCCTCTTCGACGGGCTCCATGCGAACGCCGTCTTCTTCCTTGAACAGAACCTGCGGGCGCGAGATCGACAGCTCGAAGCCTTCGCGGCGCATGTTTTCGATCAGAACACCCATCTGAAGTTCGCCGCGACCGGCCACCTCAAACGCTTCGCCACCGGGGGTGTCGGAGATCTGGATCGCGACGTTGGATTCTGCTTCCTTCATCAGGCGATCACGGATCACACGGGACTGAACCTTTTTGCCATCGCGACCGGCCAGCGGGCTGTCGTTGATGCCAAAGGTCACGGTGATGGTCGGCGGGTCAATCGGCTGGGCGGGCAGCGCTTCGGTCACCGAGGTATCCACCAGCGAGTCGGCCACGGTGGCCTTGGTCATCCCCGCGATGGAGACGATATCGCCGGCCTCCGCCACGTCGATGGCCTGCTGACCGAGGCCACGGAACGCCAGCACTTTTGTGCAGCGGAAGTTCTCGATCAGCTCACCGTCACGGCTCAGCGCCTTGAGGCTGTCGCCAGCCTTCAGGGTGCCGGATTCAACGCGACCGGTCAGAATACGGCCCATGAAAGGATCCGCGCCCAGCGTGGTTGCCAGCATACGGAAAGGCTCGCCTTTTTGCTCGATCTGCTTTGGGGCGGGGACGTGTTTGACGATCAGGTCAAACAGCGCAGAAAGATCCTTGCGCGGGCCGTCCAGCTCCATGTCGGCCCAACCGGCGCGACCGGAGGCATACATGGACGGGAAATCCAGCTGATCATCATCTGCACCAAGGTTGGCAAAGAGGTCGAAACACTGATCCAGCGCGCGGTCAGGCTCGCCGTCGGGCTTGTCGACCTTGTTCACAACCACGATCGGGCGCAGACCAAGGGCCAGCGCCTTGGAGGTCACGAATTTGGTCTGCGGCATCGGGCCTTCGGCGGCGTCAACCAGCAGCACCACCCCGTCGACCATCGACAGGATCCGCTCGACCTCGCCGCCGAAATCGGCGTGGCCGGGAGTGTCGACGATGTTGATCCGGGTGCCGTTCCACTCCACCGAAGTGGCCTTGGCCAGAATTGTGATGCCCCGCTCGCGTTCCAGATCGTTGCTGTCCATGGCGCGTTCCGCCACAGCCTGGTTTTCGCGGAAGGCGCCGGATTGTTTCAGAAGCTCATCAACCAGGGTGGTTTTCCCGTGGTCCACGTGAGCAATGATCGCAATGTTGCGCAGGTCCATGACGTCAGCCTTTGTAAGGAAGTTGACGCGCGCATAGCGTGATCGTTGGCCAAAGACCAGAGGAAATACATCTTTTTGCGCGCGCAGGGGCGATCCGGTGGGTCGTCCGGCTGCGTGCGGCCATTCGGTGACGCGCCGGTTGCGCCGTCAGTGGCCGGTTGTGCTGGAGAACAGATGGATCACCAGAATCCCGGCAAGGATCAACAGCAGCCCCAGAACCGCTGGCAAATCAAGCCGTTGGCCAAAGACGACCCAGCCAATGATGGCGATGAGGAAAATCCCGAGGCCGGACCAGATCGCGTAGACAATCCCGACCGGCATGTGGCGCAGCGTCAGGGCCATCAGATAGAAGGCCAGCCCGTAGCCGACCACCACCAGCAGTGACGGGCCAAGCCGGGTGAATTGCTGACTGGCCTGTAGCGCAGTGGTGCCAATGGTCTCTGCCGCAACCGCGAGCACAAGATAGAGATAATGGAGTGGCATGATCAGGCCTCCGCTGAGGATGGGCTGCGCGCGGAACCAGCCCGCGCAGCGCCGGGGTCAGGCGCTGGTATTTTCGGCAAACCAGGGAGCGACAGCAGCGCGCACATGATCCCAGACCGCCGGTGCCCCACGGGCGACCTTGTGGCCGACACGGGCCTCCAGTTGCTCCAGCGTGACATTATACGCGCGCCAGCTGCCGCCGCCTGACATCAGGTTCAGCAGCACAGGCTGTACCCGGTCAATCGCCTTGGCATAGATCGCTTCGGGGCTTTCGGCGGCTTCGAATTCCGTCCAGATACGGTGAAAGACCTCGCCCTGCGCGGCGGGCAACAGGCCGAAAATCCGTTCTGCGGCGGCTTGTTCATTGGCGGCAATCGCGGCCTGTTCAGCCTCCGACAGGGTTGCGTGGATCGGCACATCGCCTGCGTCGATCTCCACGATGTCATGCAGCATCAGCATCTGCAGCACCCTGGCCATGTCGACGGGCGCGTGGCTGTGCTGGGCCAACACCCAGGCATAGAGCATGATATGCCAGCTGTGCTCGGCCGAGTTTTCGCGGCGGCTGCCATCGGCAAGCGTCGTTGCGCGCAGGACCGTCTTCAGCCCGTCGACCTCATTTAGGAAGCTGAGGGGTGCGGTGAGCGCATCCTGTGGCTGCAAGCCTTCCAGGTGGGCGACGGCGTGGTGAAATACCTCGGGAAAGGCGTCCTGCAGGGCCGCAGCGCGTCCGCCAAAGAGATTGCCGCGCACCACCTCGATATGTGCCGCAGGCACGTCTTCGTTGTAGAGCGTCTGGAAAATCGGCTGGCAGTGGTCAATCCGCTTTGCCCATTGGGCGTCAGGTGTCTGGCTGGCCTCGAACTCGCGCCAGAGCCCATGCAGAAAAGCTGATTGATCGGCTGGCAGGAGCGAGAACAGCCGGGTTGCGGCCACCGCTTCGGCGCTGGCAACCGCCTCCCAGTCGACATCCCCATCAATCGGGTGATCGCCTGCGTCGATCTCGACGAGATCATGCAGCAAAAGCATCTGTACAACCCGTTCAACCGAGACATCAGCAGGCGCAAACGGGGCCAGCACCAGCGCATAAACCGCCAGGTGCCAGCTGTGTTCGGCGGAGTTTTCGCAGCGTGAGCCATCCAGGATCAGGTTCTGACGCTCCACGCGGCGCAGCTTGTCCGCCTCCAGCAAGAAACGGAACTGGCTGGCAAGCCGCGTCGATTGGTCAGTCATTCTCTGGGGCCCTGGATGCGATCTTGGCCTTGGCGGCGCTGATCTTGCTGTTGAGAAAGGCACGCGCTTTGCGCTCGGCAAGGCGGACCCGCATTTCAGTGAGGAAGGCTTCCTCAAGCGACTGAGACGCTGCCCCCAGAACCTCGCTCACCTCCATGTAAAGGCGCTCTTCGCCAGTGGCGTCCTGAACCTTCAGCGTGTCGGCGGCCAGTTTCTGGGCCAGCGTCTCGATCGTGCTCATCAGCGGGAGCTTTCTGTCAGCCGCCGTTTCACATAGTCGGAGACATTGCTGATCATCGGATCCATATAAGGGTCCTGGAAGAAGTGATCGGCGCCTTCAACTTCGGTATGGGTTATGGTGATCCCCTTCTGCTCGTGCAGCTTGTTCACCAGGTTTACCGTATCGGCGGGCGGCGCCACGCGGTCTGCGGTGCCATTGATGATCAGACCCGAGGAGGGGCAGGGCGCCAGAAACGAGAAGTCATACATATTGGCTGGCGGTGCCACCGAGATGAAGCCGGTGATTTCCGGGCGGCGCATCAACAGCTGCATACCGATCCAGGCCCCAAAGGAAAAACCGGCGACCCAGCAATGTTTGGAGTTGTTGTTCATCGACTGGAGGTAATCCAGCGCCGATGCCGCGTCGGACAATTCGCCAACACCCTGATCATATTCGCCCTGCGACCGGCCAACGCCGCGGAAATTGAACCGCAGAACCGTAAAGCCCATGTTGTAGAACGCATAATGCAGATTGTAGACGACCTTGTTGTTCATCGTGCCGCCGAACTGCGGATGCGGATGCAGAACGATGGCAATCGGGGCGTCTTTTTCTTTTTGCGGGTGATAGCGGCCTTCCAGGCGGCCTTCGGGTCCGGGAAAAATGACCTCAGGCATGGGTGGGTGGATCCTACTCTTATTTTCGGGGATGCCGACTGGAATACTTGACGAATTCCGTAAGGCACCTTAGAACGGTTCTAATTGATGGCAGAGGTCAAGTTTCGCTGCCGTCTCGCTGAGATACGCATTGCAGCGTTCAAGGTCAATCTTTTCGCTGTGCCGCCAGGGTCGGAGGATTTGAAAATATGAAACTTTCGACCAAGGGACGCTATGCAATGGTGGCGCTGGCAGATATCGCCTTGCAGCCGGAGGGCAGTCTGGTGGTGTTGGGCGATATCTCCAAACGTCAGGATATTTCGCTGCCCTATCTGGAGCAGCTGTTTGTGAAGCTGCGTCGGAGCGGGCTTGTGGTCTCTGTGCGCGGTCCGGGTGGGGGCTACCGTCTTGCGCATCCGCCCTCTGACATTCGCATCGTCGATGTGCTGAGCGCAGTTGATGAAACGGTTGATGCGATGCACAAGGGCGCAGGCGCATCCGGTGCCTTGTCCGGGAGTCGCGCGCAATCGCTGACCAACCGCCTCTGGGAAGGGCTGAGCGCCCATGTCTATGTGTTCCTGCATCAGACCCGCCTGTCTGACGTGATCAAGAACGATCTGGCGCCATGTCCGGCGGTGCCCAGCCTGTTTGCGGTGGTCGACGACTGACGGCCCGAGATATCCGCCCCTCTAACCCCGGCGCGGCCTGCGCTGTTTCGTAGATTTAAGAACGCCCTCGTTACAGCATCCTGATGGGTGCGAGGGACAAGACAGAAGGATCCGCAGCGCCGATGTCGCGTGTCTATCTTGACCATAACGCCACCACGCCGCTTTGCGATGCTGCAAAGGCCGCGATGGTTGCCGCGATGGAGGTTTGCGGAAATCCTTCTTCCGTTCACGCCGAAGGCCGTGCCGCCAAGGCGCTGGTTGAACGCGCGCGGGCGCAGATTGCCTCGGCTTTTGGGGCAGATGGCGCTGATATCGTGTTCACCTCCGGGTCGACAGAAGGGGCCGCGCTGGCAATGAGCGGCCGCGATCTGCATGGTGCAGCAGTTGAGCATGACGCCGTAAGGTCCTGGTCTGTCGAGGATTTGCAGGTTTCACCTGATGGCGCTGTTGCGGTGATTGATCCGCAGCGCTCCTCCGTTCAATTGGCCAATTCTGAAACCGGCGTCATCCAGAAGCTGCCCGAAGGGCTGGCGGTGACCGATGCGACGCAAGCCTTCGGCAAGCTGCCTGTCGCCTTCAATTGGATGGGGGCCACGATGGCGCTGATCTCGGCGCATAAACTGGGCGGGCCAAAGGGCGTGGGCGCGGTGGTCCTGAAACGGGGAACCGATCTGGCGGCGCAGATCACCGGCGGCGGTCAGGAGATGGGGCGTCGCTCCGGCACGGAAAATGTCGTAGGGATCGCGGGGTTCGGAGCGGCCGCGGAAGCTGCGGCAAGGGCGCTGGCGGATGGTGTCTGGGAACGTGTGGCAGAGCTGCGCGACACAATGGAGGCCGCCCTTGCAGCGGGCAGCCCTGACACTATTTTTGTTGGGACATCAGCGGCGCGCCTGCCCAATACCAGTTGTTTTGCCACGCCGGGCTGGAAGGGCGAAACCCAGGTCATGCAGATGGATCTGGCCGGATTTGCCATCAGCGCCGGCAGCGCCTGTTCCAGCGGCAAGGTCCGCGCCAGCGCGGTGCTCACCGCCATGGGATATGACGAGTTAACCGCCCAGAGCGCCGTGCGCGTCTCGCTTGGGCCGAACACAACAGAAACGGATGTGCTGCGCTTTGCCGAAAGCTGGTGCGCCAAACAAAAGAAACATCGCGCCCGGGTGGCGTGAGTGCAGGAGATGACCATGACAGCATTGGATGATGTTCAGGTGAAAGAAGGCGTTGACCAGGAAACGGTCGATGCGGTCCGCGAGGTGGGCGGCGCCTATAAATACGGTTGGGAAACCGATATCGAGATGGAATACGCGCCCAAGGGCCTGACCACCGATATCGTGCGGCTGATCTCGGAAAAGAACGAGGAGCCGGAATGGATGCTGAACTGGCGGCTTGAGGCCTATGATCGCTGGCTTCAGAAGGAAGAGCCGACCTGGGCGATGGTCGACTATCCTGAAATCGATTTCCAGGACCAGTATTACTATGCCCGTCCGAAATCAATGGAGGTGAAGCCAAAGTCGCTGGATGAGGTCGACCCAAAACTGCTCGCTACCTACGAAAAGCTCGGTATCCCTTTGAAAGAACAGATGATCCTTGCGGGCGTCGAGGGGGCTGAAAACATGCCCGCCGAAGGTCGCAAGGTCGCAGTTGACGCGGTGTTCGACTCCGTTTCGGTCGGCACCACCTTCCAGGCCGAGCTGAAAAAGGCAGGCGTCATCTTCTGCTCGATCTCCGAAGCGATCCGCGAACACCCCGAGCTGGTAAAGAAATACCTCGGCACCGTGGTTCCGGTCTCCGATAACTTCTATGCCACGCTGAACTCCGCGGTATTCTCTGACGGCTCCTTTGTCTACGTGCCGCCGGGTGTGCGCTGCCCGATGGAACTGTCGACCTATTTCCGCATCAACGCGGAAAACACCGGTCAGTTCGAGCGCACCCTGATCATTGCCGATAAAGGCAGCTATGTCAGCTACTTGGAAGGCTGTACTGCACCGGCCCGCGATATCGCGCAGCTGCACGCAGCTGTCGTGGAGATCATCATCGAAGAAGACGCCGAGGTGAAATATTCCACCGTCCAGAACTGGTATCCCGGTGATGAGAACGGCAAGGGTGGCATCTACAACTTCGTGACCAAACGTGCCGACTGCCGCGGCGACCGCGCCAAGGTGATGTGGACACAGGTGGAAACCGGCTCTGCGGTGACCTGGAAATACCCTTCCTGCATTCTGCGCGGCGAGGAAAGCCAGGGCGAATTCTACTCGATCGCCATCGCCAACAACATGCAGCAGGCCGATACCGGCACCAAGATGATCCATCTGGGCAAAAACACGAAATCCCGCATCGTGTCCAAGGGGATCTCTGCCGGCAAGGCGCAGAACACCTATCGCGGGCTGGTGTCGATGCACCCGAAGGCGAAGAACTCGCGCAACTACACCCAGTGCGACAGCTTGCTGATCGGTGACAAATGCGGGGCGCACACGGTTCCCTATATCGAGGTCAAGAACAACTCGTCGCGCGTGGAGCATGAGGCGACCACCTCCAAGGTAGATGACGACCAGCTGTTCTACTGCCGCCAGCGCGGCATGGACGAGGAAGAGGCGGTGGCCCTGGTGGTGAACGGCTTCTGCAAGGACGTGCTGCAGGCGCTGCCGATGGAGTTCGCCATGGAAGCGCAGCAGCTGGTTGCGATCTCGCTGGAAGGGTCTGTCGGGTAATGGCAGGCCCTTGGGCATCATCGCGAGGAAACAATAAAATGATCATCACAACCACACCAAACGTCGAAGGTTACCAGATCGCCGAATACAAGGGCATCGTGGTGGGCGAGGCGATCATGGGCGCCAATGTGGTGCGCGATGTCTTTGCCTCGATCACAGACATCGTCGGCGGCCGCTCCGGTGCCTATGAAAGTAAGCTGCAGGACGCGCGCGAGACCGCGCTGGCAGAGCTGGAAGACCGTGCGCGGGCCAAGGGCGCAAATGCGGTTGTCGGCGTCGACCTGGATTACGAGGTGGTAGGCCAGTCCATGTTGATGGTCTCTGCCAGTGGAACAGCCGTAGTGATCGGCTAAGGAATTCGTCCTACGGGGCACAGAAACAACCGGGGCGATGCTCCGAAGAGATATAAACGAGGAAAAAATGCTCGAAATCAAAAACCTGCACGTCAAACTTGAAGAAGAGGACAAACAGATCCTCAAAGGTGTCAACCTGACCGTTGAGGCTGGCAAGGTACATGCCATCATGGGGCCGAACGGCTCTGGCAAATCGACCCTCTCTTATGTGCTGTCTGGTCGCGATGGCTATGAGGTCACCGACGGCGCGGCGACGCTGGCTGGCGAAGATCTGCTGGACATGGAGCCGGAAGAGCGCGCCGCCGCAGGTGTGTTCCTCGCGTTCCAATACCCGGTCGAGATCCCAGGTGTCGGCAATATGACCTTCCTGCGCACTGCCGTAAACGCGCAGCGCAAGGCGCGTGGCGAAGACGAGCTGAGCGCCTCCGACTTTCTGAAGGAAGTGCGGGCCAAGGCAAAGACCCTGAAAATCGACGCCGATATGCTGAAGCGCCCGGTCAACGTCGGCTTCTCCGGCGGCGAGAAAAAGCGTAACGAAATCCTACAGATGGCGATGCTTGAGCCAAAGATGTGCATCCTCGATGAGACCGATTCCGGTCTGGATGTCGATGCGATGAAACTGGTTGCCGAAGGTGTGAACGCCCTGCGCGACGAAGGCCGCGGCTTCTTGGTGATCACCCATTACCAGCGCCTGCTGGACCACATCAAACCCGACGTCGTTCACATCATGGCAGACGGCCGCATCGTAAAAACCGGCGGTCCCGAGCTGGCGCTGGAAGTCGAAAACAACGGGTATGCCGATATTCTGGCAGAGGGTGTGTAAATGGCCGCTCCTGAAAGAAAACAAAGCGAAACCGAGGCACGGTTGGCGGCGCTGACCATGCCGGAGGGTGGCTGTCTGGCCGAGGCGCGCCATGCGGCGTTGTCGCGGGTTCAGACACTGGGCCTGCCGAACCGCCGCGATGAATACTGGAAATACACCCGCCCGGACACACTGACCGCCGCCGTGGCACCAAAGGCCGCAGTTTTTGATGCTGGCGAAGCACCGATGTTCAACGAATTTGATCGCATCAAGATCGTGTTCGTTGACGGTGTCTTTGATGCCGATGCCTCTGACGATCTGTCGCTGGAGGGCATCAGCATTGATCGCATCGCCGATATCTGTGACAAAGATATCCATTGGGCCAAGGACTTGTACGGCGTTCTTGAAGCGCGCGGACAGACGCCTGTTGCCCGCCCTCTGGCGGCGCTGAACACCGCATTTGCCAGCGATGGTGTCGCCATCCGTGTGACCGGCAGCCCGTCCAAACCGGTCAATCTGATCTACCGTCACGCGGCAGAAGAGTCAGACGCCATCCTGCATCACGTGATCCGTGTTGAAAGCGGGGCATCAGCGACCATTCTGGAAAACGGCCCGGCTGCATCTCGGTTCAACAAATGTATGGAAATCGACGTTGCCGACGGCGGGTCTCTGCATCTGGTGCGGGCGCAGGGGCGTGATCATGAGCGCCGGGCTGCAACGCATCTGTTTGCACGCCTCGGTACTGAATCCGTGTTCAAGGCATTCACCCTCACGGTAAACGGCGTGCTGACGCGCAATGAGGCGGTGATTGAACTGACCGGCGATGATGCGGTCGCGCATATCGCAGGCGCCTGTGTCGGTGATGGTGATTTCCACCACGATGACACCGTCTTCATCACCCATGATGCGGTGAACTGTGAGAGCCGCCAGGTTTTCAAGAAGGTTCTGCGCAACGGGGCAACCGGTGTTTTCCAGGGCAAAATCCTGGTCAAGGAAGGCGCGCAAAAGACTGATGGATATCAGATTTCTCAGTCTCTTCTGCTGGATGACGACAGCCAGTTTCTGGCCAAACCCGAGCTGGAAATCTACGCCGATGATGTGGCCTGTTCGCATGGCTCCACCTCAGGCGCAATTGACGAGGAGGGTCTGTTCTACCTGCGGTCGCGCGGCATTCCTCAGGCTGAAGCAACCGATCTCATGACCCTTGCCTTCCTTGCTGAAGCAGTTGAGGAGATCGAAGACGCCGATGTTGCGGCAAGCGTTGTGGACCGGCTGGAAGGCTGGCTGGCCCGGCGCCGCTGATGTCCGTCAGTCAGGACATCGTTGCCACCTACAGGGGGCCGCGCAGGGTTTATGCGCGGCGTCTGGCCATGGGGCTGCGTGAAGATCGGCTGCTGGCCATGCTCATGGCCGGCTGCGCTCTGGCGTTCATTGCTCAGATGCCAGCTCGGGCGCGTGAGGCGCATCTGAGCGGGCAGGAGCTGAACATGCTGCTGGGCGGCTCGCTGCTGGCGCTGATCTTCATTGCGCCGCTGCTCCTCTACGGGGTGGCCTTTCTGGCGCATGGCGTCGCGCGGATCTTTGGCGGCTCTGGCGACAGCGCGCAGGCACGTCTGGCCTTGTTCTGGGCGTTCCTCGCGGCTGGTCCGCTGATGCTGTTGAACGGGCTTGTCGCGGGATTCATCGGCCCGGGGCTGGAGCTCAATCTGGTTGGCGGGCTATGGTTTGTGCTGTTCCTGTGGTTCTGGGGCAGCGGGATGGTTCAGGCGTATTGGGGCAAAGAATGATCCCTTATCAGTCACTTGCGGGCCTTACCTTCAGCGCTCCCACAGCGGCGGCGCGGGTTCTTCTGTCCGTTGACTGGCCGCGCCGGGTGCTTGTTCTTGCCTTGCTGTTGACGGCGGTTGTCAACACGATGATCCTTCAGCTCGCCGATCTGATCCTTCCGGGCAACATCGCGGTACTGGCCGCCATTCAACCCCTGTACTATGCCGGTGCTGTTTTTGCGCTGCATCTGGCCGTGACGGCGCTTCTGACCTGGACCGGTCGCTGGATTGGCGGCAAGGCGGAGTTCAGCGATATTCTGGCGGTCAATGTCTGGCTGAATGCCGTGCAGATCGCGCTTTTGGTGGCGGTGATGCTGCTGCATCTGGTGCTGCCGCTGGCGGCATCCTTGATCGCCTTGCTCGCGAATTTCATGATGCTGGCAATCTTTCTGCTGTTTATCAAGGAAGCGCATCAGTTTACATCCATCTGGCGGGCCATCGGCTCGGTTCTGATGTCGGCGGTTTTGATCGTCATTCTTCTCTCTCTGCTTTTGGGGGCGCAGGCCCCGGCACTACTGGGGCTTCCCGACCATGTATGACGTCCAAAAAATCCGCGCCGATTTTCCGATCCTGTCTCGTCAGGTGAATGGCAAACCGCTGACCTATCTGGACAATGGCGCATCGGCACAGAAGCCCCAGGTTGTAATTGACGCAATTACGCGCGCCTATTCTGAGGAATACTCAAACGTTCACAGAGGGTTGCACTATCTCTCTAATCTAGCGACCGAGAAATACGAAAGCGTTCGGGGCACCATTGCACGGTTCCTGAATGCGGGCGACGAAAATACCATCGTCATGAATTCAGGGACCACGGAGGGGATCAACACGATCGCCTACGGCTGGGCCATGCCGCAGCTTCAGGCCGGGGATGAGATCATTCTCAGCGTGATGGAGCATCACGCAAATATCGTTCCATGGCATTTCCTGCGTGAACGTCAGGGCGTGGTTCTGAAATGGGTGGAGACAGCAGCCGACGGAAGCCTCGATCCGCAGGCCGTGCTGGACGCCATCGGTCCAAAGACAAAGCTTATTGCTGTTACCCAATGTTCCAATGTCTTGGGCACCATCGTTGATGTGAAAACCATCTGCCATGAGGCACGCCAGCGCGGCGTTGCGGTTCTGGTTGATGGCTCGCAGGGGGCGGTTCATCTGCCCGTGGATGTGCAGGATATGGGCTGTGATTTCTATGCGATTACCGGTCATAAGCTCTACGGGCCGTCCTCTTCCGGTGCCATCTACATTCGCCCGGAGCGCATGGCTGAAATGCGCCCCTTCATGGGTGGCGGCGACATGATCAAGGAGGTTGCCCGCGATCAGGTGATCTACAATGACGCTCCGATGAAATTCGAGGCTGGCACGCCCGGCATCGTACAGATGATCGGACTGGGTGTTGCGCTGGATTACATGATGGCTATCGGCATGGAGAATATCGCAGCCCATGAGGCGGCGATCACCGCCTATGCCAGCGAACGGCTGAACGGTCTGAACTGGGTCAATATCCAAGGTCAAGCCGCTGACAAGGCTGCTATTTTCAGCTTCACCCTGGAAGGCGCGGCACATGCACATGACATCTCGACCATTCTCGACAAGAAGGGTGTCGCGGTACGCGCAGGACAACATTGCGCCGGACCGCTGATGGATCACCTTGGCGTTGCGGCGACCTGTCGTGCGTCCTTTGCCATGTATAACACCAAGGACGAGGTCGACGTGCTGATCGAGGCGCTGGAACTGGCCCACGATCTATTTGCCTAACAGCGATCTGGTGGTCTGACTGACATAGAGATTTCGATTTTCTAATGTAGCCGTAGCAGTTGATCCGCGCGGTCATGGGCCGGGTGATACATCGAAGTCTATGTGTGTTGATATCTCCCGCACGATCCTACCTTTTGTATCAGAGCCGGATCGTGAACCTCACGTTACGGGTGTGTTCAGTGATGCCTCATAAATCGTTCGAAGAACCTCTTCGAAGTCTTTTGTCCAACCCTTGGTGTCGAATAGCGGGAGTGCGTAGCGGTTTTCACTAAGGTGCCTCTTGAGCCGGTGCATTTCCTCTGGGTCTTGTGCCAGGCTAACGGCCTTGTCGATGAAGTGTTTTTCTGACTTCACAGATAGTTCTGGAAGACCTGCGGCATTTAGTATGCTTGTCGCTACCCGCGCGGAAAACTGTTTTCCGTAGATAGTAAGGATTGGAACACCTGCCCAGAGCGCATCAGACGCAGTTGTGTGAGCATTGTAGCTGAAGCAATCAAGACAAAGATCGACCTGTGAAATCCTGTCCAGATGTTCCGACTGAGGTAACACCGTACAAGGTATTATCCGCTCGGGGCTGACACCAAGAGCGCGCGCTTTGTCGAAAATAGCGGCAGAGTTGTCTTCCTTACCGGTGTAGAATAGCAAAACTGAATCTGGAGCACGTTTCAGGACTTTCATCCAGGCCGAGAACTCGCGAGGGCCAACTTTGTAGGTGTTGTTCAAATTTGCAAAGACGAACTTGTCGTCTGGAAGACCATAGCGTGACCGGCTGTTTTCAGGCTTTGGAACATAGCGGCAATTGCTGTTAGGCTGGTAACAGGTCGGCATTCTAACGATGTCTTCACTGTAAAATTGTTCGTCTTCTTCGGGTACTGTGATGTTATCTGCGATCATATAGTCCATCGTGGCCATTCCAGATGTCCCTGGAAAGCCTAGGAATGACACCTGAGCCGGTGCGGCCCGGACTGCGAATATCTCTTGCTTTGCATCGGCGGTGTCGCCTTTCAGATCAACCGCGACGTCGACGTTATCATCAATCGCCAGCTGAGCGATTTCTTCAGCTGTCAGCCGTGATACATCCCGATATATATCGGCAAATTCCCGTATGAACCTATTTTGCCGCGACCGTTCGCGCGGCTTGATATCGTAGACAAAGAACTGGAATTGATCGCGATTATGGGCTTTGAGCGCTCCTTCGAATAGATGCATCGTTGCATGTTCATGGAAGTCGCTGGAGAAGTAGCCAATTCGTATTTTATCGCCTGGTTGATGCGGTGGCACCGTCTTGCCCGCAGAGTGCGGTGCCCGCGCATAGGCATTTGTTAGCTGGCTCTGTGGGTTATCAATATAGGCGAGCAGCGCCAGAGGATCGAAGGCGTGACCGTTCTGTATAATCCTCAGAATTGTGGACGCCTCTTGCTTATTATCTTCCCAAGATAGAAATTGTCTTCGAAGCCGCATGACCAACGGCAGTGCAATAGGGCTGTTTGCGTCGATAGAAAGGGCGACCTCCAGCATTTCAAGCGCATCCCGGTCAAACCCGCCATCTTTCAAGCGTGACCCAAGTGCGGCTATGAAAACCGAATTTGTCGGCGCAAGTGATAGGGCTTTCCTCTGCAGCTTGATCGCGTCTTGAATGCGCCCGGATTGGGAAGCAACAACTTCCGCAAGATAGTGATAGCTGAGTGCTGTCTGACCCTCGCATTCAATCGAACTGCGCATCAGTGTTTCAGCCTCTGAAAATTCGCCGTTTCTCATCAGCAAGACAGCGCGATTGTATATCGGGCTGTCAAATCCCTTTGGGAATGCAACGGTCACAACGCAACTCCTGCCCTTGCTCTCCCTTGTTTTTATATAAAATTCTTAAGAACCCGTTATGATGGGCGGATTAACGCTCCTCGATCGTGCTGTGGTGTTTTGATGGTGACCGACCGGCATATCTACGTACCACCCCCTGGAGAGGCATTGGTTGAGGGCCAATACATGCGGGGTTATCCTGTAAGAACTGCACTATCCCCTTAGAAATTATCGGTTTCATGAATTTCAGGGGAACAATGGCGGAGAGACAGGGATTCGAACCCTGGGTTCCCGTGAAGGAACAACGGTTTTCGAGACCGCCCCGTTCGACCACTCCGGCACCTCTCCGCGGGGGGTGAGGGCCGTTTAAAGTGGAAAGCTTGGGCGCGCAAGGGGGGATTTTGCGCTTTCTGCAGGAAATCGGAATTTTCATTGTCTCGCGCGATAAAACCCTTAGATTTCGTGGTATGAAACAGCTTTCACCCCTCCGAAAACTTCTGATGCAACCGCTCTTGGGCCTTGTTCTTGCATCGTTATTTGCATTCTCCGGCGCGCAGGCAGCGGATCGTGACCGGGTTGTCGCGTTCCTTGAAACAACTGGTTTTGACGTCGCGCTGGACAGTATCGCACTCTCGGCTGAGATGGCACCGGGTATGCTGGGTGTTGATGCCGGTGATTTTGGCGCAGCCTGGGTAGAGCTGTCGCAGGATGTCTTTGACCGCAGGGAAATGCGCGAGATCGCCCTTGGCATTCTGGAGGAAACGCTTGAGGAGGACGCGCTGTCCCACGCGGCGGAGTTCTACGCCAGCCCGTTGGGCGCACGTCTGGTGAAAGCGGAGAACGCCTCTCACATGGTGGAGGATGACGAAACCAAGCAGCAGGCGGGCATGCGCATTATCTCCGATCTGGTGGCGGACGGCAGTGATCGCCCGCATCTTTTTCAGCGCATGGGGCTGGCGCTGGATTCCGATGGTACCGGAGTGAAGGCGGTGCAGGAGATCCAGTTCCGCTTCCTGATGGCTGCCAGCGCGGCTGGGGTGATTGACCTGCAGCTCGATGCAGATGGGCTGCGTGCATTGATGAAGGAGCAGCAGGCGTCGACGCGGATGGCGATGCAGGCGGCCAATCTGGCAGCCAATGCCTATACCTATCAGGGGTTCAGCGACGCAGAACTGGAGCAATATATCGCCGCGCTGGAGCATCCGTTGATGCAGCGGGTCTATGAGCTGCTGAATGCGGTTACATTCGAGATCACCGCCAACCGCTTTGAACTTCTGGCCTATCGTCTGAAGGGGCTTGAACCGGCGCAGGATCTGTAAGGGGCAATCCGCGCCCGAAGTGTGAAACATCCCTGCAAAACACGGCGCGACACTGGCCACTGGCGTAGGGGGCAGCGCAGGGTTGACACGCTGCTCAATTCGCCGCATAAGCCCGCATCCCGGCCCGGATTCCCTGTGCCGGGGTTTATTTGTCATACGCCCCCAGGGGGCGCGCTGTTCGAGGTGGCCCACTGGCCGAAACACCGACCGTATCGCAGGATACATCCGGGACCGTAGGACGCGGGTAGAAAAGGAAAGACGCATATGTTTGCGGTCCTCAAAACCGGCGGCAAGCAGTACAAAGTTCAGGCCGGCGATATGCTGCGCGTGGAAAAATTGGCTGCTGATGCTGGCGAAACAATCCAGTTCAACGACATTCTGATGCTCGGTGGTGATGCACCGGTTGTGGGTGCGCCCTTTGTGGATGGTGCTGCGGTTCAAGCCGAAGTCATCGACCAGATCAAAGGCGAGAAGGTCATTCACTTTGTGAAGCGCCGTCGTAAGCACTCCTCCAAGCGCACCAAGGGCCACCGTCAGAAGCTGACCCTGGTCAAGATCACTGAGATCCTGGCCTCCGGCGCTGACAAGTCCGGCGTGAAAGCTGCCAGCGGCCAGGGCTCTGCTCCTGCTGCCAAAGCTGCGCCTGCTGCCAAGAAAGCCGCTCCGGCTGCATCGGGCGACGACCTGACTGCGCTGACCGGTGTTGGTCCTGCTGCTGCCAAGAAACTGGAAGAAGCCGGTCTGACCAGCTTTGCCCAGATCGCGGCCTTGTCGGATGCTGACATTGCTGCTATCGACGCGGTCAAAGTGAAACCCGAATGGGTTGAGCAGGCCAAAGAATTGGCTAAAGGCTAAGGAGATAGACAATGGCACATAAGAAAGCTGGTGGTTCCTCACGTAACGGCCGCGACTCAGCCGGTCGCCGCCTTGGCGTGAAACTCTACGGTGGTCAGTCGGCCATCTCTGGCAACATCATCGTTCGTCAGCGCGGCACCAAGTTCTGGCCGGGTGAAGGCGTAGGTCTGGGCAAAGATCACACAATCTTTGCGACCACCGACGGTGCTGTGACCTTCCACAAGGGCCTCAAGGGCCGCACCTTTATTTCGGTTCTGCCAGTGGCGGAGGCCGCTGAATAAGCCGAACCTGAAAGGTGAGACACAATCAGGGGATCGGCGACACCGCCGGTCCCTTTTTATTTTCCCGGGGGCGCAAACCCTAACCAGTTCTAAACGGCTTTGCTGTATGGCAGAGCGCGTCAGTTTGTTAAGGCCCACTAGGTTTACCCGGCCAGATGGTCGGTTTTGTATTCTTCGAGAGGAGCGAGGGCATGAGTTTGGATCATAAAAGAGCAGAACAGCCTGTGATCGATGCGGGACGTTTTGTCCTGCGCCCGCTGCGTAAATCCGACGAGGGGCTGATTGCCCATTACGTGAGCGACGAACGTGTCGCCCGCATGACCACCGCCATTCCGCACCCGCTGCCGCCCGGCGCGATCGAGGCATTTGTTGCCCGCGCAACCGACGAAGAGCGCGAAGAAGATGTCTGGGCCATCGACGGCACCGCAGATGGTGGCGAAGAACTGAAAGGTATCATCAGCCTCAAGCGGCTTGACCGTGACCAGAGCGAGGTCGGCTATTGGATTGCGCCGGTGTTCTGGAACAATGGTCTGGCCTCCGAGGCGCTGCGGGCTCTGGTCGAGACCAATCCGCAAGGGTGCAGCGCGATGTTTGCCAGCGCTTTTCAGGACAACCCCGCCTCGGCGCGTGTCCTGACCCATTGTGGCTTTGAATATCTCGGTGACGCCGAAACATTCTCGGTCGCCCGCGATGCGACGGTGCCAACCTGGACCTACAGCAGAAAACTGTGATTGGCGCGCCGCGCGCTTTGCGTTAAGTCGGGGCAACAGCCCCCGACAGCGGGCGGCACGACCCATCTTCCCTCCGCCTGTGGCGGCAGGTCATCAGCAAGGAGCTGACATGAAATTCCTCGATCTGGCCAAAGTCTACATTCGCTCCGGCGCGGGCGGGAACGGCTGCGTCAGCTTTCGCCGTGAAAAATTTATGGAGTATGGCGGCCCCGACGGCGGCGACGGCGGCCGTGGCGGGTCAGTCTGGGTCGAGGTGACCGAGGGGCTGAATACGCTGATTGATTTCCGCTATCAGCAGCACTTTTTTGCCAAGAACGGCCAATCCGGCATGGGGCGCCAGCGCACCGGCAAGGATGGCGATGATATCGTGCTGCGCGTGCCGGTTGGCACGGAGATCATGGATGAGGATCAGGAAACCGTTCTTGCGGATCTGACGGAGGTCGGTGAGCGTTTTCTCCTGGCCAAAGGCGGCAATGGCGGCTTTGGCAACCTCCATTTCAAAAGCGCGACAAATCAGGCGCCGCGCCGGGCCAACTCCGGTCAGGACGGGATTGAGCGGACCATCTGGCTGAGGCTGAAACTGATCGCGGACGTCGGCCTGTTGGGCCTGCCCAACGCCGGAAAATCAACCTTTCTCTCGGCGACATCCAACGCCCGGCCAAAAATCGCGGACTACCCGTTTACAACGCTGCATCCGAATCTCGGCGTTGTTGGCATCGACGGGGTTGAGTTCGTTGTGGCCGATATCCCCGGTCTGATCGCAGGCGCCCATGAGGGGCGCGGGATCGGTGACCGATTCCTTGGCCATGTTGAGCGCTGTGCCGTTCTGCTGCATTTGGTGGATGGGACATCGGAAACCGTGGCGGAGGACTACCAGACCATCATCAATGAGCTGGAGGCCTATGGCGGCGAGCTGGCGGACAAGCCGCGCATCACTGCGCTGAACAAGGTCGACTCCCTTGATGATGAGGAACGCGCGGAGGCCAAAGCCGAGCTGGAAGCCGCCGTCGGCGGTCCCGTCTTCATGATGTCCGGCGTCAGCCGGGAGGGTCTGAACGAGGTGCTGCGTGCCATGCGTACGCAGATCGACGAAGATCGTCTGCGCCAGAAACCTCAGGGGGAGCAGGGCACGTGGCAACCCTGACCGACGCCCGGCGTATTGTCGTCAAGATCGGGTCCGCCCTGCTAGTGGACCGGAACAGCGGCGCATTGCGGGCGGATTGGTTGCGGGCCTTGGCAGAGGATGTTGCCTGGCTGAAATCCATGGGCAAGGACGTGATCCTTGTATCCTCGGGATCCATCGCCCTGGGGCGTCGCGTGCTCGACCTTGCGGCGCGGGAGCTGCCGCTGGAGCAATCGCAGGCGGCAGCGGCGGTCGGCCAGATCCGTCTCGCGCGCGCCTATGAGGAAGCGCTTGCGCCGCATGAAATCACCACCGGGCAGGTGTTGGTGACACTCGAAGACAGCACCGATCGCCGTCGCTACCTGAATTCTCGTGCGACGCTGGAGACGTTGATCGGCCTTGGCGTGGTGCCCATCGTCAACGAAAACGACACCATTGCCACCGATGAGATCCGCTATGGCGACAACGACCGACTGGCGGCGCAGGTTGCGGTGACCGTCGGAGCTGATGCGCTGATCCTGCTGTCGGACGTTGACGGTTTTTACAGCGCCAATCCGGTGCTGGACCCGACTGCGCAGCGTTATGACCGGATTGATCACATCACAGCCGAGATCGAGGCGATGGCCGGGGATGGCGTCTCTGGCCTCTCCAAGGGCGGGATGATCACCAAATTGCTGGCCGCCAAGATGGCGACAGCGGCTGGCTGCGCCATGGCAATCACTGAAGGGTCGCGACACAACCCTCTGAAATTGCTGGAAGACGGTGCGCCGTCCACGTGGTTCTCGGCACAGGGTGATCCGCAGGTGGCGCGTAAACGCTGGATTGCAGCGATGAAAACCCGTGGCGTGATCACCATCGACGAAGGCGCCGCACGGGCGCTAGGTCGCGGCAAGAGCCTGCTGCCCGCGGGCATCCGACATATCGAAGGAGACTTCGGCCGCGGCGATCCGCTGGCCATCCTTGGCCCAGACGGGCGAAAACTGGGGCAGGGGCTCAGCCGGTACACGGCTGAGGAAGCTGCCGCCATTCAGGGACGCCAGTCGGCCGAGATTGAAGCGATCCTTGGGTATGCGGGGCGCGCGGCCGTCATCCACCGCGATGATATGGCGCTGTAACCGTGATTTATGTTAGGGCTGACCCCGCCTGACCACCAGATGTGTCAAAGTGGGTCCACAAAAGGTTTCCAGTGATGAATGAGACGCAAGATATTGCTGCGCTGATGGCTGACATCGGCAAACGTGCAAAGCAAGCCGCCGCAAAACTGGCTGTTGCCAGTGCCGAATGCAAAACCGCCGCGCTGAATGCCGCTGCTGATGCGGTTTGGGACAAGCGGGCAGAGATATTGTCCGCCAATGCCAAGGATCTCGATTTCGGCCGCACCAAGGGGCTTTCGCCTGCGATGATGGACCGTCTGGCGCTGGATGAAGACCGGATTGCCGGAATTGTCTCCGGTCTGCGGGCGGTCGCAGCGCAGGCCGATCCGGTGGGAGAAGTGCTGGCGGAATGGTCGCAACCCTCTGGGCTTCAGATCCAGCGTGTTCGCACACCGCTTGGCGTGATCGGTGTCATCTACGAAAGCCGCCCGAATGTCACCGCCGATGCCGGCGCGCTCTGCCTGAAGTCGGGGAATGCGGTGATCCTGCGCGGTGGCTCGGAAAGTTTTCACTCGAGCCAGGCCATCCACGCCTGCCTTGTTGCGGGTCTGCGCAGCGCCGATCTGCCGGAGGATGCGGTCCAGCTGGTCCCGACGCGCGACCGTGCAGCGGTGCAGGAGCTGCTGACGATGACCGATACGGTCGATGTGATTGTTCCGCGTGGTGGCAAGGGGTTGGTCGGTCTTGTCCAGCGCGAGGCCCGGGTGCCGGTCTTTGCGCATTTGGAGGGGATCGTGCATATTTACCTCGACAAGGCTGCAGATCCGCAAAAGGCGCTGGAGATCGTGCTGAATGCCAAGACGCGCCGCACTGGCATCTGTGGCGCTGCGGAATGCTTGCTCATCCACCGGGATATCGCGGATACGATTGGGCGCGACGTGCTGACCGCGCTGGCCGCCGCCGGTGTGGAAATCCGCGCCGAGGCTGGTCTGCCGGGCCCGGATGGCATGACAGAGGCAACCGAAGCCGATTGGGGCTGCGAATATCTGGATGCGATCATTGCCGCCAGACAGGTCCAGGATCTGGACGCGGCCATCGCCCATATCCGCGCGCATCATTCGCAGCACACCGATTGTATCATCACCGAGGATGACGGCGCCGTTGCGCAGTTCTTTGCTGAGCTGGACAGCGCGATCCTGATGCACAATGCCTCAACCCAGTTTGCGGATGGTGGTGAATTTGGCATGGGGGCCGAGATCGGTATTGCAACCGGGAAGATGCACGCGCGGGGCCCCGTGGGCGCGGCGCAGCTGACCAGCTTCAAATATCTGGTGCGCGGGAACGGTGCGGTCCGCAGCTGACAGCATCCAACCCATCTGACATAATAAAAGCGCTGCAAGTGATTGCAGCGCTTTCATATTTCGGTCGCCTGATGCGGGTTAGAAGTGGATCGTCACCCGCTCCAATGTCTGTTCCACGCGCACGGTGCGCCCCAGATCCTTCGCCGCTTCGGGCAGCATGGCGAATTGGACCAGCGCCGGGGTCACTGTTGCCGAAGAGGTGCCGCCGCTGACCCGCGCCCACAGATCATCGTCGATATTCAGCTTGCTGCCTTCGCCGATGACGGTCCATTTGCCATCCGCGCAGAGGATCTTGACCGTGCCGCCATAGGGTAGGCCGGTTTCGAGGCACAAAGCGGCAAGAAAGGCGAGACGCACCTCGGTCCTGCTCGAGGCCTCCTGCGGCGCCCATTGATATTTCAGCCGCCCGCCCTTGCCGATGTCTTCCAGGACCGACACCACTTCGGCGCGGCTGATCTGCTGTTCGCTGGCTGCGCCAAAGGCAATCCGGAAGAACCGGATACGGGCATTGGCATTGGCCACGCTGTCGGAGATCAGCTCCAGCTCGGGGCCGGACATATCCCCAGACATTCCAAGCAGTTCGAGCCCGTTATTGATCGCGCCGATCGGGCTGATCAGGTCATGACAGATACGCGACCCTATCAAAGCCGCGAGATTAGCGTTATCTACTGACATATCTTTCCTCCGAAGTGGGCCATCACGCATGAACGACCTCAACGCTATACTTGCCCCTGGCATGTTCGTGACCCACCCCAACCACCCGGAATGGGGGACGGGGCAGGTCCAGTCCAACGCCGCCGGCAAGATCACCGTTAACTTTCCCGATCAGGGCAAGGTGGTGTTCAACAGCGCGCAGGTGGCCCTTATTCCAGTCTTTGATCCGTCATAAGCGTTGATGAACGGTTAACGCCTGTTCACCAATTTGAACGAAACTTGCACATGCCGTGCCTTATAGGCTAGCTGCACGCAAGGCAAACCATTGATGAGCAAGCTCATGGGCGGCAGTTCTCCTGCATTTCAGGTCAAACTGGCACAGACATCGGCGGATTTACGCGCGGCGCAGGCGCTCAGATACGACGTTTTTGTCAGTGAACTTGGAGGGGGCGGCGCGCTGGTGGATCACGAGGCAGGGCTGGAGCAGGATCGTTTTGATGCGTTTTTCGACCATCTGTTGCTCTGGGACCAGACGCGCGATGCGGTGGTTGGCGTCTACCGGGTGCTGCGTGGCGATCAGGCGCTTTTGGCCGGGCAGTTCTATTCCGAGGATGAATATGACCTCTCTAAACTGAGAGCTTCGGGTCGTAAGCTTTTGGAATTGGGGCGTTCCTGCCTGCACCCGGATTATCGGGGCGGAACCGCGATGTTTCACCTGTGGTCCGCGCTTTCAGCCTATGTGGCCGAGCATGAGATCGAGGTGCTGTTTGGCGTTGCCAGTTTTCATGGGACGGAGGTTGCGCCGCTGGCCAATGCGCTGTCATCGCTGCACCACAACCATCTCGCGCCGGAAGATCTGCGGCCGGTTTCGCGCAGCTACCAATCCATGGACCTGATCCCGGCAGGCGATCTGGACCGTCGCCGCGCCATGCTGGACACGCCGGCGCTGATCAAGGCCTACCTGCGGCTTGGCGGCTGCGTGGGCGATGGCGCCTATATCGACCATGATTTCAACACCACCGATATCTGTCTTGTGCTGGACACGGCGCGCATGAACGCGCGTCAGCGACGGATCTACGAGGCAGGGCGCAGCGAGCCATGACCACCTGGGAGGGAGAGGACGCGCCGCCTCCGATCAAGATCAGCGCCATTGGATGGGTGTTGATCCTGGGTCGCGGCCTATGTCTGGGCACGCTGGTCTTTGGCGGCTTGCTGGTGCTGCTGCTGGTGCGCCTGATCGAACGGCCGCTTTGTGGTCTCAGCCGGCCGGTGACGCCGTTCATCACGCAATGCGTCTGCCGCAATGCCTTTCGTATTCTGGGCATCGGGTTCCGCACCGAAGGCTCATTGATGACGCAACGCGGCGCAGTGGTCGCCAACCATACGTCATGGCTGGATATTTTTGCTCTGAACGCCCGCAAGCGGATCTATTTCGTCTCCAAGGCGGAGGTTGCCTCATGGCCGGGTATTGGCTGGCTGGCACGGGCCACGGGCACGGTGTTCATCAAACGCGACGCAAGGGAAGCGCGCCAACAGACGGCATTGTTCCAGCAGCGCCTGCTGCTGGGGCACAAGCTGCTGTTCTTTCCCGAAGGGACATCGACCGACGGTCTGCGGGTGCTGCCGTTCAAGACAACGCTTTTTGCGGCGTTCTTTCACCCCGAGCTGCGCGATATGATCTCGATCCAGCCGGTTTCGGTGGTGTTCTACCCGCCAAATGGAGAGGATCCGCGGTTTTATGGTTGGTGGGGAGACATGGATTTCGGCTCACATCTGCTGAAAACAATGGCGTCGCTGCGTCAGGGCGAGGTGGTGCTGCACTATCATACTCCGCTGCGGGTGTCCGATTTCGCCGATCGCAAGGCCCTTGCGACCGCCTGCGAAGCCGAGGTCAGCGCCGGACATACCGCGCTTTGGCAGCGCGTTGGGCAGGGCGCGCGCTGAAATGGCCGGGGCAGGGCGCGGATATGTCTTTTGCCCTTGCGCATCCTTCAGCGCTGGCATATACGCGCGCCATTCAATCCGCAGGTGGGGATTGGCCTGACCGGGGGAGACATCCCTGGCAGACCGCCGGTTGGAGCATCCGCTCTGAGACCCCCGCCGAGGCACGAAACCGGAAAAGGAAAAGATACATGGCTCTTCCCGAGTTCTCCATGCGTCAGCTGCTTGAGGCAGGCGTACACTTTGGTCACCAAACCCAGCGCTGGAACCCGCGCATGTCGCCCTTCATCTATGGCGCACGCAACGGCATCCACATTCTGGACCTGACCCAGACCGTTCCCATGCTGGACGCAGCTCTGAACGCTGTCCGCGACACCGTCGCCAAGGGCGGCCGGATCCTGTTCGTCGGCACCAAGCGTCAGGCGGCTCAGCCGATCGCAGACGCAGCTGAGAAATCCGCTCAGTACTTCATGAACCACCGCTGGCTCGGTGGCACGCTGACCAACTGGAAAACCGTTTCCCAGTCGATCAACCGCCTGAAGGAAATCGACGAGAAAATGGCGTCCGGCGCCGAAGGCCTGACCAAGAAAGAGCGTCTGGGCATGGAGCGTGACCAGCTGAAGCTGGAAGCCTCGCTCGGTGGTATCCGCGAGATGGGTGGCGTTCCTGACCTGCTGTTCGTCATCGACGTGAAAAAAGAAGCGCTGGCCATCGCCGAAGCCAACAAGCTGGGTATCCCGGTTGTGGCCATCGTCGACACCAACTGCTCGCCCGATGGTGTTGACTACATCATCCCCGGCAACGACGACGCGGCCCGCGCCATCGCGCTTTACTGCGATCTGGTTGCCCGCGCTGCTCTGGACGGCATGTCCGCACAGCTCGGCGCCGCAGGCGTTGATCTTGGCGCCCTGGAAGAGGCACCGGCAGAAGAAGCCGTTGCTGAAGACGCCGCCGCTGACGCCTGATCCGTCCTGTCACGGAGTTGACATGCGGGGCAGGCTATCACCTGCCCCATATCCGTTTTTGAATTGAGGAGAGCCTAAGATGGCAATTACTGCATCCATGGTTAAGGAACTGCGCGACAGCACCGGCGCAGGCATGATGGACGCCAAGAAGGCGCTGACCGAAACCAATGGCGACATGGAAGCCGCCGTTGACTGGCTGCGCACCAAGGGTCTGGCAAAAGCGGCCAAGAAATCCGGCCGTACCGCCGCAGAAGGCCTGGTCGCCGTGGTCGTCGAAGGCAACAAAGGTGTTGCCGTCGAAGTGAACTCGGAAACCGACTTTGTCGGCAAAAACGCCGAGTTCCAGGAAATGGTGTCCGGCATTGCCAAGACCGCAGTGAATGCAGCCGATGTCGACGCGCTGCTGGCGGCGGACATGGGCGGCAAAACCGTTGCCGAAACCCTGACCGACAAGATCGCCACCATCGGTGAGAACATGGCCGTGCGCCGTATGGCCTCCCTCGAAGGTGAAACCGTTGTGTCCTATGTGCACAACGCTGCGACCGCAGGCATGGGCAAGATCGGCGTATTGGTTGCCATGAACGGCGGCGACGAAGCGATCGGCAAGCAGATTGCGATGCACATCGCAGCTGTGAACCCCGCCGCGCTGAGCGAAGCGGAGCTGGACGCCTCTGTTGTTGAGAAAGAAAAGCAGGTCCAGATGGACATCGCCCGCGAATCCGGCAAGCCGGAGCAGGTGATCGAGAAGATGATCGTCGGCCGCATGAAGAAATTCGTGGCTGAATCGACCCTGCTGAACCAGCAGTTCGTTGTGAACCCTGACCTGACCGTTGAAGAAGCGGCCAAGGAAGCGGGCGCCACCATCACCGGTTTCGTGCGTCTGGAAGTCGGCGAAGGCATCGAAGTTGAAAAAGAAGACTTCGCAGCTGAGGTTGCCAAGGCAGCCCAGGGCTAAGCCCGACGCGGGCTAACGCCCGACCGTAAGACAATTAAAGGCCGACGAACGCGTTTCGTCGGCCTTTTCCTTTGTGACAATGCAATGTGAGAGGCGCGGCGATCAGGGGCAGGGCGCGTCAGCAGCGCCCAGATGGCAAAGCCCATGGCGCATATCATATTGGCAGTCATACCGTCGGAAGAGGGTGAGGGGCCTGTCGCGGGCCCATGTCAGGAAAGACATCGAATGGCCGCAACAAGCCCCTCAGAATATCCCGGCGCTGGCGCGGAACAATACGCGCAGCTACCGGACAGGTTAGAGAGCCTTGCAATCCCAAGGGTCATGCCCTGCGCCGTCCCAGGCCAAAGCCCCACTCACGGAACATGATAAGTGTGCCTGTAGTTCGCCTATTGGGGAAGTAATGAATTCCATACCCAATTGCAGATAGATTGCGAAAATTGGAAGAAACTCTCTGAATATCAGCTGTAATATCCAAGATATATTATAGGGATTATCAGTTCTCCATAATATACATCTGGTTGTGAAGTGCCGCTTTGAGTACCGCATGGGCTGTTGTCTCAACGGCCAGTGCCTCGCGTGCCAGGCGCAGGTGTTTTTCGACGGTCGCAGGCGTCAGCCCCATAAGAACCGCTATATCCTGAGTGGTCTTGCCGTCACCAACCCATTCCAACGCTTCTCTCTGGCGTTTTGTCAGGCTGCGGTTTGGGGGGTCATAAGGCATCGTGAGGATCTTCAGATGCGCGACATTGTTCATCAGAACGATATCATGCCCATGCGTTGCCCAGATCTCATCGACCTCATCCTGGCTGAGGGTTTCCTCCGCCGCCAAAGATATCGCGCCCTTGAACCGCTGAGAAGCCGAATAGAAGCTGACGGTGTAGCCCGCCTTTACCCCCATAGCCGTATTGAAATCGATCACTTTCTGCGCCTGTGGTGTCAGGCATTGATTTGCCATCTGCTCCTGCACCATGCGCCAGCTGCCGGCCCCTTCGTTGTTCAGCGCCCATTGCAACATCGGCGCGTCGAAATAGAGGCCGGAGTTTACGAAGCCTTTCACGTATTCGGTGCAGTGATTGGACAGGATCACGAAATCTTCGGGGTCACCGAGCGAGGTTTTGGTCTTGTGACGCGTATAGCCATAGATCAGCCGGTCAAAACGAAAGGCCTGCATCTGTTTGACGTGTTCCAGCCAAAGCTCCTCAAGCGTCCGCGCCCCGCATAGAAAGTCTATGTAGGCACGCAGCTTCATCCCGGTTTTTCCTGATTCAAATGGCTGTTGAGCGCATCAAGTGCCATCAGATAGCCCTGTGACCCAAATCCGCAGATCTGTCCAAGCGCGGCGCGCGCGATATAGGAGCGATGGCGAAATTCCTCGCGTGCATGGATGTTTGACAGGTGAACTTCAACCACCGGCAGGGCGATGGAAAAAATCGCATCCATCAGCGCGATGGAGGTATGGGTATAGGCGCCTGCATTGAGGATGATCCCGGCGTAGCTGCCGCGGGCCCCGTGCAGCGCATCAAGCAGCGCGCCTTCGTGATTGGACTGCTCGCACGTCACCGAAAGCCCAAGTGACGCGCCATGGTCGATGCAGCGTTGTTCAACCATCGCCAGCGTTTCATGCCCGTAAACCTCAGGCTGGCGCGTTCCCAACAGGTTCAGGTTGGGGCCGTTCAAAACCAGGATGTTGTGCATGTCGATATCCAATAACTCTGTGATGCCCCGATTGCCCGTCTTCCGCCCAATAGAGGACATTTGCCATGGTGCGGGCTCGCCGGGATGGTCGCCAGTCTCCAGCCCTGCCGGCGCGTCGTTGGCTGGCCCAAGTGACAGGCGCAGGATCGGTTGGCCAGCCCATCAGCGCTGCGGCCGCTCCGCCGTAATTCGCTCATATTGATATATATTTTAGAATAATATGCAAGCGAGCTATCGCTAACGTTGTCTTCTAGACGAGCAGTGTCAATCTGGCGTGTTTGTCAGGATGATCTTGCCCAGAACGCTTCTGTTTTGCATTTCTGTCAGGGCAGCAGCGGCTTCGGTCATCGGATACTGCGCGTGGATGCGCGGTCGAATGTCACCTTTGCAATAGAGCTCAAACAGCTCACCGACATTGGTGCGATGCTGCTCTGGCGCCCGCTGAACGGCGGCGCCCCAGAATACGCCGACGATCTGGCATCCTTTCAGGAGCGGCAGGTTCATCGGCATTTTCGCGATGCCGGCGGCAAAACCGACAACCAGATAGCGGCCCTGCCAGGCCATCGCGCGAAGCGCCGGTTCGGCATAGGGGCCGCCGACCGCATCATAGACCACATCGATCCCGGTTTTCCCCGCCATCGCCTTGAGGTTCTTTCCAAAGGCAATCTGGTCCTCCTTGTCGGGCGCATGGCCGTAGATCACCGTCGCATCCGCGCCGATCTCCTCGCAGAAGGCCGCCTTCTCGGCGGAGGACACCGCAGCGATGACACGCGCCCCTGCGGCCTTGGCGAGTTCGATTGCGGCAGAGCCAACCCCGCCAGCGGCGTCCAGCACCAGCACGGTCTCTCCGGGTTGCAGCTGTGCCCGCTCCTTCAGCGCGTGATGAGATGTGCCGTAGGTAAAGACAAAACCAGCCGCATCGAGATAGGGCATCTGATCGGGAATCTTGATGGCGCTGGCGGCAGGGACGCAGATATGGGTGGCAAACCCGCCATATCCCGTCAGCGCCAGAACCCGGTCGCCGATGTTCAGATTATCGACGTCCTTGCCAAGGGCGATAACCTCGCCCGCGATTTCACCGCCCGGTGCAAAGGGACGCGGTGGTTTGATCTGATAGAGATCCTGTATCATCAGAGTATCAGGATAGTTCACGCTGGCGGCATGGATCGCCACAAGCACATCCCTGGGGCCGGGGACGGGATCGTCCTGTGCGCTCCACTGCAGGGTTTCGGGGCCGCCTGGAGCGGTGGAGAGCATCGCATGCATGAGTGATTATCCTGTCATGGTGGCCGAACCCTGGCCGGTGTGACGTCAAGTCTTCTGTGCAGATCTTACGTTGTCAATGAATTTGCGAAATGCAATTCTGCTCTGCAAACGATCTGTTTTCCAACCGGAAAGCGGCCTGAATTCTGCTGGATAAGGGGCTGGAAATGAAGAAAAATTACCTCACCCAGGGTGGGCAGCCTATGCCCAAAGCCCTGCAGGGGCTTGGGCTGCCGTTGATTGGCGCGCCGCTGTTCATCATATCCGTGCCCGACCTCGTCATTGCCCAATGCAAGGCCGGAATCGTTGGGTCCTTCCCGGCGCTGAACGCGCGTGAGGCTGAGGGCGAGCCGCCGCTTCTGGAAGCCTGGTTGAAACAGATCACCGAGGCGCTGGACCGCCATAACCAGGACAACCCGGATCATCCGGCGGCACCCTTTGCGGTCAATCAGATTGTTCACCGGTCAAATACCAGGCTGGAGCGTGATCTTGAGATCTGTCATCGCTGGAAGGTGCCGCTGTGGATCACATCACTGGGGGCGCGACCAGAGGTGAATGAGGTGGCTCACGATTGCGGCGGCATCGTGCTGCATGACGTGATCAACAATCGCTTTGCCCATAAGGCCATCGAGAAGGGCGCAGATGGTCTGATCGCGGTTGCCGCCGGGGCAGGCGGCCATGCCGGGCAGCTGTCGCCGCTGGCGCTGATCAGCGAAATCCGCAGCTGGTTTCACGGCCCCCTTGCGCTGTCGGGAGCAATCGCCAATGGCCGCTCTCTGCTGGCGGCCCGGGCGCTGGGGGCCGATTTCGGCTATGCCGGGTCACCTTTTATCGCCACTGAGGAAGCCAATGCGCAGCAGGCGTACAAGCAGATGATCGTCGACAGCAGTGCCGATGATATCGTCTATTCCTCATTGTTTACAGGTGTTTCTGGTAACTACCTGCGTGGTTCCATTCAGAAGGCGGGGCTTAATCCCGACAATCTGGCCAGCGCTGATGCGACGGCGATGAATTTCGCCGGTGGGTCATCCAAGCCCAAGGCCTGGAAGGAGATCTGGGGATCCGGTCAAGGTATCGGGGCGGTGACAGAGGTGCAGCCGGTCGCCACATTGGTTGCGGAGATCGCCGCCGATTACGAGGCCGCGGGCAGAGCGCTGGCGGCAGAGTTTACCACAATCGGAGACGAATAATGGGACGCGGCAGTTCAAACGGCAAAGACCGCAGCGGCTCTGATCGTGAACAAGGCGCAGCGGCGCTGGATTTGCGCGCTATAGAGCATTACATGCGCGGACGGCTGCCGGGCTTTGACGGGCCGATCACAGCCCGCAAATTCCAGAACGGCCAGTCCAATCCCACCTATCTGTTGTCGACCGATGCGGGGCAATATGTGCTGCGACGTAAACCACCCGGTGTGCTGCTGAAATCTGCCCATGCGGTCGAGCGTGAGTTTCGTGTTCAGACCGCCTTGCGCAACACCGAAGTGCCGGTCGCCATGATGCATCATCTCTGCGAGGATGATAGCGTCATCGGATCGTCTTTTTACCTGATGGAACATGTGGTTGGGCGGAATTTCTCAGACCCGTCACTGCCGGATCTGTCGCCGACCGAGCGCGGCGCGGTGATGGATGAAATGAGCCGCGTTCTGGCGGCGCTACACGGGGTTGATGTCACCGCTGTCGGTCTGTCCGACTACGGGCCCGAGGGCAATTACCTCACGCGTCAGCTGGCGCGGTGGAGCAAGCAGTATCGCGCCAGCGAGGTTGAAACCGTTGCCGAAATGGATGATCTGATCGCCGCGCTGGATGCGCAGATGCCTGCGGATGATGGGCAGCGCGGATTGGTGCACGGTGATTACCGCATCGACAATATGATCTTTGCTGCAGAGGGAACCAACTGTCGTGCGGTGCTCGACTGGGAGCTGTCGACGATCGGCCACCCCTATGCAGATCTCGCCGGGGTCATCATGCAGTGGCAGATGCCACCCGGCAGCGAGGGGCGCGGACTGGCCGGGCTTGACCGGCGCGAGCTTGGTCTGCCATCAGATAAAGCCTTTATTGCAAGCTATTGTAAACGCAGAGGTTTGCCCGGAGTTGATAACTTTGGCTATTATCTCTCCTTCAGCTTCTTTCGGATGGCTGCGATCCTGCAGGGTGTGCGCAAAAGAGGGCTTGATGGCAATGCGTCAAACCCCGAACATGCAGCGCGACTGGGCGCATTTGTGCCGGAGTTTGCGCGCGCCGGGCTCGCCGCGTTGACGCGTAGTTTTGACTAGGCCAAGCGGCCAAGGGGACAGGGCATGGACAGCAACCACACAGCGTCAGCGGATGCGGAGAAAGACCGCAATTTTGTCACCGCCTTGGCGCGGGGGCTGGATGTGCTGCGCGCGTTTCGGCGCAATGAGCTGGAGCTGACCAACACTGATCTGGCCGACCGCACAGGCCTGCCAAAGCCGACCGTATCGCGGCTGACCTATACCCTGTGCCAATTGGGCTACCTCGTGCAGGATCCGCAGTCGGGGACGTATCGGTTGGGGGCAGGGGTTCTGCGTCTGGGCTATGGCGTGCTGGCGGGAATGGATATCAGCGACCGTGCCTCGCAAATCCTGCGGGATCTGAGGAATGGAGAAAATTCCTATATTACCAGCGCATTAGGCGAAGCACATCATGCTGACGTCATCTATATCGCGGTGCATCGCTCGCGCGAGGATGTCTCGCTTGCGGCACATGTCGGGATGCGTCTGCCGTTGTTTTTCTCGGCCGTTGGCCGCGCCATTCTGGCCGGCATGTCACCCGATCAGCGGACGGAGAGCCTGAAGATCGCCGACGCGCTTGACCCTGAGGGAAAACAGGCGCGGCAGGATTGTCTGGGTCGCGCGCAGGAGGAATATGCGGCACGGGGCTTTTGCACCGGCTATGGCGATTGGCGCGAGGATGTGAACGGTATCGCGGTGCCGGTTGTCTCGCTGAACGGGACACGGGTCTACGGGCTGAATGTCGGTGGACCGTCCTTTCACGTAAGCCGCGCCGTTCTGGAACAGCGCTACGCCGATCAGCTGATTTCTGCTGCCGAAACCTTAAGTATGCGCCCCTAGCGGTAACCCTTTGCCAAAGCGGGGGCGATATAGCTTTATGCGTGGTTTTACGTAGGTCAAAATACTCGACCTCAGTCAGCAAACCACGCATGATATCGCAAACAGCTGGCAGCAGATCGCCAGCCCAAAGGGAAGAGGCAGAGATGACACAGAGCGACTGGTTGTTCCGGCAGTCACATGGGGACGGGGTTGTCGAACTCAAACTATCACGGGCGCCGGTCAATGCGTTGTCGCCCGAGTTCCTGATGGATTTCGCCAATGTAATCAAAGAATTCGGAGAGGACTCTTCCGTCCGTGCGATCCTGTTGACCAGCGCGTTCAAGGTGTTCTCGGCAGGCCTCGATCTGAAAGCCGCGAAGGATTTCGATCTCGCAGGTCAGCGGGCTGCCGTTGATGGGCTGAACGAGGCGTTCCTCGCGCTTTACGCCTGTCCCAAGCCGGTGGTTGCGGCTGTTAATGGTGCGGCGATTGCCGGTGGATTGTTCTTTGTCCTTTGCAGTGATGTGCGTGTAGCCCTGGTTAAATCCAAGTTTGGTCTTGCAGAAGTGCAGGCCGGGGTGGATTTTCCCGTGGCACCGCTGGAGATCGCCCGGGCAACCCTCAGCCCCAATATTCAGCGGCGTTTGATGCTGACCGGGCAGACCATTGGGCCAATCGCAGCCCGCAACTTTGATATCGTTGATATCATTGCCGATGATGCCGAAGATCTGCTCGGATACGCGCTGAAGGAAGCGCGGACACTGGCGGACTTACCTGCCGGAACCTACGGCGCGATCAAGCAGCAGCTCCGAGGCGAGACGATCGCCAGGATCAAGGCGGCGATGGCAGCGGAATCGGATGATACCCCCTGGTTTACCAGCGAAACTGTGCCAGCGATGACCAGGCTCATCGGCTGAACCTTACCGATATCTGACGACAGGAGCCCCCATGGATGCCGCGCGGTTAGAAAACATCAGAAGATGGCAGCATCGCTATGTCGATCACCGCAAATATGCCGGCAGTTCGCTGCTGATCAACCGCGGCGGCGAAGAATGCTATTTCTACGCAGTTGGTCATCGCAATATCGCCGAAGATCTGCCATTCACCCGCGATACGGTGACACGGATCTATTCCATGACGAAACCGGTCACCTCGCTTGCATTGCTGCTGCTGCTGGAACGCGGTCTGTTACATCTGGATGCGCCGGTGTCGGAATTTCTTCCTGAATTCATTGATATGCACTGTCTTATTGATGGCGCGACCGATATTGACCAGACACAGCCCTGCCGCGCGCCCACGCTGCATGAGCTGCTGACCCATACCAGCGGGTTGAGCTACCCGTTCAATCCGGGCTTGCTGGCAGAAGAAATGTCGAAAACAGATCTGATGTTCAAACCGGATCAGGGGATTCTTGCGACGAAGGTCACGGAACTGGCCTCGCTTCCGCTTGCTTTTGAACCGGGAAAACGTTGGGAATACTCGGTTGGCATTGACGTGATTGGCCGGGTGATTGAGGTTGTAACCGGTGACAGCCTTGCGGCGTTCCTCAAGCGTGAGATATTTGACCCGCTTGGCATGGATCAAACCGCATTTCACACCTTAGCGGAAACCGGTAACCGTCTGGCTTCATTATATTCTCCGCTGAGTGGCGACGCCATGGATTTGAATGGTGCAGAGCAGGGAGACGAAAGTCTGCGGCTGATTGACTGCTACGTCGATACGCCGTTTGGCCGGACCGAGATGCACTCGGGCGGCGGCGGCCTGCTCAGTACGATTGACGACTATATGCGCTTTGTTGAGTTGATCCGGTTGCGTGGGCGGTTGGGGAAACACCATCTGATCAGTCCACAAATCGTTGATTTCATGTGCCAAAACCACCTTCCAGGCGATATTGCGTCGATGGGACCGCAGAGCTTTGCGGAACAGCCGATGGAGGGGATGGGTTTTGGTCTCGGCGGCGCTGTTGTGCTTGATCCGGCGCGGGCGCGATGTCCGGGATCGGTGGGCGATTTCAGCTGGGGCGGTATGGCGTCGACGTTCTTCTGGGTTGACCCGCTGCTGGATCTGAGTGTCGTGTTTTTTACACAGCTGGCACCATCCAGCTCCTATCCGGCACGCGCGGAGCTAAAGGCGCTGGTTCACGGAGCGATAACGGGCTAATCCTGCCTGTCGGCCACGCCATGAGGGCAGGGTGACGCACAGCCGATGACCCGCGCAAAGATCAACAGGACGTAACAAATGCCTGACGCAGCTGAAATTTTGCTCAATCTCCTCGATCTTGAGGAACTGGACCGCAACCTCTATCGCGGAATTGGATCCGGTGGTGAGACGCCGACCCGGATTTACGGTGGTCAGGTTATCGCTCAGGCTCTGATGGCCGCTTATGCGACAGTGCCGGATCGTCTGTGCCATTCGCTGCACGCATATTTCATCCGTCCGGGAGATCCGTCAAAGCCGGTGATTTACGCGGTGGATCCGGCGCGGGATGGCGGCAGCTTTACCACCCGGCGGGTCACCGCCTTGCAGAATGGCAAGCAGATCCTGAATCTCGCGGCGTCCTTTCACATTGATGAACCGGGCTGGGAACATCAGCATGAGATCCCGGAGGTAAAGGCACCCGATGCGCTGGTATCTCGTGACGTGTTGCTACGTGAGCTAGCCGAAACGCTGGATGGCCGACTGCGCGTAGAATTTTCCCGAGAACGCCCGTTCGAAATCCGCGATGTTGAGCCGCGCGATCCGATCAATCCCGGTAAATGCAGTGATATCAACCATATGTGGGTCAGGATGAAAGCCGCCAAGGACGCCAGCCCGCAGCTGCAACATGTGCTGATGGCTTATGTCTCTGACTATGGTTTGCTGGGCTCGGCGCTGCGTCCGCATGGTCTGAGCTTTGTAAAGGGACAGGCGATGACGGCCAGTCTCGATCACGCGATGTGGTTCCATGGACCGGTGAAATTCGACGACTGGCATCTCTATACGATGGATTCACCCTTTGCCGGAGGCGGCCGCGGCTTCAATCGCGGATCTATCTTCACGCAGGATGGCCGTTTGGTGGCGAGCGTCGCTCAGGAAGGTCTGATGCGGCCCATCGCCAAATCCTGATGCAGCCATTATTCTGAGTTTGGGGCGTCGAACTTGTCGCGCAACCGCTGCATACCAGTAATCCAGCGTCCAGTGTCGGCGGCCTTGGCCTGGATGTAGCTTGCCACCGTTGGGTGTGGAAGCACGAGAAATGTTTCGTTCTCAATGGCTTCTACGCAGATCCTTGCGACGTCCTCGGCGGTGATCATACCGTCTACAGCCGCAGCGCTATGTTCCAATCCTTCGGTCATGGCAGTTTTCACCGCTTGCGGACAAACGACGGAAACACCGATCCCTTGGTCGCCATGGGTGATCGCCAGCCATTCTGAAAACCCCACGGCGGCATGTTTGGTAACCCCGTAGCTGGCGGCGCCGATCTGGTTCAGCAAGCCGGCCGCCGAGGCGACATTCAGGAAGTAACCGCCGCCACGTTCGAGCATACGTGGCACGAGATGCCGGGCGGCGGAAACATGTGCCATTACGTTTACATCCCAGCTGCGCTGCCAATCCGCAAGGGAGGTCTCCAGGCCGCCGATCCTGAGAATTCCGGCGTTCGAACAGAAAACATCAATCGGTCCGATATCACGCTCGATCGCCTCGATCATCTGCGCCATGGCCTGGTCTGATCCGACATCCACGGCAAAGGCGCTGCCACCAACATCATCGGCGGTATGCTGGGCACTGGCGCCATCAATATCGGCACAGATGATGTGCCGTGGGCCGTGCTTGGCGATCGTCAGCGCCAAAGCCCGCCCGATACCTGTAGCGGCGCCTGTGATAACAATCGTTTTGCCTTGCAAATCCATTTGGGCCTCAGCTGTCGTTGGAACATATGCTGTGCAACTGTTCGATGTTGCGGCCAAGCCTGCAACAGTGACGCTGCATCATACAAATTATACATAATACTGATTACAGGCAATGTGTTTCGGTCCTACCACCCGTCGTACACCACGGGTATTCTGATTTTACCGCTTGTTCATGGAAGTTGATCCATCTGGCAGATTTGCGCCTGCCAATATGCAGAACTTCATGGACGCTTTGTAGGATTGGCCTGGCCATCGGAGGTTACGCTGGCCCGGGTTTGCATGCCAGCAACGGGATTAACCCGCCGCCAGACGGGTTTGCCCCGATCTGGCATTGGTGTTTTGCAGCGGCGCAGGTCTATGACGGTTATTACCCATTGCAACACCCCTGTGCAAAAATCTTGGTGCCCGCACCCGCCTGGTCGCTCTGGACTGCACCGCTTCATGAACGCGTTAACCCACTCGCGCGCTGAGCCCTGTGTTTTGCGACGAAAGACCGGATTTGTCACGTCTTGCCCATTAACCTTTCAGCGTGCGACAGAGGGATGCTCGTCCAGCAAAGAGCGGTCAGAATCTTTGCGCGGATAAAGCGATGTCCATGATTTGCGTTTTTGCAAACCTGCCTTGCAGAAATATCAGTGTCTGGGCGTTGATTAACGCGTGCCTCCAGTCATCTCTGATTTACGATGTTAACGAAAAAGCGCACCGTTGTCAGACAACGATGCGCTTTTTAAACGATTTGTTATGCGATCTGTTTAGAAAAACGCCTGCAGACCGGTTTGGGCGCGGCCCAGGATCAGGGCGTGGACATCATGTGTGCCCTCATAGGTATTCACCGTTTCGAGGTTCACCATATGTCGGATGACGCCAAACTCTAGGCTGATGCCATTGCCGCCGTGCATGTCACGGGCGTTGCGGGCGATCTCAAGCGCCTTGCCGCAGTTGTTGCGCTTGACGATGGAAATCATCTCTGGCGCTGCATTGGCTTCGTCCATCAGGCGGCCAACCCGCAATGAGGCCTGGAGCCCAAGGGTGATTTCGGTCTGCATATTGGCGAGTTTCAGCTGGAACAACTGGGTGTTGGCCAGCGGGCGGCCAAACTGCTTGCGATCCAGACCGTATTGACGGGCGGCGTGCCAGCAGGCCTCTGCCGCACCCATCGCCCCCCAGCTGATGCCGTAGCGCGCGCGGTTCAGACAACCGAACGGACCTTTCAGCCCCTCGACATGCGGCAGCAGCGCGTCGTCGCCGACCTCGACGCCATCCATGACGATTTCGCCGGTGATCGACGCGCGCAGCGACGCCTTGTTGGCGATCTTGGGAGCTGAAAGCCCCTTCATGCCTTTTTCCAGAACAAACCCGCGGATCTTGCCGCCGTGGGCCTCGGACTTGGCCCAGACCACAAAGACATCGGCGATGGGCGCGTTGGAAATCCACATCTTGGACCCGGTCAAACGATACCCGCCATCGGTTTTCTCGGCCCGGGTTTTCATGCCGGCGGGATCCGAGCCCGCATCGGGTTCGGTCAGGCCAAAGCAACCGATCCACTCACCGGAGGAGAGTTTGGGCAGGTATTTCTGGCGCTGTTCTTCGCTGCCATATGCGTAAATGGGATACATCACCAGCGAGCTCTGCACCGACATCATCGAGCGGTAACCGCTGTCAACGCGCTCGACCTCGCGTGCAACCAGACCGTAGGAGACATAGCCTGCACCAAGGCCGCCGTATTGTTCCGGAATGGTGGTGCCGAGCAGACCCATCTCGCCCATCTCGCGGAAGATCTCGGGATCGGTTTCCTCGTTTTCATAGGCACTTAGAACCCGAGGTTGAAGTTTTTCCTGAGCATACGACCGCGCGGAAGCTGCGATCATGCGTTCATCTTCGCCCAGCTGATCATCCAGACGCAGCGGGTCTTCCCAGTTGAACTGGCCGAGATCCGGGGCATCTTTGGCGCGCAATGCGGGTTTTTCGGTCATTTGTCATCACCTTCCTGATCCAAAACTTGCCGCCGACCTTAACCTTGCGGTAAGAGGAATGACAGCGACAGAACCACAAGCAAACATTACAAAAGCTCATAGATGGCCACGCCGAGACGCTTTCTCCCCTCAATTGCCGCGCTGCGCGCGCTGGAAGCGCTGGACCGTCTGGGCAGCGCCTCTGCCGCGGCGGATGAATTGGCTTTGACGCAAGGCGCTGTCAGCCGCCAACTGCAGGCGCTGGAACGACAATTGGGCGTGGATCTGGTGCGGCGGGACCAGAAGCGGCTCATGCTCTCGGCAGAAGCGCAGACTTACGCCGCCGAAATACGTCAGGCGCTCAATCAGATCGCGCAATCGACGTTGCGGGTTCAGGCCGCGCCGCTGGCCGGTACGCTCAACCTGGCCATTCTGCCGGCCTTTGGGATGCGCTGGCTGATGCCGCGCCTGCCGGAATTCGCGCGGCTGCACCCGGATGTGACCATCAATATGTCGACCCGGCTTGAACCGTTTAATTTCGTCAGCGAAGGCTTTGATGCGGCGATACATTTTGGCACTGCTGACTGGCCCGGAACTGACGCGCTGCTGCTGAAGCACGAACAGATGTTGCCAGTCTGCGCGCCGGAGCTTCTGAACGGTCGGCAGATCGAGACCGCGGGAGATATCACCGCCCTGCCCCTGTTGCATATCCAGACCCGTCCAAAGGCCTGGCAGCAATGGTTTGAGACCCATGATATCGCGTTGAAGGATGGATTATCCGGTACCATGTATGACCAATTCGCAACCATTACCCAGGCTGCACTGCATGGGCTTGGGGTGGCTTTGATGCCGGATTATCTGGTGGAGCAGGATCTCGCAACGGGGCGTCTGGTGGCGCTCTACCCAACGGCAACCGAGAGCAAGGGCGCCTATTATCTGGTCTGGCCAGAGGCCCGGTCAAAGGATCCCGCCCTGATCAAGTTCCGCAACTGGCTGGCCGGTCAGGCGCAGCCGGAAGACCCGTTGCCGCGATAGATCGGCTGATCAATCCAGCGAAGCGCGGCCCGGGGCAATCCCGTAAGCCGCATATTTTTCATGTAGTTAGATTGCTACCCTAACGCGTAGCCCGCGCCACGGACCGTCCGCACCGGGTCGGATCCGCCGTGTTGGGTCAGCGCCTTGCGCAGCCGGCCGATATGGACATCGACGGTGCGTGTATCGACATAGATATCGCGCCCCCAGACCCGGTCCAAGAGCTGCTCGCGGCTCCAGACCCGGCCCGGTTTCTCCATGAAGGTGGAGAGCAGGCGAAACTCGGTCGGGCCAAGTTTGAGCGGCGCCTCGGCCCGGCTGACCTTATGAGTCTCGGCGTCCAGCACGATATCGTCAAATTCCAGCCGCACCCCGACGGTCGAGGGGCGTACCCGCCGCAACTGCGTGCGCACGCGGGCCATCAGTTCGATCACCGAATAGGGCTTCACCACGTAATCATCGGCGCCGGTTTCCAGCCCGCGCACCTTGTCGACCTCTTCCGAACGGGCCGACAGCATGATGATCGGAATGTTCCGGGTTTCGGGGCGCGACTTCAGCCGACGGCAGACTTCGATGCCGCTGAGATTGGGCATCATCCAATCGAGCACGATGATATCGGGCATGTCCTCTTCGACAACCAGCAGCGCCTCTTCGCCATGTTCGGCGCGCAGCACACGAAACCCGTCGGCCTCAAGATTATAGGAAAGAACCTCGCGTTGGGCCAATTCGTCCTCGACCACCAGAACGGTGGGTTGGTCGGCAGCCATGGTCAGACCTCCTGCGGCACAGAGGATGTCGTGTCGGCTTTCTGCCGGTCATCCTCGGGCTTGTCGCCGGTCACCAGATAGACCACCTGTTCGGCAATCGAGGTGACATGATCGCCCATGCGCTCGACGTTCTTGGCGATAAAATGCAGGTGCATACAGGGGGTGATGTTGCGCGGGTCTTCCATCATGAAAGTGAGGAATTCGCGGAACAGCGCGTTGTACATCTGATCGACGTCTTTGTCGCGGGCGATCACGTCCTGCGCCAGTTCCACGTCGCGCTGGATGTAGGAATCCAGCGCGTCCTTCAGCATCAGCTCGACCTCGCGCGCCATACGGCGCATGGCGGCGGCGCTCTCAGAGACGCTGGGCCCCTGCGCCAGAACGGCGGTGCGTTTGGCAATGTTCTTGGCATAATCGCCGATACGTTCGAGATTGCCGGAGATTTTCATCACCGACAGCACCAGCCGCAGATCGACCGCAGCAGGCGCGCGGATGGCGATGACGCGGGCGGCTTCTTCGTTGATCAGCTCTTCCAGCCCGTCGATGGCCTTGTCGCCGTTGCGCACCTGCTGGGCGAGCTCTTCGTCGCGGGTTTCGAGTGCACGAGCGGCGTCCATGATGGCGGCCTCGACAAGGCCCCCCATTTTCATGATCTGCGCCTGAATGGCTTCCAGATCCCGGTCGAAGGCGGATGCGATATGTTGCTCTGGCATGTCTTTGGTCCTCACGATCAGCCGATGCGGCCGGTGATATAGCTTTCGGTGCGGGGATCTTCGGGATTGGTAAAGATCTGGCCGGTCGCGCCAAACTCCACCAGGTTGCCGAGGTGGAAGAAGGCGGTTTTCTGGCTGACGCGCGCGGCCTGCTGCATCGAGTGGGTGACGATCACCACCGAATAGCTGTTGCGCAGCTCGTCGATCAGCTCTTCAATCTGGGCGGTTGCAATCGGGTCCAGCGCCGAACATGGCTCATCCATCAAGAGCACTTCCGGCTCCGTCGCGACGGCGCGCGCAATGCACAGGCGCTGCTGCTGGCCACCGGACAGACCGGTGCCGGGCGCGTCCAGGCGATCCTTCACCTCATCCCAGATGGCGCCACGGCGCAGGGATTTCTCGACGATCTCGTCCAGCTCGGCCTTATTGGCGGCCAGGCCGTGAATGCGCGGGCCATAGGCAACATTGTCGTAGATCGACTTGGGGAACGGGTTCGGCTTCTGGAACACCATGCCAACCTTGGCGCGCAGCTGCACAGGGTCGACGCGATTGTCGTAGATATCCTCTCCGTCGATCGAGATATCACCGGTCACGCGGCAGATGTCGATGGTGTCGTTCATCCGGTTCAGGCAGCGCAGGAACGTGGATTTGCCGCAGCCCGACGGACCGATAAAGGCGGTGACGGTGTTGTCTTCGATCTCGACGTTCACGTCCTTGATCGCGTGGGCCTCGCCGTAATAGACATTCACATTCTTGGCGGCGATCTTGGTTTTTTCTGTGTGCACGTCTTTGTCCAATGCAGTCATCTGGTTCATTTCGGCTGCCCCTCTTACCAGCGGCGTTCAAAGCGGCGGCGCAGGATCACGGCCACTGTGTTCATGGTCACGAGGAAGATCAACAGGATGATGATACCGCCCCAGGCGCGTTCGTAAAATGCCGGATCGGCACGTTTTGCCCATTCGTAGATCTGCGCGGGCATGGCGGAATTTGGCGCCAGCAGGCCGTCGGCAATGGTTTCCGGCGCGTTGGAGGCGATGAAGCCCACCATGCCGATCAGCAGCAGCGGTGCGGTCTCGCCAAGGGCCTGCGCCAGCCCGATGATGGTGCCGGTGAGGATCCCCGGTGCCGCCAGCGGCAGCACATGGTGGAACACCGCCTGCATCCGCGAGGCCCCCACTCCCAGCGCCGCGTCGCGGATCGACGGTGGAACAGCCTTCAATGCGGCGCGGGTTGAGATGATCACCGTCGGCAGGGTCATCAGCGTCAGCACCAGACCGCCGACCAGCGGTGCCGACATCGGCAGGTGCATGTAGTTGATGAACACCGCAAGACCGAGGATACCGAACACGATGGACGGCACCGCCGCGAGGTTGGAGATATTCACCTCGATCACGTCGGTGAGCCAGTTCTTCGGTGCAAATTCTTCAAGATAGATCGACGCGGCTACGCCAATCGGCAGCGCCAGCGCGAGCACCACCAGCATCATGAACAGCGACCCCATCATCGCAACCCCCATGCCCGCGGCTTCGGGGCGCGCGTCAGACGCATCCGCACCGGTGATGAAATCCAGGTTGAAGGTCTTGGCCACGATCCCCGCCGCAACCAAGGCATCGACCAGATCCAGCTGTTCGGAGGAAATGCTCTTGTCATTGGCGATGCTGTCACGGCTGACCCGGCCCTTGAGGTAGCCGTCGACACGGCTGGAGGCGAGGAAGCGGAACACAACCGTTTCGCCAATCTGGTCGGGGTTGGCCAGCACAAAGCTGCGCAGCTGCGCGGCGGCGTCCTTGGACAGGAGGCCCGCCAGTTCCTTGGGCTTGAGGCCGGTTTGGATGCCAAGCTCGGCCACCTTGGTTTCCATCGCGTTCTTGATCAGCGGCGCGTAGCCAAAGGTGGTCACCTTCTTGATGGCCTCCAGATCACGGGTGCCGGATTTGTCGAGCTTGCTTTCCAGCAGCTCCACCTCAAGCGTGATGAAAGTCTGTTGAAAGGCACCGGTGCCCCGGCTGACGATGGTGAACACCAGCACAGCGAGCATCAGCAGGCCAACCGCGATTGCGGCCATGCCATAGCCGCGAAAGCGGCGCTCGGCGGCGTTGCGCTTGCGGGTGCGATCCGATTGCTGCAACAGCGAGCCTGCATGGCGCCGTTCGGCACCAGCGTTTGGCCCAGGAGTGTTTCCCGGAGTGTTTTGGCTGATATCGGTCATTAGTCGTACTGCTCCCGGTATTTGCGCACGATATAGAGCGCCAGGACATTCAGGCCGAGGGTCAGCACGAACAGCGTGAGCCCCAGAGCAAAGGCAACCAGCGTTTCGGGGCTGGCGAAATCCGTATCACCCGTCAGCTGGCTGACAATACGGGTGGTGATCGTGGTCATTGATTCCAGCGGGTTGAGCGAGAACTTGGCAATCGCCCCTGCCCCCATCACGACGATCATCGTCTCGCCAATGGCGCGTGAGGCCGCCAGCAGCACCGCGCCGACGATGCCCGGCAGCGCCGCCGGCAGGACCACCTGGCGGATGGTTTCCGATTTGGTGGCGCCAAGCCCGAGCGAGCCATCACGCATCGCCTGCGGCACTGCGTTGATAATGTCGTCAGAGAGCGAGGAGACAAAGGGGATCAGCATGATGCCCATCACCAGTCCGGCGGTCAGCACCGAGGTCGCACCACTCATCCATTCGACGCCCAGCAGACCATCCTCACCCTGGCCAAAGACCTTGACCAGCAGCGGACCAACCGTCAGCAGCGCAAACAGGCCGTAAACGATGGTCGGAATACCTGCGAGGATTTCCAGCAGCGGTTTTGCAAATGCGCGCGTGGTGCTGCCGGCGTATTCTGACAGGTAGATGGCGGCAAACAGGCCCACAGGCACTGCGACAGCAAGGGCGATTGCAGAGATATAAAGCGTGCCCCACAGCAGCGGCAGGATCGACAGATCGCTGTCGCCGCGGAAATTCGGCGCCCATGTGGTGCCAAAGAAGAAATCTGACCAGGCGTGAAGGCCAAAGAAGTTGATGCTCTCAAACAGCATCGAGAAAACGATACCGACCGTGGTCAGGATCGCGAGGCTGGCCGCCAGAACCAGCAGTGCCATGATCCCCTGTTCCACCACATTGCGGGCGCGGAAATCCTTATGCGTGCGGCCATAGGCCCAGGCAAAGCCGACAATCGCCAGAAGACCGACGATCACCGACATGATGATCTGGCCTTTGTTTGACTGGCTGCGATAGCTCTGGGCCGCGCTCAGAACCTCCGGGCGGACTTCAGACCCGAGAGCGACGCCGATGTCGCCGAGGCGGGCACGAATATCCGTTTCACCGCTGTCGAGGCTGCGCGCCTCATCCGGCGAGAGCAGCCCCTGCGCCACCGCCTGATCCAGCCCGTCGGCAAGACGGCGCACGTCGCTCATCACCAGACCCAGAGTGGAGTTCTCCTGCACCATCTCGGCGGGGATCATCGCCGAGACGCGATTCTCGATCACCATGGGCTGGGCCAATGTCCAGATCGCCAACACGGCAAGGGCAGGCACCAGCGCGCTGAAGGCCACGTTGTGACCATAGTAGGCCGGCAGGGAATGCAACGCCTTGGCGTCGCCCCCGGCCGAAGCAAGCGCACGCTTGCGCCCAAGCACAAAGCCCAGCCCCGAAAGGGCGATCAGGGCAATAACGAGCCAGACTGTCGGCATCGGCTACTCCGTTTGAGTGGGGCGGAAACTCCGCTCCTGCGGCGCCGGACGCGCCGACATGCAGGGGTATTTCATTTGGTGGTCGTGAAATGGGCCGGGGCAACCCTAGATGCCCCGGCCCGTTGTCTCATTCTGGCCGAGCGATCAGGAATTGCCGCCCATGACCTCTTCTTCGGAAACCACGGCTTGTGTCTTGCTCAGCTCGGGGTCGGCAACCAGACCGTATTCCGCCAGCGGGCCATCGGGACCGGCCACTTCATCGGCGACGAAGAATTCAGCATATTCCTTCAGGCCGGGGATCACGCCGATATGGGCTTTCTTCACGTAGAAGAACAGCGGACGCGATACCGGGTATTCCCCTTCGGCAATGCTCTCGGTGGTGGGAACCACGCCGGACATGGTGGCAACCTGCAGCTTGTCGGTGTTGTTCTCGTAGAACGCCAGACCAAAGACCCCGATACCGTCCTTGTTGGATTCAATCCGCGCCAGGGTCTCGGTGTAGTCGCCGTCGATGTCCACCGACACACCATCGGTGCGCAGCGAGATGCAGGCTTTCTCTGCGGCTTTCTTCTTGGCCTTGTCGCTGTCGCCTTCGGCGTGCGCCAGCAGGTGTTCGAATGCGCCGGTGGCTTCACAGCCCGCCAGGATCACCTTGTCTTCGAAGACTTCACGGGTGCCGTGCTTGGTGCCGGGGATGAAGGCCTGGATGTTCTGTGCCGGGAAGGCGCTGTTGACGTCGGCCCAGGTCTTGTTCGGGTTGGCGACCATTTTGCCATCAACCAGGATTTCGTCGGAGAGCGCCAGGAACCAGTCGGTCGGCGTGTATTCAAAGGCGTTGCCCTTAATGTCATTGGCAAACACGATGCCGTCATAGCCGATCTGAACTTCGATGATATCGGTCACGCCGTTTTCGGCGCAGGCCTTGATTTCCTTGTCCTTGATGCGGCGCGATGCGTTGGCCACGTCGATGGTGTTTTCACCAACACCTTCGCAGAACCGCTTGAGGCCAGCCGAGGACCCACCGGATTCGACAACCGGTGTCGGGAAGTCGAAGTTCTCGCCGAAGGCTTCGGCCACGATGGAGGCATAGGGCAGAACGGTCGAAGAACCGGCAACCTGAACCTGATCGCGCGCTGCCGCAGCAGTGGCAGAAACAGCCGAAATGGCCAGGGCGGATGCGGTGAGTTTCACAAAGGACATCTGTGTCTCCTTGGGTGTCAATTTTCAGGATCATCCCGTGATGATCTTGCGCCCTCACCTAAGGGCGGCGCGTGAGCCTTTTGTGACAGCTATGTAACAGCTGTATGACAAACCCGGATTTCTGGCGGATTTTTGTGACAAAACGCTCCGGGTGCCCCGGTTTTTGTTAATCGCTGGCGGCTGTTGGCGCGGCTTAGGCGACATCGGCGCCCCGGTGGCCGGCTCAGCGCGGCAGGATGACGGTAAAGACGGTGCCAGTGGCGGCGCTGCTTTCAACCCGCAGGCGGCCGCGATGGCGGTTGACGATATGTTTGACAATCGCCAGCCCCAGACCGGTGCCGCCCTGCTCTCGGGATCGGTGGGTATCCACCCTGTAGAACCGTTCGGTCAGGCGCGGCAGATGCACGGGGTCGATCCCGCTGCCATTGTCGATTACCTCGACCCTGACCGCAGCGGCGCGGACCGCTGGATCACGATCACGGGTCCGCAACCGCAGCGTGACGTGATCGCCGCCATATTTGATCGCGTTCTCAACCAGATTGGTGAAGACCTGCTGCAACTGGTCTGGATCGCCGGTAACGGCGGTTGGCGTCTCCGGTATGTCGAGCGTCAGCTGCACCTCGGCGGCCTCTGCAACCGGCTCCAGCGATTTCAGGGTCGAGGCCAGATGAGCGCCCAGATCCAGTTGTTCGCGCGGGCGCACCCGCTCCTCGCTTTCGACCCGGTTCAGCGACAGAAGATCACCAACCAGCCGGTTCATCCGATTGGCTTCATCCTGCATGATCTGCAAAAACCGATCCCGTGCCGCAGTATCATCGCGTGCAGGGCCGCGCAGCGTTTCGATAAACCCCATAAGCGCAGTGAGCGGCGTACGCAGTTCATGGCTGACATTGGCGACAAAATCACGCCGCATCTGGCTCGCCTGCTCGCGCTCGGTGATATCCGTGAGGCTGATCAGCGCCGCGCCGCCATTCACGGCGCCGATGCCCGGCACATAGCGCAGGGCCACCTCAAACGTGGTGTCCTGTGCGCCATCATTGGACAGGTGACGCGCGGTTTTGGCGCTGCGGTCGTAAAGGCAGCTTTCGATCGCCGTGGCCACATTGGGCTGGCGCAGGATGGTGGCGAAATGGCGCCCGACCAGATTGGCGCCCAGCAGCGTGGTCGCCGCCGCATTTGCCGCGATGAACCTTTCGCTTTGATCGACCAGCACAGCTGGCAAGGGGATGGCCTCCATGAAACCGTTAATCAGATCGTCAGTCATGTGCCCCTCGCGTTTTAGCTGTGCCGGCCGTGTTACAAATCAATTGTAACTATGACATGGCAGCCGCGACCGCTTCGGTGAAGACAGCGCAGAGCGTTGCCGGATCCTCAAGCCCGACCGAGACGCGGAAGAACCCTTCGCTCAGCCCCAGTTTTGCGCGATCCTCCGCGCTAAGGGCGCGGTGCGAGGAAGAGGCCGGATGCGACAGCGTTGTGCCCACATCGCCAAGGGTCGGGGCAAAGTTCAGCCCATCTGCCGCCCGGGTAAAGGCATTGGCGGCAGCGCGCCCGCCCTCAAGCTCGAAGCTGACCATATTGCAGCCCCTGCCCTCCAACAGCGCCATTGCGCGCTCGTGATCGGGATGATCCTTGCGGGTCGGGTAGATCACCCGCTTCACCCCCGGCAGCCCCGCCAGATGGTCCGCCAGCGTCACCGCCGTGGCCTGGGCGCGTTCAAACCGCAGCTCGAACGAGAGCATACCGCGTTCGGCGAGCCAGCAGTCGAACGGGCTGGGCGTCATGCCGGTGGTCACCACATAGACGCTGAGACGGGTGTTGATCTCAGGATCCTTGGCCACGACATAACCGAGCATCACATCGGAATGGCCGGCCAGCAGCTTGGTGATTGAATGGATGACGATATCGGCGCCGTGGTCAAAGGGACGAAAGCCCCGCGGCGTGGTAAAGGTATTGTCCACCACCAAGAGAATATTGCGATCCTTGCAGAGCTGGGCCAGCCCGTCGATATCGGCGACGGCAAGCGTCGGGTTTGACACCGCCTCGACCAGAATCATCTTGGTTTCGGGGCGGATCGCGGCCTCCACTGCGGCCACATCACCGGGATTGGCCAAAGTGGTTTCAATGCCCAGACGCGGCAGATCCTCGGCCATCAGGCGCATCGACCGCCCGTAGAGCTGATTGCCGCCAATCACGTGATCGCCGGTTTTCAGCAGGCCCAGCAGAACGGCCGAAACCGCCGCCATGCCGGAGCCGGTCACGACACCGCCGGGCATACCTTCCATCGCATCCAGCCGCTTGGCGACCACATCGGCATTGGGATGGCCTTCGCGGGAGTAGGTATAGCCGTGCACCCGCCCTTCGTACTGGTCATCAAGCGCATCTGGCGTTTCGCTGGCATAGACCACCGACGGGCTGAGCGGTGTCACAACCGGATGGCTCGCGCTGAAGGGCAAGGGATCTGGCCGCATCAGCGACCCTTTGGAATTTCTCACGTGTCAGACCTCTGTCAGTTCGTCGCGAAAACGACGCATGTTTTCCTGGTAGTGCTCAGCGCTCTGGCGCAGCGACTGCACCAGAGCCTCGTCAACATCCCGGACAATCTTGCCGGGTGCGCCCATGACCAGAGAGTTATCTGGGATTTCTTTATTCTCTGTGATCAGGGCGCCCGCACCGATCAGGCAGTTCTTGCCGATTCTGGCACCGTTCAGAATGGTCGCACCCATTCCGATCAGGGAGTTGTCGCCGATGGTGCAGCCATGCAGCATCACCTTGTGGCCGATGGTGCAGTTTTCACCAATGGTCAGCGGGTAGCCTGCGTCAATGTGCATGACGCAGTTTTCCTGCACGTTGGAGCCGCGACCGATACGGATCTCTTCGTGATCGGCCCGGATGGTGGTGCCAAACCAGACCGAGGCCCCCTCCTCCAGCACCACAAGGCCAATCAGGTTGGCGTCGGGCGCGACCCAGGTGTCGGCGTGGATGTTCGGGGTCTTGTCGCCCAGGGCATAGATGGTCATGACAGTTCCTCAAATTCGCTTTGCAGGCCGCGCACGTGGTCCATCAGATGGGGCTGCTGGATCCGGCGCAGGCGGGTGGCGGTGATAATTGTCTTCAGCTGTGTCTCGGTTGCGTCGAGGTCATCGTTGATCAGCACGTGGTCATAGCTGCCCCAGTGGCTGATCTCGTCCCAGCTTTTCTCCATCCGGCGGGTGATCGTAGCGGCATCGTCCTGCGCCCGGCTTTCCAGACGACGGCGCAACTCCAAGATCGAGGGGGGCAGCAGAAAGATCGACAGCGTGTGCTGGCCCAGATCCGAGTTGCGGATCTGCTGGGCGCCCTGCCAGTCGATATCAAAAAGCACGTCGCGCCCGCTATCAATCGCCGCCTTTACCGGCCCCTTGGGCGAGCCGTAGAAATTGCCGAACACATGAGCGTGTTCCAGCATGTCGCCTTCGCTCACCGCAGTTTTAAAGGCATCGGTGGTGATAAAATGATAGTCCTGCCCATCCACCTCGCCCGGGCGCGGGTTGCGCGTGGTGGCGGAGACGGAGAATTCGATGCTGGGATCCCAGGACCGCAGTCGTTTTGCCAATGTGGATTTCCCGGCCCCCGAGGGCGAAGAAAGGATGATCAACAGGCCGCGCCGATCTGCCATGGCGTGCTCTCCTTATGTCTTATGACGTTGTTGTTATTCTGTGTCGTTATTCGATGTTCTGGACCTGCTCGCGCATCTGGTCGATCACCGCCTTCAGCTCAAGCCCGACCGCCGTCAGATCGCTGTTCTGCGCTTTTGCGCAGAGTGTGTTGGCCTCGCGGTTGAATTCCTGCATCAGGAAATCCAGTTTGCGCCCGACCGCCCCGCCCTTGGCCAGAAGGTCACGCGCTGCCGCAACATGGGCGGTGAGCCGGTCCAATTCTTCGGTGACGTCGGATTTCACCGCCAGAAGCGCCAGTTCCTGCGCCAGACGGGTTTCATCGACGCCGTCGCTGTTGTCCAGAACCCGCGCAAGATTGGTCCGCAGGTTTGCGGCAACCTCATCCTTGCGGGCCTCGGCGCGGCGTGCGGCCTCATCGCGCAGCGTGCTGATCTGGTCCAGTTGGTCCATCAGCACGGTCTTCAGCGCGGCGCCCTCGCTGGCGCGCATGTTAACAAAGTCGGACAGGATTGCGGCGAAATCTGCGCTCAGTGCCGCCACGATCGGGGCGGGATCATCGGCACTGCTGGCCTGCTCCAACACGCCGCGCTGCGCCAGAAGATCGGCCGCCGTGGTCTGTGCCAGCACGATGCCCGCCGCATCGGCCTGACGCTCCACCTCGGCAATCGCCTGCAATAGCGATGCCAGCGCCGGCTGGTTGATCTCAAGCGCGCTTGCGGCGGCTTCGCTGCGGCTGATGCGCAGGGTCATGGAGACGTTGCCGCGCGACAGCGCCTTGCTCAATTGGCCACGCAGGTTGGTCTCAAGCCCCTCCAGCCAGTCCGGAATGCGCAGCCGCAGATCCAGCCCCTTGGCATTGACCGAGCGCAATTCGCACGACCAGCTATGGGCGCCGATGCTGCCCTGTCCCGCTGCAAAGCTCGTCATTGAATGGATGGTCATGTCCTGCTGCCCTCCGAGGCGCCCAAGGCGCAGTTTTGCGTGGTCAAAGGTTTACAAACGGGCAGCCGACAAGTCCATAAGCGCGCGGTCCTATCCTAAAGTGTTAACCATTGATTAAAGAAGTAGTCCAAAATTGAATAAGATTGTGGCATGTTAACTTCAGGATAACCAATTCGGCATTAATCGTTAGGCAACCAACTTTAGCTTGGCGCATGACCCAGCCGGATCCAGCGAGGATGACAGCGATGTTTTTTGGCGGCCGCAAAGATAACGATCAGACCGATGGTCAAACTAAGGTTGTGGCAATGGACCGGTTCCGTGCTGCGGGATCGCTGTCGCCCATGCGTCAGGCGGAGGCCTATTGGACCGCCCTGCGCCGGGGTGATGACATTCCCAGCCGGTCGCAGATTGACCCGCGCGGGCTGGAGAACATCCTGCCCCAGACCTTTATTCTGGAACGGATCGCGCCCGGTATCGCCCGGTTCCGTCTGGCCGGACAGCGGGTGAATGAAATGGCTGGCATGGAAGTGCGCGGCATGCCGATCACCGCTTTCTTCACACCGGAGGCGCGCAAACAGATGAGCGCGGCAATGGAAACCATGTTCGACACGCCCGCCATCATCGAACTGACGCTTCAGACCGAAAACAACCGTCTGCGCGGTGCACGTGAGGCGCGGATGCTGCTGCTGCCGCTGCGCAGCGATCTGGGCGACATCAGCCGTGCGCTGGGTGTTTTCATCTCCGAAGGCAACCCGACCGGTACGTCACAGCGGTTCTCCATCACCGAAACAAAGATCCGTCAGGTCAGCCATAAGGGCGACACCCCCTTTAAGGCCAAGCCACGCGCCGCTGATCCGGTCGCACCCCAGCGTAAACCGCAGGACGTCAACACACCCAATCCAGGGTTTGCCGAGACCCAGGCGCGGTTTGAGCCAGAGCCGAGCGTGATGACGGAAGCGCGTTCGCTGATTGAGCGCAGCCGCCAGATGTCGAGCGCGAAGGACGTGGCGCCAAAGGCCGAAAAACAGCCCGCCAAGACGCGCGGCAGCCACCTGCGACTGGTGGTCAGCAAAGACTGAGGCCTGAGACGGCACAGCATATTCCCGAGATACTTTCGCGCTACTGGACATAGCTAGAAAGCAGACGCCCCGCGACAGAAGGTCCGGGGCGTTTCCCTTTTGTCAGATGCGCAAACAACCTGTCGCCATGTTCAAGGTGCTGCGCCCACGGGGCTGGTGGCGCCTTGCGGATCGCTGCCGAAACTCTGGCTAAGGTGCCTCAGAAACTTCTCCCAACCCTTTGAATAAAAAGACCCTCACCCGGATGGGTGAGGGTCCATTGCTAGGTGCCATCCTGATGATCAGGGTGGATCTGTGGGTGATCAGCCGGCTTGACGCTCCGCGGTGCGGGCGCGCAGCTGCGAGACTTCTTCCGCAACGAGGAAGGCCAGCTCCAGCGATTGGCTGGCGTTCAGGCGCGGGTCGCAGGCCGTGTGATAACGGTCGCTGAGATCCTCATCGGTGACTGCGCGCACGCCGCCGGTGCATTCGGTGACGTCCTGACCGGTCATCTCGAAATGCACGCCGCCCGGGATGGTGCCCTCTGCGGTGTGGATCGCAAAGAAGTCGCGAACCTCGCGCAGGACGCTCTCAAACGGGCGGGTCTTGTAGCCGGTGGAGGATTTGATGGTGTTGCCGTGCATCGGGTCGCAGACCCAGGTCACCTTGGCGCCCTCTTCCTGAACCGCCTTGATCAGGCGTGGCAGGTGTTCGCCGGCTTTGCCTGCGCCAAAGCGTGCGATCAGGGTCAGACGACCTTCCTCATTCTCCGGGTTCAGCTTGGCCATCAGAACCTTCAGATCCTCGGCCGTTGTGGTCGGACCACATTTCAGACCAATCGGGTTCAGCACGCCGCTGCAGAATTCCACGTGTGCGCCATCCGGTTGACGGGTCCGGTCGCCGATCCACAGCATGTGGCCGGAGCCGGCCAGCCATTTGCCGGAGGTCGAATCCAGACGGGTCAACGCCTCTTCATACTCCAGCAGCAAACCTTCGTGACTGGTGTAGAAGTCAACCGACTGCAAGGTGTGCGCGGTATCATTGTTGATGCCGGCCGCCTTCATGAAGTCGAGCGTATCGGTGATGCGATTCGCCATTTCACGATAGCTTTCGGCCTTCTCGCCCTCGGTAAAGCCCAGCGTCCAGGCGTGGACCTGGTTCACATCGGCATAACCGCCGGTTGAGAACGCCCGGATCAGGTTCAGCGTCGCGGCGGCCTGAGTATAGGCCTGCAGCATCCGCTGCGGGTCTGGCACGCGGGAGGCCTCGGTGAAGGCCAGATCGTTGATGATGTCACCGCGGTAGCTGGGCAGCTCGACGCCATTCACGGTCTCTGTCGGTGCGCTGCGGGGTTTGGCGAACTGGCCCGCCATGCGGCCGACCTTGATCACCGGCACCTTGGCACCGTAGGTTAGCACCATCGCCATCTGCAACATCACCTTGAAGGTATCGCGGATCGCATCGGCGCTGAACTGGTCGAAGCTTTCGGCGCAGTCGCCGCCCTGAAGCAGGAATGCCTCGCCCCGGCCGGCAGCGCCGAGGTGTTGTTTCAGCCGTCGCGCCTCACCGGCAAATACCAGCGGCGGATATTTTGACAGCTGAGCCTCAACAGCCGACAGCGCGTCGGCGTTGGTATATTCTGGCATTTGCACCCGCGGTTTTTGGCGCCAGGTCGATTTTTGCCACTCACTCATAGCTGTGTCTCCGCATAAGAGGTCTCAAAGTTAACGAACGCCATCTATACGAAATCACACTCCGGCTGACCAGTTTAGATTTGCAAAGTCTTGACGACACCGCGAAGCTATGAACACGGTGCCCGAATTTCGCAAAATCCGCCCTTGCGAAGAACAGAAATATTGAATGAGGACGCTGGCCATGCAGACGCAGAGCAAGCCAACACCAAGCCCGACCAAAGGGCCCCAATCCCGGCGTTATGCCTTTGTTTTGCTTGACCGTTTTACGATGCTGTCTTTTGCCTCGGCGCTGGAATGTCTGCGAATTGCCAACCGGATGATTGGCCGCGAGGTCTACACCTGGATGCTCTTGGCCGAAGGCGGCGGCACGGTCAGCTGTTCGGCCGGAACATCCTTTCAGGTGGATGACGACCTGATCGAACTCCAGCGCGATGACACAATTCTGTTGTGCTCCGGTATTTCGGTGCAGGAAGCCACCACAAAAAAACTGCTGTCGTGGCTGCGTCGCGAAGCGCGCAAGGGGTTGAAGGTTGGCGGGCTGTGCACGGCGTCATATGCGCTGGCGCGCGCGGGCCTGCTGGATGGCAGACGTGCCACGATTCACTGGGAGAATGCCGACAGTTTCAACGAGGAGTTTGACGAGGTCGAGCTGACCAAATCGGTCTTTGTCATCGACGGCAACCGGATGTCGACAGCCGGCGGTACCTCCTCCATCGACCTGATGCTGAAGCTGATTGCCAATGATCACGGCGAGGATATCGCCAATTCGGTGGCCGATCAGCTCATCTATTCATCGATTCGGACCGATCAGGACACGCAGCGCCTGTCGATCCCGACCCGGATCGGGGTGCGCCACCCAAAATTGTCTATGGTGATCCAGATGATGGAAGCCAATATCGAGGAGCCGATCAGCCCCTCCATTCTGGCGCAGAATGTCGGCATGTCGACCCGCCAGCTGGAGCGGCTGTTCCGTCGCTATCTCAACCGATCTCCCAAACGCTATTATATGGAACTGCGGTTGCAGAAGGCGCGCAACCTGTTGATGCAGACCGATATGAGTGTGATCAATGTGGCGCTTGCCTGCGGGTTTGCATCACCTTCGCATTTCTCCAAATGCTACCGGGCGCATTACGACACGACGCCTTATCGCGAACGCGGCAGCAAATCGGCCCCGCCGACGTTGTGACCCGCGCCCCTACCGGATCAGGCCTATGCCGGATCGGCCCGGGGTCCGGTTCGCGCCGGTTCAGCGCGACAGGCGGTAGAGCGCGCCATTGGTCTCGGACAGGAACCAGATGCTACCGTCCGGGGCCTCGCGCAGGTCCCGGATGCGTCCTGTCTCATCGCCCCTGATCTGCTCAACCTCCGCCAGTGGTTGCCCGGAGAGCCGCGCGATATAGCCGAACTTGAGCGAGCCGACAAAGATATCCCCGCGCCAGTCCGGCCACATGCTGCCGGAATACACCAGCAGGTTTGAGGGCGCCATCGAGGGGTCCCAATAGTGGGCCGGCTGCTTCAGGCCCGGCTTTGTGGTCCCTTCGCCGATTTTCAGCCCTGAATAATGCCGGCCGTAGGCGATGACCGGCCAGCCGTAATTTGCGCCTTTCTCGATCAGATTGACCTCATCCCCGCCACGGGCGCCATGTTCAACAGACCAGAGCTGGCCATCGGCGGCAAAGGTCAGTCCCTGGGGGTTGCGATGCCCGTAGGACCAGATTTCCGGCTGCGCCCCTTTCTGTTTGGTAAAGGGGTTGTCGCGCGGGACGGATCCGTCGGGATTCAAACGCAGAATGCTGCCCTGATGTGAGGTGAGGGATTGGGCAGATGGCCGGTCGCCGCGATCACCCAGAGTGACATAGAGAGTTCCGTCAGGCCCTTCTGCCAGCCGCGATCCGAAATGGCGCCCACTGTCGGCGGGTGGCGCGGCGACGAAGATGTCCCGCAGCCCCTCAAGCTGGGTGTTGCGCCGGGCGAGCTGCCCGGTGGCCACCGCTGTGGCAGAGCCTCTTCCAAGCCGTTTCGAATAAGAGAGATATATCCGCCGGGTTCTGCCAAAATTGCGCGGAATCAACACGTCCAGCAGCCCGCCCTGCCCCTGATCGAGCACTTTCGGAGTGCCTTTGACGCGGGTCAGACGGCCCGCCGCCAGGTGCAACAGGTCACCGTCTTTTTCAGTGATCAGCACCGAGCCATCAGGCAGGAAATCAAAAGCCCATGGGATATCCAGCCCGTGGGCCATCCGCTCTACCTTCAACACTCCGTGATCGCTGCTCAGCGTCTGTGCCGAGACCGCGGTGCCAACGGTGGCCAGCAGGGTTAATGCGATAAAGCGCTGTGCCAGGGATGCCAGCATCGGCCGGATCTGTCGCGTCTGGCCGGTCGGTCTTTCCGGCTGACAAGCCGACGATTGCCGTCGCCGGGGTCGCATCGCCTGACACGATGGGTTGACTTGGAGCACTCTAATAACAGACCTCCCCATATGCATGACGCCTCCTGCGCAATTCCGTGATCAGACCCTGGGGGGAGCGGTCCAATGGCTCATATTCATGCTATTCGACCGAATTTAGCGCGAATTTTCTATTTGGCCAGCTTTTGCGCCGCCCGGCATGAAATGCGACGCGGATCTGGGGACTTGCGACGAGCGCTGCGGTGAGCTGATCCCCGATGCCCAAGGGGCGAGCGGCCGTTGGGTCATCTACCCCATTGTGAACATTCCATTCTCCGTAACCGGGGCGAAAAAACCTGCGACATGTTGGCGCTAGAGGACTTCCCTTTTTTACCACGCTTGCCTAGGGTCCGATTTGAACAAATATGTTCCAACAAATGGGAGTTCACAAAAATGAAAAAAATGATGATGGCGACAGCCGCCGCTGCCCTGACTGCTGGCACTGCGTTTGCGGGTGGCCACGCCAAGGAAGTGAAGCTGGGTGTGCTTCTCGGCTTTACTGGGCCGATCGAATCCCTCGCCCCGGCCATGGGTTCCGGCGCTGAGCTGGCGATGGAGGAAGTGACCAAATCCGGCAAGCTGCTTGATGCGGCGACTGTCATTCCGGTGCGCGCAGACACCGGCTGTATCGACAATGGTCTGGCGACGGCAAACGGCGAGAAGCTGGTTGCTGACGGTGTCAACGGCATCATCGGCGGTGACTGCTCCGGCGTGACCGGCGCGATCCTGCAGAACGTCGCGATCCCGAACGGCATGGTGATGATCTCGCCGTCGGCCACCTCGCCCGGCCTGTCGACCATGGAAGACAACGACCTGTTCTTCCGTACCTCGCCCTCCGATGCCCGCGAAGGCCAGGTGATGGCCGAAGTGCTGAAAGAGCGCGGCGTCAACTCCATCGCCCTGACCTATACCAACAACGACTACGGCAAAGGTCTGGCCGACGCGATCAAAACCTCCTTTGAGGAAGTCGGCGGTGAAGTCACCATCGTGACCGCGCATGAAGACGGCAAGGGCGACTATTCCGCAGAAGTCGCCGCACTGGCGTCCGCTGGCGGCGATATTCTGGTTGTTGCCGGCTACCTGGATCAGGGCGGCCTGGGCATCATTCAGGCCTCGCTCGACTCCGGTGCCTATGACACCTTCGGTCTGCCCGGTGGCATGATCGGTGACTCCCTGCCCAAGAACATCGGCCCGGATCTTGATGGCTCCTTTGGCCAGATTGCCGGTTCCGATAGCGAAGGTGCGGCGATCTATGCTGAGCTGGCCAAAGCCGCCGGTTTCGACGGCACCTCCGCCTATTCCCCGGAGAGCTATGACGCTGCCGCGCTGTTCATGCTGGCAATGCAGGCCGCAAACTCCAAGGATCCGGCCGACTATGGCTCCAAGATCCTTGAAGTAGCCAATGCGCCCGGTGAGAAGATCAACCCCGGCGAGCTGGGCAAGGCCCTGGAAATCCTCGCGAATGGCGGCGACATCGACTATGAGGGTGCGACTGGCGTAGAACTGATCGGCCCCGGTGAGAGCGCAGGCTCCTACCGTGAGATCGAAGTCAAGGACGGCGCCAACGCCACCGTGAAATTCCGCTGATCCCGTAAAATCGGATCGAACCAAGATGATCAGCCCGGGTTTTGCCCGGGCTGTTCCAAATTCAAAAGCCGTCAAAAAGACGGTGGGGGATGAAATGACATGATCGTCGTCGAGGACTTGCACAAGCACTTCGGCGGGTTCCATGCGGTTGATGGCGCGTCGCTGGAAATCGCTAAGGGCTCCATAACCGGTTTGATCGGGCCAAACGGCGCCGGAAAAACCACTCTTTTCAACGTGATTGCAGGCGTGCTTGAACCGACCTCTGGCCGGGTCACCATGGACGGTGAGGACATCACCGGCCTGCCGCCGCATGAGCTGTTCCACAAGGGGCTGCTGCGGACGTTCCAGATCGCGCATGAATTTGCGTCGATGACCTGCCGCGAGAACCTGATGATGGTGCCAAGTGCGCAGTCGGGTGAGACGCTGTGGAACACCTGGTTCGGCCGCAAGCGCATTGCGGATGAGGAACGCGCGCTGCGGGCCAAGGCAGATGAGGTTCTGGAATTCCTGACCATCAGCCATATCGCTGATCTGAAGGCCGGTCAGGTCTCGGGCGGGCAGAAGAAACTGCTTGAGCTGGGCCGAACCATGATGGTGGACGCCAAGATCGTCTTCCTCGATGAGGTGGGCGCAGGTGTGAACCGGACCCTGCTCTATACCATTGCCGATGCCATCAAGCGCCTCAACGAAGAGCGCGGCTATACCTTCGTCGTGATCGAGCACGACATGGAGTTCATCGGGCGCCTCTGCGACCCGGTTATCTGCATGGCCGAGGGCAAGAAACTGGCTGAAGGCACGCTGGATCAGATCAAGGCCAACGAGCAGGTGATCGAAGCCTATCTCGGCACCGGCCTGAAAAACAAAGATAAACTGGAGGCTGGAGCATGAGCGACAATCCCTACCAGAACGATCACGGCAATCGTGATGCCTCGATCACCAATCCGCATGGTGTCGGAACGATGCAGCCTGCCCACAGCAAAAGCGGCCCCACACGCAAGGTGGACGGTGGTCCCTTTCTGATCGGTGACACGATGACCGGCGGCTACGGCAAAGGGCCGGATATCCTGCACGACTGCACCATTGCCGTCGATAAGGGCGAGATCGCCGTTATCGTTGGCCCCAATGGTGCCGGGAAATCCACCGCGATGAAAGCTGTGTTCGGGATGCTCGATGTCCGCGCAGGTGCCGTGCGTCTGGACGGCGAGGATATCACCCTGCTGACCCCCCAGGACCGGGTGATCAAGGGCATGGGGTTTGTGCCCCAGACCAGCAATATCTTCACCTCGATGACGGTTGAGGAAAACCTGGAAATGGGTGCTTTCATCCGCACCGATGATTTCCGCGATACCATGGAGCAGGTCTATGAGCTGTTTCCGATACTGCGTGAAAAACGTAACCAGCCGGCGGGCGAACTCTCCGGGGGTCAGCGCCAGCAGGTGGCCGTTGGCCGCGCGCTGATGACCAAGCCGAAGGTTCTGATGCTGGACGAGCCGACAGCAGGTGTGTCGCCCATCGTCATGGACGAGCTGTTCGACCGTATCATCGAGGTGGCCCGCACCGGCCTGCCGATCCTGATGGTCGAACAAAACGCCAAACAAGCGCTTGAGATCGCGGACAAAGGTTACGTTCTGGTACAGGGCCGCAATGCCTACACCGGCACCGGCCAAGAGCTGCTCGCCGATCCCGAAGTGCGCAAATCTTTCTTGGGGGGGTGACCGAGTATGCCTCTACTAAGAAAATCGGCTGTAATAAACCACAGTCGAGCTCTCGTTATCTGTACGACACTTAGCCCTGCTGCTGCTCTTGCTGACCAAGCTGGGACTAACCTCAGCTGCTACTTGGAACCTAAGTGCACTTCTGTTCTGGAATGCACCACCAACGATGCTGCGGACTGCAAGACGGTTCAAAGGTGTCCTGCCGATCCCATCGAAATGAAGATCACCCTTGCGGTGCTTTCAGAAGATAGGGGTGCCGGTGGCGGTCTGGCTCGTTTCGCTTGGACACAAGGAGACTCGGAAGAGTTTGTTTCACTTGCCCCGTTTCTGGAGCTTGGTTCGTCCATAAGGTTCGCAAAGGTCCCTCCAGCCGACACATCCGTAGACAGCTGGATGATACTCATGAGCGGCGACAATGTCTCACTCGATGAAAAAAGTGCCAGAAGGTATCCCTCCCAAGTGACATATACCGGCACCTGCCAAGAGGATAAATAATGGACTTCCTCAACGCCCTTGTGGCGCTTACAAATTTTGTCGGGGTTCCGGCAATCGCTTACGGCAGTCAACTGGCGCTTGGTGCGCTGGGTGTGACGCTGATTTATTCGGTGCTTCGGTTTTCGAATTTTGCCCATGGCGACACTATGGCCTTTGGCACGATGGTGACCATCATGGTGACCTGGTGGTTGCAGTCGATGGGCATCAGCTTTGGCCCGCTGCCAACTGCGCTGCTGGCGCTGCCGCTTGGCATCGTGAGCTGTATGCTTCTGATGCTGGTCACCGATCGCACCGTTTATCGGTTCTACCGGACACAGAAAGCCAAGCCGGTGATTTTTGTCATGGTGTCGCTGGGCGTCATGTTCATGATGAATGGCCTTGTGCGATTTGTCATCGGGCCGGGCGATCAGCGGTTTGCTGACGGCGAACGCTTTCTGATTTCCGCGCGGGATTTCAAGGCGATGACCGGCCTGAGTGAGGGGCTGGCGATCAAGACCACGCAAGGCATCACCGTGATCACCGCAGTGGTGGTTGTGGCGCTGCTGTTCTGGTTCCTGAACAAGACCCGCACCGGTAAATCCATGCGCGCCTATTCCGACAACGAAGATCTGGCGCTGCTCTCGGGCATCAACCCGGAGCGGGTGGTGATGTATACCTGGCTGATCGTTGCGACCCTCGCGACCATTGCCGGCGTGCTTTATGGTTTGGACAAATCTTTCAAACCCTTCACCTATTTCCAGCTGCTGCTGCCGATCTTTGCCGCCGCTATCGTTGGTGGTCTGGGCAGCCCGGTCGGGGCCATCGCTGGTGGGTTCATCATCGCGTTCTCCGAGGTGACCATCACCTATGCCTGGAAGAAAGTGCTGACCTACGTCGTTCCGGAGTCGTTCGAGCCTGATGGCCTCGTCCAGCTTCTGAGCACGGATTACAAATTCGCCGTGTCCTTTGCGATCCTTGTGGTCGTGCTTCTGTTCAAGCCCACGGGCCTTTTCAAAGGAAAAGTGGTATGAGCGAGACAGTCAAAACCTCCCTGCTGTTTCTGTTTGTTGGCATTCTGATCCTGCTTGAGGGCAGCACAAGCTTTCTGTTTTTCTCCGGATCCTGGAACTCGGCTCTGGTGATCCTCAACATGGGGTTGGTCTCTGCGATCATGGCGATTGGCGTCAATCTTCAGTGGGGCTTTGCCGGTTTGTTCAATGTCGGCATCATGGGCTTCGTGGCGCTTGGTGGTCTGGCCGTTGTGCTGGTCTCTACCGCGCCAACACCGGGCGCGTGGAGCCAGGGCGGTGTCGGGATCATCATGGCCCTGGCCATGGGGGCGATGACGCTGGTCGCGGCCGTTGCAACCATGCGGATGGTCCCTGCCGGTAAGCTGCGCGTTGCGGTGCTGCTGGCGGTGCTGATCGTCGGCTTTGTGGTGTATCGCGCAATCTTCGATCCGGCGGTTGCCGGGGTCGAGGCGATCAACCCGGCGCTGGAGGGCAACCTAGGCGGGCTGGGTCTGCCGGTGCTTCTGGCCTGGCCTGCGGGCGGTCTGCTGGCGGCCGGCGTTGCCTGGCTGATCGGCAAGACGGCCCTCGGTCTGCGGTCTGATTATCTGGCGATTGCGACGCTTGGCATTGCCGAGATCATCATCTCGGTGCTGAAGAACGAGGACTGGCTGTCGCGCGGCGTGAAAAACGTCGTCGGCCTGCCCCGGCCCCTGCCCTATGAGGTCGATCTGCAGAATGATGCGGAGTTTGTCGCCAAGGCGGCGGACTATGGTCTGGATCCGGTTCTGGCCTCCACGCTCTATGTCAAGCTGGGCTACTCGCTGCTGTTCACCGTCGTGCTGCTGGTGCTGCTGTGGATGGCGCAGATGGCATTGAAGAGCCCCTGGGGCCGGATGATGCGCGCCATTCGCGACAATGAGGTGGCAGCTGAGGCGATGGGCAAGGATGTGACCCGCCGCCATCTGCAAATCTTCATCCTTGGCTCTGCGATCTGTGGCATTGCCGGGGCTATGATGACCACGCTCGACAGCCAGCTGACGCCGGGCACGTATAATCCCTTGCGCTTCACCTTCCTGATCTGGGTGATGGTAATTGTTGGTGGCTCCGGCAATAACTTTGGCGCGGTGCTGGGAGGTCTGCTGATCTGGTTCCTGTGGATCAAGGTTGAGCCGATGGGCATCCTGCTGATCGAGACCCTGACCGCAGGCATGGCCGACACCAATGCGCTGAAGGTTCATCTGCTGGAAAGCGCGTCGCATATGCGTCTGTTGACCATGGGGCTGATCCTGCTGCTGGTGCTGCGTTTCAGCCCCCGTGGCCTGATCCCCGAGCGCTGAGGTCGCAGATCCGCGACCGGTCTGACAATCGGACCTATGGAAACGCGAAACGCCGCCCGTGGATATGCTCCCCGGGCGGCGTTTTGTTTTGCTCTGGCAGGTCGGGCCGGCTCACCGCCCCTTGAACAGACCGCCGAGGATGCCGCGCACAAGCCGTCGACCGGTGGTGCCTTTCAATTCCTTGATGACCGCCTCGGACATGGCTGAGGCAAAACTGTCTCGTGGTTTTACCCGCCGCGCGGAGGACCGGCTGACCCGGCTGCCAGAATAGCGCCGCCCGGCGTTATATTCGCGTGCCATCGGTTCGGGTGCCGCCTCGGCGTAATCTTCTGCGGCCTCAGCCTCGGCGGCGGCTTTTGCGGCGCGTTCCGCCAGGATTTCATAGGCGGACAGCCGGTCGGTGGTCTGGTCATATTTCCCGGCCATGTCCGAGCTCTGCAAGATTGCCCTGCGGTCCTCAGCGGTGATCGGGCCGAGTTGAGAACTGGGCGGGCGGATCAGCGTGCGCTCAACAACGCCGGGGACACCTTTTTTCTGCAACATCGAGGTAACCGCCTCACCGACGCCGACCTCGCGGATCGCCTCCTCGGTGGAGAACCGTGGATTCTCACGGTAGGTTTCGGCCGCCATGCGCAGGTTTTTCCGGTCGCGCGCGGTGAACGCTCGCAGTGCGTGCTGGATGCGGTTGCCAAGCTGGCCGAGAATGTCCTCCGGCACATCTGCGGGGTTCTGCGTGATGAAATAGATCCCCACCCCCTTGGAGCGGATCAGACGCGCCACCTGTTCCACCTTGTCGATGAGCGCCTTGGGAGCGTCGTCGAACAGCAGATGCGCCTCGTCGAAGAAAAACACCAGCCGGGGCTTTTCAGGATCGCCAACCTCTGGCAGCTCCTCGAACAGCTCGCTCAGCAGCCAGAGCAGGAATGTTGCATATAGTCCCGGCGCCGCCATCAGTTTGTCAGCGGCGAGGATATTGACCATGCCACGCCCGTCAGCGGTGCCGCGCATCAGGTCGCTCAGCGCCAGGGCCGGTTCGCCAAAGAGCTGCGCCCCGCCCTGGTTCTCCAGCACCAGCAGCCGCCGCTGGATTGCCCCGATTGAGGCTGTGGAGACATTGCCGTAGCGCAGCGATAGCTGCGCGCGGTTTTCACCCACCCAGACCAGCAGCGCCTGTAGATCCTTCAGGTCCAGCAGCGCCAGACCTTCCTCATCCGCGAGACGGAAGGCGATGTTCAGGATGCCCTCCTGTGCCTCGCTCAGTTCCAACAGCCGCGCCAGCAGCAATGGCCCCATCTCGGCCACGGTCGTCCTGACCGGATGCCCCTGCTCACCGTAGAGGTCCCAGAAGGTGACCGGGCAGGAATGGTAGCGGTAGTCGTCAAAGCCGATTTTGGTCGCCCGGCTGGTAAAGGCATCATGTAGCTTATGGTCGGCGCTGCCGGATTTCGCCAGGCCGGACAGATCGCCCTTCACATCCGACAGGATTACCGGCACGCCGGCATTGGAGAAACTCTCGGCGAGGATCTGTAGCGTGACCGTCTTGCCCGTGCCGGTTGCTCCGGCGATCAACCCGTGACGATTGGCATATTTCAGCGCCAGCGCCTGTGGATCAGCATAGGCTTCGCCACCGCCGCCGATAAAGAGTTTGTCCTGCATGATCTGCCCCTGACTGTTGTGATCCCGCGAAAAATGCGATCGGTCTCAAATGAAAATACAAAATTAACCTTTGAATGCGAGAGTGATAATTGCCCGTCGACCATCATGCGGTTGTGTCGGCGGACATTTCCTCCCTGTCAGACTGGGCCGTGCTTCGGGCACGGCCTTTTTTTTGCGCTCGCGGCCGGCCCGTGGCGATCAGCTGCGCCTTACGGGCAGGTGTTTTGTGCATATTGCGCGCGCTATGGGCGTAGGCGTCAATTATTCCACCAACTGCGACATTTTTTTCTCTTTCCATGTTGACCGATGGCCGACCCTTTCGTAACGTCCTCCCAATAACTAAGTCGGCCAGTCCGACGGGGAGAAAAAATACGAAAAAGGGGGCAGTTGTGCTCCCTTTTTTGTTTTGTTCCAAGCGCTTCCAGTCGTGGCGCGCGATCCGGTCAATTCCCCGCCAGTGAAGCGGGCAAACATGGTTATTGGCCTGACACCGGGGTTCGGCCATGCTACATCGAATCCGACACCACAGGATAGATGAGGCAATCATGATCAAGTCCCTGACCCCGATGACCCTGGCCGCGCTGATGGCGCTGCCGCTGCCGCTGATGGCGCAGGAGACCGCCGGGGCGGCCGAGACCGAAGAGAGCCAGCCCGCCGCAGATGCCGCAGCCACGGAGGCACCAAAAGCCGACGAGGTTCTGGATCTTGGCCAGCCCGTACAGGATGGCCCCAAGCTGGGGCAGCGCTATTCCAAAGAAACCCATGGCGATTGGGATCTGGCCTGCGTCAAGACCGAGGAAGAAACCGATCCCTGTTCGCTGTTGCAGATCATGTCCGACGACAGCGGCAATCCGATGGCGGAGTTTTCGCTGTTCCGGATTGATCAGGAAGGCAGCCAGGCTGTCGCCGGTGCGACGGTGATCGTGCCGCTTGAAACCTTGCTGCCGGCCGCGCTGACCATTTCCATCGATGGCGCCCCCGGCAAGCGGTATAATTATTCCTTCTGTAGCCCAATGGGCTGCGTCGCCCAGATCGGGCTGACCGAGACCGATATCGCCGCGTTCAAAAAGGGCAAGATCGCCACGCTGAGCCTGCGGCCCGCACCAGCGCCGGATCAGGTGATCAATATGGAGCTGTCGCTCAGCGGATTTACCGCCGGTTACAATGTCGTGGACGTTGTGAAGCAATAAACATCCGGTGCGGCAAACAGAAAGCCGCTGTCCAGAAAAAACGATCACCGCCGCACCCTGGATCAGGATGCGGCGGTTTTTTTCGGCTCTGCGGCTGGCGATCGCTCAGATCTTGCGCAGAGCAAGCACCGCGTTCAGCCCGCCAAAGGCAAAGGCATTGCTGAGGGCGACGGTCACATTGGCCTGCCGTGCCTCATTCGGAACCACGTCCAGCGCGCATTCCGGATCAGGTTCCTCATAACCGATGGTTGGCGCAACGATACCGTCACGCAGCGCCATGATGCAGGCCAGCAGTTCGACCGCTCCGGTGCCGCCGATCAGATGGCCGTGCATGGATTTGGTCGAGGACATCATCAGATTATCCGCATGGGGCCCAAAGACATCCGCCACGGCCGCGCATTCCGTTTTGTCGTTGGCGGCGGTTCCGGTGCCATGGGCGTTGACGTAGCCGACGTCCTCGGGGTTGACCTTTGCGTCCTGCAGCGCGCCGGCAATGGCGCGCGCGGCGCCCTGTTTGCTGGGCATGACGATATCTGCCGCATCCGAGGACATGGCAAAGCCGATGACCTCGCAGATGATATCGGCGCCGCGGGCGCGGGCGTGATCATAGTTTTCAAAAACGAAGATCCCGGCCCCCTCGCCCTGCACCATGCCGTTGCGGTTGGCACTGAACGGGCGGCAGGCATCCCGTGACATGACCCGCAGCCCTTCCCAGGCTTTGACGCCGCCAAAGCAGAGCATCGATTCAGATCCACCGGTGATCATCACCGGCGCCATCCCGGAGCGGACCATCTGAAACGCCTGGGCCATGGCATGATTTGAAGAGGCGCAGGCTGTCGAGACGGTAAAGCTCGGCCCCTTCAGATTATGTTCCATCGAGACATGGCTGGCTGCGGCATTGTTCATAAGCTTGGGCACGACAAAGGGGTGGACCCGGTTTTTGCCGTCCTCGTAAACCGAGCGATAATTGTCGTCCCATGTCGAGACCCCGCCGCCGGCCGTCCCAAGCACCACGCCGGATTTCTGAGACAGCTCGCCGTGAAACTCCAGCCCCGACTGCTCAATCGCCTCTTTTGCGGCGGTCAGCGTGAATTGGGTGAAACGATCATAAAGGCTCATCTGTTGCCGGTTGAACCGGCCCTCGGCCTCAAACCCGCGCACCTGTCCGCCGATGCGGATCGACAGGCGGTCAACGTCGCGAAAATCGAGCTCTCCGATGCCACAGCGACCTTCGGCCATTGAGGCCAGCGTGTCGGCCACCGTATGGCCAAGGGCGTTGATTGTCCCCATGCCAGTGATGACAACCCGGTTCATCTTGTGCCTCCAACCCCGCTGAACATCGTTATTTTTCGGCGATCAGCTTATCAATGCCGACGATGATCGCAGCGACATTGGAGATGTCGAAATCACTCTTGTCCGGTTCATTTGCGTTGAAGGGGATGGTGATGTCGAACTCTTCCTCAATGGCAAAGATACTCTCGACAAGGCCAAGGCTATCGATACCGAGGTCTTCCAATGTGCTGTCGAGTGTCACATCCGATGGTTCCAGCACAGCCTGTTCGGCGATGATGGCGATGACCTTGTCCTGCGTGCTCATGAGGGATCCCTGATCAGTGGTATTTTGCGTCATGTAAGTGGTGCGCCGTTATTTGAAAACCGCCTTCTTCAGCGCCTCGATGTCGCGCATCAGACGGCCCAGACGCCGCTGCCCCTTATACATCTCGGTATGTGTCTCCATTTTGACAGCGGGATAGCCCATCACCACACGGCCTGCGGGCACGTTTGACAGGATCTTGGTTCCACCCCCGGCAATCACCCCGTCACCGATAAAGATATTGTCGGCAACCCCGGTCTGACCGCCCAGAACCACGTTGTTGCCAATATCGACGGAGCCTGAAATTCCGGTCTGACCACAAAGCAGACAGTCCCGACCGACACGGGTGTTATGGCCAATATGAACGAGGTTATCGAGCTTGCTGCCGCTGCCGATCACGGTGTTGCGGATGGTGCCATTATCAATGGTGCAATTGGTGCCGAGTTCGACGTCATCGCCAATCTCGACTGCGCCGAGCGAATGGATCCGCAGCCAGCTCTGCGCCTTGCTATCGCCTTGATCGCCCATGGTTTTGCGCGCAGTTTCCACGCCGGAGACCTCCGGTGTCACATAGGAAAACCCGTCGCCGCCAATCCGTGCGCCGGGCTGGGCGCGAAAGCGATCACCGATGATGGCACGGGCACCAATGCTGACAGCTTCGCGCAGCTGCGCCTCGGTGCCGATGGTGACATCCGCCCCGATGTAGCACTGCGGGCCAATCACTGACCCTGCGCCGATCCGCGCACCCGCGGCGATCACCGCCAGAGGGCCGACGGAGACATTCTCGCCCAGTTCTGCGGAGGGGTCGATCACAGCGCTGGGGTGAATTCCATCGCCAAATCCCTGTCCCCGGTCCAGCAGCCGGGTCAAACCGCCCATCGCGAGGCGCGGGCGCGGGGCAAAGATGGCGGCCTTCAGCCCCATCGCCTGCCAGTCGGCGCCCTCCCAGACCAATCCGACGCGGGCGCTGCCTTCGTTCAGGGTTTCGGCGTATTTCGGGGCCATGGCCATGGCCAGATCATCGGGGCCTGCATCCTGCGGTTCAGCGGCGCGCTGCACCACCAGGTCCAGATCTCCTGCGGCCTCTGCCTGAAGAGAGGCGGCGATTTCGCGGACTGTAAACATGTCGGGCCCTTCCGGTCTGTTGCCTTTGGGCCCGAGGATTACCCTTGTACGCCCGGCAACACCACCCCTGCCCGTTCCAACGCGGCCCATACCTTGGCGTCACGACCGTAGATGTCGCGACGGTATTCGGGCTGCCCTTTTGAGGACACAAAGGCGGTCCGATAGATAATATGCACCGGAACCTTCTGATCAAGGACCACCTTGGTCTCCTTGCCGCTGTTCAGAATACGGTGAAAGAAATCCTTTGGGTTTTCAGTCTGGCGAGCCAGCAAAGCGTAAGCGAATTCAAATGGTTGCGCGAGCCGGATGCAGCCATGCGAGAAGGCGCGGACCTCACGCTGGAACAGGCTCTTCTGCGGTGTGTCATGCAGATAGATATTGTATTTGTTCGGGAACATGAACTTCACCAGCCCGAGCGCGTTCTTGCTGCTGGGTGGCTGGCGCATGGCAAAGGGGAAGGTGCGCGCGGTATATTTGGAGAAATCAGCGGTTGCGCGATTCACTTTGCGGCCCCGGCTGTCGGTGATTTCGATATGGCTCACCGCGTTTGGGTTGCTGCGCAGCTTGGGCAGATATTCCTTGGTCACGATGGACCGGGGCACGTACCAGCTGGGATTGATCACCATATGCTCCATCTCGTCAGAGAATTCCGGCGAGCGTCGGTCGGCATTGTCCTTGCCGATGACAGAGCGGGTCACAAAGGTCACTTCGCCATTGTCGATTATCTTTGCGGTGAAATCGGTCTGATTGACCAGAATATGACGGTTGCCGCGATCCGGGGTCAGCCAGCGTTCGCGCTCCATCGCTACCAGAACGGATTTGAGCCGGTCCGAAACCGGTTTGTTGATTTCCGCGATTGTCCCGCCACCGGCGACCCCATCGGCGGTCAGCCCGTGATCGGATTGGAACGCCTGCACGGCCTGCTCCAACGCGCCATCGTAGCTGCGCGCTGCGCTGCGTGGCAGATACCCCATCGCAATAAGACGATTGCGCAGGGCAATCACCGCCGGGCCATTGTCGCCACGTTCCAGTTTCTGTGCCGCAACCCGTGGGCCCCAGCCGCCGGCCGCCTGCAGCTTTTCCAGTCGCATCTTCTCACGCAGCAGCGCCTGATACTGGGCGCTTTGCGGCGCCAGGCTGCGCAGATAGGCCACAGGAGACTGATCACGGATCCCGATCAGATAGGCGGCGAAATCCGGTTGGTGTTTCTCGCGGACGATACCGTCGTCGATCAGGCGCGGTTCAAGCAGACCTGTTTGCAGGTCGCTGGCATAGCCCACCAGCGCGCGGCTCATCGCGACTTCGGCACGACCGAGGTCACGGGTGGTCCGAACCTGGCTCAGCAGCTCCATCAGCGCATCTATTTCGGCGCTGCGATCCGGAAGCCCGTGAACCGGGGCCTCCTGCAGGGCGCGAAACAGCGCTGCGCGCCGGATGCGCGCGGCATCATCGCTGCCGGTCCAGATCGCAGCATAGCCCGTTTCGCGGTAAAACGCGGCAACCGGGTCGCTCGCTGAGGCCGCTTCGGCAACCGCCTGTTTGAACGCCGTCACCTCTGCCCTGACACCGGAGGGCATGGCAAGGGCAGCCCCGCCCAGTGCAAGTGCAAAAACTCCCGCCTTCAGCGTCGGGCCAACGGTCGAAATGGCACGGGTCATCAACACAGGCGACATATGGGTACGGTCCTCAAATGAATTGCTTTTCACAGTCTGCAGTTGCCTACATGAAATCCTGGTGAACGCCAGCCCCCGCTGTCCATTCACATTTTAAACAGCGCAAACAGGCAACAGGCACCTGCGTCTTATCGGTCTCAATTACGACCACTCGGGCCGTGATCGCCACGACACATTGAGGGGAAATTAACCATTTATTTCCCTTTTGCGCAAAAAATTGCCGAAAATCACAGTTCATGTCGAGCTGCAACATTCAAAACTTGGCGCGCGATTCTGTATGTGCAATACAGTTCTCGCGTGGAAACAGGACCACACCCTGTCCGTAACATCGGGCACAGGCAGAGACATCAGGCGTACGGGACAGCGCAGTGACAATGGCTAAAACTGAAAAATCGGGTTTCTCCCGTCGTGCTCTATTGGGTGCGTTCGCGGCAACAACCATGGTCGCCGCTCCGACCTTCTCCAATGCAGCGGGCTTCCTGCGCGGCGCAGGTGATATCCGGCGGATCCGGATGTACTCAGGCCGCACCGGTGAGCGGATCGACATGGTGTATTGGATCGACGGCAAATACATCAAAGATGCGATCAAGGAAGTGAACCACTTCATGCGCGACTGGCGCAACGATCAGGTCAAGGAAATCGACCTGCGTACGATCGACATCATGGCCGCCTCCCACAATCTTCTTGATGTGAATGAGCCCTATATGATGCTGTCGGGCTACCGCAGCCCGAAAACCAACGCGATGCTGCGCAGCCGCTCGCGCGGGGTTGCGAAGAACTCGCTTCACATGCGGGGTCAGGCCGCTGACCTGCGGCTCTCCTCGCGCTCCGTATCGCAGATGGCGAAAGCCGCAATGGCCTGCCGTGCCGGTGGCGTTGGCAAATACAGCGGCTCGAATTTCGTTCATATGGACTGCGGTGTTGTCCGCAGCTGGAACGGCTAAACAGCCTGCCCCGCCTGTTCTCGTGTCCCGAGCCTTTGCAAGCCCATGTTGCCCGACAACATGGGTTTTTTGCTGTGCTCTGACGTCTGAATTCAGCGAGTTTCCCGCGCGCACCATAGTCTGTCCAATGTCCATTCGCTGCATAATCATACAGATTGCAAACGCCTGAATTGAATTATGGTTCCCATGTTTTTTGCCATTGCAGAGCCACCGCGCGGCAGCTATACGACGCATATAGGCACCTGTAGCTCAGCTGGATAGAGCGCTGCCCTCCGAAGGCAGAGGCCAGAGGTTCGAATCCTCTCAGGTGCGCCATCTCTCACACCATGTTTCGCATATGCACCGATGCCGCTGGCGCCTGTGTGCTGTGCCTGTGTTGCGCGGGCTGTGTGGCAAGGGCTTGCCGGTCCAAGGGCCATAAGTGGACGCTGTTGCGCCCTCGCACTATTATTGGTTAATCCCGACAAATCCGGGGCGGGAGAGAGCGGCCTGCGTCCATTCAGGAATGGTTTTACCCGTGGGTCGCTCGTTTTAGCGCCAATCGGGACGCCGCAGCCCCGCGCCAGACAGCTTGCGAAACAACTGGATTTCCAGGCAAAAAAAAGAGGCCAGACCAGTGGTCTGACCTCTCGTAGCTTGTATGGGCGGCGAGTCAGGCGCGACGGCGACGGCTGCCGGCGCGACCACCGCGACCACGGCTTTCCTCGCCCTCTTTTGCCGGCTCTTTGTTGGCCTTGATCCATTCACCACCGTGAGGATCGTTGTTGGTCAGCAGGTTGGCGGCGCGGATCGCTTCCATCTCCTTGCCCGGACGTGGCTTGGTGGATCCAAGACCGAACATCTGAACAAAGGCCTCGTCTTCCATGCCCTCGGGCAGGATGATCCCGGCGGCCTCCACTTCGGCTCTCTTTTCGGCAATCTTCTTCTGGGTTACCGGCAGTGCCACCGGGTTCATGATCGCAGAGGTCATCCCCGCGCCCATCGCCATCGGCAGGAAAGCATTATTGATGCCGTGACGGTTCGGCAGGCCAAAGGAGACGTTCGAGGCACCACAGGTGGTGTTCACGCCCAGTTCTTCGCGCAGACGGCGAACCAGTGCAAAGACCTGCTGGCCTGCGGTCGCCATCGCGCCAATCGGCATCACCAGCGGGTCAACCACGATGTCATGCGCAGGAATGCCGAAATCTGCGGCGCGCTCGACGATCTTCTTGGCGACGGCAAAGCGGACGTCGGGATCTTCGGAGATGCCGGTGTCGTCGTTGGAAATGGCCACGACCGGCACGTTGTACTTTTTGACCAGCGGCAGCACGTGCTCCAAGCGCTCTTCCTCGCCGGTGACCGAGTTCAGCAGCGGACGCCCCTCGGCGGCCTGCAGACCGGCTTCAAGCGCGCCGGGCACCGAGGAGTCGATGCAGAGCGGCGTGTCGGTCAGACCTTGCACCAGCTGGACGATCTTGGTCATCAGCGGCGGTTCGGTCTCGTTCGGGTTCGGGTTGGAGTTGTAGACAACGCCCGCGTTGATATCGAGGATGTTGGCGCCGGCCATCACCTGCGCAATCGCGTCTTGTTCAACGGTGGAGAAATCGCCGGCTTCCAACTCGGCCGCGAGTTTCTTGCGGCCTGTGGGGTTGATCCGTTCGCCGATCACACAGAACGGCTCATCAAATCCCAGGATTGCGGTTTTTGTCTTAGATTCTACGACGGTACGGGTCATTTTTTATCCTTGGGAATTGACCGGCTGCGCTGCTGCGCCGCCGTTGTTGATGGCCCAGGTGGCGTTGGTCTTAATGCCACCCAGCGGGAAGAAATGCACATTGGTGATGTTGAAATCGGGGTTGGCGGCCTTGTGGGCAGCCAGCTCGGCAATCACATCTGTCGGCTCATAGGGCAGCAGCAGCTTGGAGACATCCATCGCGCGCTTTTGCAGCACCTTGAGGGACGGACCAACACCGCAGGCGATGGCGAATTTGATCAGCGTCTGCAGTTTGGCCGGGCCGGCAATGCCGATATGGATCGGCAGATCTACGCCTGCGGCCTTGATGCTGTCGGCCCATTCGATGATCGGCTTCGCCTCAAAGGCGAACTGGGTTGCCAGCGCCATCTTCGCATCGGTGCGTTCGGAGAATTTCTGTTTCCACAGAAGCGCATCCGAGACGTTCTTCATGCTGCCGTCAGGATCGATATCCTTGTTGCCTTCGGGGTGGCCCGCAACATGCAGGTTGGTGAACCCGGCCTTGTCGAACAATCCTGTTTCCAAGAGCTGCATGGAGCTGTCAAAGGCACCATGAGGTTTGGCAACACCACCGGCCAGCAACAGCGCCTGCTTGACATCGGCCTCCCCCTGATAGCGGGCGATCCAGTCGGCCAGCGTGGCCTCGTCCTGGATGATCCGCGCGGGAAAATGCGGCATCACCGGGTAGCCTTCGGCATTGAGCCGCTTGGCGGTTTCCACCATTTCCTCGATCGGCGTACCTTCGATATGGGCGATGTAGACGCGGGTGCCGGCGGGCAGCAGATCGCGGAAGCTCTCGACCTTGGCAGCGGTACGGGGCATCACCTCGATCGAGTAGTTTTCCAGAAAGGCCTCGACCTCGGGGCTGCTGGGCTGCGCTACGCCAGCATCGCGTTTCTTGAAGTTCAACAAAGCCATCGTGGCCTCCCAAAAAGATGTCAGGCTCATGCCCATCCGTCGTTAGCGATCAGTGTCTTGAGCCGGTCCTGATCATAATCCGCTTCCAGACGCTTGGCCTCGGCCTCGGCGATATCGGCCGGTTCACCATCCATGGCGTAGGGCGCAGCCTTGCGCCATTCCGCGAGATAGGCGTCGGCGTCCTTCGCGTTCACCTTCATTGCCGCACGGTCGATGGCTTGTTCAAACCGCTCTTCCAATTGACGTTTGGCCCCGCGACGGCCTTTGCCGACGATGATCTGTGCTGGGATGTCGCGCCAATATACGATGGTGACGTCGGGCATTGCCTGAGCTTCCTTTGCGTCTGTGTAGTTGCGTTTCTAGTGTGGCATCGCCGGGCGCGTTCGTCGGATTTCGACCTGACATTGGTTCTGAGCGACCTTTTCCGGGTCGCTTCTGGATAGCAACGGCGGGCCGGGCTGGCTACCGGGCAGCGCCCTCATAATATTCAACAGCTTTATGAATTTGATCGGCAAAGCGCTCAAAACCGTTCAAGAAACGTCAATTCGTCAATCGGCAAATCGTCATCGGGGCATTCGGGCCACCTTGCACGTGGCGGTCAGCCCACATATGCTTGGATCAACACGATTATCGGAGGGCGTGAATCATGGCGCCCAGGCGTTCCAAAGGTGCGGGCGCATTTCCCCGAGTGGTAGAGAGCCCTGCACCGGCCCGCCCAGATCCTGATGCGCTCTATGCGGCGCTCGATCTGGGGACAAATAGCTGCCGGATGCTGATTGCCCAACCCAAGGGCAGCGGCTTCCATGTGGTGGACAGCTTTTCAAAATCGGTGCAGCTTGGCGCCGGTTTGGAGCGGACCGGGCGCTTGTCGCGCGCGTCGATGGCGCGCACCATCCAGGCTCTGCGTATCTGCCAGCAAAAGCTCAAACGCAACCGGGTGAAACGGATGCGGCTGGTCGCGACCGAGGCCTGTCGTCGGGCGAAGAACGCGCGAGAGTTCATTCGTCAGGTGCGCCGCGAGACCGGTCTGACGCTGGAGATCATCCAACCCGAGGAAGAAGCGCGTCTGGCAGTGATTTCCTGCGCGCCGCTGGTGTCGACCAAGACGGATCAGCTGCTGGTGGTCGATATTGGCGGCGGCTCCACCGAACTGGTCTGGATCGACATCTCCTCGATCCCGCGCCGCGACCGGCCATCCGCCATCATGCGGCTGCACGCAGGGTTTCATCCCGTTGAAAGCCCCTTTCCCGCGGCCAAGGTTGTTGACTGGATCTCAGTACCACTTGGGGTCGCGACGCTGCGCGATCAGTTCCACGACGTCGAGGATGACGCGGCCCGTTTTGCCCTGATGAGCTGGTTCTTTGAAGAGAACCTCGCCGATTTTGCGCCCTATAAGGACGAGCAGACCCGACAGGGCTTTCAGATCGTTGGCACCTCTGGCACCGTCACCACCGTTGCCGCCTCGCATCTGGGGCTGAAACGCTATGACCGGACCAAGGTGGACGGGCTGCGCATGACCAGCGATCAGATTGACAAGGTTATCCGCTCTTATTTAGAACTCGGCCCTCAGGGACGCCGCAGCGACCCGCGTATTGGCGAAGACCGTCAGGCGCTGATCATGTCGGGGGCGGCAATTCTACAGGCGCTCTTGCGGTGCTGGCCGACGGACAGGTTGTCCGTTGCGGACCGGGGCCTGCGCGAAGGCCTGCTTTATGCACAGATGAGCGCCGATGGCGTTCTGGAAGACGGGCCGTTCTGACGGCCACACACAGGATATGAGCGTCCGACAGTTGGCCCCGATGCGGCCACGGACGACAGGGAACAGCAAATATGGCAAAGACACCCACGGGAAAAACACCCACTGGCAAGAACACCTCCGGGCGCGGACAGCGTGACCTGAAGGTCAAGGTCAAGACTGCCCGTGGGCGTAAACTCAGCTCCACCCGCTGGTTGCAGCGGCAGTTGAACGACCCTTATGTGAAACGCGCCCAGGCCGAAGGCTACCGTGGGCGCGCGGCCTATAAGATCATGGAAGTCGACGATAAATTCCGCTTCCTTGTGAATGGCGCGCGGGTGGTCGATCTGGGCTGCGCCCCGGGCGGCTGGGCGCAGGTAGCGGTGAAGCGGATCAATGCGCTGGGGGAAAAGCCGGGTAAGGCGGTAGGCCGCATCATCGGCGTTGATCTGCAGGAGGTCGAGCCGCTGGCGGGTGCCGAGTTCCACCAGCTGGATTTCATGGACGAAGGGGCCGACGACAAGGTCAAGGAATGGCTTGGTGGCAAGGCAGATGTGGTGATGTCGGATATGGCAGCTGCCAGTTCCGGTCACAAGCAGACCGACCATTTGCGGATTATCTCGCTTTGTGAAACCGCGGCCTATTTTGCCTTCGACGTTCTGGAAGAAGGCGGCACCTTCGTGGCCAAGGTATTGGCCGGCGGGGCCGAGGGTGATCTGCAAAAGCTGCTGAAGCAGAAATTCACCAAGGTTTTCCACGTCAAACCGCCATCGTCACGTTCGGACAGTTCGGAAAAATTCGTGGTTGCAACCGGATTTCGCGGTGAGCCTTCGGATGCGTCTGACGATTGATCTCTAACCGGGCTGTGGCCGGGCGCATGGCAACCGCCGCCCTGCCCCGGCTTTCAGGTCTGGGCGATCAGCTGCCGCGCTGAGCGGTGCTGGAAAACGACCGCAGCGCCAGCGCCTGCAAGGCGATGGTTTCCAGTGAAGTGCCTTCAGCGCGCAGCGTCACGCGCGGGCTGTCCTTCTCGGTGCGATGAGGCGCTGCGACAGGCTGTTTCAGCAGGCGTTGCACCAATTGGCGGGGCGGAAGTTTGCTTTGCAAAAGACGCATCAGTTCCTCGTACCGTATGAGCGTTCGGGCTGTTCTCATCGAAGAATAGACCGGCCACTGGGCCAGCATCGTGGCTCAATTGTGGCAGAACTGCCTTATTGTTGCGATTTTCGAAACAATTTCAGTTCAGGCACGGGCTGGTGCACTCGGACGGTTGCAAACGCCTGCGACAGGTCAGGAGGTTGGATGCAGCAGCACCCCATTGAGTTCCGCGCCAAGGATCAGAATGGCTGAGTTCAGATAGAGAAAGATCAGCGCCGCCATAGCCCCCGCCAGCCCTGCATAGGTGGCCGAATAGGCCGCAAAACTGCTGATGTAGATGGCAAAGGCGAGGCCGGCCGCCCACCACAGCACCACTGTCAGCAGCACCCCCGGTAGCACCTGTGAGAGCCGGTGACGCTTCGCCGGGAGCAGCATGTGGAAGGCAAACACAGCAACGAGCGGGATCACCGCAACCAGAACCCCGTTCAGACCGCCCTCCCAGTTGCCTCTCAGCGGGACTTGCGGGAAGAAACTGGCCAGATGGCGCGCATAAAGCGGCAGGATCAGCTCAAACACCGCCGCCGCCATAATGCCCGCGCCCCCCAGGATCACCAGACCAATGCACAGGCCCCGGGTCTTCCAGAACGGCCTGGTATCGCGTTCATGATAGGCCTGCACCATTGCCAGACGCACCGCATCCACCCCGTTGGAGGCAAAGTAGATAGCGATGACACCACCCAGCGTGACCACCCCGGTGGAAGATGTGGCAAGCACCGAGTAGACCTCCCGCACGATGGGATCCGAGACGCTTTCCGGCCAGGAGCCAAAGACCAGCTCCACCAGGTTTTCCAGATCAACCCCGCCCGACAGTGACCCCGCCACCGCACCGGTGAGCGCCACGGTAAAAAGGATAAAGGGAAACAAGGCGAGCATCAGCGACATGGCGATATGGCTGCTCAGCACCCAGCCGTTCTTGTCGTTGAACCGCTTGGCGGCCAGATACAACGCATAGGCGCCGGGTTTCACATAGGGTCGCATGCTCATGGCCTGACGGTCTCATAGCTCGCTTCAAAAAACCAGCCCTTTCAGGGAGATATAGCCAAGCCCATCCGCCGGATGTAGGTTTGGCCAGAAGATATGCGACAGGGAGCGCGGCGATGGCCTGGATTGCGATAAGCACATCGGCAGTGCTGATGATGTGGGTGCTTGCGGGTCTGGCCTCTCTGAAGGCGGCCCGCACCGCCCGCACGCCGCAAGGGGCAATCGGCTGGGTGGTATTTTTGCTGTCCGCTCCGCTGGTGGCGCTGCCGCTCTATCTGTTTTTCGGGCAACGCCGGTTTTCGAGGTATCGCGCCACCCGGCGCGAGGCGGAGCGGGTCCTGAACGCGCTGCGCGTCTACTCAGATCTTCACACACAGGACCGCGATCAACTGGCCGCGAACCAGGCCCCCTTCGAACGGCTGGCCGGTTATCCGGTTTGCCGGGGCAACGGGTTTGAGCTGCTCAAAAACGGCGCTGAAATCGCCGATGCGATTATCGAGGCCATTGATGCGGCAGAGGATTACGTTCTGGTCCATTTCTACATCGTGCGCGATGACAAGATCGGACAGCGGTTCAAGACCGCCTTGCTTGACGCACGCGCGCGGCGTTGCTGTCTGGTTCATGACGGATGCGGTAGGCAGTCACGGGCTGTCAAACCGATACCGCGAGGCGTTGGAGGCGGCAGGTGTCAATCAGGTTGACCCCAGCACCCGCCCCGGCCCGAAACATCGGTTTCACCTGAACTTCAGGAACCATCGCAAGACGGTCATCGTCGATGGGCGTGTCGGCTTTACGGGCGGAATGAATATCGGCGATGAATACATGGGGCGCGACCCGACCTTTGGCGCTTGGCGCGATACGCAGGTGCGGTTGACCGGTCCGGTCGTGCAGCAGCTACAGCTGGGCTATGCGGAGGATTGGTTCTGGTTGACCGAGGATCCGATCCTTGACCTGCTGACCTGGGACTGCGCCCCGGTTGAGGGCACAGGCAAACCCGCGCTGGTGGTCGAAACCGGGCCGGGAGACAGTACCATCAACGGCTCGATGCTGTATTTCTCTGCCATCTCCGCAGCGCGTTCCCGGATCTGGCTTGCCTCGCCTTATTTCGTGCCGGATCAGGATGTTGTGGCTGCGTTGAAGAACGCCGCCATGCGCGGGGTCGATGTGCGCATCCTGTTGCCCGAGACTGCGGATCACTACGCACCCTGGCTGGCTGCCTACGCCTATTTTGACGACCTGCGCGAGGTTGGTGTCAAAATCTACAGGTATCAGGCCGGATTTGTGCACCAGAAGGTTTTTGTCGTGGATGATACCATCGCGGCGGTGGGCACGATGAACCTCGACAACCGTTCTTTCCGGCTGAATTTTGAGAGTATGGCGCTGTGCTTTGATGCGGAAACGGCAGAACAGGTGGCGCAGATGCTGGATGAGGACATGGCATCGTCAACGCTTCTGGAGACGGATCTGGACGCGCAACCGGTGACCATCCGCTTTGGTGCGCCTGTCGCGCGCCTGCTGGCGCCAATCCTGTAGGGCACCACGCCGGAGGTGACGGGTCAGCGTACTCTCACCGGCGCGGTATCTTCCAGCAGAAACACCTCTCGCAATGCAGCCACCAGAAACGCCGTGCTGATGCCAAAGGCAAAGAGCCCGGTAACTGCGCCGAAGGCCGCAAAGATCCGCATCCCCTCGCCAAGGACGATATCGCCGTAGCCGAGGGTGGTATAGGTCGCGAGCGAGAAATAAATCGCAGTATTCCAGTCGCCTATGGCACCAGAGAAAATCAGCGCCGTGGCCCAGATCCAGACCTGCAGCGTATGAGCAAAGACGATCAGCCCGATGGCAACCGCCAGCACTGCGCTCATCTGCACAAAGCGCCGCCCACGTTGCAGCACGCCAAGCCGTCTGCGCAGAACATGGATGCAGAACACCAGCAACCCAGCCTCCACGACAAGGCAGATCCCAAGGTACAGGCTGCCGAGCAGCAGCTGCTGGATGAGTGTCATGTCCCTGCCCTCATTCGTTGACCTTGCGCCGATGGATCTGTCGATCAGCCGCGATCGGCTCGGCTCACGGCTCCGGTTTTGGCGCAGTCTACGAAATCAGCTCTGCAACATGCAATCGCGATAGTACTGTTTGACCAGCCGCTTGCGCTGCGCCTCGGGCGTGTTGAAGTAATCATCGCGGTCCTCGGCTTCGGAACCGCTGCGTGATCTCGCGCGGCGCAGCTTGCCCTCCTGCACACTGATCCCGATCCGAACTGTCCCGGAGAAAGTGATCCCGGCGCGATCATTGCCCAGCCGCAGACCGTCAGGGGCATCACTGCGCGGCGCGCCGGCGTAGGCCTCCGCCCGGCTGCGGCAGAGCGCTTCGCGGCTGCCGGACGCCGTTTGCGCCACGGCGACCTCCGTCAGCGGGACCGCTGCCAGAGCGGCCAGAATGGCAGGTGCCAGACCTCGCGATGACCAGCGGAATGGCAGTGAGAACAGCGACATGGCGTAGCCTTTGTTGAGCCCAACCCCATTATTGCATGGGCAAGCTTCAAATGGGGCCTACATCAGGGCGCGTCAATGTTATCTGTTGTCTTGGGCCGGGACCCCCGGAAAGGTCAGCCTGCAAGATCTGCCTGTCTGGTCGCCGGATGTATCGCGGCGCAGTCGGACAAACCATAACAACCGCAAAAGGTTATACGTCGATGCTAATCATTGAGGAGGTCAGCAAGTCCTATTCGGGGCCGTCCGGCGCTGTTCCGGTTTTGGACCGTGTCTCGCTGGATCTGGCCGCCGGGTGCAGCCTCGCACTCACCGGAGACAGCGGATCCGGCAAAAGCACGTTGCTGCACCTGGCGGCCGCGCTGGATCAGTTCGACCGCGGCCGCATAGTGGTGGATGATGTGTCCCTCGCCGAGCTGGATGACACCGGGCGCGCGGCGCTGCGGCGACGACATGTGTCCCTGGTGTTTCAGCAGTTCAACCTGATCCCGGCCCTGACCGTTGGTCAGAACATCAGCCTGCATGCCCGGCTGGCCGACACGGTTGATGCCCCTTGGATCGAGGCATTGACCCGTCGGCTGGGGCTGGCCGAACTACAGGGGCGCTACCCCGAACAGCTGTCTGGCGGACAGCAGCAGCGGGTCGCTATTGCCCGCGCGCTGGCGCTGCGCCCAAAGCTGCTGCTGGCGGATGAGCCGACCGGTAATCTGGACGAAACGTCAAGTGCTTCGGTCATGGAGCTGATGCTGGAACTGGTGCGGGAAACTGGCGCGGCGCTGCTGCTCGTCACCCATTCGCAGGCCATTGCGGGCTTGCTAGACAGGCAAATCCACCTCAGCAATGGCCGCCTGCGTGAGGCCGGGACATGAGAGCGGCTGCATTCTCCGCGATTCAGTCTCACTGGCGCCAGCACCCGCTACAATTGGCCATGCTGATCACCGGTCTCGCGCTGGCCACCGCGCTCTGGTCTGCGGTGCAGGCGATCAATGCCGAGGCGCGTGCAAGCTATGCCGAAGCCGCAGAGAGCATCTCCCCGTCCGGACAAAGCTATCTCGTAAATCCAGAGGGAGATATTAATATTTCCCAATATGTTGCGCTGCGACGTGAAGGTTGGCAGCTCTCGCCGATACTGATCGGTTACCTCACAAACCAACAAACAGGCTCCGGCCGAAGGCGTCTTCAGATGGTGGGCATTGATATCCTCTCGCATCCGATGATGGAACGGCTGAGCGAAGCCGGAACTGCGACAGAATCCGACGGCGACACATCTGTGGCGCTTTCCCCGGCGGATCTGCTGCTGGCACCTGGTCACCTGTTCTTGCACCCCGAGACGGATGTGACCGACCTCGATCTTGATCTGCCTCCGACAACGCGCAGCACAGCGGTTCCCCGAGACGTTTTGATCAGTGACATAGCGACTGCGGCGCGACTGCTCGCGCGACCGGATGCGATCAGCCGCCTGATGGTGCTGGATGCGCAACCCGGCGGGCTCAGATCGCTGGGCGAACTGGTACCTGACCTGCGTTTGCAGAGCGCATCAACCGGCGCGGATACGGCGCAGCTCACCCGCAGTTTTCACCTCAACCTCACCGCCTTTGGGCTGCTGTCCTTTGCGGTGGGCCTGTTCATCGTACAGGGCACCATCGCATTGGGGATTGAGCAGAGACGCGGCATGTTCCGCAGCCTGCGCAGTTTAGGGTTACCGCTCAACACTCTGGTCTGGCTTGTTTTTGCTGAACTATTGGCAATCACGCTTGTGGCGGCGTTGCTTGGCCTGATCCTTGGCTATCTGATCGCGGCGGCTCTCCTTCCCGGTGTCAGCGCAACCCTTTCGGGGCTGTATGGCGCCTCGGTCGACGGCAGCCTGAACCTGCGTCCGGGTTGGGTGCTTTCTGGCCTTGCCATGGCCTTGGCAGGCATGATGCTGGCCGGTGGTCAAAGCTGGTACAGCCTGTCGCGATTGCCCATTCTTGCAGCGCCAGCTGCAACCGCGCGCGGTCAGCAGGCGCTGCGCGGCCATCGGCTCTCTGCTGCGACCGGTGCGCTGATGGTGCTGGCGGCGGCAGCAATACCGGTGCTGTTCGACGGGCTGCTGGCTGGCTTTGTCTTTCTCGGCTGTCTGATGCTGGGGGCCGCGCTGCTGCTGCCGCTGACGCTATCGCGGCTGGCCTTGGTCGGAACCCGAATGGCGCGTGGCCCGGTGACGCTCTGGTTATGGGCGGACATGCGCGCGCAGCTGCCGGGTCTGTCGCTGGCGCTGATGGCACTTCTTCTGGCGCTGGCGACAAATATCGGTGTTGGCACAATGGTTTCCAGCTTTCGCCTCACCTTCCTTGGCTGGTTAGATCAACGGCTGGCCTCGGAGCTCTATATGACGCTTCCGCGCGACGAGATGGCCGATGAGGTGCTGCCCTGGCTGGCGGAGAGGGGCATCCGCGCCCTGCCAATCCGCCACAGTGATGAGCGCTACAGCGGCGCCCCGATGGACGTTTACGGTGTGGTCGATGATGCCACCTATCGCGACAACTGGCCGCTGTTGCAGGCCGACGCAACCGTCTGGCAGCAGGTGGCCGACGGCAGCGGCGCGCTGATCAACGAACAGCTGGCGCGCCGTGGCGACCTGGAAACCGGAGATCTGCTGCAGATTGCACCGGAATGGCACATGCGGATAGCAGGCGTCTATTCCGACTATGGCAACCCCAACCCGCAGGCGATTGTCGGTCTCGCCACCCTGCTGGAGCATCGCCCGCTGATCGAGAACCGCCGTTTTGGCCTGCGTCTGCCGGTTGAGGACGTGGCGCGCCTGCGCCGTCAGCTGCAACAGGATTTCGATCTGCCGTCCAGTGCCTTCATCGACCAGAGCGCGCTTAAGCGGCAGTCGCTGGCGATTTTTGACCGTACTTTTGTCGTGACCGGAGCGCTGAATCTGCTGACTTTCGGCGTCGCTGGCTTTGCAATGCTGACCAGCCTGCTGACGCTCTGGAGCCAACGTCTGCCGCAGCTGGCGCCGATCTGGGCGATGGGGCTGACACGCCGTCAACTGGCCAGATATGAACTTCTGCGCAGCGTGATCCTGGCCGGGCTGACGGCCCTGCTCGCCCTGCCTCTCGGCCTGTTGCTGGGCTGGGCATTGCTCGCGGTTGTCAATGTCGAAGCCTTCGGCTGGCGCCTGCCGATGTTTCTGTTTCCGCTGGACTGGCTAAGGCTGTTCCTGATGGCGCTGGCGGCGGCCGCGCTGGCGGCGGCCCTGCCGGCACGGCGGCTGTCAAAGCTGAAACCCGCCGATCTGCTGAGGGTCTTTGCCAATGAACGCTAAGCCTGCTCTCCAAGCGATTTTCTGCGGCCTTGTCGCGGTGCTGGTGCTGGTAATCCGGCTTGCCGGTCCGGCTGCGGCGCAGGGATATGCCGGGCTCGGAACCGAGGTGGACGGGTTTGCAGTACCTGCACGCGGCACCCAGCTGGTTTTCCCGCGTGATCACGGCGCGCACCCCGAGTTCCGCATCGAGTGGTGGTATCTGACCGCCAATCTGACCGGAGATGACGGGCGTGACTACGGGGTTCAGTGGACGCTGTTCCGGTCTGCCCTGCAACCGGGTGATGCCCGTTCGATGCCGACCGCATCCGCCTGGGAAGACCCCCAGATCTGGATGGGCCACGCCGGTCTGACGACGCCCGACGCCCATTTTCACGCCGAGCGGCTGGCGCGGGGTGGCATTGGGCAGGCCGGTGTCACCACCGCTCCGTTTGAGGCCTATATCGACGATTGGTTCATGCGCGGCCGCGATGCCGGTCTGGACGCGCTGAGCCTGCGCGCGACCGGGCAGGATTTTCGCTATGATCTCTCTCTCACAGCCAATGGTCCCTTGGTCTTGCAGGGGGATGGCGGCTATTCGGTGAAATCGGCGGATGGACAGGCCAGCTACTATTATTCCCAGCCGCACTATCAGCTGAGCGGCACATTGCAGCTGCCCGGCGGCCCGGTGCAGGTGACCGGAGAAGGCTGGCTGGACCGTGAATGGTCAAGCCAGCCCCTGTCTGAGGATCAGAGCGGCTGGGACTGGTTTTCGCTGCGCTTTGATAGTGGCGAAAAGCTGATGGGGTTTCAGTTGCGGGGCAGCAGCCTGTTCACCTCAGGCACATGGATCGCAGCCGATGGCACGCCCTCTCCGCTGGAGCCGGGGCATCTTCAGGCAACGCCGCGCGGGCTGACACAGGTTGCCGGTCGCGCGGTCCCAACGGAGTGGAACCTGCGCCTGCCCGAACGCGGCCTCGATATCGAAGTCACCGCGCTGAACCCGCAGGCCTGGATGGCGATGTCCTTTCCCTATTGGGAGGGACCGGTGCGGATCACCGGCAGCCACAGCGGTAAGGGATATCTGGAGATGACAGGTTACGCGCCGCCTCCCGACTAAAGGCAGACCGGGCGCATGGGCGACGGAAAAAGGGGCGCCCGATCGGGCGCCCCTTAAATACGGAGATATGCGGTTAGAATGCCTGCGGATCAGCGCACCACATAGACCGAACAGGTGGAATGGCGGATCACCCGCGCCGCATTGGGTCCCAGCAGATAATCCGACAGCTCCGGCTTATGCGCGCCGATCACGATCAGATCGGTTCCCGCCTTGTCCGCGACCTTCAGGATTTCCTGATAGGCTTTGCCGGTGGCCACCAGATGCCGCACCTTGGCGTTGCGTTCGGCGCCGAGGACCTCCTCGCAGAGCTTGCCCAGATGATCTGCGGTTTCCTTTACCGCGCGTTCATGGTGGTGCTCTTCGAAGAACCCCGAGACCCAGCTTTCGCCAAAATCGGGCAGCACATTGACGACATCCAGCTGCGCGCCATCCAGATCGGCCAGTCGGGCCGCCTCTGCCAGCACCTTGCGGTCCGTCGTGTCGCCGTTCAGTTCCAGCGCGCAGAGAACAGATTTACTCATGCCATTGCCTCCTCTTGGCGGGCACGGCCCGTTTGCATCAGGGCAACAAGCCCCAGCAGCAGCAGCGCCGGGATAAAGATCAGCTCCTTGGGCAGCTGATCCGACGGCACCTGCACCGAGGTCAAGGATACCGGGTCATCCAGATAGAAATCAAACCCGTCCAGCATCGGCTGCGCCGGGGTGCCGAACATCGGCTCTTCCAGTTTGACAATGCCGTCTTCTTCCAGCGGCAGCAGTCCGAACTGATCGAGGCTTGTCTGCCCGCCCTCTGCGCCGACGGTCAGAACCAAAGTGGTTTCGGTCATCTCGCCAGTGTCGAAATCGGGACCCGCCACTTTCACGCGCACTTCGGTGCCTTCGGGGACATCGTCGAGCGCGGTGACCAGCTCGGCCGGCTCTACCTGCGTGAACGGCGGCTGGATGTAATCCATGAAGAAGCCGGGACGGAAGATTGCAAAGGCAATCGCCACCAGCGCCACGCTTTCATAGATCCGGCTGCGGGTCAGGAAATATCCCATGGTGCCGGCAGTAAAGACAAGGATCGCAATGGTGGCGGTCACCGCAACCAGTATCCCCTCAGCCCAGGTGACATCAATCAGCAGAAGATCGGTGTTGAAGATGAACACAAACGGCAGCGCCACGGTGCGCAGGCTGTAGAAGAAGGCGATGAAGCCGGTACGGATCGCATCGCCCCCGGAGACAGCCGCCGCGGCAAAGCTCGCAAGGCCCACAGGCGGTGTCACATCCGCCATGATGCCGAAGTAGAACACAAATAGATGCACCGCGATCAGCGGCACGATCAGACCGGATTGCGCCCCCAGTTCTACCACAACGCCCGCCATCAGCGAGCTGACAACGATGTAGTTCGCCGTCGTGGGCAGACCCATGCCGAGGATCAGGGACAACAGCCCTACCATCACCAGCATCAGGATCAGGTTGCCGCCCGACAGGAACTCAACCAGATCGGCCATGACCTGACCAACACCGGTGAGGGTCACCGTGCCTACGATCACGCCGGCTGTTGCTGTTGCCAGCGCGATACCGATCATGTTGCGCGCACCATCCACCATGCCGTGCCACAGGTCGTTGAGCCCATCCATAAAGTTGTGCAGCAGGTTGCTCTGCCCGCGGAACAGCGCCTTAAGCGGTTTCTGGGTGAGCAGGATCACGAATAGCAAGGCGGTCGCCCAGAAAGCCGACAGGCCCGGCGATTTCTGTTCGATCATCAGGAAGTAAACCAGCACGATGATCGGCAGCAGGTAATGCAGACCGGCCTTGTAGATCTCGCCAACCTCGGGCAGTTCGATGTCCTTGGCGTTGGGATCATCGGGTTCAAGGTCGGGAACCTGCGCTGCCATATAGACCAGCGCGACATAGACCAATGCAACCAGACAGGTGATGATCAGGCCGGCTGCGCTTGGAGCGACGGCTTCGATCGCATCAACCGGGAATTGGGTGCCATAGCACAGCCCCGCAAACACCAGGAAGAAGCTCAGCATCCCCAGCGCCGTGCGCATCAGGTTTACTTCGCGGTTGCCCAGGGTCGGCATCTTCCGCTTTACCGCTTCCAGATGCACGATGTAGATCAGCGCGATATAGGAGATCGTCGCCGGCAGGAACGCATGGGTGATCACCTCGACATAAGAAATACCGACATATTCCACCATGAGAAACGCAGCCGCGCCCATAACCGGCGGCATGATCTGGCCATTGACAGAGGAGGCAACCTCTACCGAACCGGCCTGCTCCGAGGTGAAGCCAACCCGCTTCATCAGCGGAATGGTGAAGGTGCCGGTGGTCACGACATTGGCAATCGAGGAGCCGGAGATCAGACCGGTTGCGGCCGAGCCGACCACCGCCGCCTTTGCCGGGCCGCCGCGCAGGTGACCAAGCGCGCCAAAGGCCATCTTGATAAAGTAATTGCCGGCACCCGCCTTATCCAGAAGTGCACCGAACAGGACGAAGAGAAACACGAATTTCGTCGACACCCCCAGCGCGATGCCAAACACACCTTCCGAGGTGATCCACATCTGCTCCATCGCGCGGTCCAGCGATGCGCCTTTCCAGCGGATCACATCGGGGACCAGCTCGGATGAGCCGAAGAAAACATACAGCAGGAACACAGAGGCCACGATTGCCATCGCCGGGCCAAGGGCGCGGCGCGCGCCCTCAAACAGCAGCACAAGACCGATCGCAGCAAAGACCGTGTCGATGTCATCACCCTTGCCACCGGCATTCACGATCTTCTCGTAGAAGATATAGCCATAAAGTGCGGTAAATGTGCCCATCAGCGCCAGGATCCAGTCCTGAACCGGGATCCGGTCCGTCGGGCTGCTCTTCAGCGCGGGATAGGCCGCATAGGCGAGAAAAATGGCAAAGGCCAGATGGATCTGGCGCGCATTGTTTACGACGCTGCCCGGTAGCACGAGATTGGCAACCGGAGAGGCCAGCAGCACCTGAAAGGCCGACCAGATGCAGGCCACAATGGCCAGGAACAGCCCTACGCTGCCAATCGGGTTGCGGGCGCCGGAGTCTGATGAGGCAACAAGAGCCTGAAGCTCTTCCTCCGACAGCGGACCTTTGCCCTGTGTTTCACTTGTCATGATGGTTCCCCTCGAAAGCTCGTACCGCTTGGGTGCAGGTACTGCTCCACTTGTTCTTGACACCCCGGTCAGCGGACGTGGAGACCGCAGGTGCAAAACGGGGCGCCATGGCGCCCCGTTCGATCAATCGGTCTGGTTATTCAACCCAGCCCTGTTCTTTGTAGTACTTCGCCGCGCCGGGATGCAGCGGTGCGGACAGGCCTGCAGTTGCCATTTCCTCAGGCTTCAGGTTGGCGAAGGCCGGGTGCAGTTTTTTGAAGTCTTCGAAGTTTTCAAAGACCGCTTTCACCACGGTGTAGACCGCCTCGTCCGAGACCTGATCAGAGGTCACGAAGGTCGCGCCAACGCCGAATGTGCTCACATCCGCGTCGGAGCCACGGTACATGCCGCCGGGAATGGTTGCAGTCCGGTAGAAGGAGTTGTCAGCGATCAGCTTTTCAACCGCTTCGCCATCCACGGTCACCAGGACGGAGTCGCAGGCGGTGGTGGCTTCCTGGATCGAGCCGGAGGGGTGGCCAACGGTGTAGACCATGGCGTCGATCTGGTTGTCGCAGAGCGCTGCGGACTGTTCGGCGGCCTTCAGCTCGGTTGCCAGCGCAAAGCTGTCCATGCCCCAGCCCTTGGCTTCCAGCAGCACTTCCATGGTGCCACGCTGACCGGAACCGGGGTTGCCGATGTTGACGCGCTTGCCCTGGAGGTCGTCGAAATTGGTGATGCCGGCATCGGCACGCGCCACAACGGTAAAGGGCTCCGGGTGAACGGAGAACACGGCACGCAGACCTTCAAAGGCGCCCTGCTCTTCGAATTTGGAGGTGCCGTTATAGGCGTGGTACTGCCAGTCGGACTGCGCCACACCGAATTCCAGCTCACCATCACGGATGGTGTTGATGTTGTAGACGGAGCCACCGGTGGATTCCACGGAGCAGCGGATACCGTGCTCCTTGCGGGTCTTGTTGACCAGACGGCAGATCGCGCCACCGGTCGGGTAGTACACGCCGGTCACACCGCCGGTACCGATTGTGATGAATTCTTCTGCCATCGCGGCAGGTGCCATGAAGGCGGTAGCCACAAGGGCGCTAACGGCCAGCTTGGTGTTGGTCATATGTAGTGTTCTCCCACGTTTTTGTCTTCGAAACCGTAGAGCCGCACACGGCGCGGCTGGGGTCGTTGAACCCTTGGGGACATGTAGACGCCAGGTGTGTTTTGTCGCGCGTTCTGGCAACAATTTCCGGCAGGTCCAGCGGTTAAAGCGTTTCAGGCGCATCAGACCAAGTCAAGGCTTACGATCGGCCTGTGGCCCCGCAGGCACGAGGTTTCAGCGTATCTGATACCAATCCCGGAATATTCCCCCGCATCCACATCCATTGGATTCGGCGCACTGTGGCAGATTGTCACACCCATGCGCAACCCAACTTCGCCATTCAAACCCCTTTGATGGCGATATTTTCTAGAATATTTCTGGAATTGCCGCCGCCATAAAAGACTGGATCCGACACCGCAAGGGGCAAAAGCGTAATACCCTCCCCGTTTATGGGCCCCTGCCACCTAAGCGCGCCCTCGGTCGTTGCCCGGTGCGGTATGTGAACATCACTGCCGATTGTACTTTGCGAGCGTGAGATTTCACGCCTATGTCCGAAACCGGCTGCGATGGCGGCTTGCCGAAGACTGCGCAAGGACGCAAGATACCGAAAAGCGCACCGCCTTGGCCCGCGGCCAGGCATATGCGTCGAGACAGCCCGCAGCGCATTCCATGCCCCGGACATCCGGACCCACCCATCAGCCACCTGCAGCAGGCCAGCAAAAGGACAGTCCCAATGAACTATCACCGACCAACCAGCTTTGCCGAAGCGGCGGAGCTGGCGGCTTCAGCATCGGGTGTTACCCGTGTTCTGGCCGGCGGCACCGATGTGCTGGTGCAGATGCGCGCCGATATCGTCACGCCGGATACGCTGATCGACATCAAGGCGATTGATGGCGTCCGCGACATCCGCAAGGAAAGCGATGGCAGCTGGACCATCGGCGCCGCGGTGGCCGGAGCCGAAATGTCCGAACATGATGACCTGTCGGCCGCATGGCCGGGCGTGGTTGAGGCGATGGACCTGATCGGATCCACCCAGGTGCAGGGCCGGGCCACGCTTGTCGGTAACCTCTGCAATGCCTCCCCTGCCGCCGACAGCGTGCCGGCTATTGTTGCGGCAGGTGCATCGGTCAGCATCACCGGACCTGACGGCAATCGCCGCGCCGCGGTCGTGGATATTCCGGCAGCTCCCGGCAAGACCACGCTGAAGCCCGGCGAGTTGATCACGGCGGTGCATCTGCCGCCCGCCGTACCCGGTCAGGGCGACGCCTATCTGCGGTTTATCCCGCGAACCGAGATGGACATCGCCGTGGTCGGCTGTGGTGTCTGGCTTCGGCTGGAGGGCGACACCGTCGCGGATGCCCGCGTTGCCCTCGGAGCTGTCGCGCCCACGGTACTGCTGGTGCAGGCCTGTGCCGATGCCCTGATCGGCTCCAGGCTGGACGACGCGGCCTTGGGGCGACTGGCCACCGCTGCCTCTGATGCCTGCTCACCGATCACCGACAAACGCGGCACCATTGCCTTTCGCACGCAGGTGGCGGGCGTAATGGCCCGCCGCGCCGCAGAAACCGCCTATGCCCGCGCCAAGGGAGACAAAGCATGAGCACGAAGATCCACGTCTCGGCCACCGTCAACGGCGATGCCGTCGATTACCTCTGCGATCCGCGCGAAACGCTACTTGATGTGCTGCGCGACCGTTTGAACCTCACCGGTGCCAAGGAAGGCTGCGGCACCGGCGACTGTGGCGCCTGTTCGATCACTCTCAACGGGCGGCTGGTCTGTTCCTGTCTGGTGCTCGGCGTCGAAGCCGCAGGCCAGGAAATCGCCACCGTCGAAGGCATCGCTGCTGGCGAAACACTGCATCCGCTGCAACAGAAGTTCATCGACCACGCCGCGCTGCAATGCGGTATCTGCACGCCGGGCATTCTGGTCGCGGCCAAGGCGCTGCTGGAGAAGAACCCGGACCCCAGCGAGACCGAAGTGCGTTATTGGCTGGCGGGCAATCTGTGCCGCTGTACCGGCTATGACAAGATCATTCGCGCCGTCATGGACGCGGCGGCAGAGATGCGGGAGGCATCATAATGGCTCTGGATCAACGCAAGACCGATTTCACCCAGGTGGGCACCCGTCCCAACCGCCCCGATGGTCTGGACAAGGTCACGGGCAAGGCGCGCTTTGGCGCCGATATCACGGCACCGGGAATGCTCTTCGGGGCCATCCTGCGTAGCCCTCACGCCCATGCCCGGATCAAACATATCGACACCAGCAAGGCCGAGGCGCTGAGCGATGTGAAGGCGATTGTCACCCGTGCCGATTTCTCGGACGCCATCAAACCCGCGCCGGGGCTGGAAGGCGAACAATGGAATGTGCTGGAAAACGTGATGGCGGGCGATACCGCGCTCTATGATGGCCATGCCATCGCGGCTGTGGCGGCCACCTCGGCCCTCGCCGCACGTGACGCGCTGAAGCTGATCGAGGTCGAGTATGAGGTGCTGCCCCATGTGACCGATGTCGATAAGGCGATGGCCAAGGATGCACCGGTGATCCGCGAGGGCGCTGCCGATTACTCTGTGCCGGAGGGGATGCACCCAAACGTGGTGCGCTACCACGAAAGCGGCCATGGCGATGTCGAGGCGGGCTTTGCCAAGGCCGATCTGGTGGTCGAGGAGCATTTCGTCACCGAGGCGACGCATCAGGGCTATATCGAACCCCATGCCTGCCTTGCGCAGCTGGGACAGGACGGCAAGGGTGAGCTGTGGTGCTGTACGCAGGGCCACTGGTATGTGCAGAAGAACTGCGCGGCGCTGTTGGGGATTGAGACATCGCAGCTGCGCGTCACCGCCTCGGAAATCGGCGGTGGCTTTGGCGGCAAGACCACGGTGTTCATCGAACCTGTCGCACTGGCCCTGTCGCGCAAGTCCAATCGCCCGGTCAAACTGGTGATGAGCCGCCCCGAGGTGTTCCGCGCCACCGGCCCCACCGCCTCGACCTCCATGGATATCAAGATCGGCATGACCGCTGATGGTATCATTACCGCAGCACAGGGCACCTTCCGCCTACAGGGCGGTGCCTTTCCGGGTGCGCCTGCGGATATGACCGCAATGTGTGCCTTTGCGCCCTATGATCTGAAGAACGTCCAGCAGATTGGCTATGACGTCATGAGCAACCGCCCCAAACAGGCGGCCTATCGCGCGCCCGGCTCTCCGATGGCGGCTTATGCGGTGGAATCTGTGATTGACGAGCTCTGCCGTAAACTGGATCTCGACCCAATCGAAGTGCGCCTGAAAAATGCCGCGCGCGAGGGCACCAAAGCCTCCTACGGGCCAAAGTTCGAACGTATTGGTCTGGTCGAAACGCTCGAGGCTGCCAAGGCGCATCCCCACTACAGTGCCCCGCTGAAGCCCGGTCAGGGGCGCGGGATCTCCTGCGGCTTCTGGTTCAACCATGGTGGCGAAACCTCGGTGTCATTGTCGCTGTCAGAGGATGGCACCTGTCAGATTTCTGTTGGCACGCCCGATATCGGCGGCTCCCGCGCCTCCATGGCGCTGATGGCGGCAGAGGTTCTGGGCATTCCCTATGAGAGCATCCGCGTCACCATCGCCGATACTGCCACGCTTGGTTATAATGACGTCTCCCACGGCAGCCGGGTGACCTATGCCAGCGGCCTTGCCACGATCAAGGCGGCAGAGGATGCCGTGGCCAAGCTCAGCAAACGCGCCGCGGCCAAATGGGGTATTCCCGAGGATGCTGTGAAATGGGAGGACGGCCATGCCGTGCCCTCCGGTCCCAATGCGGGCAACTTCGACCCGATGCCGCTGGCGGAGATTACCCGCGACATGGGCAAGACCGGCGGACCGATCTCGGGCCATTTCGAGGCGACGCCCGAAGGGGCCGGCGTCTCCTTTGCCACCCATATCGTCGATGCGGAGGTAGATCCCGAAACCGGCAAGACCGCTGTGACGCGCTATACGGTCATTCAGGATGCTGGCAAGGCGATCCATCCCACCTATGTCGAAGGTCAGTTTCAGGGCGGTGCCGCACAGGGCATCGGCTGGGCGCTGAATGAGGAATATATCTACGGCGAGGACGGCCGGTTGCAGAATGCGGTGTTCCTCGACTATCGGATCCCCGTCGCCTCGGACCTGCCAATGATCGACACGGTGATTGTCGAGGTGCCGAACCCCGGTCATCCCTTTGGCGTGCGCGGTGTCGGCGAAACCTCGATCTGTCCGCCTCTCGCGGCCATCGCCAATGCAGTCTCTGCGGCGGCGGGGGTGCGCTTGCATGCGCTGCCGATGTCGCCACCGCGCATTCTGGCCGCCCTGGATCAGCAGCGTGCCAAGACGGGCTGAGGCGCCGCAATGGCACCTGAGTACAGCGCCACAGGTCAGGGCGCGGGCACACCGCGCCTGACCGTACACCTCTGGTCGGGCCTGCGACGGTTTGCAGATGGGCAGGACGCAGTGGAGGTTCAGGCCGCCACAATCGGCGGGATGATCGCAGCGCTCAAATCTGCCTATCCCGCACTTGCACCGGCTCTCGACGCAGGCGTATCCGTTGCCGTGGACGGCCGGATCATTGCTGCCAGTCTTGATGAACCGCTCCGGCCCCAGAATGAAATCTACCTCATGCAGAGGTTGCGCGGCGGCTAGCTGCGCAAGAGGATTGCACTTTACCGCCAATGCGCAAGGACGGCATCAGCGGCGGCGCTGGGCCAGCCATCAACGGAGGACACCGCAGTGAAGGTCAACGGCACACATTATCGCTCGCTCTGGTGGGACGAGGATCAATCGGTTCTGATGATTATCGACCAGCGTTGGCTGCCCCATGAGTTTCGCATTCAGCCGGTTGCAACACTGGATGATTTCGCGACCGCCATCGTCGAGATGCGGGTGCGTGGCGCGCCGCTGATCGGAGCCACCGCTGCCTATGGCATGGCGCTGGCGGCCGAGCTTGATCCTTCGGACGGTGCGCTGGAGGCCGCTTGGGAGCAGCTCAATGCGACCCGCCCCACTGCGATCAACCTGCGCTGGGCGCTAAACCGCTGCATGGAGGTCCTGCGTCCCCTGCCCGAGGATGAGCGTGCTGACGCCGCACTGAAACTGGCCCATGCAATCGCCGATGAGGATGTTGAAATCAACCGGCGCATCGGCACTTACGGGCTGACCCTGATCCGTGAGATCGCACAGAAGAAACCCGCAGGTGAGCCGGTGCGGCTGCTCACCCATTGCAATGCAGGCTGGATCGCCACGGTTGACTGGGGCACCGCCACCAGCCCGATGTATCAGGCCCATGATGCCGGAATTCCGATCCATGTCTGGGTCGATGAGACCCGCCCGCGCAATCAGGGCGCGCTGACCGCCTGGGAACTGGGCAGCCATGGTATTAGCCACAGCTACATCACCGACAATGCCGGCGGTCATCTGATGCAGCACGGACAGGTCGACCTGGTGATCACCGGCACCGACCGCACCACGCGTCAGGGTGATGTCTGCAACAAGATCGGCACCTATCTGAAGGCACTGGCAGCCCATGACAACGGGGTGCCCTTCTATGTCGCCCTGCCCTCGCCGACCATCGACTGGACGGTGACCGATGGCGTTGCAGAGATCCCGATCGAGGACCGCGACAGCCGCGAGGTAAGCCATGTGCAGGGCGTGCTTGATAGCGGCGACATCGGGCTTGCGCGTGTGACACCGGACGGCGCGGTCTGCGGCAACCCGGCCTTTGACGTGACCCCCAATCGGCTGGTCACCGGGCTGATCACAGAGCGCGGCATCTGCGATGCCTCTGCCGAGGGGCTGGCGGCGCTGTTCCCCGATCTTATCCGCAAGGCCGGGTGACCGCGCCATGATCAGACCCGCCCCGGATGACAGCCGCGCCCTGCGTCAGTCCATCATTGATGCCTGCCTGGAGATGAACCGGACCGGCATCAATCAGGGCACCTCCGGCAATATCTCCGTGCGGATCGCTGGGGGTGACATGCTGATCACCCCGTCCGGCATCCCTTATGAGGCGATGAGCCCGGAGATGATCGTCCGAATGCCGCTTGCGGGCGGGCCTGATCCCGAGGATGCACAGCCGGCCCCGTCGTCGGAGTGGCAGTTTCATCAGGCGCTGCTTGCGGCGAAGCCGGAGGCGATGGCGGTCGTCCATGCCCATCCGGCGCATTGCTGCGCTCTCGCCGTGAACCACATGACGATCCCGGCCTGCCACTATATGGTCGCGGCCTTTGGCGGAGATGACGTGCCGCTGGCGGATTACGCGCTGTTCGGTACGGCTGAATTGTCGGATCATGTCGTCCACGCCATGGCCGACCGCCACGCCTGCCTGATGGCAAACCATGGGGCCCTTGTGACCGGTGATACGCTGGCGCGGGCGATGTGGCGCATGGTGGAGCTGGAGAGTTTGGCGCGGACGTACATACTGGCCCGCAGCATCGGCACACCAAAACTGCTAAGCACCGCGCAGATGGAGGAGGCGCTTGCTGCCTTCGCCACCTACGGGCTGAAACAGGCCTGACCAGCCGAGTCGCCATTGCGCGATAATCGAACATCTTCCCGGCCCGGTCGAACGACCAGCGGGCAAGATGACCGCTGTCACGCCATTCCTCCCAGTTAGATGGCAGTTTTTGGGCCGTCGTCCGTCTTATCCGGGAAACTGGCGTAAATTCCCTTGCGTTAGCGCAAAAGATACGACCTCATATCAGGGAATTAGGAAGAAAAATGACTGACCCTCTGATTTTCGACGGCCACAACGATGTTTTGCTGCGATTGCACAATCGCGATATTTCATCCGGCGTGGACGGGTTCCAAGGCAACGGCGGGCGCCAGATTGATCTGGCCAAAGCGCGCACGGGCGGCTTTGGCGGCGGCTTCTTTGCGATCTATATTCCGGATGGCCACAGTCTGGATAGCGAAGACGAGATGATGGCAGACAGCTATGATATGCCGCTGTCGGCGGCGATCAGCTGGCCCGATGCCGCCCCTGTCGCTCTGTCGCAGGCGTCCCTGCTGTTTCAGCTGGAAAGCGACGGCGCGCTGAAGGTCTGCCGCACAACCGAAGATATTCGCGACTGCCTCTCGACCGGGATGATGGCGGCGGTGCTGCATATGGAGGGCGCGGAGGCAATTGATCCGGATTTACACATGCTCGACCTGCTTTATCAGGCCGGGCTTCGCTCAATCGGTCCGGTGTGGAGCCGCCCGACAAGGTTCGGCCATGGCGTGCCCTTCCGGTTTCCGGGATCACCCGATACCGGTCCGGGGCTGACGGAGGATGGCAAACGGCTGATCCGGCGCTGCAATGATCTGGGTGTTATGATCGACCTGTCGCATCTGAACGAGGCCGGTTTCTGGGATGTCGCCAAGCTGAGCGCAGCGCCGCTGGTGGCCACCCATTCCAATGCCCATGCGCTGACGCCGCACAGCCGCAACCTCACCGACCGCCAGCTGCACGCGATCCGCGACAGTGACGGGATGGTCGGCCTGAACTTTGCGGTCGCCTTTCTGCGCGAAGATGGTCGGATGGACGAAAACACCCCGATTGACCGGATGCTGCGCCATATCGACCACCTGATCAGCCAGCTCGGCGAGGATCGGGTTGGTTTCGGCTCGGATTTCGACGGGGCCACCGTACCGCGGGAGATCAGGACCGTTGCAGGCCTGCCCGCGCTTCGCGCCGCTCTGCGTCACCACGGTGTGGATGAGACGTTGATGAAGAAACTATGTCACGACAACTGGATGCGGGTTCTGGATGCCACCTGGCGCAGCCCGAAAACGGAGGCGTGCAGCTGACCGGTGCGCGCTCCGGTTCAGACCCACACAACAACAAGACGCTGACAACAGCGCGATATTCCAAGATCAAAAACACAATAGGGAGTTAAAGATGAAAACCATTCATACCCTTCTTGGCACCGCCGCGCTGGGGCTGGCGATTGGCCTCACCCCGATGGCGACCATGGCTGAGACGCCCGCCAATATGCTGGTTATTGCCAACCGCATTGACGATATCACCACGCTGGATCCGGCGCAGAGCTTTGAATTTGCGGGTGCCGATGTGATCCGCAACATCTATGGCAAGCTGGTCAACTTTGACCCCTCCGATCTGGACGCCGGCTATCAGCCCGATCTGGCCGAAAGCTGGACCGTCTCCGAGGATGGCCGCACCATCACCTTTACCATGCGCGAAGGCGTGACCTTCCAGTCCGGCAACCCGGTCCGGGCCGAGGATGCGGCGTTTTCGCTGAAGCGCGCGGTCATTCTGAACAAGACGCCGTCCTTCATCATCACGCAGTTTGGCTTTACGCCCGAAAACGTCGATGAAACCATCAAGGTTGATGGCAATACGCTGTCTATCACCACCGACAAACGCTATGCGACCTCCTTTGTTCTGAACTGCCTTACGGCGACCATCGGCGCCATCGTCGACAAGGAACTGGTCATGGCCAATGAGGTCGATGGCGATATGGGCAACAATTGGCTGACCACCAATTCGGCAGGCTCCGGCCCCTACAGCCTGGCCAGCTGGAAGCCGAAGGAAAGTGTCACCCTGAGCGCAAACCCCTCGTATTATGGCGGTGAGCCAGAAATGAAGCGCGTCATCGTGCGCCACGTTCAGGAAAGCGCCACCCAGCGCCTGATGCTGGAACGCGGTGATATCGACGTGGCCCGCGATCTGACGCCCTCGGATGTGGACGGTCTGGCCGGTGTTGAGGGTGTCGAGGTGCTGCGCGAAATGCGCGGCCGCCTGATGTATGTCTCCTTCAACCAGAAACACCCGGAACTGTCGAAGCCGCAGGTCCGTCAGGCGCTGAAATATCTCATCGACTATGACGGGATGGAAAACAGCTTCCTGAAGAACTGGTATGTCGGTCACCAGAACTTCCTGCCGAAGACCTATCTGGGCGCTGTGGACGAAAACCCCTTCTCGCTCGATGTGGAAAAGGCCAAGGCGCTGCTGGCAGAGGCCGGTGTCGAAAATCTGGAGCTGACCGTCGGCGTACGCGAAGCGCAGGAACGGCTGGAAATTGCACAGTCGCTGCAAAACACCTTTGCACAGGCCGGGATCACGCTGAACCTTGAGGTTGGCACTGGCAAACAGATCTTGGGCAAATACCGCGCGCGGGAACTGGATATCTATCTGGGCGCATGGGGCCCGGACTATCCTGATCCGCATACCAATGCGGGGACCTTTGCCTATAACCCGGATAACTCGGACGAAGCCAATGCAACCGGTCTTCTGGCCTGGCGCAACGGCTGGGACACCGGCGGGCTGACGGAAAAGGTTGCCGCCGCCGTGGTCGAGGGCGACACCGACAAGCGCGCCGAGATGTACCACGAAATTCAGGCAGAGTTCCGCGACACAGCCCCCTTTGCCATCATGTTCCAGCTGATCGAACAGGCTGGCATGGCCGACAATGTCGAAGGGCTGAGCCTCGGCGGGGCGATCACCTCCGTCGCCTACTGGGACGTGACCAAGTAAAATGGCGAATTTCGCAACAGAAACGGAGCGGCGGCCTTGGCTGCCTCTCCCCCCTTGGGCGCGCGGCACACTGGTGACGCTGTCGTCCATCGCAGTCACCATGCTGGGCCTCTTGTTCGTGACCTTCCTGATTGGTCGGGTGATGCCCATTGATCCGGTGCTGGCCATCGTGGGGGAACGCGCCACCGAGGAGCAGTATAATGCCGCCTACCGTGAGCTGGGTCTGGACCGGTCGCTGGCTATTCAGTTTTTCTACTATGTCACCGATGTGCTGCGCGGTGATTTCGGAACCTCGCTGCTGACCGCGCGGGATGTTTCCTCCGATATCGCGCGCGTGTTTCCGGCGACCTTTGAACTTGCCACTATTGGCATTCTCTTCGGCTGCATTCTGGGCGTGCCGCTGGGGGTCATCGCCGCCGTACGCCGGGGCAGCTGGATCGACCAGATTGCCCGCGTGATTGCACTTGTGGGCTATTCCATGCCGATCTTCTGGCTCGGACTGATGGGGCTCTTGCTGTTCTACGGCATTCTGGGCTGGGTCGGCGGCCCCGGACGTCAGGGTATTTTCTACGAGGATATGATCCCGTCGGTCACAGGCATGATCCTGGTGGACTCGCTGATTGCAGGTGATTGGGGCGCGTTTCGCGACGCGTTTTCTCATATCGCGCTGCCCGCCGCGCTGCTCGGCTATTACAGCCTTGCCTATATCAGCCGCATGACGCGCTCGTTCATGCTCGAACAGCTCTCGGCGGAATATATCACCACCGCCCGCGTCAAAGGCATGAGTGAATGGGCCGTGGTCTGGACGCACGCATTTCGCAATATCCGCGTGCAGCTGATCACCGTGATCGCCCTAAGCTATGCCAATCTGCTTGAGGGATCGGTTCTGACCGAAATCATCTTTTCCTGGCCGGGGATCGGCAGCTATATCACCACCGCACTTTTGTCGGCTGACATGAATGCGGTACTGGGCGGTACAGTTGTTGTGGGGCTCGTGTTCATCTGCCTCAATATCTTCTCCGATCTTCTCTACAAAGTCTTTGATCCGAGGTCGAAATGAGCCTGTCATCGCAAACCCCGGCCCCTCAGCAGGGCCTGCGCGCCTGGCTGCTGACCGACACGCCGAGATCGCGGCGTCAGGCCCGGCTAGCGGCACTCTATCAGGGCTGGCTGTCGCTGAAGCAGAACCATATGGCGATGGTCGGGCTGGCCATCCTGATTTTGTTGATTTCCATCGCGCTGCTGGCGCCGGTGATCGCGCCCCATGACCCATATGTGCAGAATCTCGCCAATCGGCTGCAACCGTTGGGCAGCGAGGGGCATATTCTGGGCACGGATTCCCTTGGTCGTGATATCCTCAGCCGGTTGATCCATGGCGCCCGCATCACCCTCTATATCGTGGCGCTGGTGGCGCTGATTGCACCGGTTGCGGGCCTTCTGGTTGGCACCGTCTCCGGCTACGTCGGCGGCTGGGCCGATATCATTCTGATGCGGATCACCGATATTTTCCTGGCGTTTCCACGGCTGGTGCTGGCGCTGGCCTTTGTCGCTGCTCTTGGCGCCGGGATTGAAAACGCGGTGCTGGCGATCTCGCTCACTGCCTGGCCGCCCTATGCACGGATGGCGCGGGCCGAGACACTGACGATCCGCTCCTCAGACTATATCAGCGCGATCCGCCTGCAAGGCGCAGGCCCGCTCAGGATCATTATCAAACATATCTGGCCACTCTGCATCTCCTCGCTGATCGTTCGGGTGACGCTCGATATGGCAGGCATCATTCTGGCCGCCGCCGGTCTGGGATTCCTCGGCCTTGGCGCCCAGCCACCAAGCCCGGAATGGGGCGCGATGATCTCCGAAGGGCGCCGGTTCATCCTCGATCACTGGTGGGTGGCCACCATGCCCGGTCTTGCCATTTTTGCCGTTTCGCTGGCGTTCAACCTGCTCGGAGATGGCCTGCGCGACGTATTGGACCCAAAGGACAGCGCCTCATGAGCCCGCTTCTGGATATCGAAAACCTCTGGGTGCGGTTTCCCACCCGCAATGGCATCTTTGACGCAGTGCGCGGTGTGTCCTTCTCGCTCGGCCGTGAACGGCTCGGCATCGTTGGGGAAAGCGGCTCCGGCAAGTCAATGACCGGTCGCGCCATCCTACGACTGATCCGGCCACCCGGCATTGTCGAGGCGGATCACATCAGTCTGCACGGCGAGAACCTGCTGGCAAAATCGGAGCGCGAGATGCGCAAGGTTCGCGGCGAACAGATCTCCATGGTGATGCAGGATCCCAAATTCTCGCTCAACCCGGTGATGACCATCGGCGATCAACTGATCGAAGCCCACCGCCTGCACAGCAAATCCACCAAGACCGAGGCCTATGCCAAGGCCTTGGAAATGCTGGAGGCTGTGTCGATCCGCGACCCGGAGCGCGTGATGACCGCCTACCCGCATGAGATGTCGGGTGGCATGGGGCAACGGATCATGATTGCCATGATGCTGATCCCAAACCCCGAAATCCTGATCGCGGATGAGCCGACCTCGGCGCTGGATGTCTCGGTGCAGGGACAGGTGCTGTCGATCATGGATCGGCTGGTGAAGGAACGCGGCATGGGGCTGATCTTTATCAGCCACGATCTCAATCTGGTGTCGCAGTTCTGTGATCGGGTGCTGATCATGTATGCAGGCCGCATCGTCGAGGTCTGCGACGCCGATCAGCTGCACGAAGCGCAGCACCCTTATACACGAGGTCTGCTCGGCAGCCTGCCCCGATTTGATGCTCCGCGTCCTCGGCTTGAGGTGCTGCAACGTGATCCCGCCTGGCGGGATGCGCCCAGCGTGGAGGGTCGCAGATGACAATGGCGCTGGAAATCAATAACTTAAACGTCTATTTCGGCGACCGTGGCGCATTGGTCCATGCCGTGAAATCGGCGTCTCTGGCGGTCGAGACCGGCGCCAGTTTCGGCCTCGTCGGCGAAAGCGGCTCAGGAAAATCCACTATCCTGAAAGCCATCACCGGTCTCGCGCCGCAGTGGAACGGTGAGATATCGGTTGAGGGCAAACGGCTTGGACCGACCCGTGACCGCGCATTCTACAAGACCGTTCAGATGGTGTTTCAGGATCCCTATGCCTCGCTGCACCCGCGTCAATCCGTGGATCAGGTGCTGTCGGAGACACTGCATCTGCACGGGTTCCGCGACATCGATGCACGGGTGGAACAGCTGCTGCAGGATGTTGGTCTTGGGCCGTCGTTCCGCTTTCGCTATCCGCACCAGCTGTCCGGTGGTCAGCGGCAGCGCGTCGCCATCGCCCGCGCGCTGGCCCCACGGCCGGATATCCTGCTGCTGGACGAGCCGACCTCGGCGCTGGATGTCTCGGTGCAAGCGGAGATCCTGAACCTTCTCAGCGATTTACGTGCCGCGCATGGGCTGACCTTTGTGATGGTGTCTCATGACCTCGCGGTCGTTGCGCATATGTGTGATGCGGCGGCGGTGATGCAGCATGGCGAGATTGTAGAGGTGCTCAGCATTGATGCCATGCGCGCCGGGCAGACACAGCACCCCTATACGCAAACGCTGCTGCGGGCCTCGGCCAATCGGGTGGCCTGAGATGGGGCTGTCAGGGGGCTGCCAAACGGGTGACGCCCCTCGTAATGCGCCGCGCACGGGGCGGTAACCTGAGATTAAGGCCAAGATAGTAGGCTTGACGCGCGTTTGAACAAGGATGCGTGTCATGGTGGCCACGCCGACCCCCTATTCGCTGTCCGGACCGGGTCCGGGGATGACGGTTGCGACCGTCTCCTCTGGTGTCCTGCATGGCGTGACCTACCCAAAGGTTGGCGGCCAGACCGTCCAGCTGGGCGAACTCCTCGGCGCGCTCAGCCATGCGCTTGATCTTACAGAAGGCCAGCCAGAGGGTCATTGCGTAAGATGCTGCTGGATCGGCATGCAGGTCGCCGATTACCTCGATCTGTCGCAGGAGGATCGCGCTGATCTCTACTTTACCCTGCTTCTGAAGGATCTCGGCTGTAGCTCTAACGCCGCCCGCATCTGCGCGCTCTACCGCACGGATGATCTGACCTTCAAACGCAATTTCAAATTCGTAGACGGAACCACCCGGCAGAAGCTCGAATTTGTCCTGCGCCATACCGGCCAGGGCGACAGCCGGTTGAAGCGGTTGAAAACAGTGACCGGCGTGATTGGCCGCAGCGGCAGTCTGGCGACTGAGCTGATCCAGACCCGCTGCGATCGCGGCGCGGAGATCGCCCGGCTGATGCGGTTCTCCGAACAGGTCGCAGAAGGGATCGCAGGGCTGGACGAGCATTGGAACGGCGGCGGCCACCCGGCCGGCATCAGCGGTGACGAGATTCCGCTGTTTTCGCGCATTGCGCTGATGGCTCAGGTCACCGATGTGTTCACGCTACAGATGGGCTCAAAAGCCGCCGCTACCGAGCTGGAGGAGCGTGCCGGAAGCTGGTTCGATCCCGATCTCGTTCCGGTGTTTACCCGGGTGATCCGATCCCCCGGTTTCTATGACGCATTGACCAGCAGTCGACTGGAAGCGAGCGTGTTCTCGGATCGCTCCGCCCGGGCGACCCTCACGGTTGATGAAACCTATCTCGATGAAATTTCCTACGCTTTTTCAAAGGTTATCGACGCAAAAAGCCCCTTTACCTACGGCCATTCCGAACGGGTCGCCCATTACACGGACATGATCTGTGAACAGTTGGGCCATGATCTGGTGCATCGTCGCTGGATGGTGCGGGCCGGACTTCTGCATGATCTGGGAAAGCTGGGGGTATCCAATGCGATCCTCGACAAACCGGGCAAGCTTACGGAGGAAGAGTTCGCCTGCATGAAGCTGCATCCCGTGCTGGGACATGACGTTCTGCGGCGGATTTCAGTCTTTGAAGACGTGGCGGAGGTGGCAGCCGCCCATCATGAACGGCTCGACGGGAAAGGCTACCCGTATGGGCTTGCAGCCGCCGATCTCACCACCGACATGCGCGTGCTGACGGTTGCTGACATCTTTGACGCGCTGACCGCGGACCGGCCCTATCGCTCGGCACTGCCGCTGGAAAAGGCCTTTGAGATAATGGATGATATGCAGGGAACGGCCATAGATCCGGCGATATATCAGGCCCTGAAGGATGCCATAGCCGCCAGCCCCTGGCCTGCCCGCGAAGAGCGGCCATTCTCACCAAAACTCTAGCGCCCCAGATACTTATCTGGCGTTTGTCAGCAGTCCACCGGATGCAGGCAAAACGGCGCTGGAGACAACAAAAAAGCAGAGAGGCAGCAATCGCGCTCTCTGCTTTTCATGGTACCCAAGGCCGGACTCGAACCGGCACGCCCGCAAAGGCGGGGGATTTTGAATTCCGAAGTTATTCTTCAAAATCAAAGTGGTTGTACTCAGGAAAAGCTGGGCGGCGTCGATGTGATGCCGTCCGGTACTCACCCCCAAACACACCAATTTGTGCATCAGCGCACGATCAAGAGCGGATCAAGAAACGCAAAAGCTCCGCCAGTCATGCGGGTATCAGCGCGGCCCGGTCAGTTCCGCTATATCCGCCAGCTTTCCGGCGTTGCACCGTGCGGTAGAGCGCCAACCATAGGTCAGCTCAATCAGACCGCCCTCTGATCGTGCGCCCTTCACCGGTTCAGAGCAAGGCGTGGTCAGCTCATCAGGTATTGGGCGCTCGACATAGACAGGCACCGGTTCGGGCACCAGCCAGCTACAGCCGGTCAAAAGCATCGCCGAGAAAATCAGACAGTGGCGCATCATACCCCTCCATTTCGCGCAGGCGGCGCAGGTCAGCATCCAGTTGGCGCTGTTCGCTCTGCATCCGCTTGATGTGGGCGTCCAACACATCAGCCGCCTGCCGCGCGTCTTCGACCTGCCGTTCGGTGACCCAAAGGCGGCGCTTGGCTGCGTTCAGTTCGTCCTGTACCGCGGCACGGCGCCCGGACTGCCACCAGCCCCAGCCAGTTGCGGTCAGGGCGGCGATAAGGGCAGTGGTGGTCAGAGCGTTGCGGATCACCCGTTCACCGCCTTGAGGCACATCGTGCGCTCGCTGATCCGGCGATTGGTCAGACCGCGCAGCACACGACCCCCGGCACGGTTCCAGCGTGGCAGCTCTTTGCAGGCACCGACCAGATCCCCGGCGTTGGCCTTGCGCACGAGCGTGGACCGACAGGCCGCCCCTGCCCCGACATTGTAGGTCCAGGACAGAAACGCGATCTTGGCGCCGGTCGGAACATCAGCCTTCAGGCAACGGTCCAGCTGGGCCTCATAGCTGCGGAGTTCCAGCGCGAACATCGCGTCACACTCGGCTTTGCTGTAACTATCTCCGGGGGCAACACCTTTGGTTTCGCCATAGCAGACGGTCCAGACGCCCACGGCATCGCGATATGCCTCCGTCCGAAGGCCTTCCCACCCGCCGATGAATGCGGTCGCCAGAGCAGCACTTGCTGCGGCTCCCATGACTGTTTTGCGCGCCTTACCCACGGTAGGCACCCCACTGGGTCATAACCCGGGCCACGGCAGTCAGACCGGCCAGCGCAATCATCAAGCCGGAATAGATCTGGGACGGGATCCCGGCCTCGAAGAACGGCAGAACCGCCTGAACCACGCTGAGAGTGATCATCAGGTAGAGGCCCCACATGGACCAAGCTTCGAGTGCAATCTTTTGCCAATCGTGCGTCAGTTTCATTTTCTTCCTCTGCGTATTGTAAATGGATGGCCCCAGAAGGATCGGCGCATCGGAGGTTTGCCCAAATGCTCGCCCCATGCGAAGAAAGCCCGCTGGCGGGCTGTCTGGTTCGGTTGTGGGTGGCTTACTTCCGGCGTTTTGTGATCCGGGCCAGCACCCGCAGGCACAGCCGCCGGTTGGGATAGAACGCCATTTCCGTGACAGACCACCGGGCCTGTTCTTCGTCGCTCAGGGACTTGTGCATGGCCTTGAGGTGCAGATATGCCGCCAGAGCGCCGCCGCCCTTGAACAGCAGGTCAAGCCAATTGCCAGCCCCGCGCAGCTGCGCGACAGTGAGCCACCCCAGCTTGACCGCAGGCTGCCCGAACACCTGCCAGAAAGCCGTGTTCCCGACCGCCGCGAGGAACCCGCAGAAGATCGCGGCCTGAAGCCACCCCGGCGCGTCTGGGTCGGTCCAGCGCGTAGGCCTATAGGCCCACATCACCAGCGCGCCGTAGAACATCAGGGCAACGCCTGCACCCCAAGAAACCCAATCACCCATCTGTCTGCTTTGCCCCCCGGCTTGCCTCGATTGTCTTGCGTAGAAGGTCGCTGCGGAGCTGCGCGGCCTCCCGTCTCAGCCGATCATTGCGCAACTCGGCCCGCGCAAGGGCGGCCTGCTTTGCGGTCGCGTCGATCCGGCGCAGAAACTGCGGCCACTTCATTGCCCGCGCTCCCGGCTGTATCTGTCGATTGCCCGGATGGTCTCTACCAGCTCGGCGCTGTGTTCACGCTCCCGGTCAAGGTGGCGGTCAGTCTGGCGGTTGTTGCGGCGGTAGAGGTGGCCGACGGCGTAGGACAGGGCTGCGATCACAACAGCGCTAAGCCCGCCTCCGATTTCCTCGATGATGAGGGAGAGGTCCATGGCTACACCGGCGGTAGGGCTATTGTAGCGGATCGCCAGCCATCAGTACCGGAACCCCCGAATGGACCGGGATCTATATTAAGAACATCGGATACGGCCCATGCCAACATAGCAGTAGCAGTGGATTCTGGGGTTGGGCTTGACGTTCTCGATCCTACCAACTCGAAGCCAGTAGGCGACGTTACATCGGTTACTGCATCATCGTCTATAGCCCCGCAAGCAAGAACAAGTGACCCAACACCTGCACCCGACAAGTTCGGACAATCCGGCATACCGGAACTACCACTTGTATTGGCTGAGGTCAGCCCACTCGCCGTAAACCCTCTGAATAACCCAAAAACCCAGCCGCAATAGTTCGCCTCACTGGCGCTTACCGTAGTGTCGCTCGTGATACGAGTGTTTACACCATCCCAAGTAGCTACCAGAAAGGCGTGTCCGGGCGAGGTGGTTGAAACCGCTGATATTTTTTGTGCAGCTAATGGCCCTGACGTATAGTCGGCTAAGCCCAAGTTGCTGCTGTCAGAAGCCCCAGCACCAACCAGTACATCCCCAACCTGCGCATTGGGAAAAGTGCTAGCAAAGTCCCAGTCCAAATATGGCCCCGCCGTCGCCACAATAGTAGTGGTTCCAATTAAAGGTCCACCCCCGCCCTGATTGGCAGCCACGTAAGCCATCATGGCATTTGCGAAAAGCTTGCTCATTAGGAGAACTCCACGCCGGTTGCATGGGTATTCGATGACCCGTGCCGCTTGAATGTAAATTCCAGCGTTGCGGTCCCGCTGGACGGTTGGGCACCTCCTGCCCATTTCACCCCGCCGCCGGGGAGGGTGAAGTTAATGGTCTGCGAATTTGGCTCAGCCACGATCACGCACACCGTTTCCGTCACGATCAGGGCGGAAAGGTCCACGGTCAGCGTTCCGGTCAGCGGCCCGCCTGTGATGTTCAGCCCGTTTCCGTTGGCGCGATCCCACACGACTGTTCCTGATGTGGCCGATGAGGATAGGTGCTGCGTGTAATGGCCAATATCAGCGCCGTCGTTGCTGGCAGTATCCCCGACTGTGCCATCGCGGATCGCCCCGTTGTTCGCCCGGAACAGCTCAAGTGGCGTTGCTGCCCCCGTCGCGCCCGCAGCATCCCTAGGCTCAAGCACCAACCCTCGCACCGGGTTTGCGGCATTGCCCAGCGCCCCCGCAGTTGTCGGCACGAGGTTATTCCCGCTCTCCGACCAGTTGATCAGGCCAGACCCGCCGCCATCCAGCGCGGAGAGGTCCACCGTCAGATCGCCGCCGACCGACCGGGTGAGCGTCAGGACGTTGGTCCCGCTGTCGAACGAAACACCGGTCACAACGCCGTCAGCCGATCCACCACCGCCCACGGCATAGCTCTGAACGCCGACATACTTGCCGAGGAAGTCAACCCACAGGAACTCCGTGATTTGGAACGCGCCCCCGCCGATCCGGGTATTACCGACGCAAAGGGAGTTGTTCTCCACGTCAATGTATGTGCCGGCATCGGAGCTGAGAGAGGCCAGCCAGAACCGCCGTGCCTCCGCCTTCTCGATGGTCAAGGTGCAAGCGTACCCGGCGGTGTTGACGTAATACAGGCTGTCTTGCTGTGGCGTCAGGTTGTGCGGCTCATCAGGCAAGCGGATGCACTCATCAACCCCGGCGGGATATTCCCCGGAAAAGCTGCTGGCAACATCAAGGAGGGACCGGATCGCGCGCGGATCAGGCTCAAGAGCGACGTTGAGCATGTCGCCGTTACGCATGGAGTGGCTGTTATTCACATCCTGCGCCGCGCCATATGGCCCTTCAGGGCCGCCGGTGCTGATGAACTCGACAGGCACACCGCGCAGCTCATCATCTGCATTACGGTTGTTCGCGACATGGACACGATACTTCAACAACCTCTCGCCGGTGCTGGCATCGCGATAGACCTGTTCAACCCAGATCGCACCCTCAAGGCTGTTCAAGGTGCCGTCAAGATCGAGGGTGGTGACAAAAGACCACGCGCCGTTGATGGGATCAGTCGCGGAGTGGATCTCGATATTCCGGTTTGCGCTGTTCTTGATGCACATGTACCAGGTGCCGTTCTCCGCCTGCACAAGGTCAGGTTCCAGCATCGCGGTTGTGGTTGTGCCAACGCTCATCGCGACAGGCGGCCCGAATGTCAGAGCCTCGATATCAAGACACTCTGCGATGAATGGCCGGAACGTCGGAGACGGATTGCCGAAACCATCTGTGTAATCGTCCTGTGTGCGGAGGCTGATGGTCAAATAGACCTTGTCACCGATATTGTGCAGGCGCGGACTCCACAGCAGATCTACCGCCCGCGTGGCCCCCGGCAGGACCGTACCGCGAACACCGCCAAAAGCGTTGCCGCCTTGAAGCTGGCACTTCACACTTACGGGAGTGACAATATCGCTCGATACGAAGATCGAGAAGTCATATTCAAGCCCTTCGCCAGCCGTCACCGGCATCATCCACGGATCGTTCCGGCGCTGCCGCGCCCAGAAGGGCTGGCTATCACGCCCGCCGGTGGTCGCATCGCCCGCCCCCCGCGTGATCGGCGTCTGGTTCAGGCGCTTCAGGCTTAAGCCATCATTCGAGAGAAAGGCATATTGCGCTGTCACGTCCTGGTTCTTGAAAGCTGTCATCAAGAACAGGTTGTCCAGCTCCCCGCCCTCATGGCGCAAGCCATCCACGCCGAACCGCCAGAGAGCGCCATCAAGACCAGTTGCAGTGCTGTCTACCGTATATCCTGCCCCGTTGCAGAAAACCCGCTGGCCATCCCGCAGATCCCCGCGCTGGATCGCGCCGCGCAGCTTGTAAATGTCGGAGAACTCAGGCCCGATCTCAAACGCCTTGACCCCGCCAGCGGTCACAATATCCGGGTTTGCTTCAGTGGGATGGGCTACGATGTAGCGGGTGTTCTCGGTTTCCGGTGAAAGGATCGTGCCGACGGTGTAGCTCTCAGTCGGATCAGCCAATAGTGCCTGGCCGGTGCGAAACGCCTTGATCATCGTCAGTTCGTCATCTGGCACCCCCGCATCGCGCGGTTCGACCAACTGGATACCTGTTCCTTCAGCATTGATTGCCAGAACCTTGCCAGCCGTCAGGGGAACCGGGTCGATGGCTTTGAAGAAGCGCAAGCTCCGACGGCTGTTGCGGAACAGCTCTGACACAACCGACCAGATCCGCCCTAACTCCACATTCAGCTTTTGCACCAGCTGACCGCTGTTCAGATAGTCCTGCTGGCGCCAGGGTGTGAGAGCGCCATCAATGACAATGATTGAACCTTCGCCCAATGCGTCGTTGAACGTGAGCGTCGCGTTGTCGTCAAACCCGTCGTTGAAACGGGCTGATAGCGTCCAATCCTCCCGCGGCGCGTCATTGACGTAGACAGCCAGCCCATCTGTATCGAAAAGACGGAAATCGAGATCAAACGGGCCCGCGCTCGCAGAGGCCAGTGTGATGGTCGTGGAACGATCGGATTTTGCAACGGTAGCCATGAGCGAGACTTTGCCCGCCATGACCGCCTAACAAATGCACATGTGGCCTTAGGTGAGCCGGAGAGCGGTCACACGAGCGCCATAGGTTGCTCCGGCAACGCTTCCATTGGTGGTGTTGTAGAACTTGAACGACACGGTATTGGCGGCTGAAATCCACGCCTGACATGTCAGACCATGCGCCAGTTCGCCCGTGAGCGCCCACACCAACTGATCTGTGACCACCGCATCCGTAAGGGTCGCGGTCACCACCTCAGAAGCACCAGCTGCAATCGAGATCGGCGAAAGGCTTACCTCGCCATGCAGCACGTTCTGGAGAGTGGCCCCGCCGTCAAATCCAAGGGTGGCGTTGAGAGCAGTGAGGTTTTCAATCTCGCTGGTTCCAAAATTGTGGTTGCCGCCGTCCTTGGCAACGCCTGTGAGCAGCGTCGAACGCTTGACCTTTTTGCTGGGGTTGGTGCCGGCTGAAACGTCGTAGATCACCAGCTCGTCATTGTCGCTGATATCTGCCGCTGAAAGCTCGTTTAGCCCTGTGATCTCTGTTGACATGGTGACCTCATTGAATGACGCGACAATCCGTCAGGACGCCGCGCCACCCAATGCACATCAGCCACCGAGAATATCTGAGAGATCCGGGGCGCGGTCAGGCGTCGGGCTTCCGGGCATCCACCACGAGGAGTTTCCGTCCCGGTTTTCACGCGCTTGAGCCCGTTTCTTGATCTTGGCAGCGCTTTCAGGATCCAGGAGCATCTGCAACTGATCCCATAGCAACCGATCCATGGCAGGGCCGATTGCTGGGGTCTGCCCCATTGGTGTATATCTGCGCCCGATATCCGTGAATTCCTTGGCAAAGTTGGTGTCTTGGCCTGTCGCAAACTCCCAGGCGTTTTTGATGGTCAGGTTCCAGACGTCACCAATGGCCTGCGGAACCGGACCCGCGACATAGGCCGGGAAGCCGCCTCCCCAAGACGCCTGTCCTGTCGACACGATATCGCCGATGATGCCGAAACCGCCGCCCTTGAGTGTTGCTTTGCCCCAGAATGCCGGACTAGTCATATCCATCGGATCATTGCCTTTGATGATCTCGCTTAGCTGGAGAGCAATCCCGCCCATGACGGTTGCCCCGGCAGCAAGGTTCATCGCATACCCGATTTTACCGCTGAGCGTTGGCTGAGCCATTGTGCGCCGGAACTGGTTGACGGTGAAGGTCATCGCAAAGCTCTTGAACATTAGGCCTGATTTCCAGATCTCGTAAGGCAATGTTCCTGGGGGCAAGTCTGTCGAGGCTGGGTCCAGCATCCCTCGCGCCAAAAGGCTCTGGGTGGGAACGGCGAACTCAGTCTGTTCCTCGATCATGCCCTGGACTTTGAAGAAGATCTCATCGGCGCGATCACGTGGCAGGTCCGTGGCTTCTCGCCAGTAAAGCGGATCAACAAAAGTGGCACCATTTCCGGCAGTGAACATCGCCTCTGGGGCAGTCAGCGCGCCCCATTCGCCTTCTGTCAGCCCGGAATCCCGCAGGAATTTCCCAATCGGATGATCAATATCGGCGAGTTTCTTTCCCGCCTGCCCCGCCATCACGCCGCCCATCTCCCACTGGAATGCCATCCGGGCAGCATCGGTCCAGCCAGAGAGCCCCTGAATGCGCATGGAGGCGCTGGAAAGGCGCTCTGCGATCTCTGAGGGCGGGACCTCGCTCTGGAACCGTGCCAAGGCGATACCCGGATCTGCCAGCGTGTCCGCGACCCAGTGCGCGCGCAGCGCCTCTCCCCCGGATAATTCGTTGGCCATGATCTCAACATGCCGACGCATGACATTGGTTGGGCTCGCGCCGACAGCTTGGGCCGCCAGCCTCATGGTGTTCAGGTCCGAAACCGAGGAGATGATTGCCCGATCGAGAAATGCCGACGTCATCACGTGGCGGGCGCTGCTCATGAAGGTCGACACATAGTCCTGAAACAGCGTCTCTGGCATTCCGCCGCCGCTCTCGACCGCGAACATGCGCCGCGCATGGTTACCGTTGCCTTCGACCTTCTGTGGGTCCAGCCCTTCGTCACGCGCGCGCTTCATGGCCAGCTGCTGCTGGTACTCGACACCGAGGCCAGGGTTCGGCCCAAACTCGCGCATCGCCACAATATCCCGGCTCATCTTGTGGACGTGCCCCATCAGGCTCTTGAACGGATCACCCGTGCCGTATGCCTTGTTGTAAGCAATCCAGTCGTCAGAGGCTTTGAAATGCAGGACACGGCTTTCCGCGCGGCGCCGGTAGAGTGCTGAACCCTTTGGTCGGCCATAGACAGCCTCGCGGCTTTCACGGCCATAGGCGATATTGTCGTAGATCTCGCGAAGGAAACGCTCCTGAGTTTTTAGATCCGGCGCCGGTCCACCTTCGGCCTGAAACGGACGGCCGGTCAGGTGGTCTTCGATGCGTGTCCACTCGATGCCCTGATGGATATCTGAGAACCACCGGTCAAACCCAGCCTTTGTGACAGCGCGACGGCTGTGGCTATGAGGGATGCCGTAGTTGTCCAGCTTGCCGATAATGCCACCGGCCTCGTTGAACATGAGCCGCATATCCTCCAGCGCCTCACCCACGCCTTTTGCCAGCGCTGCCGCCGCAGCATCGCCCGTGCTTTCGCCATGCAACTCGGCCAAGAGGTTCCGCATTTGAGCCGGTTTGGTCACATTGCCCAAGAGGTCACGGTGATGATCGCGAAGGAATGAGGCCAGACGCCCGTTGAAGCGACGAACGAGGCCCCGCGCCTTGTAATCCAGATCCTCGACGGTGCGGGTTTGGTGCTTGGCCAGATCCGGGGCCGCAGACACGCCTTGCTGAAGCTTTCGGTTATTCGCCATTTTTGCCTGAAAAACGTGACGTGTCTCGCCCGCCTCGCGCCGGAATGCCTCTTTCACATCCTCTGCCGCCATTGCCTCGGCATTGTTCCTGCTGTGACCCTGGCGCTCGTACCGGTCCCGCAGATCCTCCCACATCCGCTGGGCGCGCTCGCCGCGTTCTCGATCAGCACTGCCCTCGTCAATGGCGTCCTCTACACAATTCCAGAAACTCATGTTTCCCCTCCAGGCGCCATGCCACAAAGATCAATACGGCTGCTGAATTGGTCGCCTTCGTCCAGATAATCCAAGACGTCCTGATCAGTCCGCAACACACGGCCATCCTCGGTCACCATGTCAACCACAGTCGGCCCGTTTGCCTCGATCTCATCACGGAACGATGAGGCGACATTTTGCTGAATAGTGCGGGCTTCCGGGCTGGCAGGATCATCGAACATATCGGTCTGGGCCCGCGCTCCCAGATCGAAAAGCCCATCATCGGCGGCGGCATCGCCACCGCGCATCGGCGCGCCCTGCCGAGCCTCAAGTTGTTGGCGTTGGCTTAGCGGCTCGATGCCGGTGGCGACGACTTGCTCCCCTGCGGCTGTTTGCTCTGTTCGAGTTGCTGGAGGATCTGCTGTCCGCGTTCCGCCCGTGCCTTCTGTGCCGGCGTCGCCGTTGGATCGTCCAGCACCGTCTGCGCTTTGTCCATCATTGCGCGGCGCCGCGGGCGCATCTGGGAAAGGGATTTCATCGAAGGCATCCTCCGGCAGCGGTGCAGTGGCGAGCTCAATCTCGCGTTCTGCGATACGTTCTACCAGATATTCAGCCTCGCCACCACGGGTTTGCAGTTGATCAAGGATTTCAGCCCGCTCCTCCTTTGTAAGGAAGGTCAGACCGTTGCGTTCCAGATACCTGTCGAGATCACGCTCAATCTCTAAGCCCGCGTTGTTGCCGTGGACAAACTCATATTCATTGAGATCAACGAACATCCCGCCTTCGGCCTCAGCACCGGCGGTGTAGTCATCGGCGGGCTTGCCATCACCTTCCCGCAGATAGGCCTCCAGATCCGCCTCTCTTGCCTCGACCTCGGCGCGGGACTGCAACCAGCTGCTGTCTCGATCGAGATCTCGACCAAGCACTTCAAGGAAACCATCCCGATCCAGATATAGGGAGCCTCGCTGAGTGCCTGTTGCCTCAATGATGCCCGGGAATTCTGCTTCCAACTCATCAGCCACCAGATTGTCAAAATCCTTGCGGCCGTTGCGAGAGAACAGACCGGGCATTGTCTTCGGCGTGATGCCGCTGACTTTCAACTCATCTGCGGCCATACCCTCAGGATGGATTTGGAGGTTTTCCCCGCCGCCCTTGTGATTATCGCGAAGAAACTGCGCCAGGGGTCGGGCCGCGCTACGGTCCGCTGCCCTGGCCTCATCGACAGCTGATTGCAGACCAGAGAGAAGATCAGGCTCGTCTGGTGACGCAGCAGGGGCAGCATCTTGGATCAGCGGGGGGCGTTTCGGGTTAATCGGGTTTTCCAGCAAGTACGGTGCCGCCAGCGCCTCGTCTTGCATCTGCCGTATCTTCTCGAAGGGGCGCGGTGTGTCGCTGGTCAGAATATCCTCGACCTGATCAACCATCGCCCGTGCGGTAAATTCGTCATAGCCGGGTATCTCTGGCACCCGGTTGCGCATCTGGAAATAGCTGATGCCACGGGCTCCTCCCTCAACCAGCCCGCCAAGGGCACCACCAGCCACCGCGGCGAGGCTCAGCTGGGTCACAACATCAGGATCCGGGATATCCAGCCGCTCAGCCATTTCGAACTGTGACGGCAAAAATGCGGCTTCAGCTGCGGTGTTGATCATCGCTTCCTGACCAATCGTGCGCCAAATCGAACCGCCACCGCCGCCCAGGGCAAGAAAGGGAAGGTTCTTCACATCCGCGGTGATCCCGATCATGCTGCCTATAAAGCTGGCGACGCCAGATCCGCCGGGCATCATATCCAGCGTCTCGCGCGCATCCTCGTAATCTGCCTGAAGCTCCGCATTAGCCTCTGCGGTGATCACGTCATCTGAGAATTCAAGATCTGCCCATGCTTCGGGCTGATCAGCTGACGCCTCGCCAGCCAGCTCAAACACCACCGCCTCCATGTAGTCAGGCATATGAGACGGGCGCCGGTCCATCATCCGCGTGAATAGTGAAATCGACTGCTCAGATATGCCTTGATCCCGCGCGCGTTGCTCGATCGCTTCGGCACCGAGACGATCAGCCAGCTCCCACCCCTTAGATGCACGGGTTTTCACCGTCGTTCTGCGGGCGATGAAATTGGCATCGTTCTCAAGGCTGGCCACGGTGATTGCGGCGCCAAGGCCATCTGAGAAACCTGACGCCAATTCAACGTTGTCGTTTCTGGCTTTGATGGTCGGCGCTTCGGTCGGCTGGTTGAGAAAGAAGGTCACTCGCTGGCCTCCATGAACTTCTGAAGATCAAAGATCAGAACGTTCCCATTGCCATCCTCAACATCCAGCTTTGCCGCGCCGTTGGTGACCTCCAGACGATACAGGTTTCCGCCGATGGAGACAGGGCGCACCATGTCGTTGTCGACATACCTGCTGGGGATCGGCTCCCCATTGACCGATGGCACTCCGTCGACGCCAGCAGCCGCCCATTTCGCGCTATGATCAGCTGGTTCTGCCCCAAGAACTGCCATACCGATATTTGTCAGGCCGCGCGTGATACGGTTCGGGATGTTTCTGCCTGGCTCTGGATCAGCACCAAACGCAACTCGCAGCGCTAAGTCGACCGAATTACCGGACACGCCAATAGGCAGGAGCGTCTGGTGCCCCATCACGGCCTGAACCCCGCCTGTGACTTCGCCACGCTTGTTTTTCGATTGCCCAAGAACGGTCTGAATGGACTGTTTCATCAGATCGCTTGCGGCATCGGAGGTCGGGTCGATCCCCTGAGCCTGAGAAGCGTAGAGGGCCTTAGCCGCTTCCATCAATTCCGCCTGTGCTTCTATCCCGCCTGAGATACCATGAAATGCTGTCGCAACCTGGCCGTCAAAAGCTGAAATACTGTCCGATTTCGGCGGTAGCTGAACCATGTTTTCGGCGATCATTTGCTGACCTTGCAGGATCTGCTGCGCAACTTCGGGCCGCCCCCCTAAAGCCTGAATTTTGCCCGCGAACATCGTCACTCGGTCGCCGCCGATTTCATCGAACACACGAACTGCATCCTGCCCGAACCCGGCAACAATCGCCCCTGACATCGCAGCCACGATTGCCGGGTCCGTGCCCTTGCCCATCAGCACCCCCAGCTGCTGGGCCTCCTCTTCGCTGAGAAAGGAATTGGTGTCCGTGTATCCGGCAGCGCGTAGCCTGTTCATATATTCCCGCCGCGCAGAAAGAGCGTCCACGAATTTTCCGGGATCCTCTGGTGTCAGGTCCGGGAGCGGCGGCGGCGGCGTTTCCAGAACTTCGGAGGCACGTTTGACAGGATCATCGGCCCAAGCCTTCCGGTTTTCCTTCGCCATTTTTGCAGCTGCATCGGCAACGTCGATTTCCCATTTTTCGCCAACTGGCCCCTCCATGATACGGGCGATTTCTTGCGCCTGCTGATCCGGTGTCATTTGCAGAAACCCAGGGGTGTTGTCCCTGAGAGCCACGAATGCTGCTGCCTCACGGGCCAGTTCCGGGTGTGCCGCGACAGCTGCCGGATCAGACAGGATTTCCTCTCCCTCGGCCTGACGCCCAGCCTTGGCGGCATCAGTGATCAGGTTGAGGGTGTCTTTGACCTCGCTGTTGCGGGCATCTCTCCGCCGCTTAATCAGCGCCTGAGCCGTATCCTCAGCCTTAAGGAACACATTTGCGGATTGCTCTGGGGTCCAAGCTACGCCCGGCAGTGCCTCGCGGGCCTGTAATACGTTGTCCAGGCGCCGCTGAGCGGCATCAATCTCAGATGGGTCACCAGAAGCAATGGCCTCCGCATATTCGCCAGACCAACGCTCCATAAGCGCGCGGGACGAATTGTTTGCGCGCGCCCGGGTCTCGGTGTGCTTTGCGTCCATGATACCGAGACTGGTTTTTCGGGCAGCATCTGAGAGGACGTCCCGCAGATCGCCGGCTACCTCTGGTGCGGCGCCTTTGACCATCTCATCAATGTAGGCCTGCGCGGCCTCTGTGTAGCCTTCGGGGTCGTACTCGTACTGGTTGCCGATATCGTGCAGCGCAATGGATGCCTGATTGATGGTTTCCGCTTGATACGCCACACGCGCAGCGGCGTCATGAGCCTGAAGGATGGGGCCTGCATATGGCGAGAACCGACGCAGCTGAACCGAGCCGTCCCGCGCTCTGATCGAGACGCCGGTTTCGCCCCCTGCCACTTGATCCTGACCGCCACCACCGCTGAGGAAGATATCCGCCTCGCGGTTTCGCCGCTTCCGGTTGATACCGTCGTTGTCGCCACCAAGTCCGCGAATGGCTTCCGCAGCAGCGGCCGCATCACCACTGCGCAGAGCGCCCGCGATCCTGTCTGGGATCCGCCCGTAGTTATAGGCGATCGAGGTCACGGCGGCGCGCTGGCCTTTGGTCATGCTGTTGAAGCGATCGGAGCCGATGGCCTTTTGAACAATTGGCTCAAACTCACCAGACACGCGACGGGCGAGATCCCGCTCGGCATCTGTACGGGACACACGATCACCCTTCTTCACACGACGAACCGTGCCATCTTCAAGCGTGATGGTGTCAGACCCGTATCCTAGCCGGTGTGCGTTTACATCCCAGTAGGTGCCTTCGCGAAAGCCTTCAAATTCCCTCAGCAGGGAGAGCGTATCTGCCCCCTCACCGCCATCCAACCGATCAACGCCACCAGCAGCGGGTGCCATGTTCCCGAAGTCCTGGCGCGCGCGCTGCCGCCCCAGCTCTTTTCCCTCGCGTTCCATCTGCTCGACGGCCACCGGTGCTGTCCGGTCGTAGAGGTCATTCAACCCATCTGCCAAAACGCGGAAAGTCGCGCCTCCATCTGGCGCGACCTGTCGAAACTGAGAGATTGGATTGCTGCGAACGATCTTCTTGATTTGAGCCATTATCCGCCACCTCGGTTTGTTCGGTAATCGTGGAGGTCAAAAAGCGATCCACCCGCTTTAAAGCCCCCCTTCCAAAGGGAGGCGCGCGCTGCACTCCCTGCATTACGTCCGCGCAGGCTCCAATCAGCGGCCTCCGAATTGCGGTTGCCAACACCAACCCTGCGTTCGCTATCGCGGACACGGCGCAACTCGTTCACCACCTCAAGGGTGCCGACATTGGGCCGTTGTTGGTTCGCCCCGAAGGTTGCCCGCATTGAGCCCAATTCGCCGTCCAGGCCTTCCCTGTGGCCGGTGTCCTCCTGCAAGGCGCGTGTCCGCCCGATGTATGAATTGATGCGCGCGTGTTCCTGCTCACCCTTTGCCTGCTGATAGCCCGCGATGCCTGTTGCCCCTGCTGAGGCTGCACTGAGCATCAGTGTTGCTGATACCGGATCCATTACGCTTGCACCCTCTGACCTGTGGCCAGCACCCGAAATGGGCCGGGCCGACGTTTTGCCACCTGAATGAACGGGTGATCTCTGTTGCCGTAAATCGTGAACCGCCTGATTTCAGTCCGCGGCTTGGGAGGCTCGTCAAGGTCATCACCAATCCGATACGCCTGCACCGTCTTGGTCTTGCTGTTGCAGGTGACCTCGTAGCTCAGGGTGCCCTGGACTGAGACGATGAATTGCAGGACTCGCGCGGTAAGCGTTCCAATCCGAGGGCTCTCAATGCTCTCGACCGGCCACGGCGCCAGCTCACATTCGAAATTGAAGCCGATCTGACGTTCGCCAACGACGGAAGCGCCGGGATCTACCGTGCCGTCGGGCTGAACCACGAAGTCGCCGAAATCCCACCCCTCAGCGTAATAGGAGATGGTTTCACCGATCAGATGGGCCGCAGATGGGGATGAAACGATGATGGTTTCACCGTTCGCGGTGAGGTTCTGACCATTTACGGTCAGCAACTGTGCATCGGTCGTGTCATCGGTCGTGGTCGCGCAATCAAGGAATGCCTCGTCAGAAAAGCGCTCCAGAAAGCGTGATGTTGTGCCGCCGACGTCGCGGTCAACGATGGCCCAGTAGCCGCCAAAAAGCGGGGCAACATTGACGAAACGCCCATTTGTGACCCACGGGGCAAAGCCCACTGCCTCATCCCTGATGCTCTGTTGCCAGGACACCGCCGCGACTGTGCCGTCTGCGTTGACCACAAACATGAATTTCTCCGCAGCTGGAGAACGGAGCGCCGGGCCACACAGCGCGCGCGGTGTTTTGATGAGGTGATCGTGATAGGTGGTCATCCGTTTGACCGACCATTTCAGATACACGTTACCATCGAGAAATGCGGCGGAGATCCCCTCGCCCGACGCATCCACAAACATGATGCCGTCTTCGACCTTCACGGGTTTGATCTCATTGCAGCCGGTGTCATCCACCAGAACCGGGTTGAAGGTGCTTGGAGAAATCACCCCGTTGTCGCGCGCCGGCACATTGTAGACACCACTGTCCGAGAACAGGATCAGGTCACCCATATTGACGGCATGAAGCCACCGGGGCGCGCCATCGCCGACCTGCCGCAGGATTGCGTCATCATCCTTGGCGCCTACGTTCCAGTCCTCGATCCGTCGTGTAGAGGACAGGCCAACCGCATCAGGGACTTGCGGAAAATCGAGAAACACCAGCCGCCCGGCGACCTGCCCGGCAGACCCAGGGTAGCCCCGCAACGGAGACATCAGCGGTTCATCCCAAACGGGTGAGGGAAATGGCGCTGCATCCGCCTTTGTCGTGATCACCGACGCTCCAGCAGGCCCTGACAATTCCTCGCCCACGTCTGGGCCTTCAAAGAACGTGGTGGTGACCACCTGAAGCAGGTTCCCATTGAACCCAACGATCAGCCCCTGAAAATTGGTATCATTGCCGGTCACCGCTTCGCCGACGCGAAACACGGTTGCATCGTCAACGCCGATTTCGAAGCTGGGGGGCAGCTGGCTCACCACCGTGCCCCTCAGCACTGAGGCATTCGTGCGACCGGTGATTTCGATTTCACGTGAACCGTAGCGGATGCGCTGGCCGATGTAGGCATTGGTCCAGATCGGCTTTGCAGCCCGGATGGTGATATTTCCGGTTGCAGCTGAGGGCTGGATTGGCGCGTCTTGCACATACGCCCAATACGGCTGCGCAAGCTCCCCGCCCGCAGTTTCTGTGAACGCAAAATCCGAGAACGCCCATGCGCCGTCGTCATATGAAAGGATCCAGACCCCATCGGTTCTGTGGCCTAAAACGACCTTGTTCCGAAACGGGCTGATCCAGACCTCTTTGCCGACCGTCCAAGGGACAGGAGAAACCGTGTGGACCAAGTCCGCGCGGTCATCCACGATCTCAAGAGAGTCGTCGTTGACGATAAGGCCGAACCGCAGACCGCTTTCCGGCCGGATCTCCTCGACATTTTCGGCTGTGCTGAGCATCCGTTCAAAGAAGGTGCCGGGGCGAGCCTCAGCTGTACGAGATGCCAACCCCTTCATGTTCAACGCCGACCGGACCGACTGCTGGCGCAACTCCAGATCATCACCTTCAAGGAAATCCTCGCGGACCTCCATATAGGTGAAGCTCCGCTGCATGATTGTCTGTTTCAGCCTAGCCACGGCGACCTCTCCGGGCCAACGCGATCGGGCCTTTCTTGTAGGGCGGTTGAGCCGAGCGGGCCTTTGATGAATTGGTACGCGCACGCTGGAAGTAGGTTTCCGCCTCTTGCTCCAGCACCGCGGCGTCTCCGTATTCTTCCTTGATCGCGCGGGAAATCACCGCCTCCAGTTTCTTCTGGACGCCCCGAGAAAAGTTGGCCGACCAGAGATCTTGCCCAGGGGCATCGACATACTCGATCACGCACCCATCAGGGCTGTTGAGATAGACATAGGCGCCATCCTGAACCCATGGGACTTCGACGCGGCCGCAGGTTGGATCTTGCAGCCAGAGGCGGCGCACGTGCAGTGCGTCGGATGGGATCAAGAAGCCGTCATCATACCCGAAGAGGCCATCTTTTCGGGTGATCAGCGTGGCCTGCTTCCTGGTGAAATAGTAGTTTCCATCCTCCAGCTCAGACTCAACGATACCCGGCCAGTTGCGGGCAAGGGTCTGAAATTCAAGAGAGCCGTCATTCTCGACAACGATCTCCTCCTGCCCTTGGGCCAAGAGCGCGGCATTCATGATTTCGAGCATGGAATATTGGTGCGACATGGGCGGATATTCCGCATCGCCTGTCGGCCACCAAATGCACAATCGCAAAAGGGGCCACCAAAAGGCAGCCCCTCGCATGATCCTCCTGACCTTTGGAGGAGTTCAGAATTGGAGGATCAATCCTCGTCGTCGAGGATCTCCACTTCATCAAGCTTCCGCTCGATGAGTTCGATCACCTCGGAACGCTTCATCTGTTTTTGGGTTTTCACCCCCAGGTTCAGCATCATGACCTTGAGCTCCTGCATCGAAAGATCAGACAGGTCAGTTTCTACCTTCACCTTCTGCGGCTCTTGATCGGGCAGGATCCGATACATGCCACCAGATTGCCGGATGTTCTCCAAGGCTGTTTGATATGAAACCTCAAGGGCGCCAGCAGCCTTGATCGCTTTGAAGTTCTCGCGCTGTTCACTGTGGGTCGCGGCTTCCCCCTTCGCGCGCCAGTCGGGGTTGGAGCCAATTTTGACCATCTTGGGCATTGCTTAAAACTCCTTCGAAATATGGGCGCCAAACCCAATAGACGGCGACGTTCCCGACACATCCAAGTGCAGGTCGATGTACTGGAACTGCATCCGGTTTTTCTCAGACCGAGCGCGCATCACCAGCTGGTCTCCAGCAACCGTGTCCACGGTCTCAACCGGTACGGTGCCTGCATCACCGAGTTCCAATGTGTCGAGGATCACACCGTCAGAACGATCAGCCTGGTTGGACCCAATCAGGCGATAGGTATAGGATTCGTTACCTGCCGAAACCTTGCAGCTTTCGATGTTGATCACGCAGATGAAATCCGTGGCGGCCGCGCCACCTTGGTCCCACTGAACACCGATATAGCCATCAGCGGTTACAGCTGCTTCACCAAGCTCACGCTTGATAAGACCTGGGGCCGCGTCGATTGCGAACATTTTCATCGTCATCATTCTGCTCCTTATTTCACGATAGGCGCATTTGCGATGGAAGAGAGACGCAGAGCGCCGAAGGGATCCTCCACAGTCATGCCGACGTCATGCTCGATGTTTGTCCGGTACCAGACACCACCCTCGGTGAGGCCCATATCTTGGACTTCCATCGGGCTTTGTTCGATGGCGCAAACACCCGTTTCATCAAAGCGAACCGGATAGATTGAAGAAGTAGCAGCAGCGCCGCCGCCGAACCCGACCTCATTGAAGGGCAGGAATTCGCCAAACTTTGAGACGCCATATCCGGTGAAAATACGGATACCGCGGTAATAGACCTGCTCTTCGCCAAATTCCTGCGGCTTGACCTGAATATATCCGCCAACATTGGTGTCACGCTGGGCGGCCGGGAAGCGGTCCTTGATTGCTTTTGGCATGATCAGCGCGTTACAGCCTTCGACCAAACCAATCGCACGGTCCAGCTGAGAGAGAGACAGCGCGCCGCCGCCTGAAGCCTGAGAGTTTGCAACGACACGGCTCATGTAGTTGCTGCCATCTACCGAGGCGCTACCGGTTCCAACGGGGCGCAGGCGCGCCTTGAGGCCGGTAAACTCACGCGGCTGCGACTGGTTGTCACCAAACATGAAAGTATTGGCCCAGATCGACGCCTTCTTTTTGATCTGCATCCGCTCTTCAGTGGAGCGACGGTCGGTGCCGTGACGGGCGATCAGGCGGCGATCAACATCAATGTTGCCCGCAATTGGGTAGGTTTGTTCTACCCGATCAACCAGCAGACCGTAGCCAGCGGTAGGTTCTTCGTTCAGAGCGCGAAAGCCCATATTCTCAGGAAGGGACGCTTCTTCCTGATAGCGATATGCGCCGGATGGTGCAGATTTGAAGGGGATAACGCCCATGAAATCGACTGCTTCAGGAAACAGCTCGATGGTTGCGCGGACCTTCAGATCCTCTTGCCCCTTTGCGTATTCGGGAAGGGTGTGAACAGTCATTCAGAGGTCTCCTGGTTACTTTTCGGCCTGCTGATTGGCCATTTTCAACCGCTCAAACGGAGACATGTTTTCGGTGTCTGCGCCTGTTGGTTGGGCGGGAGTAGTTGAGGGGCCGCGCGGGCGGAGCAATGTCTCAAGGGCTTTGACTCCTGCGGCGGTGGTGGTGGCGGCTTTCAAAGCGCTGGCCTGATCGGCCGGCAGTTTTGAATCGATGGCTCGGGAAATGTTTGAGATGCGAGCGTCAGCACTCGGACCCAATGATTTATGTTCAGAGATCGAGGCTGAGTAGATCTTGGAAAACTCGGTGGCCTGATATTTTGCCAGCACACTGAGCAAATCCCCGGCAGCGCTTTTGGGTAGGTTGTGCTTGTGCATCATGCCGCCCAGTTCCTCAAAAACTGGGGCAAGATCCGGATCGTCTGTCTTCAGCTCGAACTTGAAATCATCGGGCAATTCCAGTTCGCCAAAGTCGATTTCGTCGGGTACGGCGAATTCGTATCCTGTGGCATCCTCAGGAACGTCGGCCAAGGCTTCCTGATGGATGGCTTGCGCGGACGCCATCTCTTCGTAATGAGCGCCGAAACCCTCGAAGTCAGGACCGCCGTCGCCGCGAAACTGTTCAGGAATGAATGAAAAGTCAGGTTGAGCCGACGAGGGCGCCCCCGCTGGCGGATCACCGGCAGGCGGGTCTCCGGCCGGAGGATCACCCGCGGGGGCGCCCTCGTCGGCTGGTGCCAGTGTCGGTCGAATGTGCTTCCAATGCTGCATCAATTTCATCGCTCAAGATCCTCCTAAGATCGAGAGGAATAAAACTTTGAGCGTTACTTGCAGCCAATGCACCTAGATCATTGTCCACAGGAAATGTTCGTTCTAGGGTGGATTTTTCCAGCAATTCCAGAACTATAGCACCTTCATCGGTTCGAAATACTGCACGAACCGCTTCAACGGCTTCACTGGCAAGATCCCTGCGGCCGAGACGAAGCAGCATGTTGATGTAGTCGATGATCGGCCCAGGCTCACTGATCCTGCGTGGTAGTACCATCTGCGGGCCCCTCCTTCACTACAGTCAACTCATCACCAGAAACTCGGATATGGTTCCTAAGAGTTGCTGGAACGTCGACATACTCGCCCATCGCTTCACCGAAGACTGCAAATCCGGTGTCCAGATTTGACTTCGAAACCATCACTTTGTCTTGGTTCTGGGCTTTTTGAAGCGGCGAAACCGGTTGAACTGAGATGACGTCCTCGTTGTGGGTTAGCTCGGCATCCAGCTTACCGTCATCCACAGCGATTTTTTCAACGCGCTGGATGAAGGGGAGAAAGAACTCTTTCCACAGAGGTGCAGAGGGCTTTCCGATCCGCACCTGAACCCTGCGCCGCTCGTCAATCCACTGCGACGCTGTGGGCGGGGTATCGCCGCGCTGACGCGGGCCATCTTGGTAAAACCTCTCGCGAAGACGCTCTTCCAGGCGGTCTTCGGAGAAGAACCCCATATCGAGGTTCACGCCGCGCTGAAGTTCAAAAATCTGCTCTCTGGTGAACCCTCTTGCCGCAGGATAGGCACGGCCTGCTTCAACACCCTCCGACATATCAATGAACCCGTCGTCAGCATAGATCAGCGTGTTCTTAAGGGATTGATCAAGCCCATCCAACACGGCTTCATCCACGGCATTGTAGACCCGCATATCTGGGAGTGCTTTCCAGCCAGGCCCGCGCCCCCAAGGGCGCTTTGGTTGCGGATTAAAGCGCCCGACGAGCAATGGGCAGGACCCGGCCAGCGGGCCAAGTTCGATAGCGGTAGGCGGTGAAACCCGATTTCCATCAATGGTCACTTCGCATCGCCACCTTGGGTTTCCGGGATCTTCCCAGTCGACCCAGAACCCCCAGCACACCTTGCACATCGCACCAGGCTTTTTGATCTTGTCCTTCAGCTTCGGCTGTTCCAACGAAATATCTTCCCACCCATTGAACAACGCGGGAAGTGTGGACGCGGCAACCATTTTCTCTCTGAAACGGTCCAAGATCCCGAGATGGCCTTGAACAATCAGAAGTTCGTCAGGGGGCACAGTTTCTACAAACAGAGGCTGAGCGAGATGCCCCTTTTCCACCCACATCGCGACGGTGCCATGGTTCGCCTCGAACATAACCTGAGGTGAAATGTCGTTGTAGTTCGACCCTTGGATCAGATCAAAGATCGTCTCTTCCCGCTCTGAAACCAGCTCCAACACCTGCTTAGCGGCATCCTCTGGGACCGGCGCGGTAACAAGGTAATCCGTCCATCGTGTCTCTGAGGGCGTGAAGTATGTGACGAGATCAGATGCAAAGTCCGTCGCCAGTTCTTCAGGGAGAGAGATAAAGGTTTCCGGTTCGTCTTCAGTTACGGAGAAGGGTGTCCGCGAGAAGTCCTTCTCACGACCAGGGCAGATGAAGGAGTAGATCTCCTCGATCAACGGCCGCGCTGCATCCCGCCATTTCTTGGCAGCAGCGTATCGGGTACTGAATTCTTTTGTCGGTTTGAATTGTGCTGACAAGGGTTCACCGTTCCCGGTTGGGCTTGGTCACAGCCTTGGGTTGGGGTGTCGGCGTCCCGCCTGTACCGGGCCGCCCGAACATTGAGAGGGATTGCAGGCCATAGACGCCACCGAGATCAGTGGTCAGACCTTCAGCGGTGCCCTGGGCGGCGCGGCGGTTTTCCAGAAGAGAGATGCGGCGATCACGGGTGCGCGCCTTCCGATCCTCTGGATTTTCCTTGTTCGACTTCATGGATCACCTCTGCATTGCACTGCTGCAAAATCCGGCGAAACCCGGCTGGCGTATATGCACGTTTGCCGATCAGGGCGGCGCATTGGGTGACACAGTTCATGGGACCGTGAATTGGAACCGCAAACTCGGCGGGTTCATAGGTCATCCGATAGATGGTCGAAGATCGCTGGTATCGTTCGGCGAGGAGTTGATTTACCTCGTCATGCAAGTGGGTGATTTTGAGATTGGTGAGGTGTCGGCCCGGGTCGAAGAAGAACCATGTTTCGTCAATGGTGAACCCGAATGCCTCGACATGGCCAAAGGCGGATGACCACTTCTCGGCGCCAGTCAGCAATTCCCGCAACGTCGCTGGCCGATGAAACGCGAAGTAGATCTTAGCGACGTCCACGGCGAAGGCTCACTTTTCGCTTTTTCACAGGGGAAGGACGGGGTTTCTCGCGCGTCGGGTTCTGGATCAATGCGAAACCTTCGCCGCCGCCGATCAGTGCGTTTTCAACCGCCTCTGCGATGTGGGAGTATCCATTTTTGACGGGGCGAGGTGAATACATGCCGGCAACCCCTTTGATTTTGGCGTAGTGATAGCCGCCCGCCAGCGCGCGCTTGACCATCAGGCAGCTCTTGTTCACCAGAAAGCCGTTGCGCCTGTCGAGGACGCTTTCCACGGTGGATCGCCGGGTGTCGGGATCATTGTCCGAGGTCGACGGCAGGATTTCCATTCCCAGATTGAAGAATACGTCGCCCGCGGTGATCTCACTGGCCTGAGTTCGATCCAGCATCCGCGGATCCCCCCAGAACTCGGCACCCATGCCGGGATATTTCTGAGAGAGATGGCGGCGAACGCGGGGGGCAAAGAGTGCGGCGCTCTCGTTGTCACCGATCAGCTCTGATAGTACCCGCCAGCAGCCGTTGACGTTCTGAAGAAATGCGGCCGCAGGATCCCGGCCCCCATCCAGTCCTACGATGATGGGTAATCCCGGCACCGGTTCGTGATCCCGGTCATGGACGTGATCAACCTCCGAAAACGTTGGGTAGACGGCCTTGCCGTGAAGATGGAGGCCGACCTTGTTGAGAACGCGTCGATCAATCCAGCTTTTCTTTTTCCCTTGGATCTTCTCCATATAGGTTTCGCGCAACCATCGCTGGTTTTCGGCCAGAGGGTTCGGCTCATAGACCGGCTTTCCCTCCACCATTTTCTCCAGCAAACCGGGCGGCTGCACCAAGAACGTCCAGTTTTCCGGTTTCTCATAGGCGCGGGCTTCATCCTCGGTCATCTCAGGCGGCAGGGGAATGTCGCCACGCATGTATGGCACCCAGTGGCCTTCGACCGGGGCGTTCATGTCCATCCAGCCACCAAACCACGTCGCACCGGCTCCGTTCTTCATCGACGGGTAGCGGCCACAACGGGACAGCAGTTCATCAATCACCTCTTTCTCGGTGAACTGACCTTCGTTCTTGAAAAAACCGGTGATCTCGTAGGAGGCGCAGACCTGTTCGGCGACGTCGGCATCCGGGATCGCAAGGAAGATCACCTCGCAATCCACTTTGGTGCCGTCTTTGGATGGATGATCGCGCCGCAGATGGTGGTTCATCGGTTCCGATCGAATGAACTGGCCCCAGATATCCTCGGGGAACCAGTCCAGCCATGTCTTCACCGTGGTCTCCCGCAATTCCTTGTAGGTCTCACGGGTGATGATCCACCGCGTCCGGCGCACGTTGTCGTATCCAGGCTCTTGCTCACAGGCCAGCGCCCAGATTTTGTGACAAGAAGCCGTGGAAGTGCCGGATCCAATCGGGCCCTGCACATTGCAAAAGCGGTCCCGGTTCCAGAAGAACTCATTCAGGACCGCCCCATCAGGCTCGTATAAGAAATTGCCGCGCTCTGTGACCCGTAGCATAATCCCTCCTTTGGTCAGGAGGGAAGATCACCTTTCACGCAAGCCTCTCAGATGCACCCGCAAGTTCAGCCGGTCGGAACCAAAACCCCATTCACCACCGCCGCCGATCCTTCCGAGAGTAAAACCCGCTCAGCGTTCTCATACCGCAGTCCAAGCCAGCCCATCTCAGCCTTAGCCTGGCGCGAGGTCATCGACTTCTTCTGTAACGCCTCCAGCAACACCACTGCATCCGGCCGCAACATATCCGCACCCTTAGGAGCCTTCTCAGGTTTCGGCGCCACAGCACGTTTCGCAATCGGCGGCAATTTTGCCTTCACCGGGGCATCCAATCCCAGCTTCTCAGCCACCGCATCCGCAACAAACTCGGTCCGATCACCACGCTTCGGGAAACGACGGTCGACCTCCGCAATCAAATCCTCATCCAGACGAAATGAAAAAATTTTCGTGGGCATGTCCAAACCTCCAAGGTGTATTACAAACCCAGGCGTAAGGATCAGTTTTTGTATTACAGATGCACCGTGTAATACAGTTTGAAGCCCCATTGTATTACAAGCGCCAAACAAGAGGGAGCCGCGTGAGAGGGGGTGGACTACAGCATTTCGCGCGCGCGTTTTTACCCCCCACCCCCTTATAAACAAGGCCCCCCGCCCCGATCCTGCCTAGCCATCATACACCCTGTGCAGGCGCAGAAACTTGGCTGGTACTCATCGGCGCGAGTAACCAAAGGTCCACATTGCCCTTATTTATATGGCTATTCGCTATCTTCTGCGGGGGATTGGGTATCTCCTCCGGCCCGTATTACAACCACTTCCTGATCTGGGCGGGCGTATTCATAGCCGGTCGGAGCCTGATTATTGACCTGCACAGCGACGTTGACGGCGTTGCCTTTCCGCTCGCCCGCGAGGAACTCGACCATTCTTGCCCTTACAGCCTCGCTCTTTGCGGTTCTCATAAGTTCCGCAGCAGTTTCAAAGGCTTCTGCCTTATACGGAGCTTTTAACTCTTCAATGTCCTGAATGTACTGGGCAAATCTTTCTTGTTCGTAATCTCGGACGTGCGGCTTGTTGAGGGAGCTATATAGGTACGAGGGGGCAAGCCCCACCTGCTCCGCAGCGCTTTGCTTTGTTATGCGTTGTGTTGTGTAGAGGTCGATTGCGGCGCGGAGTTTCTTGCTAATGCGCGGCTTTGCGGGCGTTGCTTTGCGCTTCTGAATGGGTGCGGGTGTGTTCATGTGGTGAGGGTATCCACAGGGGAAGGGCTGCGCCCTATGCACATATTGAGGTGTTGACGTGGTGTGTGGGGGTGTTGATTGTGTGGGGGCGCGGCGGCAAAGACCGGGCATTATGGCCGTAGACGATCCCGGCCCGCGCTCAATCCCCACCCTGGGCAAAGAGAAAGGGGCCTTGCGGCCCCCTGTTTCTGATTTGCTACCGGTTCGTAGGTGCTGGTGATCTATTCAGCCAGGGTTATCTTGTACCGGCGCTTGCCGTGCTCTGGCTCGTACCGCTCGATCTGCGGGCGCTCGGCTGCTGATATGGTACCTTCGCTCATCATGTCGGCCACAGCCCTTTCCGCCTCTTGGTGGCTCTTGTAGCCCCATGCGTAGGTGTAACGCATCCCTTCTCCTCCTCACAGCCTCGTGACGCACAGGCGCGCCTTGATATCTGCAATCTGCTGGTCGAGCGCGGCAAGCCGTTCTGCCTGCCGCTGCTCCATCGCTTCGCGCTTTGTCCTCATTTCGGCGGTGGCCTGTTCAATCCGTTGTAGAAGCGTCATCCTCTGCCCTCCTCAGTGATGCACGACGGCCAAGCCGCCATGTGTTTCCGCCAGTTCGTCGGCGTAAGCAGCGGCCACGGCGGGGCAGCAAATCCGGCGACTCTTATGCAGTGCAAAGCTGACCCCGCAGATGGTGTTCCGTTGCAGGTATACGCGGAAGCTCTGCCCCTGCTCTTCGATATGAACGGCGAAGGCGGCGGCGGTGTTGTGCGGCTGTGCCATTTGTCTGTTTTCCTTTCGTGTTGGTGGTGCCGGGGTTCCGTCCCGGCATGACCTCAATCTAGGAAACTTCTTTTCCTTTTGCAACCCCATATAGTCCGATTTTTTTCCTTAATGGGGTTGATTGCGCAATCCCTCTTTCCTATATTGAGTGCATCGGAGGCGACCGGAACTCGCCTCAATCTGAACCACGAGAGGAAAAGCCAAATGACCACCGTCAACACAGATATCGCGCCACGCGCTACCATTACCCAGCTTGTCGGGATCCGGGATCGCGCACTAAGGCGCTATGAGGCGCTGCTGAGAGAGGCACGGGAAATCAACACCCTGATTACCCCACTGAACCAAGAGAGCCACAGGCTGCCGACTATCACCACCACGATTAACCGCAGCGGATACAGCAGCGATACGTCGGTTGAGAGCTACCGGAAAAGCTTGGATGCTGGTGCATGGGATCACCTTATGGACAAAACCGAGCTTCGCGACCTGATGAGCGCGAACCAAAAAGCAGATCTGCGTAAGCAACTGTCCGAAGATCCGCCAGAGTTCACACTGGAGGCAGCGATTGCCACCTTCGAAGATATGCGAGGCCGCGCAGGGGAGATATTCCGGCAGGGTCTGATTGATGTGTTTGAAGCGCTTCCCCGCGACTTCCGCAGTCACGACGGGTTCAAGATTGGCGGGCGCTGCGTAATGACCGGCGCGGTTTCATGGTGGAGTGGGCGCGCAAGCTGGCAATACTGCACCTACAACGACCGCCGGAGTCAACTTGGCGACCTTGACCGCACCTTTCACTGTCTGGCCGGTAAAGAGTGGTCCCATAACGCAGCTGACGTTGCGGCCAAGGCTATGAAGGATGGCGAAACCGAGATTGAAACCGAGTTCTTCCGGCTCCGCTGGTTTCAAAATGGCAACGTTCATGTGTGGTTCATCAACAAGAACACGACCGGCGATGCCAACAAGCTTCTTGCCGAGCACTACGGCGCGAAACTTGGCAGGATGCACCTTCATCCTGACCAACGCGCCGCCTGACCCATCTGTGACGCGCCCAGCAATGGGCGCGCATCACATGGGACGGAACCCCATGAAGCCACCACGACGAAAGGCGACGACATGAAGAACTGGCACGAATTTGCATCTGAGATCGAAGACAACGACAACTCAACCAGAGCCGCACGAGCCTTGAGAGCTATCTATCCGGCCTATGACGACGACACCGCAGCTACGGCGGTACGCGACGTGCTGACCGACTTACGGCACCTATGTGATCTGATGGGCTGGGATTTCGCTCAAATGGATCAGGAAGCCCACCGAGGCTATCAGGTTGAACTCTCCGATTGCGGCGGTCCAGCTGTAAACCCCGCCTTTTCTTCCGCCATCGAGCGCGACCTACAATGACCCAACTTTTCGACACCGAGGGAACCCCGGAGGGCACACAGGCGCTTCTTCCCGGCGTGGAGCCTATCACCACACGGGACCGGCTGCACCGGGCCCAGGATCGCCCCTTGAGCGGAGGCAACGCACCTTGCGACGTCGGCCTATTTGACGACTCGGCCAAACAGCTTGATATGCTGGATCTGATTTGATGGATAAGGTGCCCTGCACCCCCTCTTTCGAGGCGGAACGGGTGCAGGGCGATTGCCACGAAAGGAACGAGGCCTTGACCAATTACACGGAAATCACTGCCGAGGAAAGGTTTACCGCGCTCGACCAGATGGCAACTCAACTGTTCGGAACCGCGCGCTGGAAAACTGAATTCGCCAATCGCTATGACTTGACCCGGCAGGCAGTTGGTGAATGGAGCCGCAAGGGCGCACCGGTCTGGGCTTGTGTGGCGCTGGCCGATGCTCTGGCCGCGCAGAACTGGCAGCGGGTCCGAGACGTTGTGAACGCCGAAACGGAATAGTCACCGCCCGGAGCGGCGCCGGTTTTCCAGCCTGAAACGCTTTTGCCGCGGGCCTTGCTTTCCCCGGCTTTCGGCCACCACGCGGCGGGTGTAGGTCGGCAGGTCGCGCGGTCTCAACACCAGCTCAAACCCCAGTGAATTCGCCCACTCGATCAGGATCTGCGCGTTAGGCACCTTCGACGGCTGGTCTTTTTCCATCTTGGCGAGGTGGTCACCCGACATGCCTGATACCTCCTCGACCTCGCGAATGGTCAATCCCAGCCCCTCACGACGCGCGCGCAGGATCTCGCGGATATCGTCATATTCCGCGATATCACGGTCCAACAGGTCACGACGCTTGCCGGGATCCACCCTTGGAATTGGCTTGCCCTGGGCCAACTTGGCGCGCAGCCCGCAGCCCTGAGAGGGACACTTGCATATCGCGTGGTCCTCGGTGACGGTCTCGATATGCCAACCCGCTTCTTCCAGCGCTTTCAGAAACTTAGTGTCCATCCTGACCCGCTCGCTTGATCTCGTTGATCATGTATTTCTTGAGGTTGATGATGTGGTAGAACATGGCGCCTTGATTGCCACCTTTGCCCTGCATCGCCATGACCGCCGCGCGCTCCTCCTCGGCCACACGCTCGACCTCCTCCACAGTTGTGCAGGCGCTCAGGCGTTCCTTGATGCGGTTTGCTTCAGCGAACATCAGAACATCCTCTCCTGCCCGTCATCCAGATCCCAGAACCGGTTGGTGCCCATATCGCAGGCGACTTTGACGCTGCCGATCTCGCCCATCCGGGCCTTACCGATGATGATTTCCGCCATGTCCTTCCACTGCGCATATTCTTCCTCCCAATCTGCCCGGTCGGATGGATCTTTGGGCGGTGTGCAACGTGGGGGTGTCAGGAAATATTGAGGCCGGAAGACGAACAGCACATTGTCAGGCGCGTTTTCCAGATCACCGGAACCCCGCAAATGGGCCAGACTGGGCCGCGCGTCCGACCATTTGTCCCATTTCTCCAGCTTGCCCAACGTCCGGTCCACCTGTGCCAGCGCCAGCACATGCACATCCAATTGTTTGGCCACGTTCTTGAGGTCGTTCGCGATCTGAGATAGGCGCTCAAAGCTGGTTTTCTCGCGTCCGCGCATCAGCTGGATGTAGTCGATGATCAGCAGCTTGAAGCCACGAAACTTGCCCTCAGGCTGCCATTTGTGCTTCAGCTTTTTGCCCTCTGACAGGACCGCCGGCACATCGCGCACCCGGCCAGAGAATATTTCGAGAGGAAGGCCTTGCAGCTTTACCGCTGCCTCAACCACCTTGTCGAAAGAGGCCTGAGACATGGGTTTGTCATAGGTGTCGTAGTTCAGGCCGCTCTCGATGCTGTTGATCCGGTTGCACAGATCCTCCTCAGGCATTTCCAGCGTGACGAACCCGACGCCATAGCCCTCTTTCGCCGCTGAATGCGCGATATGCAGCGCCAACGCGGTCTTACCCATTGAGGTTTGCCCTCCAAGGATCGTGTAGCGCTTGGGCGCCAATGTCACCTTGTCGTCAAGCGCGCGGAGACCTGTCGGAACGCCGATCAGGTTGCCCTTCTTGATCTCGTGCAGCTGGTCGATGGAACGCATCTGGGCCTTGGAAAACGACATGGTGCGTGGATCAGCTGACGTCTCCGCCCGGTCCATCAGCAGCAGTTCCACTTCGGATGCCACGTCGTTTGCGGAGCGGCCACTGCGCAGATCACCCGATAGCTCGTCAAACCGGCCAGCCATAGTCCGACGTTGATGCATCTCGGACAGCATCAGCGCGTATTCCTTGACCGCAAAGCCACCGACAGAAGCCCCCATGAGGCTTCGCAGGTAAGCCGCGCCGCCCAGCTCCGCCAATCCGTCGTGATACACCATATCTGCGGCCAAGGTCGTGGGCGTCACGATGTGATCACCTTCCATCCTGCCAGCAAAATTCTGCCAGATATCGGCATGAACAGGGTCCGCGAAATGCTCTTGCTTGGTGATACCGCTGATCTCGTGGAACCGGTCATTGTTCGCCAGCAATGCGCCCAAGAGCTGCTGCTCTGCCTCGATCGACTGAACCGCCGATATCTCGTTGTTCTGCTGGTTCATCCCGCCGCCTTCCGAAACTTGGAAAGCCAATAAGCGGCCACCTCATCAGGCGCCCCGTTTTCCATCAACGATGGTGGACAGCGGCCATCCGACAGCGCGTTCTGCTGGGCTGCGCTCAGATCCTCCCAGCGGAACCCCTGCCCGCCAGTGCGCACAAACGGCTCCCACCCTGGCTGACGCAACCACGGCAGAGGCCCCTTCAGATATTGCGGATCCCTGACCGAGGCGATGTAGGCCTTGGTTGCTTCGTTCAGCGCACGGGGCGATATCTTATCAGCCTTCGGGTGTTTGCCCGTACAGGCCTGCCGGTAGACCTTGAGGCAATCTGCCTTGCCCGCCTTTCGCGCGTGGCTTGGCCAGATCTCTCCCCAGAATTCGTCAAACGCTGAATCAATATCTGCCAGATCGTTCTTTGCCTTCGACGTTTCGTCTTGCCGATCCGTTTCATTCTCTGCTGAGAAAAGATCATCAGCCCCCCTTGGGGGTTTGGGGGTTTCTTCTAATTGTATTTCTTTAACCTTGTTATTTCTTATAGGGGCTGGTTTACCGGCGGTCGGTTTAACCGGCGGTCGGTTTTTCAGGGCCTCGGTGGAACCGAGAGACGGGTTTTCAGGGCCTCGGTAGCTAACTCTTTTGGAGGGATCATCATGAATGATCCACTCGGTTCCTATGAGAGTCCCATCTTCCAATCGAGAGGCTACCCGTTCAACATAGCCCGCCTCCCCCAACTCTCTCATTACACGGGTAAATTTATCCCTCCCGATCCCGGCAACTTTACACAGGTGATCGCGACGGAACCGCCATTCATCCGAATATGTCATCAGCAATGCCAGCATTCCCCGCGCGTCTAACGACAGGGCGGTATCACGCATGGCCTCGTTCGGTATCGCCGCATACAAGCGGCTCTTTCGCCGTCCTACGGCTGGCATATTTCTCATCGCTCGTTCCTCTCGTTCCGCTTGGGCAGGGCTTCCAACCCCGTTTGCCCAAGAATTCTCTTGCCTTGAGTGGTCCAGACTTCACCGCCCGGCTTCAGGATCGTCACCACGAAACCTGTTGGCGTGATCCCGAGGGCGTATCGCGTTCGTCCGTCAGGAAGCTGGAAGAAATAGATGCTCAGGAACTGATCGCCCCGGATCGTTCCCACAAACCGCGCTAAGGCCTCGTCCTGCTCCAAGATGGCGTAGTGCAGCCCACGTAGTAGGACGCCCGGACAAACACCGGGGCACCGCTCCAAAGCTCTCTGCATCGCGTGTGTCGGGAGCATTAGAACAATCCCCCCACCGGCTTTGCCTGATAGCTCCGACAAAACGTCGCGCAGGCCCAATCCCATGTGGCAGCTGCATCGGCAGCGTCAGGATCATTGTCGACGTCCCAGCCCATCGCCATGCAGCGTCGGATCACGACGTCCTTGATCGCCGCCTTCTTCGCCTTGTCGGACTTCAGATGGGGGAAATCTCTTGTGGTCAGCGCCTTGCCGACGAAGTGCTTGCGGACTGTTCCGCTATGGGCAGCCTCAAACTTGACCCCACGGTTCCAGCAGACGGCCTCCACACAGCCAAACAGTTTGATCAGGAAGGCAGAGGCGTTCTTTCCCCCAATGGCCGCCTCACCCACCACCAAATCAGGCTTGTGGTGGACAATGAGGCCCTGCGTCATCTTAAGGGCTTGGGAGAGCCGTCTGCCCTGAGACCCCTCGCCCAAACTCACAGACCATGCCCTGGGGTCTGCGCCGGATGAACCGACGCAGATACCCGTTGTGCTGGCGATATCGAGTGCCAGGATCTTCATGCGACCAAACCAGAGAGGATCGCGGTGGTGCTGAGCAGCTTGGCCTTGGTTGACAGGGCCGAGAACAGATCCTTCTCAACCTGACGTGCTTTCATCCGGGCAAACTGTTCACGCTCGAAACGCTTGGCGCTCTCCAAGGCGGCAATACGCTGGGCCGGGTTGTCGGTTGCGAACCCGCTCATGCTGCGCCGCCTTGATCAAAGTCGATGGGGGTTTCGCCCTCGCCCTGCCCGAACGGAACAACCGTGTCATCACCCATGGCCTCATCGACCTCAGCGTTGAACTCGGCCGTCTCCGGGTCTTCTGGCTCAGACTGTTCATCGGGTGCGTTGTCTGGCGCTTCTTCTGGTGCCTCGGACGGCCCTTCCAGGTTCATCTCCCCCGAACCCTGACCCGCGACAAACGCCTCAACCATCGGCAAGCCGGTATTCAGCGAGCGGATGATATCCATCGCCTTGGCCTGACCATCCGCCTTATCGTTGGTTTTCATGATCTGCCGCAGCCATGCGAAGGCCTTAGAATTCAACGACGTGCTGTCCAGAAACTGCCCAATCTGCTGCCGGGTTTCGCCAGCTGAGGACGCGCGCTTCCCATCCTCGGCGTTGAACTCAGCGATTTTGCCGATCAGCTGATCATGCTCGATATCCGGTCCGTTCATTGCGACACGGACCTTCTTTCCTTCGTCTGCCATATTGGCCTCCAATGTTGATTGATGGGGCGCTCTCACGGGCGAGCCCGCGCCCCGGAAGGCCTCTCAAAGGCGACAGGGGCCTCCACCCGTGAAAACTTGTGGTTGTGGTCGAAACCGCGCAGGATGCCCCCAATTGACCTTGGAGGATTTTCGAATGGAAAATAAAAGCCCCAGCATACTGACGGTTTTGATTGCTACATGCTTGCCCATTGGGCAGCATTTTCTGCTGCTCGGGGGCGTGCTGTTTGGTCCGAAGAGCTTTCAAACCTTTTGGTACGACTGGGTGTTGGCCCTCTTTGTCCCGTTCTATGGTTGGTACAAAATCCTGTTCGGATAAGAGGATTTCATGCTCGACAGATTGATTGAGGTCTTCGCCTGCTATGGCGCGATAATGTTGCTGATCATGGGCTTCGCGCACTTTTCGAACCGGTTTAAGAACCATGGAGACCGCGGGGACTTCTTGCTTTTCAGCGGAGGAGGTTTCGCGCTCCTCACATTCGTCCCAGGCACCATCTACGCCCTGACCGGATTGATACCCGGCCAATGAACAGACGTGCGCGCCGGATGTACCAGACCCGGCGCGCACAGCGACATCGTCACAATGGAGAACACCGACGACATGGAACCCGAAGAGATCAAGTTTAAGGTCAGACATTCCATCACTCCGCCCTTGTAATGTGTTCAGTCTGAACACACCTTTGATGTTCAACACCGGGAGTTAAGCCGCTGCCTCATCGCTTCTCATTTTGGCAAGATGCTCATAAGACAGGTCGATTTGCCTGCGTCGAGCTTCTGTTACGAGTTCAACATCACGATCAGCGGGAAAGAAGTTTCTCCGCTTCCACGTATTGACCGTGCTCTTCGAGACATCGAAAAAACGACCGAAGGCCGCAGGGCCGCCAAAGCTGTAGATTATGTCGGATACGGTACGCATGACTCCATATAGTTTTCAAATTGAATACCAGTCAAGTCCAATCAATTTGAGGCCTACCGATCTGGGGCCTCAAAGGCAGTATGCCGGCATGTCAGATCACACCAACCCACCCCGCAAACTACAGCAGGTCGATAGAGACGCGTTCCGACTGCGATTGAACTATATACGGGAGCGTACAGGCCTATCGGGTAAGGATTTTGCCGAGTCGATCGGCATATCGAAATCCAACTACTCACAGGTCGAAAAAGGAAATCGGATGTTAACCGTCGACCAAATCTACAATATTTTTGTGATCTACGGTGTTCCTATGGAATACTTGATCGCAGGCCAGGAGACCAACCTACCCGAAAAGTTCAGAATCAATCTCTAGGGGCCTTTTGAGTGCAGTTGCCCGCGAGCAATATTCGGTAGACACGCTCTAACGGCAACCCACGCTGCAACGCCCTCAACATTAAGTCAAATTTCTCACACTCAGTCATTAGAATCCCCAAGACAAGTTCGCTTCATCTACAGATAGAACTCAGAAACCATAACGCACGTATTCTATTTGAATACTTTTTTCTTGACGGTGTTCAAAATGAATACTAACTTGACCTCAACACACGAGGTGAAGCATGGCGAACACAACCAAAGACAACGGAGGCAGCCCGGTACTGGCGGTGACCAATGGTCCGCTGGTTGAGGACTGCCTCTGCCCACACTGCCAAAACACCGGCCTGACCTATGAGGGCAACGGCCACCGGATGATCGGCTACCCCTTTGCGGAAAAGCATGTTTCCGTTTCCTGCTCATGCGCGATCGGTCAGCTTCTGGACGCTCTGGAGCCGGGCGCCATTGAACGCGAACGTGAGGCCATCGCTATTGCAGATGATCTGATGCGGGAGGCAACGGCATGAGCGCTCACACCCCAATCATCGAGCAAGCCCGTCAACTGGCGGCAGGCCCAGAGGCCATCGAACTGGCTGAACAGGCTGGCTACATCGACGGATTTCAGTCGGGCATCCGGTCAGAGCGCCGCTACGAGAAGATCAAAGACGTTGGCGATACCGTCGCTTGGAGTGCTCTCGCTTTCTGCGCTGGCCTCGCTGTTGGCCTGCTGATCCTGGCCCCACCTTTCTAATCACTCCCCGCGCTACCCGAGGGCCCCCATCCCTGCCTCTTAGCGCGCAACTCGGCGGGCGGTTCGCCACCCACTCACGGAACGGCACTTTTGCCGCCCGCCACCTTTCTTTTGCGAGGACGATATGACCGAAACGACAACCACCGAACTGACGAAGATCCCCGAGAAAGCTCAGATCCCCCAGTATTTTGGCAAGGAAGGTGGGATTGAGGAGCTCGTGACGCTCATCGAGACAGAGGTTTCTGCTGTCCACTGTGACTACTCAACCGACAAAGGACGCAAGGCTGCCCGAAGCTTGGCGGCGAAGGTGTCACGGTCAAAGACGCTGATCGATGCTGTCGGAAAGGAGATGACAGAGGACTGGCGTGAAAAGACCAAGAAGGTGAACGATCAACGCAAGGTAGCCACCAGTCGCCTTGACGAGTTGCGGGACAAAATCAAAGCGCCGGCCGACGAATTTGAGGCAAAAGAAGCCGAGCGGGTTAAGGCTCATATGCTGGCTTTGGACAAGTTTTCACTTGAGGCTCTCTCCTCTCACGACAGTTCAGCTGAGTTGCAGGCCAAGATCGACCTTATCGAAGCCACTGAGATCAGCTCCGACTGGGAAGAATTCGAAGGTGATGCGCGCCAGCAAAAGGCCGCTGCACTGGACAAGTATCGTGATGATCTGGCCATTGCTCAGGCCCGCGAGGCTCAGGAAGCCGAACTTGAGCAGCTGCGCGCCGAAAAGGCCGAACGCGAACGCAAAGAGGCCGAGGAACAAGCGGCCCGTCAGCGTGAGCAGGAAGAGCGTGAAGCCAAAGATCGTGCTCATGAAGAAGCCGAACGCGCGCGGATTGCAGCTGAGAAACGAGCCGAACAGGAAAAAGCCGATGCCGAAGCGCGCCATCAGCAGGAACTGAAAGAGGCTAAGGATGCCGCGGATAAAGCTGCGGCCGCCGAACGCAAGCGGATCGAGGACGAGAAGCGCGCCGCCGAAGAAGCCGAGGCGCAGCGCAAGGCTGACGCCGACCACCGCAAAGCGATTACTGCGGAAATCGTGGCTTCAATCACCAAGGTTCAGCCCCGCTCCTACGAACATCTGATTGAATTGATGATCGACGGCAAGATCCCCCATGTGAAGGTGGCGGTCTGATGACCTTCGATGTTCGCACACTGGCTCCAGGCGAATTAATAAGGGAACCCGGTTTCTACAATATTCCCTTGGATGTGCACCATGGTCAGCCTTGCGATGGCCCTAGCGTCACCAGCGGCATTTTGCGCCGTATGGAGCTGGAATACCCAGGTGATGTCTGGGCCTTCCACCAGCTGAACAAAGAGCGGATCTGGGAGAGGGAAGACACTGACGCTCTGCGCCTTGGTCGCGCTATGGCAGCCTATGTGGAGGGCGGAGAGGATGAGGTGGACCGTCACTTTTATGTTCTCCCTGATAACCGTCCCAACCGTCCGACCCGCGCTCAGCTGACTGCAATCAAAGAAGGGCGTGGAAGCCAGTCGGGCAATCGCTCCGTCGCCTTCTGGCGCGAGGTGGATCAAGACCCTCGTGACAAGATCACCGAAAATCAAATGCAGATGATCCGCGACATGGGCAAGGCCCTCGCCATTGATCCAATGGCTGTTTCGCTTTTGGGAGGACTGCCCGAGATTACCATGGCTTGGAAGGATCCGGCGACTGATCTTTGGTGTCTCGCCCGTCCCGATCAGGTCTCAGAAGATGGCTACGCAGGCGACTATAAAAAGATCAGCCCCCAAGGTGCGCCCTTCGACAAAGATCTCTGCTATCGCGCGATCCGCAAGCATCGCTACGACATGCAGATGGGCTTTGCCCATGAAGGGTACGAGGTCCTGACCGGCAACCAGCCTGAGGCAGTGGGGCTCATATTTCAGTCAGACCGACGACCACACTTTTGCATCCCAGTCGAGATCCCTGAGGAGGAGGTGTCGATTGGCCGTTTTTACAATCACAAAAATCTCCGTCGTTTTCGCGAATGTCTGGACAGCGGCCACTGGCAGGAACCCGGAGAGCACCCGGGCATCTTCCGTTGGTCGGATGATGAGCGCGAGAGAATTCTCGAAGAGATGAACACAGCAGGAGTTGCCCCATGAGCAGCAATGAACTGACACCCACACAGCGCATGGCGCAACAGGTTGCAGACGTAAAATCGTTCGACCCCGGCCTTGGAAGCTACAATTTCGCCGGCTTAAGCGACGTGGTGAAGTTTTCAGAGGTCATGTGCAAAGCGGGAGAGATGCTGCCGCAGCATCTTCAGAATAAACCCGCGCTCTGTATGGCTGTTACCATGCGAGCCACACACTGGGGTTTCGACCCCTTCGCTCTGGCCATGGAGACGTACCAGGCGAAGTCTGGCGGCATTATTGGCTACCAAGCCAAGGTATTCACCGCAGCGCTACGTAATGCTGGAGTGAAACTGCGTTACCGCTACGAGGGTCGGATCACGATCTTGGACAAGCCTGTGAGATCTCACAAGGGCAACCAGGTAGCTGCACGTACCGCCACCGGAGATCGAAAGTGTATCGCCTATTGGGTGGACGTTGATGGTGCAGAGCTGACCTACGAAACCATGACGCTTGATCAGATCACGATCAAGAACAGCCCACTCTGGCACAACGATCCGGATTCTCAGCTTGCCTATGCCGCTGGCCGTGGTTGGGCTCGTCGTTATCGGTCGGACGTTATGATGGGAGCCTACTCTTCTGATGAAGTTGAGGAGATGAAACCGATACGCGACGTGACCCCGGAAAGCGAAGCCTCCAATGGTTTCGCAGCCCGCGCGACGAGGGCTCGTCAATCAGATCAGTCGACTGAAGCAAAAGCACCAGACGATGAGACAAGTACCCTCGACGGCGAAATCCTCCCCGCCGATGAGGATGCGGCCCCTGTCGAGCAGGAGCAGCAGGAGGACGGTGGCACCACAGAGAGAACGTTTGAACACGACGAGGGTGCCACCGCCTTCACCCAAGGTAAGACCGCCTCAGACTGCCCGCACGAGGACGATCCGCAGCGGACCAACTGGATGGCTGGCTGGAACGAGGCCTACAACGCAGCCGAACAGGAAGGCGGTGACGCATGAGCGCTGTGATCCTTCACCTCATCGCTGCGATCCTGTTATTGGCCGCCGCACTCTTCGCCATTGCCTTAGGTCAGGCGTTTGAGAACGGTAACGATAAGGGATCCGGTCATCTCGCGGTAATCACGCTGGTGTTTCTGGCACTTGGCTTCACCCTACAGGTGATCGCATGAGCGGTTTCATCACCCCGGAGCAGGCCGGAAAACTGGCTTGCCCCCTCGCCCGCGTCCACGGTGACGGCGATCAACGCAAATGCCGTGCTGAAAAGTGCATCATTTGGCGTTGGTTGCCTCACTCCGCAAGCGATCCGCGGTTCCTCAGTGCCATCAAGCGCGAGGAAGCCGTGCTGGCTCAAGACAAAGCCGCAGAGACCGGTCAAAAGGCCAAGCCTCAGCACCTGTACCACAAGAAGGCCGTGGCAAATGTCATGCGTGATCCTGAGGCCTACGGGGTGGAGGTGGAGCATCAGCATGGATACTGCGGCTTAGGCGGGAGACCGGAGCAGTGACCCAGCGCGGCATGTCAGACGAGCAGTTGCTCAATGCGCTGCATCTGCGGGACCATGACGGCCTGACCTGTGGAGAACTCGCACAACGGTTCAGGGTTTCTCGTGGTTCTATGATCGGTGCGATGTATCGCATCGACCAAGACACTGACAGGAGCGATCCAGACGGCAACAAAAACGGCGGCATGAAGCCGAAGTGGTGGAAGCGATGATCCAGCACCGCCCCCATCTTCTCCCAAAGATCCGTTCTGAGGGTATCATGGATGCCGCAGAAGGTGCGCCTTGCACCCTTCGGATTGCGTCGTTCGTTCCCGGCCGCAGATGTGCCGACCATGAGACCACAGTTGGCTGTCACCTCCCGATTTGGGGCAAGGGCAAAAGCACCAAGGTCACAGACATGGGGGTCGCTTTCGGCTGTTCCGCCTGCCACGCAATCATCGACGGTGTTGATCAGGAAGCGCTTCGCTATCTGGAGAAGAAGTTTGGCGCCGCGATGATGACCCGGATGCTCCACGGGCTCACCGAAACCCACGCGCTGCTGATCGACCATGGCGTGATCATCATTCCTGACGCGGTGGTGATCGCATGAGTGATCTGCCCGAACTGTTTCGAGAGATGGCCAAGGCCCTGCCCTACGCCCTCGCCATCTGTATCGCCGCCGCTCTGATCGTCGCCGCGTCAGCCGCAGCATCTTACTTTTAAACCCGCCCTGGCCTTGATCCGTGAGTGAGCCAGGGCGGGAGAAAGGGGCCGATGTGCCCCCCCTTTGATGGAGAGACCTATGCCCAATTGGGGACCAGACCACTGCAATATGTGCCGATACAGCGAGAACCTTTGCGGCGATTGCTACCGGATGATGCTCGCTGAAAGCACAGACCGGCGATGCGACGGTGGCGGCGTCGACCTGCATGGCGAGTGTTTCGAGTGTGACGCAATCCAAGGCGAAGCCTGCCGCAAGCCCAAACCCATTTCCAACTGAACCCCACCCCTTTGATGGAGCCGCCATGCTGTTCCCTAAAGACGACCTGCCCCGCGCGGCACCCATCAAGCGGATGCGTGTTGCCGATGCTGGCCACCTCCCCGGCGGCAGTCCTGGCATTCGCTTCGTGTGCCCCCACTGCGACCATGACACTGGCTGGATTCCTGACGAATGGACGCTCTCCGAGAACAAGCGCGGACTGCCCTGCCCTCACTGTAATCCACAAAGACTAGAGGTTATTGCTTGATGAACGCCCTATTTCAGCTCGATCAGCCTACGGCGGCACCGATCAATGCCCGCCCCATGATCATTGACAGCTTTGCAGGCGGTGGCGGGGCCAGCACCGGGATTGAGATGGCCTTGGGGCGCAGCCCTGACGTCGCGATCAACCATGATGCAGCAGCGCTGGCGATGCACCAGGCCAATCATCCCGACACGCTGCACTTGAATACCAACGTCTGGCACGTGGATCCCGCAGAGGTCTGCAAGGGCCGTCGCGTGGGGCTGGCATGGTTCAGCCCAGACTGCAAACACCACAGCAAGGCCAAAGGTGGCAAGCCCGTCAAAAAGAACATCCGTGATCTGGCATGGGTCGTGGTCCTATGGGCAAAACGCGCGCGCCCGGATGTGATCATGCTGGAGAACGTCGAAGAGTTCCGTGACTGGGGCCCGCTGACAGCCGAAAACCGCCCTTGCCCGGATCGCAAGGGGCAGACCTTCAAGCATTGGGTCAAAGAACTTAAACGCCTTGGATACAAGGTTGAATGGCAAGAGCTGCGCGCCTGCGATTATGGCGCTCCTACCATCCGCAAGCGCTTGTTCCTGATCGCGCGCTGTGACGGCCGGCCAATTGTCTGGCCCACCCCGACGCATGGCGCGCCCAGTAGCGCAGAGGTCATTGACGGACAGCGAAAGCCATGGCGCACTGCTGCTGAAATCATTGATTGGTCTCTGCCCTGCCCCAGCATTTTTGACAGCAGCGACGAGATCAAGGAAAAGCACGGGTTGCGCGCCATTCGCCCCCTCGCAGATGCCACACTCCGCCGGGTCGCGCGCGGCGTCATGCGCTATGTGATCGATGCGAAAGAACCGTTCCTGGTCACCTATGCCCAGCAAGGGGGATCTGTACGCAGCGGCTTCGATCCGATGCACACGATCACGGCCAGCCCGAAAGATCAAAACGCGCTCATCGTGCCGACCCTTGTGCAAACAGGCTATGGTGAACGGCCCGGTCAGGCACCGCGCGTGCCAGGGCTGCATAAGCCCCTTGGCACAGCCGTAGCGGGCGGCGGCAAACACGCTCTTGTTGCCGCCTTCCTGGCGCAACACAACGCCGGTGCGAGAATGAAGAACAACGCAGGACGACCGGCCTCTGCACCGCTCAGCACCCTGACAACGCGCGGCACGCAGCAACAGATCGTCGCGGCGCACCTGATGAACATGCACGGCAGCAGCAGAAGTGCGCGCGATATCCGAGATCCCCACCCATCTATCTGCGCGGGCGGTCGTCACGGCGCGATCATCGGGGCCTTCCTGCAAAAATACTACGGCCAAGGCGTCGGGCAACACTTGGACGAACCCTTGCACACCCTTGCAACACGCGACACGTTCGGCCTTGTGACTGTCGAGATCCATGGCGAGACCTACGCCGTCACCGATATCGGCATGCGCATGCTGACACCACGCGAACAATTCCGCGCCCAGAGCTTCCCAGATCACTACCAGGTCGACCGGGCCGGAGAGCGGATCATGACAAAAGCCGAACAAACCCGCATGTGCGGCAACAGCGTGCCACCAGTGATGGCCGAGGTGCTTGCCAGCGCCAACGCCGCGCATTTGGCCGTTCCCGTTGCCGCCTGAATTCCAACAATCCCCACCCCCGAAACACTCCGGAGGCCGATATGTCGAACCTTCGCTCACCTCAGCCGCCAAGTCACCTGCACCGCCGCAGAACGCAGCCGATGAGCAAGTCCGAGCGGATCACGATGGCACAGAGCCTCAGCGCGAATAGCCGGGGTAAACCCGTAACACTCAAAAGCCCGCCTTGGGAAAAGGAGAAGACACATGACCCATCCCGTTGACACACACGTAGGCAAGCGCATCCGGCACCGTCGCTGGCTCATCGGCATGACGCAGCAGCAGCTGGCGGATCTATCCGGCGTCAAGTTCCAGCAGATCCAGAAATACGAGACCGGCGCCAACCGCGTCAGCGCTTCCCGCCTTTGGCAAATCGCGGATGCCCTTGGTGTGGCCATCATCTTCTTCTTTGAGGGACTGACCGGCGCCCCGCAACCGACAGGCGATGAGGGTAACACCCCAAATGATCTGATGGGCGACAAGGAAGCAATGGATCTCGTGCGGTCCTACTACGCGATCCCCGAGAACCAGCGCCGTCGTTTGTTCGATCTGGCGCGCGTACTCAGCGACGTGGCCTGAGCCTCTGAACGGAGAACACACATGACTGAATTGAAGTACAGCAGCACAACCACTTTGCGCCGCATTCGTGAGGGCAGTCCCCAAAGCGGGCGCGCCTGCGAGGAAGGTTACACCAAGCTTCTCAAAAGCCTCGGCAAAACCAAGGCCGATGATGAGCCTGTCACCCTGCTGCAAGTACTGGATAGCAACGGCCTTGATGATGCGCTTTGGGTTCTGTTTTACGCGATGCCCGATGACAGACTGGCGCGTCACTTCCAAGCATGGGGCGCGGAGCAGGTCTTGCACTTGTTTGAAGCAGAGCGCCCAAGCGACACCCGTGTGCGTGATCAGATCGCAATGCTGCGCAACGACGACGCCATGGAGGCGGGGCGGGCCGCCGCACGGGCCGCCGCATGGGCCGCCGCATGGGCCGCCGCAGAGGCCGCACAGGAAACGCAACTCCGCAAGATGTTGGAGGAGACGAAATGACTGACACAAGCAAAGAGGCGGAACTGCTGCCATGCCCGTTTTGTGGGAGCGCTGGCCTGCGGCATACGTGCCTTGGAAATCGGGTGTCGGGAGGGCCGCCGTGGTATGAAACCAAATACCGGGTAAGCTGTTCGGACAATTGTGCCTGCTCCAGCAAGCCATGCGTCACTCAGGATGAAGCGGACGCCGACTGGAACACCCGCACTGACACCCACCGCGCCCAGCTGCGGGCTGCACGGGATGAGGCGTTGGAAGAGGCGGCCTATCAAGCACAGCATTCCTGCCTTGTGCCTCCAGACGGTGGATCCCCAACGGCGGAGGAAGTGGCGATTTGTGATGAGGCGGCTAAACGCATCCGCGCCCTCAAGTACACCAGCACTGAGGGGGAAGGGTGATGGTAGGAGCACAGTTCGAAGTCGGTCAGGATGTTCTACTCGTTTCGCGGTCAGGCATGAGAAACCGGCTTTACATGACCCGGTCGAAAATTACTCAGATCTATAAGAATGGCCTGATCCTCGTGGAGGGCACCGCTCAGAAATTCCGAGCAGATGGCACACCTGCCGGACGTCACGGTGGATGGTCCGATGCCAGACCCAGATTAAAGCCGTGGGATCCTGCACTCTGGCAAAAATACCAGATGGAGAGGGAAATGGCAAGGAACCTCTACGCTTTGGGTCAAAAGTTACAAGTCATGAGCCGAGATCCAGAAGGCTCGGCAAAGTTCTGGGAGATGCTGCCATTTTCCGTCCGCTGTCTTATTGAACAGGACACCCCCAATGACTGACCTGATTAAAGCAGCGGTTGCGCTGGCGGAGGCTGTGAAAGAACAGCTTGCTTATATGGACATGTGCAATGACAAGGGAGACCTTGAGCGCGACATGCGTAACGCCCTCACCACCTTCCACCAAGCCCGTGAAAGCGCAGATGGGGTGAAGGTCAAGCCGCTGGTGTGGGAATGCGAGGGCGGATGGCGGTGGAAAGGAACGCCGCCAGATGGCTTCTTTGCGAGTGTCGCTAAGTGGGTTTGGCAAGCCCCCAAAGGCGGGTTTAAACACGCCGGAACCAAAGAGCTGTTTGCAACACTTGAGGAAGCCAAGGCCGCAGCCCAAGCCGACTACGAAGCTCGCATCAAAGCAGCATTGGAGGGCTGAGGATGGAAGCACCTGATTTTGTCCATCATGCGCGCGCGGAGACAATGCTCCAGGACTTCGCGCGTCTTCGTAAAGCGATCCGCACTGATCACGACATCGAAGCCGCAGATCGCGCGCTAGACAAGTGCGAGCGCTGGTTTGCCTGCATCAACCCGAACCCTAAAGAACACGCTCTGAATGAGGAAGTGGAGAGGCTGCGAAGTGCCCTGAAACGAGTGGGTACCCCATCTGCGTTTTATGTCGCGACCAGCAATGTCGATCCTGAGGCTTATGGACGAATGGTGTATGCCGAAATTGTTTTGAAAGGGCCGGACTTGCACGAGGCGGAGGCCGCGGCAGAGGCGGCAGTTCGATCTCGGTTCGCCCCGCCTCTTAAGGAGGACACCTGATCCATGAGTGTGCAGTCTCTTTTCGTGAAGGAAGCGGAAGTTGCAAAACTCCTCGGCCATGACGTGAAGTGGCTGAGGGCGAATTCTACCACGCTTGAAGCGCAATACGGCCTGCCGGAGATTGATCCGGCTATCGGTCTAAGACACCGTGAGGCAATTGAGGAATGGGCGCGCGAACGCAACACCAGAAAGGCGAAGTCGCGACCAGGGCGGTTACAATCAACCAACCAAGAGGATCAAAATGGGTTTTGATAAAAGCGTCTGGGACGATAGCGATCCCAGCTATGCGCCTTGCATCAAGCACCGCAAAGACCGCGGGACTTACTTCTGGCGCCCTCCGAAAAAGTATCTGGATGCTGGGTATAGCGTGAGAACATACGCCCTGCCCGGCTGCAAAGGTGATGGACTTGATTATGATCGAGCCCGCCAGTGCCGCGCACTCACCCGCGAAATGCTGGAATGGTACGACGGAGAGACCAACGGCCGGCAACCCGGAACATGGGGCTGGCTTATCGCTCGATACAAGCACGACCAGTTCAGCGGGATCCACGAGGTCCGTCCAACCACACGTGCGGATTACCTCAAGGCGCTGGCCAGGGTGGAGAACGCCATCAGCAATGTCCTCATCGAGGAGACCAACTACGAGCGCATGATGACGTGGCGCCGGTCGATGCAAGAGAAGGGTCGATCGGTCCACTACATCAAGAAATGGTTCACGCATTGGGGGCTCGTCAATTCCCACGGGATCAAGATCGGCGAGTTGAAGTGTCGGGAACTCAAGATCATCCGCGAGGAAATGCGGCTCAAGAACCCAGCCAGCCGCAGCACATGTATCTCGCGTGATCAGGTAAATGCGGTCGTTGCAGAGGCGGACAAGCGCGGGCAATGTCATGTCTCACTGTCGGTCCTGATCCGGTTCGAGTTTATGTTGCGCGGGGTCGATGTTGTCGGCCAGTGGGAAGATGCCAACGGTCGTGAGGGCGGCATTCAGGACGGTGGCAAGATGTGGGTCGACGGCCTGACCTGGGATATGATTTCTCAGGATCTTTCCAGCCTCACCAAGGTGATCAGCAAAACCCGTGACAGCCTGCCCGAACCCTACGTCTATGATCTGAGGAACACCCCCGACATTCAGCGTCGGCTCTCAGAGGTTCCAAAGGAGCGTCGGCGCGGTCCGGTCATCACCCTGCCTAACGGTCGACCACCAAAGAACGGTGTGGTTACACGAGCCTTCAAACAGATCATCCGAGACCTGAAACTGCCGGAGGAACTTCAGATCCGAGACACACGGGCTGGCGGGATCTCTGAGGCCAAGGGAATGGTTGATCCATACAGCCTGAGGGATGCCGCGCAACACACTCAGGTGACCACAACAGACCGTTATGCGCGGAACCGATCCGAGACTGCGAACAAGGTGGTCTTTATGAGGAATGGCGGCACATAAGTGAATGGTACGGGTGGTGGGAATCGAACCCACAATTCCTTTCGGAAACCGGATTTTGAATCCGGCGCGTCTACCAATTCCGCCACACCCGCACATAGGATTCTTGCTACCGAGTAACCGCGCCGAGTAACCGCGAGTACCAACAGACCAAGAAACCTATAAAACTCAATACTATACAGTGCATCCACAAGAGATTTTGAATCCCCTGCGTCTACCATTCCGCCACTTGGGCCTCTGCCCCGTTCCTACCCAAGCCAAAGGCCGAGGTCCATAGGCAAATCGCGCGCCTGGCGGCAAAAAAACATCTGCCTGCCGACGGCTGTGTAGCGGGCAACCATCGTGGTTGACCTGCTCATCCCGACGTGGCACCGCTCAGGGCGGATTGCCAGGGAGAGCTTCACAGGATGCTGCGTGCGCTATATCACCGAACGATGGCCTTGGCCGACCACCCAAAGGCGCTGTGGTGGCTGGCCGGCGTTGCCTTCATCGAAAGCTCGGTCTTTCCCATCCCGCCGGATGTTCTGATGATCCCGATGATCCTCGCGCGCCCATCACGTGCCTGGCTGGTTGCGCTGGTGGCTCTGGTCGCCTCCGTGGCTGGCGGAATGCTCGGCTACGCCATTGGCGCATTTTTCTACGACAGCATCGGCCAGCCGGTGCTGGCCGCGATGGGCAAGGCAGATGCCATGGCTGAATTCAACAGCCGCTTCAATGATTTTGGGTTCTGGGCGGTGCTGATCGCCGGGATCACGCCTTTTCCGTATAAGGTCATCACAATCATGTCAGGCTGGACCGGGATGCCAATCGCAACCTTCGTTGTGACCTCCATTCTGGCCCGTGCGCTGCGGTTTTTTATGGTTGCGGGCTTGCTGTGGCAGTTTGGCGCGCCCATCCGCGATTTCATCGAACGTCGGCTGGGGCTTGTCTTTACGGTCTTTGTGGTGTTGTTGTTCGGCGGGTTTCTTGCAGTGAAGGTATTGTAAACATGAGCCGAATTCTCATCCTGATTGCCAGTGCCGGATCTGCTGCACTGCTGCTTGGTGCCTTTGGATTTCAATACATCGGCGAGATGGCCCCCTGCAAACTGTGCATCTGGCAGCGCTATCCGCATGGCGCAGCTGTCGTCATCGGTGCTCTGGCGCTGGCGGTACCATTGCTGATCCTGCCCTACCTTGGCGCGCTGGCCGCGCTGGCGACTGCCGCCATCGGTGCCTATCATACCGGGGTTGAGCGTGGCTGGTGGGAAGGTCCGAACTCCTGCACCTCCGGCCCGATCGGCAATCTGAGCTCCGAAGATCTGATGCAGCAGATCATGTCGGCACCGCTCGTGCGCTGCGACGAGGTCCCGTGGGAGCTATTCAGCCTGTCGATGGCCAGCTGGAATGCGATTGCCTCGCTGCTGCTGGCGGTGATCTGGATTGCCGCAGCCAACCACATGCGCAAAAACCGGATCTGATCCCGGTGCAGCCAGTCACCGGGAGCCGACGCACAGGGCCCCGGCCGCAGCTCTCCACGCGGCGATCTATCCTTTTTAGCTGTCTTTCTTTGTGGCGAGCAGAAGATTGGTCTCGCTGCTGACCACACCTTCAAAGGTACGGATCTTTGCCAGCGCGGCATCCAGCGTTTCCAGCGTTTCGGTGCCCAGCTCGACGATCAGGTCCCAGCGTCCGTTGGTGGTATGGATCGCCCGCACCTCGGGCAGCCCCTGAAGCTGGCGGGTGATGCGGCTGGTGCCGCGCCCCTCGATACCGATCATCATAAGACCGCGAACCGGGTCGCGCAGCACATCCTCTTTCAGCACTACGGAAAAGCCAAGGATATCGCCCTTGGTCTGCAGCCGCTCGATCCGTGCCCGGACGGTGGTCCGCGACAGGTTCAGCTGCAAGGCAAGATCGGAGAGTGAGGCGCGTGCGTTATGGCGCAGGGCGGCAATCAGCCGTTCATCCGTTTTGTCCAATCTGATCTCCATCTTGACGATTTGCCCTACTATATGAGCGAAATGATTGCTGGATTCCACCTCAAATCGGAGCTTTCTAAGAGTATTCACTTTTCGCAGAGGAGATATGCGCGTGACATCCAAGACCTGTATTCTGATCGGCGCTCCCGTAGACAGTGGCAAGCGGCGCGCAGGGTGCCTGATGGGGCCGGATGCCTATCGCACCGCCGGTCTGGGACGTGCCATCGAAAGCCTGGGTCACAAGGTGATTGATCAGGGCAACCTGCGTCCGGCCAGCCATGAGGCCGACCACAATGACGGTCTTGTCTTTGCCCGCAATGAAACCATTGGCTGGACCAACCGCCTGATCCGCGCTGCGGAAGAAGCGATGAAGGACGGCCTGCCGATTTTCCTGGGCGGAGACCATTCCCTGTCGCTCGGATCCGTTGTCGGTGTTGCCAACCACGCCGCCAAGGAAGGCCGTCCGCAATTCGTGCTGTGGCTCGACGCCCATACAGATTTCCACACGCCGGCCACCTCCGACAGTGGCAACCTGCATGGCACGCCGGTGGGGTATTTCACCGGCCGTCCGGATTTTGCGGGCTTTCCGAAGGTGCAGAACCCGGTGCCGCAGGAAAACGTCTGTATGATCGGTCTGCGGTCGGTCGACACCCCGGAGCGGCTGGCGCTGGAGGCGAGCAACATTCATCGTCACGACATGCGCGAGATTGACGAGAACGGCATTGCAGGTCCGCTCTCGGCCTTTCTCAACCGCGTGGCCGAGGTCAACGGCATGTTGCATGTCTCGCTGGATGTCGATTTCCTCGACCCCTCCGTGGCGCCGGCTGTCGGCACCACCGTCCCCGGCGGCGCAACTGTCCGTGAGGGGCATCTGGTCTGCGAGATGCTGCATGATTCCGGGTTGATGACCTCGCTCGATCTGGTCGAGCTGAACCCGTTTCTGGACGAACGCGGGCGCACGGCCCATCTGATGGTCGATCTCTGTGCCTCGGCCCTGGGTCGGCGCGTGTTTGATCGTCCGACGCGAAGCTATCAATGAGCCAGCATCAGGCTGCGCCCTCTGAGTACGGCACGCCGCTGCGACGCGCCATTCCAACAACTGAAACCGCTGGCGGGTCAATGCGCTGCATGCTGGCAGGCATCCACCTTAGCCCCCGTGAAAGGATCCGGTCATGACCCAACCTTCGGATAAGGCGCTTGTGCCTTTTGTAAGCGTCGACAACATGATGCGCCTCATTCACTCGATCGGTATCGACACCGTGATGAGGGACCTCGCCGATTACATCGAAGAGGATTTCAAACGCTGGGAGCTGTTTGACAAGACGCCGCGGGTTGCCAGCCATTCCGACGTCGGCGTGATCGAGCTGATGCCGACCTCCGATGGCGAAGCCTATGGCTTCAAATACGTCAACGGCCATCCGAAGAACACCTCAGAGGGGTTGCAGACGGTGACCGCCTTTGGCCTGCTCGCCGATGTCTACACAGGCTATCCCGTGCTGCTGACCGAGATGACCATCCTGACCGCGCTGCGTACTGCCGCGACCTCTGCGATGGTTGCAAAACATCTGGCCCCGAAGGGCGCCACAACAATGGCGATGATTGGCAATGGCGCGCAGTCGGAGTTCCAGTCGCTCGCCATGCAGGCAATCTGCGGGCTGAAATCGGTTCGCCTCTACGATATCGACCCGGCGGCGACCGCGAAATGTGCCGCCAACCTTGCTGGCAGCGGCCTCACCGTGGTGTCCTGCGCAACCCCCGAAGAAGCGATTGAAGGCGCGCAGATCCTGACCACCTGCACCGCTGACAAGCAATATGCCACCATCCTCACTGACAACATGGTCGGCAGCGGCGTCCATATCAACGCCATCGGCGGTGATTGCCCCGGCAAAACCGAATTGGCACCGGGTATCCTGACCCGCTCTGATGTCTTTGTGGAATTCCCGCCGCAAACCCGCGTCGAGGGCGAGATCCAGCAGATGCCGGAGGATTTTGAGGTGACGGAACTCTGGCAGGTGATCCTTGGCCAGAAACCCGGTCGCCGGGATGACAAGCAGATCACCCTGTTTGACAGTGTCGGCTTTGCAATCGAGGATTTCTCGGCCCTGCGCTACATCCGTGACCGGATCAAGGACACGGATTTCTTTTTGGAGCTGGACATGCTCGCCGACCCGGACGACCCGCGCGATCTCTTCGGCATGGTGCAGCGCGCCAAGGGCTGAAATCGGGATCGTCTCTCGCAGCTATTCTAAGGAAAAAGGCCCCGCCTGTCCGGTCGGGGCCTTAGATTATTTTTGAACGACTGATGAGATTCAGCTGTCCAGTTCGCTATCCCAATAGAGAAAATCCATCCAGGTTTGATGCAATTCAGGCTTCGGACGGGGCAGACGGCGGGCGATGGCATCCAGCTCATGCGGACTGGGAGCAAAGGGTTTGCGGCGCAGTTTCAGTCCGACCTGCTGCGGTTTCAGATTGCCCTTGCGCAGATTATCGGCGCTGCAACAGGCCACGATATTGGTCCAGGACGAAGCCCCGCCCTTGCTGCGAGGGATCACGTGATCAAACGTCAGATCCTTCGCAGCAAAGCGCTTGCCACAATATTGACAGCAGAATTCATCACGCAGAAAGACATTATAGCGGGTAAAGGCCACTTTCTTGCGCTTGCGATACCGCTTGAGGGCGACCACGGCGGGAACTTCAAAGGAGGCAGAGGCCGAATGAACCGCCACATTTTCGTAGGTTTTGACCTGTATGACCCGCTCCTGATGGACGGCAACAAAAGCATCCTGCCAATTGCAGACGGATAGCGGCGCCCAGCTGAGTGGCTGCATATCTGCGTTCAGAATCAATGTTCTGAGATTACCAACGGCGACGGTCATACTGCACCTCCTCGTTTCAACAGCGGTGGCCTGCGCCCGGACCAACGCCGTTGACCAGGGCGGCGCAGCAGTCTGTTTCCAGCCTGCCGGATCGTCCCGGTATTGAAAAAAACAAAAGCGCGTGGAGCCCACGCGCTTGTCTTCAAATCAGGTTTCTTGCTGCCAGTGCTCCGCAGGGATACCGACAGATGGCACGGGTAAGGCCAGACAGGTATTCGCAGCCCGGTCTGCGGCCGCGTCCTCACCCCGGTACCATTCTGCGGCGCAACAGGACCACGGATTGCAGTCCACGCCGGAGGCGCGACATATGCTGTCATCTCTTGCTGATGGATCTGCATGTTCTGCAACGGCTCAACCGCCCTGTCTGCCTGCGTTTCGACACCAGAGCGGGGAGCCCGCCCCTGCTTTGATTTAACTATATATCGTGTCAGTCAGCTGGCAAGCCCCCATTATCAATGATCGCAACGGGGCACTGACCTCGCTTCGCCTCAAGCGGTAGGATGATTCCGTGACAGCGGCATGACAGCTGCTGGCGGGTCGGCGGTCGCGAAATCCCCTATGCGAAATCACTGCCGGCAACGCCGCTGCCCTTGCCAGCCTGCCGGGGGCTGCCTATTGCAGACTGATGACCAGATTGATCCGTTTCAACAAACCCTTCGATGTTTTGCCCCAGTTCACCGACCGCGGCAGCGAGGGCAGCCCGCGCGCCACGCTGAGCGACTGGATTGACCTGCCCGGTGTCTATCCCGCCGGGCGACTGGATCGCGACAGTGAGGGGTTGATGCTGCTGACCGACCAGGGCCGCTTGCAGGCGTGGATCTCGGATCCGCAGCACAAGATGCCGAAAACCTATTGGGTGCAGGTCGAGGGGACACCGGATGCGGCCGCCATTCAGGCGCTTGCAGAGGGTGTTGAGCTGAAAGATGGGCTGACCCGACCTGCCAAGGCCGCATTGATCGACGAACCGGAGGGAATCTGGGCCCGGACCCCACCAATCCGGGTGCGTAAATCCGTACCCGACAGCTGGATCGCCCTCACCCTTCGCGAAGGCCGCAACCGGCAGGTACGGCGGATGACAGCGGCAGTGGGCCATCCGACACTACGCCTGATCCGGGCGGCCATCGGCATCTGGACTCTTGACGGGCTCAGCCCCGGCACCTGGGAAGATCTGGAGGTGCCCAGCATCCCCGGTCCGCCAAAACCCAAACCCGCCCCGAACCGGCAGGCGATTGCCCGGCGCAAGGCGGCAGGCGCAAAAACAACCCCGTCAGACCCGCAAAAGCCGCCCCGCAAACCGCGAAAGCCGCGCAAGCGCTAGGCTGCACGGCTTTCGACGGCGTTTTGTCTGGCAAACCGCTCTGGCGGATCAGAGGCTCAGCTTGTCGCGCATGAAGGCCAGCGCCACGCTCAGACCGTCGGGCGCGATGCCGTGGCCTGTGCCCTTCATGATATGGGCAAAGACGTCCTGAAATCCGGCCTCCCCCAGAGCTTCAGCTGCCTCTGGCAGAGATTGCGGCGGCACCACGTCATCGGCGTCGCCATGCACCAGCAATACCGGCATCTTCGAGACAACTTCGTCCTTCAGCGTTTCGGGCGACAGCAGCCGACCGGAGAAGGCAACGATTCCAGCCACCGCATCTTCGCGACGCGGGGCCACATGCAGGCTCATCATGGTGCCCTGGGAGAATCCAAACAGCACCACCTGTTCCGGCAGCACATCCTCATCCACCATCAGCGCATCCAGAAAGGCATTCAGATCTTCGATGGAGGCCATCATGCCGCGCATCGATTCCTCTTCGGAGGAGCCGTCGATCCAAGGGATCGGGAACCACTGGAAACCAAAGGGCGTGCCTGCGCAGCGCTCCGGGGCATCCGGGGCCACAAACAGCGTATCCGGCAGATGTTCCCCCAACGGGTCCGCCAGCCCCAGCAGATCGGCCCCATTGGCGCCATAGCCATGCAGAAACACCACCACAGATCGGGTCTGCCCCGACAGGGGCGCCTTGCGTTCAGCTGTCAATACTCGTGTCATCGGATCCCTTCCCTGTCCTTTGCCACCCGGTAATAGGCCCAGAGCACGCGCGCCGCAACCGACCGCCAGGGTGACCAGGCTTCAGCTATGCGGCGCATCTCGGCGGGTTTTGGCCGCTGCGGCAGATCGAGCAGGATCCGCGCCCCCTCTTGCAGGGCCAGGTCACCATGGGCAAAGACATCCGCCCGACCAAGCGAAAACATCGCATAGATCTCTGCGGTCCATGTGCCAATACCGGACACTTGTGTCAGGATTTTGATCACCTCGGCATCGGGGAGCTGGCGCAGCGCGTCAAAATCAAGTCCCGCTGCCGCAAGAGCATGGGCATAGCGGATCTTCTGACGGCTGAGGCCAACCGCGCGCAGGTCGTCCTCGCTGGCGGCGGAAACAGCAGGCGCAGTGTCCAACCCGGCTCCGACCATCCGGCCCCAGATCGCATTGGCGGAGGCAACGCTCACCTGCTGGCTGACAATCGCGCTGAGCAGTTCGGCAAAACCCTCCGGTTTGCGGCGCAGCGGCAGGGGGCCGCAGAGGTCGATCGCGCGGGCAAAGCGCGGGTCGCTTGCGGCCAGCCATTGGGCGCCCTCACGCACACAGGCATCGCTGGTGATGATCCGCCCGATTGCGGCCGACCGGGCGTCACCCCCAAACTGACCGACCGGAGTTTGCGATCCTGTCATTGTACCGCTCCTTTGCGTCTTTTTCGCGCGCATAGCGCACCGATGCAGCATCAATCTTGCCCTGTCGGATTTTCGGGGATACGCATCTGCCATGACAGACAGCCTCCCCCTCCCCGACGACCGCATCGCCAAGCGCAATGTTGTCATTCTCGTGCTCGCGCAGGCCTTTCTGGGTGCGCAGATGCCGATGATCTTCACCATTGGTGGTCTCGCAGGTCAATCGCTTGCCAGCAATGCCTGTTTCGCAACGCTGCCGATTTCGCTGATTGTGGCCGGTTCCATGCTGGCGGCAACGCCGATTTCGGCGATCATGCAGCGCTACGGACGTAAGGCGGGGTTCTTTGTTGGCGCCGCTGGTGGCACATTGGGTGGTGTCATCGGGGCTTATGGGCTCTACCTCGGCTCGTTTCCGATCTTTCTCCTCGGCAGTTTCCTCACCGGCATCTACATGAGTGCACAGGGATTTTACCGTTTTGCCGCCACCGATACCGCCTCTGATGCGTTCCGGCCCAAGGCAATTTCCTATGTGATGGCTGGCGGTCTGCTCTCCGCGATCATCGGCCCGCAGATCGTGAAGGCGACAAGCCAAGCCTTTGTGATCCCTTTCCTTGGCACCTATATGGCCGTGGTCGCCGTCAATGTGCTGGGCGCAGTCCTGTTCCTGTTCCTGAAAATCCCGAAACCGCCGGTGCCCAGCGAAGATGCGCCCCGAGGGCGCAGCCGGATGGAGCTGTTGCGCAACCCCACCATCGCGGTTGCAGTGATCTGCGCCATGGTGTCCTACGCGCTAATGAACCTGGTGATGACGTCGACACCGCTGGCCGTTGTTGGCTGCGGCTTCAGCGAAGGCAGCGCGGCGGATGTCGTCACCGCCCATGTGCTGGCGATGTATGTACCGTCCTTCTTTACCGGGCATCTGATCGCGCGTTTCGGTGTCGAAAAAATCGTCGGCGCGGGCCTTGTGATCCTGGGCGGAGCTGGCGCTGTTGCCCTGCAAGGCGTTGATCTGGAAAATTTCTTTGTCGCGCTTGTCCTGCTGGGTATCGGTTGGAACTTTGGCTTCATCGGCGCAACCACGATGCTGGCGGGTGCTCATGAAAGCTATGAGCGCGGTCGGATGCAGGGGCTCAACGATCTGCTGGTCTTTGGCGGTGTCACCTTTGCCTCGCTGGCTTCAGGCGGGTTGATGAATTGCTCCGGCGGCAGCCCGGTCGAAGGCTGGACCGCAGTCAATATGGCGATGGCACCCTTCCTGGTGCTGGCGGGCGGCGCGCTGTTGTGGTTGGTGCTGAAACCGCGTCCTGTTCACGGTCACTGATCTCCGGCGAGCCGAGACCGCACGACATGAAAAGACGCCTGACGGGGAGCCGCAGGCGTCTTTCTTATCTGGTCCTATCCGGCGTTTGATGCCTTACCAGCGCCCGGTGGAGACCCGGTAGATCAGGCTGGCACGGCGGCGGAACTCACTGGTGCCCAGGGTCCCGTCGGCCACCCGCCGAGGCTCCGCCACCGCCTGTTGCAGGATCGCGCTGGCCTGCCAGCCCGGCAGCAGTGCGGGCAAGGCGGATTTTGCGATTGCAGCACGATTGGAGCGAGCGTCCTTCAGCGCTGCAAGACCGCTCTCCGCCAGCGCGCGCACCCCCTCCGGCGTGCCATCCAGCAGCGGGACGCGTTTCTCGGCAACCAGCTTCGGAATTGCCCGCAGCCAGTTGGCGACGCCCACGCCATAGGCGAAGCGGCGCACAAGCGTCTCATCCCGCGCGCCCAGTGTCGCCGCTGCCATCCACATGAGCGCGCCCGTCGTCTTGTCGATGTGATCCGCCAGCGCTGCCTCATCCTCGAAGGGGTCGCGGTAGATGTCCCAGCGCCGCGCCTCTGCCATCCCATCAATATGCACCGCAAGGTCAGGCCGCAGCACCGCCCGCAGTGGCGTTGCGACGTAATGCCGTCGCACCGGCCCACCGGCCGCAATCTCTGTCCCGACATCGCGCCACCACTGCACGCGCATCTCGGCAATCATCGACTCCGCCGAGGCCCAGGGCGCCCGCGCCAGCTCAAGGTTGAAGGCGTAGAGCGTAAACAGCGCCGCCCGCGCTTCAACCGGCGCAGCCATCACCGTGGCAAAGCGATCCGGGTCGCCCTTCTGCACCAGATCGGCGCAGGCGGTCACATCATCGTCAAATGCAAGCATCAAGCCGCGCCGCCCGCCGTGTCGGTGTCCCGCAGCAGCTTCCAGCGGATCGCATCCAGCAGCGCTTCAAAGGAGGCGTCGATTATGTTGGCACTGACGCCGACCGTCGACCAGCGCCGCCCCTTGCTGTCTTCGCTGTCGATAATGACCCGCGTGACAGCCTCGGTGCCGCCCTGGGTGATCCGCACCTTGAAATCGACCAGCCGCATGTCATCCAGCGCCTTGGAATACTGGCCGAGATCCTTGGTCAGCGCTTTTGCCAGCGCGTTGACCGGCCCGCGGTCGCTGCCGGTCTCATCGAGGGATTCACTGACCGACAACAGCTTCTGGCCGTCCACTTTCACAACAACAACCGCCTCCGAGAGCGACACCATGCGGTTGTATTTGTTCTTGCGCCGCTCGACCGTCACCTTGTACCGCTTCACCTCAAAGAAACCGGGCAATTGCCCCAGTTCCTCGCGCGCAAGGATCTCAAACGAGGCCTGCGCGGTATCATAGGAATAGCCCTCGGCCTCACGGGTTTTGATCCGCTCCAGAATACGCGCGAGGGCCGGGTTGCCGGTCTCGACGCTCAGGCCTGCCTCGGACAGGCGCCGACGCAGGTTCGACTGACCTGCCTGATTGGACATCGGGATGATGCGCGTATTGCCGACCAGCGCCGGGTCGATATGCTCATAGGTGCTTGGATCTTTCAGGATCGCGCTGGCATGCAGCCCCGCCTTATGCGCAAAGGCCGACGCCCCGACATAGGCGGCCTGTTTCGTCGGCACCCGGTTCAGGATCTCGTCCAGCATCCGGCTGAGCGCCGTCAGAGTGCTCAGGGCCTCCCGGCTGACACCGATGTCATAGCGATCGGCATAGGGCTGCTTCAACAACAGCGTCGGGATCAGCGTTGTCAGATTGGCATTGCCGCAGCGCTCCCCCAGACCGTTGAGCGTGCCCTGAATCTGCCGCGCCCCGGCGTCGACTGCCGCCAGCGAACAGGCCACCGCATTTTCGGTGTCATTATGGGTGTGGATCCCCAGACGCTCCCCCGGCAACCCTGCCGCGATCACCTCCTTGACGATGCGGCCCACATCCGCCGGAAGGGTGCCGCCGTTGGTGTCACAGAGCACAACCCAACGCGCGCCGGCCTCAAGCGCTGTGCGACAGGCCGCAAGCGCATAGTCCGGATTGTCCCGGTATCCGTCAAAGAAATGTTCGGCATCAAACAGCGCCTCGCGCCCCTCGGCCACCAGATGGGCGACGGAGGCGCGGATATTGTCGAGGTTTTCCTCAAGATCGATCCCCAGCGCATGGGTCACGTGGTAATCATGGCTCTTGCCGACCAGACAGACCGCGGCGGTGCCGGCGTTCAGCACCGCCGCCAGCACATCATCATTTGCCGCCGAACGCCCGGACCGTTTGGTCATGCCAAAAGCGGTCATGGTTGCCCGCGTTCTGGGGGCGGTTTCAAAGAAGCCGCTGTCCGTCGGATTGGCCCCCGGCCAGCCGCCTTCGATGTAATCCACCCCAAGCCCATCCAGTGCGGTTGCGATCCGAACTTTCTCAGCGGTGGAAAACTGCACGCCCTGCGTCTGCTGCCCGTCCCGCAAGGTGGTGTCATAAAGGTAAAGACGGTCTTTGGTCATGGCTGGCCTCATGGCTTGGCAAAGTATGGTCGTTGCCCCGTCATGAGGGCCTCTGCTGTCTGTTGGATCTGGCGCAGGCGGGCCCGGCGCCCACCTGCGAGGATCCGTATCGGGGGGCTAGATCGCGCCGAGTTTTTCGGGGTCGAAATCCGGCCCCGGCACCAGCTGGACCCCCTCCTTGGACATCCGCACCTCGACGCCTGCGGTAAGATAGGCGGTCTTCAACCGGTCGACCTCGGCGAAATCCTTGGTTTTCATTGCGATCTCTCGCGCCTCGAAAAGCGCTTTTTCATAGGCGCTTAAATCAATATCTTCACCTGCCGCCCAGGCCCCCATCTCATCACTCAGCAAGCCCATCAGTTTGGCCGATGCAAGTAGATCCGCCGCGGCACCGGCCGAGGCCAGCCTGTGCAACTCCGCAAGCGCACCCGCTGTATTCAGATCGTCCGACAGCGCCTCCAGAACCGCGGCAGCAGCGGTGGGCGCGGGCTCGATGCCCGCGGTCAGCGCCCGCCATTTGCGCAGCGTTGCCTCCGCTTCCTTTGCCTTCTTGTCGGTCCAATCCATCGGTTTTCGATAGTGGGTTTGCAGGAATACAAGGCGGATCACCTCGCCCGGATAGCCCTGATCCAACAGGTCGCGCACGGTGAAGAAGTTGCCCAGTGATTTGGACATCTTCTTGCCCTCGACCTGCAACATCTCATTGTGTAGCCAGATTTTTGCAAAATCGCCCTCGGGATGGGCGCAGCAGCTTTGCGCAATTTCATTCTCATGATGCGGGAACATCAGATCATTGCCGCCACCGTGAATGTCGAAACTCGCGCCAAACAGCTCGTGGCTCATGGCGGAGCATTCGATATGCCAACCCGGGCGCCCCCGCCCCCAGGGACTGTCCCAGCCCGGCAACTCATCGGTGGAGGGCTTCCACAGTACGAAATCCATCGGATCGCGCTTGTTATCCGCCACTTCAACCCGGGCGCCTGCGATCATGTCATCCACTGAGCGACCGGAGAGCGCGCCGTAGTCCTTGTAGCTCTTGACCGAGAATAACACATGGCCTGCCCCGTCGGCATAGGCATGGCCCTTGGCAATCAGCGCTTCGATCATGTCAATCATCTGCGGGATATAGGCGGTTGCCCGCGGCATGTGATCCGGTTCAAGCGCCCCGAGTTCAGCCATATCGGCCAGATACCAGCTGATGGTTTCCTCGGTCCGCTGCTGCACCAGCTCCTCAAGCGTGCCGGGGGCACCAGCCTCCTTGCGCGCCAGAGCGGTTGCGTTGATCTTGTCGTCCACATCAGTGAAGTTGCGCGCATAGGTGACGTGATCGGTGCCGTAGACATGGCGCAACAGGCGATAGAGCACATCAAACACCACCACCGGGCGCGCATTGCCCAGGTGGGCGCGGTCATAGACTGTCGGCCCGCAGAGATAGAGGCGTACATCGTCGGGATTGATCGGGTTCAGCACCTCTTTGCGGCGGGTGCGTGTGTTGTGCAGCTTGATCGTCGTCATCACAAATCCTTCGTCTGACCGGAACGCAAGGGCGCCTCAGGCCAATCTCCCAACGGGTGCCGCAGATCAGCGGCGCGCAGCGCGGGCTTAGCAACTTGTTCAAAAGAAGGGAACGACAGAAACCAGCCCGCTGAGTTTTTCAGCAGGTAATGCAGCAGGTAATAATGTTGCACAGCCGGTTCATAGGATTTGCATAACACAAGGCAATAGCTCCGCCAAGCCTGCAAATCGACCAAAGGAGGACACCGCAGGTATGGGTGGATCCGGGCGGGGTATCTGCACATGAAAACGGCGCGCCCACCGAAATGGACGCGCCGCTATCATCCCCGGGGGGATAACATTAGAACTGGTAAGAGGCGCGCAGCGACACGGTGGTCGCATCGGCGCTGATGCCGGTGCTGCCCAGGTTGTCGAAGTCATGCTCCAGAACTTCACCGCCGACGGTCCATTGATCGGTGACACGATAGGCCACGCCAATGCCGTAGAATTCACCGGTTTCATCACCGACGGAGGTATCAACCTGCGCCACACCGCCGGTCACATAGGCCAGCACCGGGCCGAAATCATAGCCGGCCTTGACCTTGCCGCGCATCACCGAGTCCACAGTGGCAGCGCCGCCGCCCAGATCCACATCGGTGGCGTCATAGTCGATTTCGCCACCCAGTACGAAGCGGCCGAAGTCATAGTTGTAACCGGCGTGAACACCGTAAGAGACATCATCTCCCGACAGGCCATTGCTGGTGTCTGCGTCCAGCTGCCCAATTTGGCCACCGATATAGGCACCGGTCCAGTCACCACCGTCATTGGCAACCACAACGGGCGGTGCGGCAGGTGCTGGTGCCACGACGGGCTCTTCCAGATTGCCGGCAAAGGCCGGAGTGCTCAGTGCGGCGGCGATAGCGGCCATGGATACGATACGAGTCATCTCGACTTCTCCTTGTCTGTCTTTCGACATCTGTCTTTGCTTGGACGCGCTACTCTCGCGTCTGCCTCACCTAAAGAAGATTGCCGGCCGCTTTGTTCCAGCCCCCTGCGGATTTTTTGGAGATCTTGCGCGCCTATTGGCCCAAAATTAGGGCTCAGGGCAGGTTCCTGCCGATAGGATTGAGGCGCGGATCTGCCGACTGGCAAGACTGCGCCCGCCCAACCGCCAACGGGCCAATTGCCGCTCATGCCCGAAAAGGCGTCATCCTGATCGACAAGGGTGGATTTTGCCGCGCCGAACCTCACGAGATCAGGAACCGCCGCGGCGCGGAAACACGTTGGGCGTGGTGCGGCGGGTGTCAGCCGCTAGAATTGAAATGACGCGCGGATCGACAGGATATCACGCGCTGGTGCCTGAAGCGCCGCGCCGTCATTGGCGTCCTGATGCAGGTATTCGCCGCTCAACCGCAGCGCCCGGTTGAGAGAATAGCTGACGCCGAGCCCGTAGACCGCGCCATTGTCGCTGTCTGTCGCTGTTTCGCGACGTGCCGATCCGATGGTGACATAGCCCAGTGTTTCGCCCATGTCATATCCGGCCCGCAGCTTGATCCGGTGTGTCTGATCCTCTGCCTGGCTGTCGCCTGCCCCGCCGCTGCGATCAACCTCGACCTCTCCCCCCAGGATGACGCGGCCGAAATCGTGATCATACCCCAGATGCAGACCGGGCGCGCTGGCAGTGCCGCCGTCAGACGCGGCACCGGTCACCCGAGCCATGGAGGCACCCAGAAAGAACCCGCTCCAATCGCCAGCGCCAACCGGCCCCGCCACCCCGATGCTCAGCACCAGACCAGCGGCTGCCCCACGCCACAGATGGCCAGAACCATCCGACCGGCGTGCCGGACCCGCTGACAGGCGGTTCTTCAACGTGGTGCGTAATATGGCCGGTATCATCGGCGCTGCCCTTTTCTGGCTGCGCGCTGCTTCAGCGCGCGTGACGACCCATCTGCGACCAGTATCCTCCAGAATGTTTAACACTCGGTTCAGTATGATCCTGTCTTGAGATTGCCCGAAATCGCGCCTTTGGTGCAGATGAAAACCGCATCGTAATCTCATTGATTAATTAGATTTTTTCCAAACCCGCTCGCAGCTGCCAGCGGTCGGGAATTCCAGACCTACGTGAAATTTCTGTCGCAAATTTCACATTGGTCGCAAATGGGACAGAATCGCCCCCCTTCTGTGCAACGATGTCCAGAGTGAAGCGGAGTGTCGACATGACAGGCATCCAGATGGAACCACAGTCAGGCGAGCGATGGATCATCAGCCTGATCGGCCGCACGATCGGGGCGGCTCGCGGGCGTGCGGCACGGGGGCGGCCACAGCGGATCTGAACCCATCAGATCCGACCCCAAAACCTGAGAGACCCCAATGACAGATCAATCGAACTCCCCTCGTGCGGCCCGTAGCGGCGGACGTGCCGCCCGTCGTGCCGCCCGTGCCGCGCCGCTTGCCGATCACCTGCGCCCGGTCCGCCCCGGACTGGAAGGCGGGCAGTACCGCCCCCTCAGCGATGCCGGCGTCGAACGCATTCATCAGGCGGCTCTGGACGCGCTGGAACAGATCGGGCTGGCAGATGCACCACCAACCGGTGTGGCCTATCTGACTGCCGCAGGATGTATCCAGGGCGAGGACGGCCGCATCCGGTTTCCGCGCGCTCTGGTGGAAGATACAATTCGCAACGCCAATCGCAGCGTGACCCTCTATGGTCGCGACCCGAAGAACGACCTGCATCTCTCTGGCAACAAAGTACATTATGGCACTGCGGGTGCGGCGGTCCATCTGGTCGAGATCGACGGGCGAAACTACCGCGAATGCACCGTTCAGGATCTGCACGATGCCGCCCGTATCTGCGACAGGATGGACAATATCCACTTCCTGCAACGGCCCATGGTGGCGCGCGATATCACCGATAACCTCGAGATGGATCTGAACACCATCTACGCCTGCTGCTCCGGCACGACCAAACATGTGGGGACGTCGTTCTCGGATCCCGCCTTTGTTGCGCCGGCGATGGAGATGCTGCACATGATCGCGGGCGGAGAGGCGGCCTGGCGCGAACGGCCTTTTGTCTCCAATTCCAACTGCTTTGTTGTGCCGCCAATGAAATTCGCCACCGAAAGCTGTCAGGCGATGGAGGCCGTGATCCTTGCAGGTATGCCGGTTCTGCTGCTGTCTGCCGGACAGGCCGGCGCCACCGCGCCTGCGCCGATAGCCGGCGCCATTGTTCAGGCGGTTGCCGAATGCCTCGCCGGGCTGGTTTACGTCAACGCGGTAAAGCCCGGCGCGCCCGCGATTTTCGGAACCTGGCCCTTTGTCTCCGACCTGCGCACCGGCGCGATGTCCGGCGGCTCCGGCGAACAGGCACTGCTGTCGGCGGGCTGTGCACAGATGCACGCCTTCTACGGGCTGCCCGGTGGCGCAGCAGCGGGTATTGCCGATGCCAAGATGCCGGACATGCAGGCCGGCTGGGAGCAGATGTGCTCCAACGTTCTGGCCGGATTGTCAGGACTGAACATGGTTTACGAGGCCGCCGGAATGCACGCCTCTCTGCTCGGCTTCTGTCTGGAGTCGCTGATCCTCGGGGATGATCTGATCGGGCAGGCCCTGCGCTGCGTCCGCGGCATCGAGGTTGACGAAGATTCGGTCAGCCTGGAGACAATCCGCGCCACCTGTATCGGCGGGCCGGGGCATTATCTGGGGTCGGACCAGACATTGGGACGTATGCAGACCGACTATATCTACCCAGCTCTGGCCGATCGCACATCGCCAAAGGAATGGGTGGAGATCGACAAACCTGATCTCGTGGCCAAGGCCATTGCGCGCAAGCTTCAGATCCTCGCGGAGCCATCGCAGGCACAGTTCGATCCGGTTCTGGACAAGGCGATACGTGAGCAGTTCAACATTCACCTGCCCCGCTAAGTCATTGAGATAGTTGACGGGCAAAGGCCGATTTGCCCGTCACCCCATGCCTTGGATTACAGCGCCTTCAGACGCTGCCGCAGATACTCAAGCCAGCCGCGCAGCGTGGTGCTGCGGGCAAATTTCCGGGCGACGTAGCGCAGTTCCTTCTGTCGCAGCGCCTTGCTGACAGAGGCACTGACCTGCCCCTCGTGCATGCGATTGGCAATGATGGTCCCCTGCACAATGACCGGGTCGCCGTAGGTGTCCCACAACCGTTTATACAGGTCGACATCCATCAGCCAGATCAGCTGTTCGTCAAACTCCAGCGCCGAAGCGCGGCGCATTGCGAGCACCGAGGGACTTGAGACGGTATTCTTGCCAAAATGCAAACGCGCGCTCAGACGGGGCACCATCGGGCGCAGGATGCTGCTGCCATCCCGCGTCACACCAGAGCCGCAAAGACACCAGTCAGCGCCCTGCCCCATTGCATCATGAATATGGGACAATCCATTGGGATCAATAATCAAATCATCCTGAAACAACACTTTGATCACCTCACCCGTGGCATGGGCCATAGCGTTGTTCACATTGGCGGAGGCCTGCCGCAGACCCTCGCGGTTCCACAGATGCGTGATCGACAGACGATCCTCGTAGGATCGACAAACATCCTCTACCGCGGTGTCATCGGATTGATCGGAGACGACGATATCAAAGTCGGTAAAACTCTGATTGCAAAGGTGCTCAAAGGAGTCCTGAAGGTAGCGCGCACCGTCGCCGCCCATTGCGTAGGCCGGAATGCAGAGGGTGATGGCGGGCATGTCGGGCTCCTTGGCCGGGGATTTTGCCCTGCCTAGCAAAGCCAGATCACAAGTCCAAGCCGCGGCAGCGCCTAGACGCCCAGATAGCGGTCTTTCAAGTCGGGCGTCAGCGCGGCCATGCCGCCGGTCCAGACCGTCACCCCCTTGTTCAGGATCACCGCGCGATCCGCCACGGCCGCCAGTTCGCGCAGGGTCTTGTCCACCACCAGGATTGCAAGGCCGCTATCGCGTTTCAGTCGGGCAATGGCAGCCCAGATCTCCTGACGGACCACCGGGGCCAGACCTTCGGTTGCCTCATCCAGTATCAATAGTCTTGGGTTGATCATCAGCGCGCGTCCGATGGCCAGCATCTGCTGCTCTCCGCCCGACAGGGAGGACGCCGTCTGATCGCGACGCTCCGCCAAACGGGGGAAAAGATCCGCAACCATGGAAAAATCCCATGGGCCCGGACGCGCCGCGGCGGTCAGGTTCTCCTCCACTGTCAGCGGTGCAAAGCATCGCCGCCCCTCCGGCACCAGACCAACGCCGAGCCTTGCAATTTTGTGCGACGGCAGTTTGCGCAGGTTCTGTCCGGCGAAGGACAGCGTCCCGTCGCTTGCGGGCAACATTCCACAGATGGTCTTGATCGTGGTTGATTTGCCCATCCCATTGCGCCCCATCAGCGCGACAACCTCACCTTCGCCGATCTCCAGATCGACCCCAAACAAGGCCTGAGACGGACCATAAGAGGCCGTGACGTTCTTAAGCGATAACAGCGTCATACCGCCTCCTCCTCACCCAGATATGCGCGGCGGACTTCGGGGTGGTTGCGGATCTCATCGGTGGTGCCGGTTGCGATCACCTCGCCGTAGACCAGGACGCTGATCCGATCAGCAAGCGCAAAAACCGCATCCATATCGTGTTCCACCAACAGGATTGGCGCCTCCTGTCGCAGCTGGTCGAGAAACCCGGTAAGCGCCTGTGATCCGCCAGCCCCAAGCCCGGCCATGGGTTCATCCATCAAAAACAGCTTAGGCGCCATGGTGAGCGCAACGGCCACCTCCAGCTGGCGGCGTTGCCCATGTGAGAGATCTGCCGTGCGCCGCGCCGCCTCATTGCTCAGTCCGACACGGTCCAATGCGTGCTCTGCCTGTGCCACCAGCGCCTTGTCCTTCATGACATTGCCCAGGAACCGGAACACGCCGCCCCGCGCGCCCAATGCGCCAAGCACCGCGTTTTGCAGCACCGTGAACTCCATCGCGAGGGCCGAAATCTGAAAGGTCCGGCCCAGCCCCATCCGCGCCCGCGCCACGCGATCTAGTTCGTCAACCGGCTGGCCTAGCAGGGAGATTGATCCGCTATCCGGTCGAAGTTCACCGGATATCTGTTTGATAAGTGTGGATTTCCCTGCTCCATTTGGACCGATCAGCGCATGAATTTCCCCCGCCCGAAGATCAAGCGATATGTTCTTGCTCGCCTGCAATGCGCCGAAGGATTTGCTGAGATTGCTGACCTTCAGAACCTGCTCTGACCTCTGCACCTCAGTCATGGGCGACCTCCCGTCCGCTGATTGCGCCGATCACGCCGCCGCGGGCATATAGCACGATGATGAGCAACAGACCGCCAAGGTAGATCTGCCAATAATCGCTGATCCCGCCGAGGAAGTGTTCAAGCAGGATGAACAGCGCCGCGCCGATGACCGGACCAAACAGGCGGCCAACTCCGCCGATGATGACAAAGATCATGATCTCGCCGCTGGTGTGCCAGCTGAGCATGGTCGGGCTGACAAAGCGGTTCAGATCCGCAAATAGCGCCCCCGCCAGACCGGTGATCGCGCCAGAGATGACAAAAGCCGTCAGCCGCAGTTTGTAGGGCGTAATCCCAACCGTCTCCACCCGCGCCTCGCATTGCCGCGCAGCTGCCAGCGCCAGACCAAAAGGCGCCCGCGCCAGACGCGACGCAAACCACAGCGCAGCACATAAGATCACATAGCAGACCAGAAAGAACTGCAAGGGAACCAATGTGTTGAGGCCGGGGAATTCATTGCGCACCCAGATCGACAGACCATCCTCGCCACCATAGGCGGTCCAGCTGATGGCGAAGTAATACAGCATCTGACCAAAGGCCAAGGTGATCATGATGAAATAGACACCCGATGTGCGCAGGCTAAGCGCACCAATGACCAATGCAGCAAAGGCACTGACAAGAACCGCGACCAGCCAAATGACCGGCATCTGGTTGGTGCCTTCTATCAGCATCGGCCACTGTGCCAGCGGCTCGTAGTTCTGCGCATGGGCGGCAAGGATCCCCATCGCATAGCCGCCAATTCCAAAGAACGCCGCGTGGCCCAAACTGACCAGCCCGCCGATGCCAAGTGCGATGTTCAACCCGACGCCTGCCAGCGCCAGGATTGCCACTTTGGTGGCGAGCGTGATCACAAAGGGGTCGCCGGCGAAATGCGCCCAGAGCGGAATTCCCAATAGCAGCAGGATCACCGCCGCGTTCAACAGTTTTTCGTGCGCCATCAATGCTGTCCCCCATATAGACCGGATGGGCGCACCAATAGGATTGCGGCCATCAGGATGTAGATCAGCATCGACGCAAGCGATGCTCCGATGGATGTCGCGCTTGCAGGTTCCATGAACAGGCCAAAGAACTGCGGCAGGAACACCCCGCCAAGTGTATCCGTCAGCCCGACGAGAAGCGCGCCGACCAGCGCCCCCTTGATCGAGCCGATGCCGCCAATGACAATCACCACAAAGGCCAGGATCAGCACGGGCTCTCCCATGCCGACCTGGACCGACTGGATGGCCCCGACCAATGCGCCGGCGAGGCCCGCAAGCGCTGCCCCAAGCGCGAAGACCAGCGTGTAGAGCTTTGAAATATCTACACCAAGTGCGGCGATCATCTCGCGATCATTCTCACCTGCACGGATCTGAATGCCGATGCGCGTGCGCGCGATCAGCCAGAACAGACCAGCCGCCACCACCAGCCCGATCAGGATGATCGTCAGCCGGTAGAGTGGATAATGAATACCGCCCGGCAGGGTGACGGGCCCCGACAGGTAGCTTGGCACATCGAGGAACAGTGGAAAGGAGCCAAAGACCCAGCGTGTACCTTCGGAAAATATGAGGATCAGCGCAAAGGTCGCCAGCACCTGATCCAGATGATCCCGATCATAAAGCTTGCGGATCACCAGAAGTTCGACCAGCGCGCCGGCGGCTGCGGCGGCAGCGAGACTGGCCACCAGCGCAAGCACAAAGGAACCGGTCCAGCCCGCGACAATGGCAGCGGCAAAGGCGCCAACCATATAAAGCGCACCATGCGCCAGATTGATCAGCCCCATGACGCCGAAGACCAGCGTCAGGCCAGCCGCCATGAGGAAGAGCATCACCCCGAACTGCAATCCGTTCAGGATCTGCTCCAATATTAGAATGAGGGACATGTGACAGTTCCACCAAGGCAGAGGCAGCGTGCCTCCGCAACAACTGGGTTTGTGATATGCGGGCCGGTGTCCTCCACTGGCCCGCATCACTCAGATGGTTTTACATCTTGCAGTCTGCCGCATAGGCGTCGGCGTGATTTTCCAGACCTGTTGCGATGATCTTATTGGTGTAGACATCGCCTTCCTGAATGACTTCACGAACATAAATGTTCTGGATCGGGTGATGGTTGTCGCCGAATTTGAAATCTCCCCGGACGGAATCGAACTCTGCCGCCTTCAGCGCGGCGCGGAATGCGTCTTTGTCATCGACACTTGCCTTATCCAGCGCGCTCAGGATGAGGTTGGCAGTGTCATAGCCCTGGCTTGCATAGAGCGACGGCAGACGCTCGTATTTCTGCTGAAAGGCCGCAACAAAGGCCGTGTTGGCCGGGTTGTCGAGATCCTTGTTCCACTGCGAGGTGTTCTTGATCCCAAGCGCGGCGCCGCCGACTGCCTGCAGGATCCCCTGATCAAAGCTGAAGGCCGGACCTACAACGGGCAGATCGACACCGCTGTCGGCGTATTGCTTGAGGAATGAAATCCCCATGCCACCGGGCAGGAAGAAATAGACGCTGTCGGCACCGGATGCGCGGATCTGGGCAATCTCTGCGGCATAGTCGGTCTGGCCAAGCTTGGTGTAGGTCTCGCCCGCCAATTCGCCTTTATACATGCGCTTGTAGCCGGTCAGCGCGTCCTGACCTGCGGGGTAATTCGGGGCGAGGATGTAGCTGTTTTTCAGGCCCGCGTCATTGGCATAGGCACCTGCTGCCTCGTGCAGGTTGTCATTCTGCCAGGCGACGTTGAAATAATTCTCATGGCAGCGCTTGCCCGCCAATGCGGAGGGGCCTGCATTGGGCGACAGGTAGAACACGCCCTGAGCCGTCGCCGCGGGCACCACTGCCATTGCGAGGTTGGACCAGATGATCCCGGTCATGATGTCAACCTTTTCGGACTGGATCATGCGGTCGGCGATCTGTACGGCGCTTTCTGGTTTGCGCTGATCATCCTCGATGACCACCTCGATGTCGTCGCGGCCGGCCTGTTCCATTGCCAGCATGAAGCCGTCGCGCACGTCGACACCCAGTCCTGCACCACCGCCGGATAGCGTTGTGATCATGCCAATCTTTGTCTCGGCGCCGGCGGCCAAGGCCAGCGTCGAAACCGCTGCGGCAAGCGCCATGGTCTTAAGTGTCGTCATTGGTCCATCTCCCTGATCTATCTGAGCAATGAAGGTCACTTCTGTGGTGACTCTTCGCTGCTTACTCTTTCCGATTGGACCGCGCGGCGCCAGCATTTTGCGGGGATGTATGGAATTGTCACGATGACAGCGGTCAGCATATGGCTGCCGTCCAGTTCCCTCACACCCATCGGGCTGCGCTCCGTCCATCGGCCGTTGCACCGGCCGCTTTGGCAAGCCTAGGCCGAAGTGGATATTTATTTCAAGATTAAAATATCTAACCTTAAAACTTACGGGAGCTGACGCGCCTCCTGACGTGACACGTCCATGCAAGCGAGGCATTCGCTCCGCCCTTGGGGAGAAGGCTTGTGGTCAACACAGGCGCCCCGCCCCCGCATTGCCATGAAAACAGGCTGTTGAACCGCCCAATAAGAACGGCTGAATACAACCCTGTCAGGCAATTCACTCAACCGGCCTTGCGTCTCCGCCTGTTTGGTAAGGCATTATATTCAGCGGTGGAATCCATTGCACCTAGATCCGCAAGCAGAGCAGCCACCATGACGATTGACGCGAGATATCAGAAGATGCGGAGCCATCATTTGCAGCGACATTGCGGGATTAACGCCCCTTGCGGTGCAAGTGTCAGCCGGAGCTGAGCTGACGCAATTGCTTTGGCGCGGGTTCTGGGGCGGTGCAGCTGTTGCGCTGCCGTTCCAACCCGTCGGTATAGCGCTTCACCAGTTCGATCTGGAAGCGAATCTCATGGACACGATCCGCAAGCTGCCGACTGAGCGAGCCGATTGCGGTTTCGGCATCGACCAGACCCGCCTCGGTCGCCGAAAGGACATTCAGCAATGGCAGCGCAAGATCGGTGAGCACCTGTGCGCTCACCTCACGCGTCAGATCTTCAAGCCCGGCACCAAAGCCCACGTCGGGACGGAACGCATAGCCAATACCGCCAAGGCTAATCCGGAACCTGATAATAATGGACTGACTGCCGTCATCGTCGACCGTTGCCAGGATATGCGCCCCGGCAAGGACGAGTCCCGGAACTTCAAGTATCAGCGACGGCAGCGAAATAACCTGTGTCTCGCCCGACAGCATCTTAACGCAGTCGTTCAACCCCTCGGCGATGGAGTCGCAAAACACCTCCTCGAGCGCCAGTGATTTGACGAAGGATGTGCGATTGCGGAATGTCGGGCTGACCACCTCGCAAGAGCGGACAAAGGGCAGCTGCCCCTTCTGAGCCATAAGGTTCACGATGAACCTGCGCTGATCCTCTCCAGCATCCATATTGTCAGTCATGGCAACAACGTTCATTACACCCAACCTGTATAACTGGAGATGTCTTTAATATGTAGTTAGGAGTAGTTTACAAACCGTTTAAGCAGCGTAGTTTGGAGTAACATTCCACGTCAAGCTTTATACAACCATTAATTGCATTATGTTGCCTCCTCGATTGCTCATCCGTGACGGTAGACACATCGTCCGGTCAAAACCTTAGTCCGATCGGGATTTGCCATGGACCTGACATCGATCTAGAGGATAAGAGGTTTACATATGGTAGACGATAGGCACGCATATGACAACGCAAACGAAGAATGACCTGACAATCATCGGAATCGGGTCGTCCGCTGGTGGACTGGAAGCCATCCGAGAGCTTGTCGCGACTCTCCCGGTGGATGCGCCTGCCGCCTATGTTGTTGTGCAACACATGTCACCACACCATAAAAGCCTGATGACCGAGCTGGTCGCGCGGCAGACCCAGCTGAAAGTTGGCACCATCGAAAACGGCACCGTGCCGGAAGCGAATGTCGTGTATATCACGCCGCCCAAAAGCGATGTCATCTTCTCCGAAGGCCGTCTGCATCTCTTGCAGGATCCGAATGCCGAACCCGGCACCCCGCGCCCGTCGGTCGACCGCTTTCTGGTCAGCCTGGCGGAGCAGAACGGCGACAACTCTATGGCGATCATCCTGTCCGGCACCGGCAGCGATGGGGCCTATGGTGTGCAGGCCATCCGCGAGGCTGGCGGCATCACCATTGCACAGGACGCCGAAAGCGCGAAATACGACGGCATGCCGGTAGCAGCGGTGCAGACCGGCTGCGTTGATCTGGTGCTGCGGCCGCAGGATATTGGCACCAACCTACAGAAGATCCTTTCCTCGCCGCGTGACTTTTCCTCGTTTCGCCACGAAAACAGTCTGAGGGATTCACCGGTTTCGGATCTGTTGCAGATCCTTCTTGCGCGCACCCGTGTCGATTTCCGCGACTACAAGCAGACAACAATCAGCCGTCGTATCGAGCGGCGGATGATCGCCCTGGGGATCGAAACCCAGGAGGAATACACGCAGTTCTGCCGCAACAACCCCCATGCGGTGGATGCGCTGTTCAAGGATCTTCTGATCTCCGTCACCCGGTTCTTTCGTGATCGCGAGGAATTCGAGCTTCTGAAGACTCTGCTGCCGCAGTTGATCAAGGATCGCGGCCCCGGCCCCCTGCGGATCTGGGTTGCGGGTTGCGCCACCGGCGAGGAAGCCTATTCCATCGCCATGGTCGTGTCAGAGGCGCTCGGCAATCCGACCAACCAGCTGAAGTCACGGGTCCAGATCTTTGCCACGGATATCGACAAGGACGCGCTGAAGACGGCCCGTAAGGGAGTCTATAGCCTCGCCGCACTCAACGATATCCCCTCGGAGCTGGCTGACAAATACCTTATCCGGCAGACCGATGGTGTCCGGGTGGTCGACAATCTGCGCAATGCGGTTCTGTTTTCGGACCACAACGTCTGCCAGGACCCGCCATTTCAGAAGGTGGACCTGATCTGCTGTCGGAACCTACTGATCTATTTTGGCAATCCGCTTCAGCAAAAGGTCATGTCGCGCTTCCACTACGCGATGTCACCGCATGGTCTGCTGTTCCTCGGCACCGCAGAAAGCGTCGCCGGATCGGATGAGCTGTTTGTGCAGGACCGCTCAGCCACTCATGTCTATCGTAAACGCTCCCTGCGTGCCCATCAGTCGCAGCAGCCCTATAACATGCCGTCGATCCCGATGATGGCGCAGCGTCCAACCATCAAACCGCCATCGCAGCAGGCACCATCAACCGATCGCCAGCTGTTCGAGGCGCTGGCGCAGTCGCTGGGCAAGAATTCCCTGCTGGTGACCGAAGATTTCTCCATCGCGCGTGTCTATGGCTCGGTCAGCCAGTTCATTGAGGTGAACGAGACCAGTTCGCTGCGGATGCACCTTGATCTGTTGCGCAGCCCGCTGCGCGAAGAAGCCCGCAGCCTGATCACCATCGCGTTGAAGAACGGCTCCCATAAGGGCGGTGTCCGCCACCTTCTTGCCGAGACTGACGATGAGGAAATCCGGCTCGACGTCTACCCGATCGTGGCCAAGGAGATCAGCGAACGTGCAGCGCTGGTGGTGTTCACCCCGGTGACCGTAGACCGGTCCAAGATCGATCAGGCTCCGTTCGTCGGCGAGGAAGGTGACGCGACATTTGAGCGGATCCGCAATCTGGAGAATGAGGTTGCAACCACCCGCGAAGCACTGCAGCAGACCATCGAGGAGCTTGAAACCTCGAATGAGGAGCTGCAATCGCTGAACGAAGAACTGCAATCCACCAATGAAGAGTTGCAGGCCACCAACGAAGAGTTGGAAACCTCCAACGAGGAGCTCCAATCCACCAACGAGGAGCTGATCACCGTCAACGAGGAATTGCAGGTGACGGCGTCCGAGCTGAGCGGACGCACCGGCGAGCTGATTTCGGTGCTCGAAAGCACGCCCTTGGCGATTGTTGTGGCCGACAGCGCGCTTCAGATCACTCAGGCGACTTTGGCGGCGACCCGGATGTTCAACATCCGGCGGCCCATCTCCAGCCCGCACATCAGCCAATGCGCCCTGCCGGAAGGATTCCCGATCCTGGCGCCGATCTGTAGCGAGGCGCTGCGCCTTGGCCAGACCGTCACCGAGGAATTCACTTCGCGCGGCACCCGTATCCGGCTGACCTGCTCGCCCTACTTCGATGTCAACGGGCAGATCCTTGGCGTCACCATGGTGGTGTCGGAATTCCCCGGCATGGCGCATGAGATGGAGATGATCCTCGACAATTCGAAACTGCTGTTGCTGAACCGGACCCGCAGCGGTGAAATCCTGCGCATCAGTGAGGCCTATGCTGAGCTGCTGGGCCTCAGCCGTGACAAGGCATTGTCGAAAAATGTGTTTTCACTCATGAAAGACAATGCCCCCGGCAAGGAGATGTTCGAGCAGGACGACGCGGTCCTGGACAAGGCCGAAGGCTTTGACAGTGAATTGCGTCAGGTGACACTGGCCGATGGCGGCGAAGAGCGCTGGATCAACATGGACCGGCATCGCTTCCCGCACCATATCACCGGAGAGCCGACGGTTTTCACCATCGGCACCGATGTCACCGAAACCGTCGAGGCCCGCCAGCGCGCCGAGGCGCTGCTGACACAGGCCGAACTGGTACAGGAGATGGTCGGGATCGGTTTCTGGTCCATCGATTCCGGTTCTCAGGCCCCTTATTGGTCACCGAAAGTCTATGAGATCCACGGTGTGACGCCAGAGAACTATGTGCCGGATATCGACAGCGCGATTGCCTTCTTCCATCCCGATGATCGCGAGGACGTCAAACGCAATGTCGCCGAAGCCATCGAAAGCGGTGAAGGCTTCCGCTTTGTCAAACGCCTGATCCGCAAGGACGGCGTCGAGATCCGCGTCGAAAGCAAAGGCATGGCGATCCGCGATGACAACGGGGACGTCACCAAACTGGTCGGCATCTTTCGCGAGGTCGATGCCGACGCCAGCTGACGGCAGTTCATGACACGCCCGCAGAGCCAATCACCGGCTCTTGGCGTCGTGGCCACACCATCTGCGACGAAAAGATCAAAAGCCCGGAGCGCATCTTGCGGTCCGGGCTTTGTGTTATCCAAATCAACACCGGCTTTTCGGGAAGGATGCTGCGTATTCCTCAGCGGCGGTTGTGGGCCCGTTTGACCGTTTCTGCGCTCCGTCCCAAAGCCCGTTATCCGGCAGAACCCTGTCGTTCATCAGGCAGCCGGTGTAAAGTCCATCGTCCAGTTGGTTTCCCATGTGGTTCCATCGTCGGTTGAAAACGCCTGCTCCCATCGCGGCACCGGCCCTTTTTTCCAAAGAAATCGGACTATTATAGGCTGCCCATTCAACACGTCATTGGCGCGAAATTCGCCGATATCTCCTGTAAATGCACCTTTTACCGGCGTATCAAGCATGTGGGGTGATCTACCGTCGAGCCACCAGATTGCCCACACCCCTGAACCAGGATCGAAGCTTCGCAACGCAATCGCGCGATAAGGCTGCCCAGGAAACCCGACAAAGTTGTCTTCAATATTTCCATTGCCTGCAAGAATTGGCTGCGTTTGCGAAAGGCCATCGAAAACCTCCCAATCATCGCAGCCGGTTAGCCGCTCCTTCAAGCGTCTGTGCTTTACAGTCCAAGACCCGAACATGAAGTCAAAATCATTCTCAACAGCGGTTGTCGCCGTGGGGTCGTGATCGGTGTGCATGGTGTCTCCCTTATCTTTCGTGACAAGAGTGCTTATGAACGACATAACATGACACTTCGTGTCATGTTTTTGAGAGAGCAGATGAAATCTTCTCGTTTACTGTCAATTTTGTTGCTTCTCCAAACCCGCGGCCTGATGACGGCACAGCAATTGGCCGATGAGTTTGAGGTCAGCTTGCGCACGATCCACAGGGACATCGATCAGCTGAGCTATGCAGGTGTCCCGGTTTTCGCCGAGCGGGGACGAGGCGGCGGGTATCGGTTGATGGATGGATACCAGACCCGTTTGACAGGCCTTGATGCGGATGAAGCACGCAGCCTGCTGCTGGCTGGGCTTGGTTCTGCATTGGATGATCTGGGTTTGCTGAAAGCTGCGAGCCAAACAGAGCTAAAAGTCATGGCTTCGCTCTCTGGTCCCGCGCGCGATCAGGCCATTGTTGTTTCCGAGCGGTTTTTGTTGGATCCGCAGGGTTGGTATCGAAAGAAGGACACTGCTCCATTTGTGTCGGAGGTTGCCGCTGCGGTGTGGAATGAACGGCGACTGTCGATAGAATACGAGAGCTGGAAAGGCGTCGTGGACCGCGTTGTATCGCCCCTGGCGATTGTCCTGAAAGCCGGTAACTGGTATCTCGTTGCGCTCGTCGAAACCCCACGTGTCTACAAGATTGCAAATATCCGGAGCATCAAGGTTCTTGACGACACGTTCTCACGCCCGACGACTTTTGATATCAGCGCCTTTTGGAACAGCTGGATCGCAGATTTCGAGCACCGGCTGAAGTCTCAATCCGTTGCACTTCATGTCAGTTCAACAGGCCTGCGCATGTTGAACGAAATGGGTTTTGCACCGCAGTCCCCTGCTCTGATCCCGAAACGAAAAGGATGGTTCTGCGTAAACGTACAAATGGAGGTTGGCGTAAAGGCCATCCGTGACGTTCTATCTCTGGGCGCTGAGGCCGAGGTCCATGGGCCAGCCGCATTTCGCGAAGAGGTGATCGCTGAGGCCCGCAAAGTTATCGATCTATACGTATCGTGATTTCGTTGAGGCCCACGTAGTGCAGATAGGGGGCACCCTATGCGACGGCACCGAACTCCCGCTTGGCCCGCCTGCCGACCTTCAGCACATACGGCTCCCGAAGATCACTTCGGGAGCCGTTTTGTATTGGCCTCTTAATCCCAGCGGGCGGTGGCGGGGCCTGCGCGACGGGATGCGCGGGGGCGCACGGATGCCTGCCGCTTTCCTACCTTTGCCAATCGGTCAGGGCTGGCGCTGCATTGGGTCGAGGTTGCTATACGACCTTTAGCCGTCTGCCTGCGGTCAGCCCATCGGCCGCTTCGGTGATCGCCTGCGCATCAATGCCGAAGTGGCGATAGAGATCGGCGATGGTGCCGGTCTGACCGAAATGCTCGACCCCCAGCGGAATGCTCTGATGGCCCTGCACACTGCCCAGCCAGCTCAGCGTCGCCGGGTGGCCGTCGATCACCGTGATCAGTTTACAGTGACGCGGCAGCTCCGCCAGCAATGCCTCGATATGGCTTTGTGCCTGCGGCACACCGCGCGCCCGGGCCCGCTGCGCAGCAGTCCAGCCTGCGTTCAGCCGGTCGGCCGAGGTCACCGCCAGAACGCCGACATCGCGGCGTCCCTCGCCGATGGCGGCAGCGGCCTTGATCGCCTCCGGCGCAACCGCCCCCTGATAGGCAATCACCACATCGCAGTTCGGCCCCGGCTGCTTCAGCCAATAGGCGCCATCAATCGCGCCCTGACGGAAGGCGTCATCAACCCGCTTGCCCGGCTGTTCAATCGGGTTGGTGGTCAGGCGCAGATAGACGGAACCGCCGGTCTCATCCCGGAGCCAGGTGCGTTCATCCGGATCGCCCTCGCCGTCGCGCTGAAGATAATCAAAGGCCCATTCCATGATCACCGCCAGCTCATCCACAAAAGCCGGCTCAAAGGCGGCCAGCCCGTCCTGGCTCATCCCGATGAGAGGTGAGCCGATGGATTGATGCGCACCGCCTTCCGGCGCCAGGGTCACGCCGGAAGGCGTGCCCACGATCATGAAGCGGGCATCCTGATAACAGGCGTAGTTCAGCGCATCGAGGCCACGCGCCACAAAGGGATCATAGACCGTGCCGATAGGGATCAGCCGCTTGCCAAACAGCGATTGCGACAGGCCGGCAGCCCCCAGCAGCAGGAACAGGTTCATTTCGGCGATGCCCAGCTCGATATGCTGGCCTTCTGGCGTGAACTCCCACTTCGCGGTTGAGGGGATCTTGTGTTCGATAAAGGCATCCGCCTGCGCCGTACGTGCAAAGAGCTTGCGCCGGTTTACCCAGGGGCCAAGGTTCGTGGTCCCCGTCACATCCGGCGACATGGTCACAATGCGCGCGGCAAGGTCGCTGTCACCTTTGGAGAGATCATCGAGGATCTTGCCAAAGCCCATCTGGGTCGACATCTCGCGGTCGGTTTTCACCTCGACTGTCGGCACCGGCAGGCGGGCATCGTGATAACGCCGCGCCCCTTTTGCAAAAAACGGCACCTGATCCAGAAAACTCTGCAATGCAGCGGGGTTCTGCACGGTCGCAAAGGGCTCCCACTCCTGCCCCTCGGCAACCCCCATATAGCGCTGCCATTCGGCCATCTGGGTCTTGTTCATCAGCCCGCCGTGATTGTCCTTGTGGCCGGCAATGGGTGTGCCCCAGCCCTTGACCGTATAGGCGAGGAAACAGACCGGGCGGTCATGGTCGATGGCGGCAAATGTCTCGGCCATGGTCGCAACGCAGTTGCCGCCGAGGTTCTCCATCAAGGCTGCCAGCTCTGCATCGGAGCGGCGCTCGATCAGTGCGCTGACGTCGCCCTGATCGCCCAGATCATCCAGCAGATGCTGACGCCAGACAGCACCACCCATGAAGGTCAGCGCCGAATAGGTCTGATTGGGACAGTCATCAATCCACTGGCGCAGCTTGTCACCGCCCGGCTCCTCAAAGGCGGCGCGCTGCAAGGCGCCGTATTTCACCTTCACCACATCCCAGCCGAAGGCGTCGAAGATCTTCTCGATCCGCTGAAACAGCCCTTCGCGCACGATCCCATCCAGCGACTGGCGATTATAGTCGATGATCCACCAGGTGTTGCGCAGGTCGTTCTTCCATCCCTCCTGAAGGCATTCGTAAACATTGCCCTCGTCCAGTTCGGCATCGCCGACAAGCGCGACCATCCGCCCCTTTGGCGCATCGGATCCCCAGGATTTCGCGGTAACATAATCCTGGACCATCGACGCAAAGGAGGTGATCGCCACCCCAAGCCCCACGGAGCCGGTTGAGAAATCCACGTCATCAATATCCTTCGTGCGGCTCGGATAGCTCTGCACACCACCAAAGCCGCGGAAGTTTTCCATCTTCTCGCGGGTCTGGTTGCCCATCAGATACTGGATCGCATGAAAGATCGGCGAGGCATGGGGTTTCACCGCCACCCGGTCCTCTGGCCGCAGCGCGCTGAAGTAGAGCGCGGTCATGATCGACACCATCGAAGCCGAGCTGGCCTGATGACCGCCAACCTTGATGCCGTCCGCCTTGGGGCGCAGGTGGTTGGCGTTGTGGATCATCCAGTGGGACAGCCACAATAGCCGCTGCTCGATCGTCTTGAGCGTTTTGGAGGAAGGTATCGGCGCGGCCACTGAAGAGGTCATGGGTCAACTCATTGATTAGGTGAAGATACTCTCCCTCCCGCACGAATGCGGAGGGGACCTGTCAAATCTGGCGGAATGAAACACCCCACCAGGGGCCGCCATACTCAGGCGGCGGCGTAAGCGTTATGCGAGGACAGCGCCTGCATCAGATCGTCGATGATATCATCGACACCTTCAAGCCCAACTGACATCCGCAGCAGCCCCTCGGCGATGCCATGTTCTGCACGCTCTTCGGGGGTATAGGTCGAATGGGTCATGCTGGCCGGGTGCTGGATCAGCGTTTCGGCGTCGCCCAGCGACACCGCGCGCTGGACCAGCTCCAGCCGGTTCATCATGGCGATACCGCCAGCCTTGCCACCAACAACCTCAAAGGGGATCATCCCGCCAAAGCCCGACATCTGCCGCGCGGCCAGTTCATTCTGTGCAAAGCCGTCAAGGCCCGGGTAATAGACCCGCTCCACCGCCGGGTGGGATTGCAGCGCCTCAGCCACCTTGCGGGCGGATTTGCAGTGACGCTCCATTCGCAGTTCAAGCGTCTTCAAACCGCGCATCAACAGCATCGCACTAAAGGGTGACATCACCGCACCGGTCATATCCTTCAGCCCGACAAGACGGATCTGGGTGACGTCCTCCTTGGAGCCGACAACCAGACCGGCGATCACATCGCCATGGCCGCTGATGAATTTCGTTGCCGAATGCACCACAATATCGGCGCCCAGTTCGATCGGGCGTGTGATCACTGGCGTGGCAAAGGTGTTGTCGACAACCACCTTTGCACCAGCTTTATGCGCGATCTCGGAAATCGCCGCGATGTCGATCAGGCGATTGTTGGGATTTGCCGGGGTTTCGAAATAGACCAGTTTGGTTTTCGGGCTGATCGCCTCTGCCAGATTTGAGGGATCTGTCATATCGACCAGACGCACATTGACGCCAAATCGTGGCAGCCCGTGGGTCATGAAGGAAAACGTGCAGCCATATAGTGTCTTGTCTAGGATGATTTCATCCCCGGCCGCTAGAAACGACCATAGGGTCGAGGTGATTGCGCCCATGCCGGAAGCGGTCGCAAGCCCGGCTTCGCCGCCCTCAAGATTGGCGATGCGCTGCTCCAGATGGTCCAGTGTCGGGTTGGAAATGCGGCTGTAGAAATGCCCCTCGCGCTCACCGGTGAACATCTCGCCGCCCGCCTCGGCGGAGTCGAAGGTAAAGGTCGAGGTCAGATAAAGCGGCGGGTTCAACGCCCCCTGCTGCGACTGCGAGTCATAGCCATGGTGGATTGCACGTGTTGAAAAGCTGGAGTCGGTCTTTTTCATGAAAATCACCCTAATGTGTTTCCAGCATCTTAGGATGGTCAGATGGGCGATTAGTTGCTAATTTACCTTCAAACAGCATAAGGATTGGCATAATATGCCAGAGAAGCCAAAATTGGACGCGACGGACAGACGCATCATACGGGCCTTGCAACGCAATGGGCGGATGACGAATCTCGATCTCGCGGCGGAGGTCAACCTCTCACCCTCTCCCTGCCTGCGCCGGCTGCGCATTCTTGAAAGCAGCAATGTCATTCAGGGCTATAGCATCGACGTTGATGCCAAGGTCTATGGCCTGCCGGTCACGGTCTTTGTGCGGGTCAGCCTGGAGAACCATACCGAAAGCGTGGTGGCCAACTTTGAACGCCAGATCCGTGGCACGCCTGAGGTTCTGGAATGTTTCGTGATGACTGGCCTTGCCGATTATCTGCTGCGTGTGGTGGTGGCCGATCTGGAAGATTACGAACGCTTCGTACGCGCGCGCCTGCATCCCATCGGCGGCATCAGTTCGATTGACACCAGTTTCGTCTACGGAGTGGTGAAAAAGACCGCCGTCTACCCTGAGGTTGATAGCTCTCAAAGCTGATCATCCGGCAGGGTGCCCATTTCGCAGATAGCTGGCAAAGATGCGCAAACCGCCGGTCTACATTCTTTAAAAATCGCGACCGTTCGATATACTGCCCCCCTACTGGCGGCAGGACATCATCCATGCAAAGGCCCATCCCAACAACGTTTCCAAAGATCTCGACGCGACTGACAGCTTTCGCCTTTGCCGATGTGGCAGACTACACACGGCATATGGAGATCAGCACAACTGAGACTGTCCGTCGCTGGTGCGAGCTGCGCGACACCGTGCTGCTGGATGAGCTGAAACGCTATGGCGGCGTGCGTCGGTCGGATGCCGGGGATGCGCTACTGGTCGAATTCACCAGCGCCACGGATGCCGTGCTCTGGGCGATGGCTGTTCAGGATCGGTTGCGCCAGCAGGTCGCCGAAGAGAGCCCGATGGAAATCCGTATCGGTGTCAATATCGACGATGTGATCGACGATGAGGGGACAGTGCAGTCCGACGGTGTTGTCATCGCCTCGCGCATTCATCAGCTCGCCAATCCGGGCACCGTGGTGGTCACCAAAATGGTCCGCGATATCGTCCGCGGGAAGCTGTCGCTCAGGTTTCACGACCTCGGCGCGCCGCTGTTGAAGAATATTGACCGGCCCGTCCACGTCTATCAGGTCCTCAGCAGCAGCGGCGACAGTGTTCTGCTACATCCTCATGCTGACTGGAAAAACCGCCCGACGCTGGCGGTCCTGCCGTTTCAGGATCGCGGTGCGCAGGCCGAGGAACAGTATTTCGGCGATGGCATCACCGAGGAGATCATCTCCGGCGTCTCCCGCAGCCGCACCATGTTCGTCATGGCGCGCACCTCGACGCTGCAATTCCGCAGTAGCAAGGAAAACCCTGCCAAGATCGGCCGCAATCTAGGCGTCGCCTATCTGCTGACCGGCTCCGTCGACCAGCATGGCGACCAGCTCCGCATCTTTGTCGAATTGATGGATGTTCTGCGCAACCGGGCGATCTGGGCCCAGACCTATCGCGGTGACCTACAGGATCTTTTTGCCTTTCAGGATGAAATCGCCTCCAGCATTCTGGCCATGCTGGAACCCAAGGTTCTGTCGACCGAGGCGGAGCATATCAGCGCACGCAGCACAGAGAGCCTGGACGCCTATAAATGTGTCCTGCGGGCGCTGGCGCGGCTCTATCAGCTGGATGACTACAGCTATGAAGAGGCCATCGCTCTGTTGAAGCGCGCCGTGTCTCTCGACCCTAATTACCCCCAGGCTCACGCCTATCTGGCCTGGTGCATGAATTTCTTTCTGGCAGAAGGGTATTCCCACAACCCGCGCGACGATATTCTGACCATGATCAACCATTCCCGCCGCGCGGTCGAGCTGGACCCCGATGACGCGCTGACCCTGTCGATCCGCGCCCATGTGCTCAGCCTGCATGAGAACAGCCCCGAGGATGCGCTGGAACTCTTCGAGGATGCGCTGGCCCATAATATGAACCTGCCGCTGGCCTGGGGGCTGAGTGCGACGACATATGCCTATCTTGGCGACGGCGCCGAGGCCCGTGAACGGTTGCTCAATGTCTGGCGACTGGCACCCTATGATCCGTTGAGCTTCTTCTTCCTGACTGCTGCGGGCCTTGCTGAATTTGTCGATGGCAACATGCCTGAAGCGATCCGGTTCCTGAAGAACGCCCGCCGCAACAAACCGCGGTTCATGGCCAGCCTCCGGCTGCTCGCCGCCGCCTTTGCGCTCAGCGGGCAGACCGAGAGCGCCCGCAAGGTGGGCCGAGAAATAATCGAACTGGATCCGGGATTTTCGGTATCGAAATTTGCGACCTGGTATCCGCTGAAATCAAAGGAAGCCCTGGGTCGTCTGACCGATGGTCTGACACGCGCAGGGCTGCCTGACTAGGATTTGGAACAACAATGATCGGGGCAACCCGGCAAGCAGGAAGGACATCAAGAGGCAGACCGGCAGAGCACCGACACGCGCAGTCACACAGTTTGTTTTTAACACGTATTCAACGGTTTAAGGGGGATTACTGATGGCTGGACATGGCAACTCGCAAGCGTCGTCGAACGGGCTTGGTCTGGGACTTGGGCTCGGTCTTGGTTTGGGCAATGGTCTTGGGCTTGGCAACGGCCTCGGCTTGGGCAATGGTCTGGGGCTTGGTAACGGCCTGGGATTAGGACTTGGCAACGGGCTGGGTTTGGGCGCAGGTCAAGGACTTGGCCTGGGTCTCGGCAATGGTCTGGGCCTCGGCAACGGTCTGGGGCTTGGCGCGGGTCTGGGATTAGGGATTGAGGATAACGGCTATCTTATGGGCAATGGCGCAGACGCCGGCATCGGCATTCTGCGCAGCTACTACGCAACGCCCAAAGAACTGGGACTTCTGCCCTGGACGCTGGATTTCAGCCCGGACAACAACGGTGGCGATCCCTTCCCGCTGTCGATGATCATCACACCCTATCAGATCCCAAAGGACAAAGGCACACCGCCGCAACCGCAATACCCTATCGCGCTGGAATGGATCACCGAGGACTGGGATCCTGCTCTGCGGTTCTGGGCGCTGCCATTTGACCCGAACCTTGGGGAATGGCTGCGTGCGGCGGACAGGTCCGAACCCGGCACCATGGCAGCACTGGAATTCGCATCGCAATACCAGAACTGGCATCCCGCCCATGTCGGCGACCGCTGGCTGGAACAAAACGATCTGCGCTGGCGCTATGTCCAAACCGGAACCCCAACGCAATCTCAGGACGCCGCCAAGGAGGCCTTTGAGATCATCGTCGCCGAGCTGGAAGTGCTCAAGATGTATATGGAGGATGACCGTCAGCAATATATGGTCGAATGCGACATTCAGGCCGATGGCCTGCCGGCCTATCTGATCCATTTTTTGGGGGCCAACAGCTTTGATCACCCCTTCACGCTGAAGCTTATTGATCTGGGACTGGCGGTCGGCAATGTCGCCTATATGAGCTACAAAGCCCATTACAAGCGGGTCCGCCCCTCAATTCTGCGTCCGGGGCTAACGGTGCCATTTGGTCCGCCTGCCCATCCTGCCTTTCCCAGCGGCCACGCCTTTCTCGCCCATTTCCTGTCGCTGCTACTGCTGGAGATTCCGGGCATCGCACAGCGATTTGGCGTGGTGAGGGGCTATGAGTCCGATGGCACGGGAACCAATATCCAGATCCCGGCAGGCACTCTGCTGCGCAAGCCGACCTATGACGATCTGCTTGGCACCAACGTTATCGCCTCGCCGCTGCTGACCATGGCCAACCGGATCGCGGTGAACCGCGAGCGGATCGGCGTGCACTACCCGTCGGATTCAACCGCGGGCCGCCATATCGCGGCGGGGATCTGGTATTGCATGATGGACCGCGCGCCGGTTGGTCCGAACGCCGGGCCAGTCCCCTGGGCACATCTCAATGTTCCGACGCTGCACCGTATCCTTGACAAGGCCAAGACAGAATGGCCGACACCGTGGATTTCGAGCGAAATCGCCTGAGCTCCGGGACCTCTTGGCTCCCGACTCTAGCCGATCATGTGCAGGCCCAGATTGTTGTCACAGGCGACCAGATCGACAAGGGCCTGCACCGTCTGTGGCGGGGTTTCGCCTGCGCCGATCTGCGGCGCCAGTCCCGCTGCGGGGTCGGTATTGGCGCGGTCATTCACATGGGTCAGCTCATAGAAAAACACCAGCTGCAGCCCTGCGGGTGCTGCATTGCGCGTATCTTTACAGAGCTGCGTGATCTGCTGCGCGTCATTCTGCGTCAGATCCGATGCCGCCTGCTGATCCGGGCCGATGTCACAAGGCCCCAGCGCAAGCGGATGCGGACTCCAGAGGATGCTTCGGTCCATAATCTGCGAGATCGGTTTATCGTTCAGGACCCATCCGCCCCAGACGCGCAGCCCCGCACCCTGCGCCGCGACCGTTCCCCGGTTACCGAGATCCGGCACCAGTCCCGGCATCACCCAATCAGCATCCTGCGCCCAGTGCAGAGAGACCGGCAGATAGCTGCCGCGCCCCACTGTCACCGGGCCATCACCAGTTGGAAAAACATCGGCGCGGCGATCGCGGATGTAGATATCCACCACCGGGGCCGCTCCCGCCTTGCTGCTGATCTTCTCCGGGTTCGCCGGAAACATGCCCATGGTTTCAAAGGCCCATCGTGTCACCTTGTGCGAGGTTGCCGGCTGCCACTCTGCCCCGCCTCTGGGCAGCGGAACCAACGCCGGGGCACCCCAGCCTGCGGCTTCCATCCCAACCTCCAGCATTTCAGCGCGCGACGGCGATTGCGCCAGACCTGCCATTGCCTGCAGCAGCAGATACAGCGTCATATCGGAGGCGCGGGTGCGTTGCCCCCAATCGGCGTCGCTCCCTGCCAGCGTATCGCCGCCAAGCGCGCGGTAAAGCAGGAAACATGACGACGACAGGATCTGCTCCGTCAGATAGGCCTTATGCTCGGTGCCGGACTTGGGCGGATCCTCAACAACCGAGCGGTTCAGCAGACCGTACCAGCCCCAGCCCATGGCCGGGGTGCGATCGTGCCGCCGTGGCGCAAAGACAAACGGGAAGGTCCATCCCCGCATCCGTGCATCGCCCGGATAGGCCGGGCTGGACAGATCCGACAACGGGTCAAAGAAAACCGCCGCCATGGAATCGCCGGCGCTATGGGCGAAATCGAACTCAAGCTGCCCGATCCGCGCCGCCAGCAGGTAATGACCGAATTCATGCAGCATCCAGCGCCCGCTGCTGGCGATGCCCAGCGGCTCCAGCTGGCTGTCTGGCGTCCCCGGCTTGACCCTGGCCCAGCGGTTGAGATTGGCCAGCGCCAGATGCATGTCGATGCTCGGCTTGCTCTGCTGGGCGGCATCCGGCGCCACGTCGTAACGCACCTGCGCGTTGATTGTCCGACCGCTTCTGCCGGGTCCGGGCACGATGCCCGAGCGGTAATGCACGGCCAGCGGTCCGTCCGCCGTCGCAACATAGGCATCCGGTGCCAAACCCAGCCCGCTCATGCTGTCAAAGAACACCGTGCTATGCCAATAGGCGCTGATTGCGGTGGACAGGTTGCGGCGTGGCGGCACATCTGACACATCCATCGGCGGCAGCGGCTTGGGCAGATCGCCGTGACCATCACCCGGCACAAAACGCGGGCAATTGCGCACCACATAGGCCGGTCGCTGCATCTTCATCCCCAGATCCAGCTTAATCGCGCGATTTTCGCGGAACAGGTCAAGGATCTTGTCCGGCCGCGTGGGGCGCCGCCAGGACAAGGGCGGCGCCGGGTGCCCGCGCCAATCCGGTGGCGGCACCGGGAACACCCGCACAAATGGCTCCAGCTCCGGCACCCGGGGGCCACCACCTGCCACTGCATGGCTCACCAGCGGCACCCGCGTCACCGACACGACTTCGACGCTGTTCTGAGCGAGGTCCTGCAACCGCAGACGCACCGTCAGCCGATAGCTGAGCGGCGCGCCGCGCGTTGTCTCCTGCCCGCGCGCCAGCAGGACCAGCGTCATCTCCCAGGCCCCCGCAGCGACATTGTCCTGTTCCGCCGAAAACTGGATATCCTGCAACAACAGCGACCGCGCCTCCACCCCGGCCTGTTTGGCGATAGTTTCCTCAAGCATCGACATCATGCGCGGCGCTGATACGACCGGGGGCGCCTCGCCGCCCGTGTCGCTGTCCGCAGCATCATCGGTGGTCGATGCCGTCGGCAAATCGCCGGTATCCGTGGCGGCCTGCGGTTCGGCCGTTGCAGGATCATCTGCCGCCTGAAACCCGATCGGAACGCTTGACAACGGCTGCGCCAACCGGCTCAGAATGGACTGTTTTTCGTCAGCACTGCTGTTGGCCAGGATCGCCGACAGCGCGCGATTTGCACCGCCCGGGAATTCAGCTGTCAGACCACGGATGATCAGATCAAAGCCGCGTGTTGTCTGGCGCACCTCAACCGGCACCCGAAATCCTGCTGAGGGAAACCGCATCAGGAACGACGAGAGCAATGGGTTCTCGATCCCCTCGGTCGCGACCAGGATCACGGTGCCTGGCATCGCACCCTTCGGATTGCGTGACATGTTCCAACTGGCAATGTGCCCTTTCAACCTGGTCGACGGCCCATCAATTTCCGGCCAGATATCGCACCAGTGAAGCAGGCTTCCAGCGGAGGCGACACCTGCAATCAGGTCCAGCATCGGGTCCGCCGCGCCCAGAGGCGGAGTTGTCGCGTTCACATAGGCTCTCAGGTGTTTCAGATAGTCGGCCGCCGCGCCGGTCAGCGCAGCCAGATTGATCGGCCCGTCAGCCGCCCCGGCGGTGGCCTCTGCGACATAAGGGGCCGTCGGATGTGAAATCAGCCGCGACGGGCGGCGCGAACCCGGATACTGCCGCTCGTACCGCAGCCAGGCCTTCACCGTGCTGCTGGCAAGATTTGCCGACGGCGGCCAACGTCCCGGAAATGTCACTTTCGCCATCTCGTCCCCCTTCGAGCACACGCCCTTGGCGATGCTCTGTCTGTGTCAAAATTATCGCTCGACACCCTCAGGGATGGCCCATTTGCGGGGGAACACCGCCGCACTCAGTCGCGCGGTCCCGCCTCTTTGGCTCTGGTATTTTCGATCTCGTCTCTCCTGCCGAGATTGGCTTGTCCAGCCGCGTCTCCCGACACCCGCCGCGCCGGTCGCTTTGCAAGATCAAAAGATCCCCCTCCGGTAAGCCTACCACAGTTTCGATGCGGAAAGTAGCCGCGCGGCAGCACGCCCCGTATCGCCGGGCGACGGAATATTGCTGGACATCACGCGGCGCAGACCGCCAATCGCCCCAGCCCCGCCACGGCCAAAAACACTGCGCGATCGAGCTGTCAAAAAAATGCAGCCGAGGGCATTTTTTCTCTGGACGCGCCAGAATGCACGCCATATATCAGCCCCACATTCCGGCGTAGCTCAGCGGTAGAGCAGTTGACTGTTAATCAATTGGTCGTAGGTTCGATCCCTACCGCCGGAGCCAAAGTTTCCAAGGGCTTAGCGTTCATTCGCTAAGCCCTTATTTGGTTGATGTCGGGATTTTTTACGGTGTCATCGCGTCGATATTTCGCGATAATGTCGGCCGCCCTGCGACGCCCGGCGCAGGTACCGTCCGGGCCGAGCGGGGCTCACCAATGTCCGGGCCAAGGCGCTGCACTAGCGGCAGATGGATGGGTGATCGGACCGGTTTTTTTCAGGTGCGCGCCGTACTCAGGACAACAGCGGTTTCGACAATTGTTTCAGCCCTGACACATGGCCCAACTGCAAGGCGCCCATTGGCAACAGACAGGCCTGAAGCGCGTGGTAGATATCCGGCTTGCCGGTAAAAATCGTCTGCGTCACCTGCCCCGCCTGGTCAATCTCGGGGTACCAGCCACCGCGCTCTTCATCAATGAAATGGGCCTGTGCAAAGCTCCAGAGGCGGCGATACCACAGCTCGTCCTCGGCCCGGGCGTCCAGCCTGATCAAAGCGGCAACCGCGCCGATGGCCTCGGTTACCGGCCACCAGAATCGATTGGTCATCGCAACCTTACCCTCAAAGTCAAGCGTATAGGCAAACCCGCCATCCGGCAGCCAGGCGTCCGCCAGGGCCCGCTCGATCAGCTTCCGGGCGCGGCATGGAACGCCTGGATCCTGCCGTCCGGCCAGATCCCAGTGCTGCAACAGCAGCCGCCCCATCTCAAAGGAATGGCCCGGCGTGGTACCCGCAGGTCGAAACATCGGATCACCGGCATAGGCGCGATCAATCTCCCACTCCTCGGTATAGTGCTCTGGCAGTCTCCAGCCGTCCTGCCCGGCGATATCACCGACAAAAAACGCCAGAATATGCCCCGCTCGCTCCAGGAACATCGACTCGCCGGTGGCTTCGTAGGCTGTCAGCAGCGCCTCGACCCCGTGCATATTGGCGTTCATGCCGCGATAGGATGAAAACGGCGTCCAGTCCCGGTTCCATTCATCAGCAAAGCGCTGCGCCTGCGGTTCCCAGAATCTGTGGTCCAGCACCTCGGCGACATCCGACAGCAACGCATCCGCACCTGGATGCCCGGCTAGCTTGGCAGTGGAGGCCGCCAGCAGCACGAAGACATGCCCATAGGCCAGTTTGCGATCATCAGCGACCGTGTCGCCCTTCATCCCCCAAAGATACCCGCCATGGACGGGATCGCGATGATGACTTTTGAGATAGGCGATGCCATGGTCAATGATCCGGTCGGCACCGGCATAGCCGCAGATATGCGCCAGCCCGTAGGAATGCACCATACGCGTGGTTGTGTGCAGCTCCTGTGTGTTGTCCGGCAATGGCTGACCGGCGGCATCAAGGGTATGGAAGCCCGGTCCCTTGCCCAGACTCGCAGAAAAGAAACCCAGTTGCCGACGAGCATCCGCTATCAGAAAAGCGCGGTGATCCGGGTCGTCCAGCCAGAAACCGGCTGCATCCAGCGCTCCGGCAGGGTTCGGCGTGACCATGGCTACTCTCCTTTGTGTCGCACGTCAGGCGGCGGGCCGGATGGCCCTGCCATTTGCGTTGAAGATATGAGCATTCTGCCGCTGCACCCGCAATCCCAGCCGATCCCCGTTTCGGACCGGAATATTGCCATGTTTGCGCACGAGAAGCGGCCCCAGCCCATCGACATTGGCATAGATGTTTGTGTCCGATCCCAGACGTTCAACCACATCTGCAACCGCAGTCAGATCCCCCTCACCCGGTGCCACCACATCCAGATGCTCCGGTCGGATGCCAAGATCCACAGCTGCGGCGGTGTCGCGCAGATGATCCAGCGTCAGCATCATGCCATTGCGGGCCATCACCCCGCTATCGGCCCCGGATACCGGCAATATGTTCATCGTGGGAGAGCCGATGAACTGCGCCACGAACTTATTGGCGGGCCGCTCATAGAGATCGAGCGGCGAGCCGACCTGCTGAATATCGCCTCCATTCAACACCACAATGCGGTCCGCCAGCGTCAGCGCCTCGACCTGATCATGGGTCACATAGATCATCGTGGCGCCCAGTTGCTTGTGCAGCCGAGCAATCTCCAGCCGCATCTCCACACGCAGCGCCGCGTCCAGATTGGACAGCGGCTCATCAAACAGGAACGCGCGCGGATCGCGGATGATGGCGCGCCCCATGGCAACGCGCTGGCGCTGCCCGCCCGATAGCGCCTTGGGCAAGCGATCCACCAGTTTCGACAGGCCTAGGGTTTCGGCGGCCTTGGCGACGCGCGATCTGCGCTCCTCTGCCGGTTCCTTGCGGATCTCCATGGAAAACCCCATGTTCCGCGCGACATCCATATGCGGATAGAGCGCGTAGGACTGGAACACCATGGCAATGTCGCGATCCCGTGGCCGCACGTCATTCATGCGCTGCCCGTCGATCTCGAAATCGCCAGACGTGATCGGCTCCAGCCCTGCGATCATCCGCAGAAGGGTAGATTTGCCGCAGCCTGATGGCCCGACCAGAACGATGAATTCACCGTCCTGAATATCAAGATTGATATCGCGCAGCACCTCAACGGCGCCATAGCGTTTCGCAACATCTCTGAGTTCGATCCGTGCCATGATCCGGCCCCCTATCCTTTGACCGCGCCGGACGTGAGGCCCTGCACCAGGTAGCGTTGTATGAAAATGAAGAACAGGCAGCTTGGCACCAGCGCCAGCACGCCAGCCGCCATCATCTGCCCCCAGTCCACCGAGAATTTCGACACGAAGGTCAGCAGCCCGACCGGGAAGGTCATCGCGTCATTTTTGGAAATCAGCATCAGCGCAAACAGCAGCTCGGACCAGGCGGCGGTAAAGACAAAACCCAGCGTCGCCCCCAGCCCCGGCAGGGTCAGCGGAAACACCACCGTGCGCAGCGCCTGAAACCGGGTGCAGCCATCCATCATCGCGGCCTCTTCCAGATCCTTTGGGATCCCGTCAAAGAAGGATTGCATGAGGAAGGTCGCAAATGGGATGTTGAAGGCGGTGTAGACCACGATCAGCGAGGTGAGCGAGTTCAGCAGGCCTAGATCAGCCACGATCTTGTAGATCGGCGCGATGATCATCAGCAGCGGGAACATCTGGGTGATCAGCATCACACCGATGATGATCCGCTTGCCCGCAAAGACAAATCGCGAGAAGGCATAGCCCGCCCCGGCCGCAATCAGCGTGGTGAAGAACGCCGTGCCGAGCGAGACTGTCAGAGAGTTGCGGAAATAGGCCAGGAACTCGGTCTCAAACAGCACGGTGGCGAAATTCTCGAACGTCACTGCACTGGGCAGCATCCGCGTGCCCTCGGAGAAGATCAGCGCATCGGGCGTAACGGCGATTTTCATCAGCCAGTAGAGCGGAAACAGCGCAAAGCCGAGATAGAATGCGATGGCGGCATATTTCCCAAGCGCCAGCGCTGGATGACGTCTGGATGAACGCGCGATATTAGCCATGGTGATCCTCAGATCTTGACCAGCCGTCTGCGCATCCACAGCAGGATGACAGCATAGGCCAGAAGGATGATCAGCAGCGCCACCGCAATGGTCGAGGCATAGCCGAAGTCCAGTTTGCGGAACGCGGTGGTAAAGATGTAGGTGGACAGGATCTGCGTTGAATTGGCCGGACCACCCCCGGTCATCACAAAGATCAGATCGGCAAAATTGGCGATCCAGATGGTGCGCAGCATCACCGTGATGGCAATCATTGGCGCCAGGAACGGCAGGGTAATCTTGGTAAAGCTCTGCCACGCGCTGGCGCCGTCGATTTCGGCAGCCTCGTACAGCTCACCCGGAATGGACTGCAGCGCAGCCAGCAGCGTGATGGCGAAAAACGGCACGCCAAACCAGATATTGGCGGTGATCGGCCCCCAGATCGCCAGATCAGGATCACCCAGGATATTGTAGGGCTCCGACAGCACCCCAAGCGCGGCCAGCCAGTGCGGGATCGGTCCGATCACCGGGTTGAACAGCCAGGCCCATGTCAGGGCTGACAGAAAGGTCGGCACCGCCCAGGGCAGAAACACCAGCGCTTGAAACAGCTTCTTGCCAAAGAACTGCGTGTTCAGCAGCATCGCCAGCCCAAGCCCGAGAAAGAACTGAAAGAAGATCGACCAGAACGTCCAGAAGAAGGTGTTCTCAAGCGCGATCCAGAATTTGCGATCCGTCCAGAGCTTTTGATAGTTTTCAAACCCGACCCAGCCAGTGTCGAAAGGATTCAGCAGTTCAATGGCCTGAAACGAGTAGGACACCCCAATCACCAGCGGCATCAGCATGACGCTGCCGATCAACAGGATCATCGGCGACAGGTAGAGAAACGGCTCCACCATATAGTGCCAGTAGAGCGAGCGCCGTGCCCCGGTTCCCCCGGGCACGACGTTTTTTTGGGCGCGCGCAATCACTGCTTTGCCTGCCATTTCGCATATTCGCCGGTCAGGAAATCCGCCCATTCATCGGCCAGATCCTGTGCGCTGCGCTGACCAAGAAGCGCTTCCTGGCTGGTTTCCAGAACCACGGTGCTTGCAAAATAGCCCCATTTCTCCAGAAAGGTCGGCATGGTGGTCGGCTCATACTGCTCACCGTTCAACTCCTTGAACCAGCCTGCAAATTGCTCGGTCTGGAAATAGGGGTCCTGATCGGCGCCCTTATGGACCGGGATCACACCAACCCGCTTGGCCCAGGTGCCATTGGCCTCAGGTGCAGACAGCGCCGCCACCAGATCAAAGGCCTCGTCCTCATGCTTGGTCGCATTGAAGATCGACCAGCCTGCAAAACCGATGGTCGGGAATGCCTTGCCGGAGGGGCCGACAGGCATCGGGATCACCGCAAAATCCTCGGCTGGCATCCGCTCCGAAATCGCGATCAGCGCGTCAGGATCCTGATCGAGGAAAGCGCAGGTGCCAGAATAGAAACCGGCGACGATCTCATTGAAGCCCCAGCTGACCGCATCCTTCGGGGCATAGCCCTTCTGGTAGAGATCAAGCATGAACTGGATGCCCTCGACCGAGCCTGGCTCATTCATGCGGCTCTTGCCATCATCGGTGAAGAAGTCATTGGTGCCGTTCATCGCAGCCGCCATCATCACCCAGCCGTTGGTGCCACCCGGACCACCGCGCAGGCAGTAGCCTGACTTGCCGTCCAGTTCCGATACCGCAGCCGATGCCGCCATGAAGTCTTCCATGGTTTCGGGCGGTTCGACACCGGCTTCGGCCAGCAGTTTCTTGTTGTAGAACATTGCGCGCAGGTAGAACCCGTAGGGGATCATGTAGAGATCACCCGCCTGGCTGCCCATTGCGATCGTCTTGTCTGTCAGCGTTGCGCCATGCTCCCAGTCGGCGACATGATCGGCGAGGCTTGCCAGCTGGCCGGAGCCTGCATAAAGCGCCTGCCAGGTGTCGGGCATTTCGACAACATCGGGGATATCGCCGCCGGCAACCATGGTCGCCAGCTTCTCAAACGCCTGCCCCCACGGCAGGCTGATGATTTCGACGGAAACATCGGGATGGGCGGCCTCGTAACCGTCAACGATGCTCTGCAGCACCTTGGTGCGTTCCGGGCTGGTGATCACCTCAACCAGCTTGAGCGTCGTCTCCGCGTAGGCGGCGCTGCCCATCAGCATGGCCGCCGTCGTGATCCCTGTCAGAATTTTTTTCATGTTGTCCTTCCCCTTGTCGTGTGACGGTGCACACGGCCCTGTCAGACCGTGCTAGTCGCGAGGGCGGATGTGATATCCGCCCACAGGTCCTCGGCCTCCTCCAGCCCGAGGTTCAGCCGAACGAGGTTCGGCGAAACTCCAAAACGTTGCATCGAGTTCTCTTCGCCGATCTGCGCAAGCCCGACGCGGGCCGGCAGGATCAGGCTTTCAAATCCACCCCAGCTGACGCCCAGCCGGAAATGGGTCAGCGCGTTGGCAAATGCCGGGATATCCACGCTGTCATCAAATTCGACCGACATCAGACCGGACCGCCCGGTGAGACCCGGCACGTCGTTTGGGCCCGGAGAATGCACCCGGCGCACCTGCGGCAAGGCCGAAAGACGGTCGATAAAGAGCGTCGCCGTGGCCTCGTGCTGGCGCATCCGTACCGCCAGCGTGCGCAGGCCTCGGGTCAGCAGAAACGCCTCGAACGGCGCCAGCTTGCCACCCAGCAACGGCAACGTGAGATCACGGATCCGGTCGATATTCGCCTGCGAAGACACCACCACCCCCGCCACGGTATCGGAATGGCCGGAGATATATTTCGATGCTGAATGCAAAACGATATCAATGCCTTGGGTCAGGGGTTTTTGAAACACAGGGCTGGCCCAGGAATTGTCGATCATCGTCAGCACGCCATGCCGTTTTGCATGGGCTGCAACCTTCATGAGGTTCAGAGGCTGGAACACCACCGAGCTGGGGCTTTCCAGATAGGCCAGCCGCACGCCCTTGAGCAGGTCCGGCTCCTCTTCCAGCTGCTTCGGCGCGTAATAGTCGATTTCAACCCCAAAGGGCCGCAACAGCCGTTCCATGAAACGATAGCTGTCGGGGTAGACATGTTCGACGCAGGCAATCCTGTCGCCCGGTTTCACAAAGGCAAGAAGCGTCGAGGAAATCGCCGCCATCCCGGAGGCAAATCCGCAGGCCGCCTCGCCCTGCTCGGCCTTGGCCATCAACCCCTCAAAAGCCGCCACCGTCGGGTTCTGGACCCTTGTGTATATCGCCGTATCGCTGCGCCCGGCCATGCGATCTTCAAACGCTTCGTAGCTGTCAAAACTGAACAGCGATGTCTGTACGATCGGCGGGGTGATCGCGCCGTTGCGATCCTCCAGAACAGCCGCCATCAACGTGGCCAGGCCCAAGTCCTCAGTCATCATGTCCCTCCACCATCGCCTGCATCGACTCGCGGATCTCCGCTTCGACCATGTCGAGAATGCGCTCCATCACTTTCATCGCCTCCTCCTCATTGCCCGCGACCACCGCTTCGGCCAGCGGCAGGTGCAGCGGGATCGAGGACTCCCCCAGATGCGGCTTGCCGAATGGCGCCTCGTAGACCTCGTTGAATCCATGCTGGATCTGCTGGATCAGCTGACCGAACAACGGGTTGCCGCAGGCCTCCTGCAGGGCTTCGTGAAACCGGTAATCGGAGGCGCGCCAGTCCTCTCCGGCACCGTGAACCGCGATCAGCTCGGTCACACGGCCCATGATGATACGGGCGCTTTGCGGGGTGATGTTGCGGGTTGCCAGGCGGACGGTTTCCAGTTCCAGCGGGCGCCGAACCGCATGGGTTCGCATAAGGCTCTCGGCCTCCAGCTTGACCATCACCGGCAGATGGATGGCATTTGACACCACCTCCGTCGCCAGTCGCGTCCCGGCCTTCTTGTTGCGGGTCACGATGCCCATGTTCTGCCAGGCGGTCAGCGCCTCGCGCACCTTGGACCGGCCTACGCCCAGCTGACGGGCGATCTCCACTTCTGGCGGCAGGCGGTCGCCCACACCCAGCCCGTCAGCCTCGATCATGCGGATCAGCGCTTCAAGGACATCCCGGCTAGTGCTGCGCGCCGGAAGCGGCGCCATGTGATGGGCTGTCTGGTTCGGATCACGCGCTGCCATGCTGTGCCTTTCATGCGATCTGGCGCTGGCCAGACCCGGTTCCTGTCACAGCATGGCAATAATGTCGGACATTATCAACAGTATTGTCGGACATTATATAATCAAGCACATTCAATGCGTTATAAAGACATGTTAAGGCACCACTCAGAGATCGGAGCCGGATCGGAACAGACGCTCTTGCCAATCAACCGGCCCCTGCTGACGTCGATTCGATCCATCTGCCGCGCCGAATACGGCCCGAATAAACCACCCGGGCACCTGCCGCACATTGGGCCAAAACCGCTTGCACCGGCATTGAGTTCCAATCACTCTGCGAAAATCCTGGCGAGGATTTGTCTGCGCCAAGCGGTCCCGTCAGATGTCCCAAGCCGGTATGGGCCCGCCAGATTTGAGACCTCAGTTTCTACCGTAAAAAGGATTTCGCGTGCCCGTAACCAGCCCTCACCCGACCCGTCCGTCTTCCCGGTTCCGGCTGCGCACGCCATGGCGCGCGGTTGCGGCGATGTTTGTGCTGAACGGCGCCCTGTTTGGCATCTGGGCGTCGCGCATCCCCGCCGTCGCCGACAGCCACGGGCTGACGCCCGGCGCGCTGGGGCTGCTGCTGTTGCTAATGGCCGCAGGCGCGATCCTCTCCTTCCCGCTTGCCGGACGGGCGGCAGATCGGATGGGGGCCGCCCATGTAACCCGCCGGGTGGCGCTGGCCTATGTCCTCGGGCTGGTGCTGCTGGCGCTGGCGCCGAGCCTGCCGCTGCTGGCGGCCGCGCTCTTTGTCTTTGGTGCCGCCCATGGCAGCATGGACGTAGCGATGAACGCATGGGCAAGCGAGGTGGAGAAACGTGCCGGACGGCCGATGATGTCGTCTTTTCACGCGATGTTCAGCCTTGGGGCCGGGCTTGGTGCGCTGTCTGGCTACGGCGCGGCCTCCGTCGGGGCAGAAATCCCGCTGCATTTCCTGCTCGCCGGGGGGATCGCAGCGCTTCTGACGCTCTCTGTCGCACAGATCCCCTGGACTGCCGACCCCGCCCCCAAGAATCCGATGAAAAAACCATCACTTCTGCCCCGTGGACCGCTGGTTGCGGTGGGATTCGTCGCCTTTTGCGGGGCCGTTGGCGAAGGCGCGATGGCCGACTGGAGCGCGATCTTTCTGGTGCTGACGACGGGCGCCAGCGAAGCGGATGCCGCGCTTGGATTTGCCGTTTTCTCGGTCGCTATGGTGGCAATGCGGCTGATCGGCGATCTTGTGGTCGCGCGGCTTGGGGCCGTCAGCGCCGCGCGCATGGCCGGTGCCAGCGCCTGTCTTGGCGCATTGATCGCGGTGGTGTTTGGCAGCTACGCTGCTGCCATGATTGGCTTTGCCCTGATGGGTATCGGCTATGCGCTGGTCATGCCGCTCGCCTTCAGCCGCGCGGCCAGTGATCCCGAACTGCCCGCGGGCGCTGCCATCGCCAGTGTCGCGACATTCGGCTACGGCGGCATTCTGATCGGCCCACCCATGATCGGCATTACCGCCGAGTTGCTGTCGCTGCCTGCCGCCTTTGTGATCCTTGCAGCGCTTTCAGCGTTTATCGTTATATTTTCAAGGGTTCTAAAACGCAGCTAAACCAAGCTCCGGACCAAAAAAGAAAAAGGGAGGCGCTGTGGCCTCCCCCTCCCAGGTGCACGGATCAGGTGGTTCTTGTTACCGCCCGAGGTTGTTGCCTGTGTCCCGATCCGTGTCGGGGTGAGCGCACCCACCCCGGGTTTCCGACCAGCGCGACAGCATCGCCGCGATGGTCACAGTCCAATTCCATCAGCACTCAGCTACAGCCAGAGGTGCCGCCGCAGGTGTTGCATTTCATGCAGGTGCCATTGCGCACCAGCGTGTAATTTCCGCAATCGCCGCAGGCCTCGCCCTCGTAGCCCTGCATCTTGGCCTTGGTTCGGGCATCCATGCCGCCGGACGCGGCAGGCGCAACGGCTGATGTCTCAGGCACCAGCGACTGCAAGGCAGCGACCGGATCGCCCCCGATGTTGGCCAGCAGCTCGGTCTGCCCGCCCTGCAATACGACCAGTTCCTGCGGCAGACGCTTACGCAGATAGCCGGTGGAGGAAATCTGTTTCAGCACCTCCAGCGACCGCGTCGCAGCGGTTTCGCTCAGTTCCGAGAGATTGGAGACACCCTCTTCCTCGCCCCGGCCCAGATCGTCAAAGCTGGCGCCTTCCGGTTTGACATGAGCCAGATCGGTCCGATCGAGATAGCTGACCGCCAGCTCACGGAACACATAGTCCAGAATGGAGGTCGCATTCTTGATCGAGTCATTGCCCTGCACCATGCCCGCGGGCTCAAACTTGGTGAAGGTGAAGGCGTCGACAAACTCCTCCAGCGGCACGCCATATTGCAGGCCAACCGATACCGCGATGGCGAAATTGTTCATCATCGCCCGGAAACCGGCACCTTCCTTGTGCATGTCGATGAAGATCTCGCCAAGGTTGCCATCCTCATATTCGCCGGTGCGCAGGTACACTTTATGGCCCCCAACCACCGCCTTCTGGGTATAGCCCTTGCGGCGCTGCGGCATCTTGGTGCGATGCGATTTCACGATTTCCTTGATAACCACCTTCTCGACGATCTTCTCGGCAAGGGTGATGGCCTTTTCCTGCTGCGACCCGCTTTCGAGAATTTCGGCCGCCTCATCGTCGTCCTCAACCAGTGCCGCCGCCAGCGGCTGGCTCAGCTTGGAGCCGTCACGGTACAGCGCATTGGCCTTCACCCCCAGCGACCAGCTGAGTTCATAGGCCTTCTGGCAATCCTCGATGGTGGCGTCATTGGGCATGTTGATGGTCTTGGAGATTGCACCGGAGATAAAGCTCTGGGCTGCGGCCATCATCAGGATATGGCTATCAACCCCCAGATAACGCTTGCCTTTCTTGCCACAAGGATTGGCGCAATCAAAGATGTGATAGTGCTCTTCCTTCAGATGCGGCGCACCTTCCAGCGTCATGGATCCGCAGACATGGTCATTCGCCGCCTCGATATCGCGCTTGCTGAAGCCCAGATGGCGCAGCAGGTCAAAGGTCGGATCGTTCAGCTTTGTCGTCGGGATGCCCAGAACACCGGTGCAGAAATCCTCGCCCAGCGTCCACTGATTGAACACAAAGCGGATATCAAAGGCCGACTCCAGCGCCGCATCGACCTTCGCAAGCTCATTGGGGCCAAAGCCGTGACCGGCCAGCGAGGTGTGATTGATTCCCGGCGCATTGCCGATGGTGCCATGGCCCACGGCATAGGAGACGATCTCTTCGATCTGGGCCGGGGAATAGCCCAGCCCCTCCAGCGCGGCGGGGACCGAGCGGTTGATGATCTTGAAATAACCGCCGCCGGCCAGCTTCTTGAACTTCACCAGCGCAAAGTCCGGCTCGATCCCGGTGGTGTCGCAATCCATGACCAGACCAATGGTGCCGGTTGGGGCGACCACGGTGGCCTGCGCATTGCGGAACCCGTGACGTTCGCCCAGCTCCAGCGCCTCGTCCCAGCTGCTCATCGCCAGTTCCGCCAGACGCGGGTCCGGGCAGTTGGCACTGTCAAGCGGCACCGGCTTCACGGCCAAGCCTTCGTAGCCGTCGACCGCGCCGTGCGCGGCTGCGCGATGGTTGCGGATCACCCGCAGCATGTCGCTTGCGTTCTGCTCGTAGCGGGCAAACGGCCCCAGCTTGGAGGCCATCTCGGCGGAAGTGACATAGGACACGCCGGTCATGATCGCGGTCAGCGCACCGCAAAGCGCGCGCCCTTCGGCGCTGTCATAGCCAAAGCCCATGTTCATCAGCAAGCCGCCGATATTGGCGTAGCCAAGGCCCAGCGTGCGGAAATCATAGGAACGCTGCGCGATTTCCTTGGACGGGAACTGCGCCATCATCACCGAGATTTCCAGCGTCACCGTCCACAGACGGCAGGCGTGCATGTAATCCTCGGCCTGGAACACCCCGTCCTTGAGGAAGGTCAGCAGGTTCAGCGACGCGAGATTACAGGCGGTATCGTCCAGGAACATATATTCCGAACAAGGGTTTGAGCCGCGAATCTCACCGTCGGAGGGGCATGTGTGCCACTCGTTCACTGTGTCGTGGAACTGGATGCCCGGATCGGCGCAGGCCCAGGCCGCATGACCGACCTTTTCCCACAGATCCCGTGCCTTCACGGTTTTGGCAACCTTGCCATCGACCCGGTTGATCAGCTGCCAGTCGGCGTCCTTCTTCACCGCATGAAGGAAGGCGTTGGTGACCCGGATCGAGTTGTTGGAGTTCTGACCGGAAACCGAATTATAGGCGTCGCTGTCCCAGTCGGTGTCATAGGTCGGGAATTCAATCGAGGTATGCCCCTGCTTGGCATAGTCCAGAACGCGCTTCACATAGGTCTCGGGGATGGCGACCTTCTTGGCTTCGCGGATTGCCTTTTTCAGCCCATCGTTGACGGCCGGATCATAGGCGTCAGCCTCGGCCCCGTCCCAGCTGCGAATGGCCTCGAAGAGACCGTTCAGCATCTTCTCGTGCATCTTGGAGCCTGCGACGATGGAGGCCACCTTCTGCTCTTCGATCACTTTCCAGTCGATGAACTGTTCGATATCCGGGTGATCTGCATCGACGATCACCATCTTGGCGGCGCGACGGGTGGTGCCACCGGATTTGATCGCGCCGGCTGCCCGGTCACCGATCTTGAGGAAGCCCATCAGGCCAGAGGATTTGCCACCGCCGGACAGAGGTTCGCCTTCACCGCGCAGGTGGCTGAAATTGGTGCCGGTGCCGGAGCCATATTTGAACAACCGCGCCTCACGAACCCAAAGATCCATGATGCCGCCGTCCTGCACCAGATCGTCAGAGACCGACTGGATAAAGCAGGCATGGGGCTGCGGGTGCTCATAGGCGCTGTCAGATTTGGTCAGCTGGCCGGTCTTGTAATCGACATAATGGTGCCCCTGTGCCGGGCCGTCGATGCCATAGGCCCAATGCAGACCGGTGTTGAACCACTGCGGGCTGTTCGGCGCGGCGCGTTGGGTCGCCAGCATATAGCGCATCTCGTCGAAATAGGCGCGCGCGTCTTCCTCGGTTGAGAAATAACCGCCTTTCCAGCCCCAGTAGCACCAGGCGCCGGCCAGACGGTCGAACACCTGTTTGGAAGAGGTCTCGCCGCCAAATTCCACATCATCACCGGCCGGAACCGAGCGCCACAGGAACTCGGGCACGCCTTTTTCACGGAGCTTTTTCAGTTTGCTCGGGACACCGGCTTTACGGAAATATTTCTGCGCAATCACATCGCTGGCGACCTGGCTCCAGCCCGCCGGAACCTCGACGCCCTCAAGACGGAATACAATGGTGCCGTCTGGATTGCGGATCTCCGACGTCGCAGGGACAAAGTCCAGATCGGCATATGCGTCCTGCCCAGATTTTGTAAATTTCCGTTCAATCTTCATGCCATCTGCCTCTTTTTTTGCAGTCCCACTGTCACAAATCACGCCTTTTGGCCGACGCGTCTCTTCGAGTTCTTCGCCACAAAACACCTTGCTGCGCACCTCACATAAGATGCGTGCCAGGGCCGAGGCCCCATATCCGCCAGCGCTAAATGCTTTGCTTGGTCTGGTGTAGCACCGGGTGAAATCCACCATATTTTGTGCTGCATCATCCGACGTACACAATTTGACGTATTCAGGCATATGGGGTCAACGGCATTTTTAGGCTTTCGTAACCATCTTTTTCGTTGACGATAGCTTAATGGTCTGCGGTCGATCACGAAGCTGCGATTCAGAGTTGATCACTTTACCTGGCACGGTCCCAAGAGCCCCATCCATCCGACGCGATAAATCCCCTTGCGGAGAGGGGCTTGCCGCATGTCACGCCTCAGCAACGGCAGCAGCGAACTCTTCCGAAACAGAAATCACTCAACCAGGCCGAGGGTTGATAAAATGAAATACACGCCCACCAGATAGAAGGCGTGCCGAGGTGTTTTTTTTCCCTGTTGGCACGAAGCGTAAAAGGAAATCGACGCCAAGGCGCGTCAGTTGGTTAAGCAACCCTTAACAGACATAGCGAGACGCCCGATTTGATCATAATTTGGAAACCAGTCCGAATCTCCTCAGCGAGCCCTCAGCGACTGAACAGCGCCGCTGCCCGTCCGCGGACGACGGATCTGCGCCCCCATCGGATCGGTCAGCTGGAACGCGAAACGCCGACAGCCCGGTGACAGGCATGTCGGCGTCTACGTCACATCCAGATGGATGAAATGGTCGGGGCGGCGAGATTCGAACTCACGACCCCCTGTACCCAAAACAGGTGCGCTACCAGACTGCGCCACGCCCCGGACCGTGCGCCTTCCTAGCGTTGCCGATCTGATTTGAAAAGCCCTAACAGGGCCAAATTGCGCCTGTCGTTGAAAAAACTTCATGGCGCAGCAGGGTGCCGACCGAAATCCCATAAAGCGCAGCAAGACCGCCGTTGATTTCCAGCACGGCATAGACGTTGTCACCACCCGGAATCGGCGTCAAATCGCCGGGGATCGCCCGGTGATGGATGTGTCGGACCGTCCCGCTGCTGTCGACAAACAGCATGTCCAGCGGAATGAGCGTATTCTTCATCCAGAAGCTCGCGCGCTGCGGCATCTCATAGACAAACAACATGCCACTGCCACGCGCCATATGGGGCCGGTGCATCAACCCCTGCGCGCGTGTTTCTATGGTATCGGCGATTTCTACGGTGAACTGCGCCTGCCCCCAGGGGCCGCGCAGGCTGACCAGATCAGGTCGGCAGGTTTCTTCGGACTGCACCGCACCGGCCACCACAATCGCAGCGACCGACATAATAGAGAGAGCGGCGGCTCTGGCTCCTGTTGTCATCCTGTCTGACAATCGGGTCCAGGCGCACCGCATCACCTTAGTCCTGCTTTTCCAGAAGCGCCGATTCCCAGGCCAGCACCTCGATCGCCATGCGGCCGCGTTTACCGTCGATCACCCGCATCCCAAGCGCCTCGCCCGGTTGCAGTTCCGACAGGCCCGACTGGCGCAGAACCTCGACATGAAGAAACACGTCTTCGTCGCGGCCAAACACATTGGCAAAACCAAAGCCCTTGCCTTTGTCGAACCATTTCACCCGCGCGGGCACCAGTGGCTCGGCGCTCAGCGTCTCGGCATCAATCTCCGCGAAATCGCTCAGAACCGGGCTGTCGTCGCGAACCGGAGGCGTGATCGACAGAATCTCCACCGCCTGGACGCCGCGTTCGGTGCGATGCGTCACCAGTTCAACCTCGGCCCCGTCCGCGATGGAGCTCTGACCGAAGTTACGCAACACATTCACGTGCAGCAGGATGTCCGGTCCGCCCTCATCGGAGACGACAAAGCCGAAACCTTTGGTTGGATCGAACCATTTCACCAGCCCGCGTATTTGCTGCAAACTGCTCAAGTCTTCTGCCACTGCTGTAGTCCACCGTATTCTTCAGTTTTTAACCAGTAGGTGATGCTCTATTCTCGGTTCTGAGTTCAAGCCAAAAACGGACACCAATATCACAATTCTGCTATTTTCCGATAGTGACCTAAGGGCACAACCGCTCCACGCTCCAAAGCGCTTCGGGTGTCTCGCGCCGCCAGACAAAGCGATCATGCAGACGAAACGCGCCATCGGCCCAGAACTCGATCTCAAGCGGCGTCAGGCGGTAACCGCCCCAGAACGGCGGGCGCTCGGGATTTGACCCTTTGGTGGCTGTGACCTTGGCCACCTCCGCCATCAGCGCACCCCGGCTCGACAAGGGGCGCGACTGCGCCGAGGCCCAGGCCCCCAGCCGGCTCTTGAGGGACCGGGATTTGTAATAGGCATCGGCCTGCGGGCCGTTCTCGCGACTGATGATCCCGCGCGCACGCACCTGGCGTCGCAGCGATTTCCAATGCATGACAAACGCCGCCTTGCCAGCGCCATCCAGCTCCTGCGCCTTGGCGCTTTCGTAATTGGTATAAAAGACAAAGGCTGCGTCCTCGATCTCTTTCAGCAGGACCATCCGGCAATTGGGCAACCCATCGGCATCCACCGTCGACAATGCAATCGCATTGGGATCGTTGATCTCGCTCTCTTCCGCCTCGCTCAGCCAGCTGCGCGCGATGGCAAAGGGATCCTCCCCCGCAAAGATACCGCTGCGATCGGACATGGCGCACCTCTTGGACTGTTATTATTTGGGTCTGGCTGGCGCGACAATGCGCATGGCTGACAGCAACCTAGGCCGAGACAGGACAAACGACAAGAGACAGCGCTCTTGAAGCGCCTCGCCTGACAGACTAAACGTCGTCTAATTCGAATATCACAGGCGGAGAACCTGCATGTCTAGTCAACTGATGGCCGGCAAACGTGGCCTCATCATGGGCCTTGCCAATGATAAATCCATCGCGTGGGGCATTGCCAAAGCCTGCGCCGACGCCGGCGCCGAGCTTGCGTTTTCCTACCAGGGCGATGCCCTGAAGAAACGCGTCGACCCGCTGGCGGCGCAGCTTGGCAGCGATATCGTCCTGCCCTGCGATGTGGCCGATGAGGGCTCCGTTGATGCGCTGTTTGCAGCACTGGAAGAAAAATGGGGCAAACTGGACTTTCTGGTGCACGCCATCGGCTTTTCCGACAAGAACGAGCTGCGCGGTCGCTATGTCGACACCACCCGTGGCAACTTTCAGATGACCATGGATATCTCGGTCTACTCCTTCACATCGGTGATGCAGCGCGCCGAGAAGATGATGTCCGAGGGCGGCAGCGCGGTCACACTGACCTATTACGGCGCCGAACAGGTGATGCCACATTATAATGTCATGGGTGTCGCCAAGGCCGCGCTCGAAGCATCGGTCAAATACCTTGCCGAAGATCTGGGCAAGGACGGCATCCGTGTCAATGCGATCTCTGCCGGACCGATCAAGACGCTGGCCGCCTCGGGCATTGGTGATTTCCGCTACATCATGAAATGGAACGAATATAATTCGCCACTGCGCCGCAACGTGACCATTGATGACGTGGGCAAATCCGCGCTTTATTTGCTGTCGGATCTGTCCTCCGGCGTGACCGGCGAGAATCTGCACGTGGATGCCGGCTATCACGTCGTCGGGATGAAGGCGGTTGACGCCCCTGACATCGATGCGGCAACCGGGCGCAAATAAACACGGGTCCAGCAGATGCTGCGCGCATCTGCACCACAGAGAATGACACAGCAGGCGCGCGGCCCACGCGCGCCTCTTCCAATGACAGGGACCCACCATGACACTCGCCGCTTTTACCGCTTCCGTCCTCCTGTGCCTGATGGCCGCCATCAGCCCCGGCCCCGCCGTTCTGATGGCTGCGCGCGTCGGCCTGGCCCATGGCTGGCGCAGTGGTCTGGCGCTGGCGATTGGCATCGGTGCGGGTGCGGTGTTCTGGGCCTCCGCCGCGCTCTTCGGGCTGAACCTGCTGTTTGACTATGCCCCCTTCCTGCTGACCCTGCTGAAAATCGGCGGCGCCATGTTCCTGATCTACATGGCCTGGAACATGTGGCGCCATGCCAGCGAACCGATGTCGCAGGACAGTGACACACAATTGCCGCAGACCGCTTTTGCGGCCTTCCGTCTTGGGATCTTCACCCAGCTGGCCAACCCCAAGCCGGCCGCCTTTTTCGGCGCCGTTTTTGTCGGCACCGTTCCCGAAGGCAGCAGCAGCCTGGCCCTTGCCGCGCTGCTCACCTGCATCTTTCTGGGTGAAGTCACTTGGAACACCCTCGTGGCCCGTATCTTCTCCTTTGAGAAAACGCGCCGCGGGTATATCAATCTGAAACATGTGATCGACCGGGTCTTTGGTGGTCTGCTGGCCGCCCTCGGCGTCAAGATCGCCGCCCTCTGAGGACAGATGCACGATCCCGGACGCCAGACCCTAACAGGAGCATCAAAAACATGACCGATCGTCTGCCTCATGAAAAAGGCTTTCATATTTCCTGGGACCAGCTGCACCGCGACAGCCGCGCATTGGCGTGGCGTCTGGACGGGCAAGGCCCCGACGAAGGCGCCTGGCGTGCCGTTGTCGCCATCACCCGTGGCGGCATGGCTCCGGCCATGATCGTCAGCCGCGAACTGGATATCCGCATCGTCGACACGATCGGGGTGAAATCCTATCATCATCAGGATCAGGGACAGGCGGAGGTGCTGAAAGCCCCCGACGCCGAACTGATGGGCAACGGTGAAGGCGTGCTGATCATCGACGATCTGGTCGACAGCGGCAAAACTCTGGAACTGGTGCGCCAGATGTATCCCAAGGCGCATTTTGCCACCGTCTATGCCAAACCCAAAGGTCGGCCGATGGTCGATACCTTCATCACCGAGGTGAGCCAGGACACCTGGATCTTCTTCCCCTGGGATATGGCGCTGCAATATGTCGAACCCTATCGCGGGACCGACTGATCATCGACTGACGGACCACCAACCGTCACACGACGCATGGAAAGACGCACCTTAGGGGGCGTCTTTTTTCGTTTCCGCGCCGGGGATCTGCTGGGATTTTTCCGGCGCAGGTCAAACCCCCTTGCAAAACCGGCGCAGTTGCGGCGGAGTGGCCAAAGCGCGCCATGGCTCTGGCCGGTGACGCGCCGACGCAAGACAGGACACCCGATGCCACAGGCCCGTTTTCCCCACGCCCGCACCAAAGACACCTTTGTCTCGCCCATCGTCGATTCCCGGCGCTGGTTGGAGGGGCTGAACCTGCCTGCTGACATGCCGCTCCTCAATCTCAGTCAGGCGGCGCCTGCGGACCCGCCCCCCGAGGGGCTGCGCCGCGCCATCGCCGAGGCCGCCCTTGGCGACGACAGCAGCCACCTTTACGGTGCGGTACTGGGCCGGGACAGCCTGCGCGCCGCGCTCGCCGCAAAGATGGGCCGCCACTATGCGGCCGACCTCACGGCGGGTGATGTCGCCATCACCACCGGCTGCAATCAGGCCTTTGCCGCGACCATCGCGGCGCTTTGTGGTGAGGGTGATCAGGTCATTCTTCCGACCCCCTGGTATTTCAATCACAGAATGTGGCTCGACATGCAGGGGGTCGAAACCTGCCCGCTGCCGGTCGGCGCAGCCATGCTGCCCTGCCCGGATGCCGCTGCAAAGCTGATCACCGACCGGACCCGCGCCATCGTTCTGGTCACACCGAACAATCCCTGCGGGGTCGAATATCCCGGCGGTCTGGTACAGCGGTTCTATGATCTTGCCCGTGCCCATGATCTTGCCCTGATCGTGGATGAGACCTACCGCGACTTTGACAGTCGGGATGGCCCACCCCATGGGCTGTTTCAGGATCCCGGCTGGTCCGACACGCTGATCCATCTCTATTCTTTCTCCAAGGCCTATCGGCTCACCGGGCACCGGCTGGGTGCCGTGGCCGCGCATCGCGATCACCTGCAGGAGATGGAGAAGTTCCTCGACACGGTCACCATCTGCCCGGCGCAACTTGGTCAGGTCGGCGCGCTCTGGGGGCTGGAAAACCTCGACGACTGGCTCGCCGCAGAGCGTCAGGAACTGCTGCGCCGCCGCGCTGCCATCGAGTCCGGGTTTGCGCCGCTGGCGGCGCGTGGCTGGCAGCTGCTCGGTTGTGGCGCCTATTTCGCCTATGTGGCCCACCCGTTTGACCAGCACAGCGACCCGCTGGCCCGGCGTCTGGTAAAAGAGGCAGGTATCCTGATGCTACCCGGCAGCATGTTCACGCCCAAGGGTGATCCATCGGGCACGCAGCAATTCCGTATCGCCTTTGCCAATGTCGACACATCCGGCATCCGGACCCTGTTCGACCGGCTGGCAAACTGGGCCCCGTGAGCTGAGGCCTCCGCAATCTCACCCTCTCACCCGCTCTGAACGCAGGCACAGATCAGTCGTCCCTTGCCCCTTTCAAGGTGGCAGCGTATTCAGAGCCTCGACATTTCAGCATTCCCGGCTGCCCCGTGCAGTCCGGCGACCGGCAATACGAGGACATCATGGCTGCAGGCATGAAAAAACTATCAAATACATTTGTCTGGATCCTGATGGGGATGCTGATCATCGGCCTCGCCGGCTTTGGTGCGGTCAATTTCACCGGATCGGTGAACTCGGTTGCGGTGGTCGGAGATCAGGAGGTCTCGGTCGATGACTACGCCCGCGAATTGCAGCGCGAACAGCGCGCGCTGGAGGCCCAGACCGGCCAGCGCATTCCTATCGCGCAGATGACAGCGCTTGGTCTTGATCGCGTGGTACTGGGACGGTTGATCGCCATCGCCGCACTCGATCAGGAAAGCAGCAATCTGGGCCTGTCCATCGGCGATCAGAACCTGTTCGACGAAATCAGCCGGATCCCGGCGTTTCAGGACGGCAGCGGCGCTTTCAACCGCGACACCTATCAATATGCGCTGGACAATATCGGCCTGAGCGAAGCCGCCTTCGAGGCCGACCTGCGTCGCGAATCCGCCCGCACCCTGGTGCAGGGTGCCATCATGGCAGGCACCGAAATGCCCGACACGCTGCGCGACACGCTCACCAGCTATGTCGGCGCCCGTCGCAGCTTTGACTGGCTGCCGGTCAGCCCCGACAGCCTCGCCCTGACGGCCGTCGACCCCAGCGAAGAAGAGCTGCGCAGCTTCTATGAGGCGCATATCGACCGCTTCACCCTGCCCCGCACCAAGGTCATCACCTACGCCGCCCTGCGCCCCGATGCGCTGGTTGACGAAATCGAGATCGACGCCGCCGCGCTGGAACAGCTGTTCAACGAGCGCAGCGATGAATATCAGGTGCCCGAGCGCCGTCTGGTGGAACGTCTGGTCTTTGCCAACACCGAAGCGGCCGCCAGCGCCAAGGCGCAGCTCGACATCAATGGCAGCACGTTTGAAGCACTGGTCGCCGATCGTGATCTCAGCCTGCAGGACGTGGATCTGGGCGATGTGACCATGGGCGACCTCGGCGGCGCCGGACAGGACGTCTTTGCCGCGCAGGTCGGCGATGTGGTTGGCCCGCTCGACAGCGATCTCGGCCCGGCCCTGTTCCGCGTCAATGGCCGTCTTGAGGCACGCGTGACCAGCCTTGATGATGTCAAGGACGAGCTGCGCGCCGAGCTGGCAACCGACCGCGCCCGCCGCCTGATCGAAACCCGCGCCGAGGACATCAACGACATGCTCGCCGGCGGTGCCACGCTGGAAGAGCTGGTCAACGAACCCGGCATGGAGCTGGGCAAGATCGACTGGCACAACGGCAGCACCGATGGCATCGCCGCCTATGACGGGTTCCGCACCGCCGCTGCCGCTGTCAGCACCGAAGATTTCCCCGAGGTCGACTTCCTCGAAGATGGCAGCCTCTTTGCCATCCGCCTGGATGAACAGCTTGAGCCACGCCCCGAACCCTTTGCAGAAGCTCAGGACAAACTGCGCGCCGCGTGGCAGGAGCAGCGCCTTCAGGATGCCACCGTCGCCGAAGCCGAGCGTCTGGCCGACCTGCTGAAGAGCGGCGATGCGCTGCCCGAGGGCGTTGAGCTTACATCCGAAACCGGCCTCACCCGCGCCGCCTATATCGAAGCAGCCCCGCAGTCGCTGATGGCCCGAGTCTTTGATCTGGCCGAAGGCGAGGTCGCCGTGGTCAGCGATGAAAGTGCTACTGTTGTGGTGCGCCTCACCGAAACCCTGCCGGTGGCCGACACGCCTGAGATGGCTGCGCTGGCCGAGGCGATGGGCACCCAGCTGGATCAGGCGCTTGCTCAGGCCCTGTTCGAAGCCTTCGTGCAGGACGCCCAGACCCGCGCCGCGCCGCGCATCGACCCGCAGGCGCTCAATGCCGTGCAGGCCAACTTCCAGTAATCAAGGCAGATCCAGATGGCCCTGACCCCCGATTTCGAGACCTTTGCCAAAGCCTATGAGGCCGGTGAAAACCAGGTTGTCTACACCCGGCTTGCCGCCGACCTCGACACGCCGGTGTCGCTGATGCTGAAGCTGACAGGCGCCCAGAAAGACGCCTTCATGCTGGAGTCCGTCGCCGGCGGTGAGGTACGCGGGCGCTATTCGATCATCGGCATGAAACCGGATCTGGTCTGGCGTTGCCACGGGGAGCGCTCGGCCCTGAACCGCTCGGCGCGGTTTGATGCGGATGATTTCACCGCTCAGGACGGCAACCCGATGGACAATCTGCGGGCGCTGATCGCCGAAAGCAGGATCGAGCTGCCCGATGACCTGCCGCAGGCGGCGGCCGGTCTTTTTGGCTATCTCGGCTATGACATGATCCGGCTGGTCGAACATCTGCCGAACGTGAACCCGGATCCGCTTGGCCTCCCCGATGCGCTGATGCTGCGCCCCTCGGTGATCGCCGTGCTCGACGGGGTCAAGGGCGAGGTCACAGTGGTCTCCCCCGCATGGGCCAGCGAAGGCCAGTCGGCCAAGGCCGCCTATGCCCAGGCTGCCGAGCGGGTGATGGACGCGGTGCGCGATCTGGAACGTGCCATGCCCGCCGAAAGCCGCGACCTTGGCGACGCCGACGAGGTTGCGCCCCCGGTGAGTAATTTCACCAAAGAGGGCTATATGGCCGCGGTGGAGAAGGCCAAGGACTACATCCGCGCCGGTGACATCTTCCAGGTGGTGCCGGCACAGCGCTGGACACAGGCCTTCCCGCAGCCGCCTTTCGCGCTTTACCGCTCCCTGCGCCGCACCAACCCCTCGCCCTTCATGTTCTACTTCAACTTCGGCGGCTTCCAGGTGGTCGGTGCCAGCCCCGAAATCCTGGTGCGCGTCTTCGGGCAGGAGGTCACCATCCGGCCGATCGCAGGCACCCGCCCGCGCGGCGCCACGCCCGAGGAAGACAAGGCGCTGGAACTGGATCTACTGGCCGACAAGAAAGAGCTGGCAGAGCACCTGATGCTGCTGGACCTCGGGCGCAACGACACCGGCCGGGTGGCGAAGATCGGCACCGTGCGCCCCACCGAAAAATTCATCATCGAACGCTACAGCCACGTGATGCACATCGTCTCCAACGTCGTGGGCGAGCTGGCGGAGGACAAGGACGCGCTGGATGCCTTCTTTGCCGGCATGCCCGCAGGCACCGTCTCCGGCGCGCCAAAGGTGCGCGCGATGGAAATCATCGACGAGCTGGAGCCGGAAAAACGCGGCATCTACGGCGGCGGTGTTGGCTATTTCTCGGCCGGCGGCGACATGGACATGTGCATCGCGCTGCGTACCGCCATCGTCAAGGATCAGACCCTCTATATCCAGGCCGGCGGCGGCGTTGTCTATGACAGCGACCCGGAGGCGGAATATATGGAGACCGTCCATAAATCCAACGCGATCCGCCGTGCCGCCGCAGATGCGGCCCGCTTTACCGGCAACGGCAACGGCTAGCCCCGGACAGAACCGCAGCCCCCGAGAGGCTGCGCGCCCGGCATCTCATGCGCGCGGCATCTCGACCGCCTGTCATCTTTCCCAAAATACTCTCGCCGAAGGCAAAAAAGGCGTCCCTCGTTCAGAGGGGCGCCTTTTTTACGCGGGCTCAGCCCGGTGCGCCGATCACTCGGCCTGCACCTGCGCCCGCAGCGAGGCCGACACCGGCGCCAGCGCAACCCGGTTGGCACGATCCTGAAGCCCCCAGATCAACAGCGCCGAAATCGTATCCGGCTGTACCCGACCCAGCATGATCACCGCACCTTCCTGCCCGGCGCGGAAGGCAGCCTGATCCAGGAACCGGCGAATGGCCCGGGGATCCTGTCCGGCGCCATCGAAATCACGGAAGACCACACCGGCCGGCACCCCCTCACGCAGCGCCAGTTTCTGCACGGTATTCAGACCGGCATCCTGCGTCACCATCCCGTAGCCCATCGCGCCAAGCGCCGTGGCCATCTGATCGGCCAGCGGGCGGTTGCCCTGAAACCCGGTCTCGACCCCTTCCAGCACGGCGACAGCCTCCGGCAGGGTCTCCAACCAGACCTGCAAGGCTGTTTCGGCATCCTGTGGCCCCGCATCGCGCGGCAAATCCGCCACCACCATGACCTCGAAACCAGCCGCGCGATGGCGGGCCATCTTGGCTGCGGCCTCGGGATCTTCGGGATCCAGCGCAAAGGTCAGCGGATAGGGGAAATCCTGCAAGGCTTCGGCGCCAATGGCCTCCGCATCGTCAATCAGGACAATCGACATCAGCGCGCGCCCGTCCTCCGGGGTAAAGGGCTGGGCATTCTGCTCAAACGGCACCCCGGCGGATGGCGTCGCAATCTGGCTGCCAGCGGCAGGGGCCTTGGCGTCATCGCGTTCGGTCAGCGGGCGCACCGGCGTGCCGATCTGCGGACGGCCAGCACTCTCAGAGGCTGAAGCGGATGGTTCTGGCGTGGAATTGGTGGTCGGCAGATCCGCAATCCGCCGCGTCGCTGGCGCCGTCGATGCTGCTGACCCGGTTCCGGCACTTTCTGGCTGGCCGACGCTTTCTGGCTGCGAAGGCTTGGCCTGGGCATCACTGGCCGCTGGCTGCGTGCCCACCTGCGCTGGTCCGGCGCGGCCGGGCGCCGGCAGCACAGGTGTCGGTGTCGGCCCGGGGGCCGCCCCAAGCGCCGGACCTGACGCCCCGCGCGTGGCTGGGCTGCTCAGCACCGGATCACCGGTTGTAATATTCGGCACCGGCAGACGGCTGGCGGCTGCGCTGCCGCTTGGCTCCTCGTCGCTGGGTGCAGCTGTTGCCGCGGTGCGGCTGTCGCCACCCGGATTGGCCTCAGTGCCCTGATCCGGAGTGGAGGCCAGCCGGGCTGGGGCTTCGCTTGCTGCCGCAGGCACCGGCGGCTGCGCCGGATCCGACACCACGACAAGCCTCTGCTCCTGACTGGGCGCATTGGGGGCCGGCAAGGCCTCAACTGGGGTAACAGGCGCATCGCGCCCGACATCAATGGCAGGCGCGCCGACACCGCCCGGAGCAGCACGGGTGCCGCTCCCCAGTTCGGTGCCAACTTCAGGACGTTCCGCCGGACCCGTATCGGCATCGGCCAGCGCCGCCAGATCATCGCCCACGACCTGCGGATCCAATGCGGCGGGCGGTGCCTCCACCAGATCTGGATCGGTGCCGCCACCGTCAACCGGCGTTTCCGCCGCCGGAGCCTGCACGACGCTGCGCGCCGGTACAGCCACGCTGACCTCGACCGATTTGGGCAACGGCACCGACAGCGACCACACCACGGCGCCGCCTGCGGCCACCAAGGCCCCGAAACTCACGCCTCCAAGAAACCCTCGCATCTCTGTCCTGCCTCTCGTTGCCTTCTGGAACCGGTCGCATTCTGTCGGTCAAGCCGCCCCAACACCCCGTGGCCCGATTGGCCTGGCCGCTGCTGGTGATGTGCACTTGACGCTGCCGCGCAACCCTGAACATGTATGTCGCGACCACTATACTGCGGCGCGGCCCCGGCCCGCCAGCCCTTAAACGAGCCCCGCGACTATGCTGCTGCTGATCGACAACTACGACTCCTTTACCTACAACCTCGTGCATTATCTGGGCGAATTGGGCGCTGATGTGCAGGTCCATCGCAATGATGCGCTGAACGTACAGGATGCGATGGCGATGAACCCCGCCGGCATCCTGTTGTCGCCGGGACCCTGCGACCCCGATCAGGCCGGTATTTGCCTGGCCCTGACCGAAGCCGCCGCCGAAACCCGGACCCCGCTGATGGGCGTCTGCCTTGGCCACCAGACCATCGGTCAGGCCTTTGGCGGCAAGGTCGTGCGCTGCCAGGACATCGTTCACGGCAAGATGGGCACCATGCACCACAACAACACGGGACTATTTGCCGGTCTGCCCTCCCCCTTTGAGGCGACACGCTATCATTCGCTGGTGGTGGAGCGCGACAGCCTGCCGGACAGTCTGGAGATCACCGCAGAGCTGGAAGATGGCACCATCATGGGGCTACAGCACAAGACTCTGCCGATCCACGGCGTCCAGTTCCACCCGGAATCCATCGCCTCCGAACACGGACATGCGCTGCTCAAGAATTTCCTCGACGTGATGAAGGTGCCCGCATGAGCAATCAGATGAAGCCGCTGATCGACGCCGCTGCGGATCGCCCTCTCAGCCGGGCCGAAGCAGAGGCCGCCTTTACCCATCTGTTCGAAGGCAATGCCACGCCCAGCCAGATGGGCGGCCTGCTGATGGCCCTGCGCACCCGTGGTGAAACGGTGGATGAATATGCCGCCGCCGCCGCCGTGATGCGCGCCAAATGCAACCCCGTCGTGGCCCCAGCGGGTGCGATCGACATCGTCGGCACCGGCGGTGATGGCAAGGGCACGCTCAATATCTCAACCGCGACCGCCTTTGTCGTCGCGGGGGCCGGGACCGTTGTTGCAAAACACGGCAACCGCAACCTGTCGTCGAAATCCGGCGCAGCGGATGCGCTTGGCCAGATGGGCATCAACGTCATGGTCGGGCCGAAAGTGGCCGAACAGGCGCTGCGCGAAGCAGGCATCTGCTTCATGATGGCGCCGATGCATCATCCGGCCATCGCCCATGTCATGCCCACCCGGCAGGAGCTGGGCACGCGCACGATCTTCAACATTCTCGGCCCGCTTACCAACCCGGCCGGTGTCAAACGTCAGCTCACCGGCGCCTTCAGCCGCGATCTGATCCGCCCGATGGCCGAAACCCTCGGGCAGCTGGGAGCCGAACAGGCCTGGCTGGTGCACGGCTCCGACGGCACCGATGAGCTGACCATCACCGGCGTCAGCTGGGTTGCGGCACTGAACCCAGGTGGCAATGTCACCGAAATGGAGATCCACCCCGAGGACGCAGGCCTGCCGGTTCATCCGTTTGAGGCAATCGTCGGCGGCACACCCGAAGACAACGCAAAGGCGTTTGAGGCGCTGTTGTCAGGCGAAGCATCCGCCTACCGGGACGCGGTGTTGTTGAACTCTGCCGCCGCCCTGCTGGTGGCAGGCGCCGCGGATGATCTCAGAACCGGCGTCGAGATGGCGCGCAGCAGCATCGACAGCGGCGCCGCACGGGGCAAGATTGAAGCCGTCGCGCGGATCACTACAGCAGCTGCTGACAGCAAATGACCCCAGACCTCCCCGTTCCGGGTGGCTGGGGTGACCTGCCGTTTTTTGCCAATGATTATGCAAGCATCGCCAAGGCGGTGGCGGATGATCCACGTCAGATCCTGCCGCCCGTGGCGCAGCGGCTGGCGGCGCTGGAACTGACGCCGCCCGACCGCACCCGCGTTGTCATCCTCGGTCAGGATCCCTATCCGACGCCGGGTCATGCTCATGGTCTGGCCTTCTCGGTGGAGCCGGATGCCCGCCCCTTACCGCGCTCCTTGAACAATATTTTCAAGGAGTTAAGTGCTGACCTTGGTGTCGAGAAACCCAATGGCGACCTGCGCGGATGGGCCCGTCAGGGTGTCTTGCTGCTCAATACCGTGCTCAGCGTGCCCGCAGGTGAGGCCAACGGCCACAAGCATCTGGGCTGGCAGGCGCTGGCCGATCAGGTGCTGGCCCGGAGCAGTCAGCGCCCGACGGCCTACATATTATGGGGTAAACAGGCCCAAGGGCTTGAAAAACATATTCAACCGGGCGATCACCTTATTCTGAGGACGGCCCATCCTTCACCCCTCTCGGCGCGCCGCGGCTTTTTCGGATCGCGCCCGTTTTCGGCGGTGAACAGCTGGCTGGCCCAACGCGGGCAGCCGCAGATTGATTGGAACGCGTGACCGGAGGCGTCAAGATGACTGAAACTGTGCTGGACAAGATCAAGGCCTACAAGCTGGAAGAGGTCGCCGCCGACAAGGCCGCCAAACCGCTTGAGACGGTCGAGGCCGAGGCCCGTGAAGCCGATCCGGTGCGCGACTTTGCCAAGGCGTTGATGGCGGCCGGCCGTCAGGGTTACGGGCTGATCGCCGAGATCAAAAAAGCCAGCCCCTCCAAAGGCTTGATCCGCGAAGACTTCGATCCCGCAACCCTCGCCAAAGCCTATGAGGACGGCGGCGCAACTTGCCTGTCCGTGCTAACTGACACGCCCAGTTTTCAAGGGGCAAAGCCGTTTTTGCCAGCGGCCCGCAATGCCTGCGCCCTTCCGGTGCTGCGCAAGGACTTCATGTATGATACCTATCAGGTGGCCGAGGCCCGTGCCCTTGGCGCCGATTGCATCCTGATCATCCTCGCCTCCGTTTCCGACATGCAGGCCGCCGAACTGGAGGCCGCTGCCTTTGAATGGGATATGGATGTGCTGCTTGAGGTTCATGACGAGGAAGAGCTGGACCGCGCCTGCAAGCTGAAATCGCCCCTCCTCGGCATCAACAACCGCAATCTCAAGACCTTCGACACCACGCTCGACACCACGCGCACCCTGTCGCGGCTGGTGCCTGCGGATCGCACCATCGTCTGTGAAAGCGGTCTTGCGACGCCCCAGGATCTCTCCGACATGGCGCGGTACGGCGCCCGCAGTTTCCTGATCGGCGAAAGCCTGATGCGCCAGGCGGATGTGACCGCCGCAACCCGTGATATCCTCGCAAACCCGCTGATGCCGGGGGCCATGTGATGGCGCTCACACATTTCGACGGCAAGGGCGATGCCCATATGGTCGACGTCTCCGACAAGGCGGTGACGGCACGGATCGCCACCGCCGAAGGTCACATAAGCATGGCGCGTGAAACCTTTGATATCATTTCGGAAGGTCGGGCAAAGAAAGGCGACGTTCTGAGCGTTGCCCGGCTGGCAGGCATCATGGGTGCCAAGAAAACGCCAGATCTGATCCCGCTCTGCCACCCGCTTCCGGTGACCAAAGTTGCCGTCGAACTGTCGCTCGATCCGGACCTGCCGGGGGTGCGCGTGGAAGCCACCGTAAAAACCACGGGCCAGACCGGCGTCGAGATGGAGGCGCTTACGGCTGTCTCCACCGCCGCGCTCACCGTCTATGACATGGCCAAGGCGGTGGATAAGGCGATGCAGATCGGCGGCATTCGCGTAACATTGAAAGACGGCGGAAAATCAGGCCGTTACGAGGCGTAGATGATCTCAGTATCCGAGGCCCTCGACACAGTTCTGAAACTGGTGGCCCCGATGCGGGTCGAAACGGTGCCGCTGCGCGCCGCAGCCGGTCGCGTTCTGGCGGCGCCGGTCTCGGCCAATCGCGACCAACCGCCCTTCGCTGCCTCCGCGATGGATGGCTACGCGGTAAAGGCCGCCGAGGTTGAGCGTGACGCCATGTTCAAGGTGATCGGAGAAAGCGCCGCCGGTCATGGCTTCAAGGGCCGCGTCGGCCCCGGTCAGGCGGTCCGTATCTTTACCGGAGCGCCAGTGCCCGAAGGCGCTGATTTTGTGGTTATCCAAGAGGATACAAGCCGCACCGGATCCCTGATCACGATCTCGGATCATCCGGGGCCCGGCAACAATATCCGTGCCAAGGGTGGCGATTTTCAGCTCGGCAGCACGATCACGGCGCCGCGTCTGCTGTCGTCTGCCGATATCGCGCTGCTGGCCGCGATGAACATCGCCGAGGTGCCGGTGCATGTACGTCCGACCGTTGCCCTGATCTCGACCGGCGATGAACTGGTGCTCCCCGGCGATACGCCCGGCCCCGACCAGATCATCGCGTCCAACACCTTTGGCCTCGATGCGCTGCTCACGGCGGCTGGCGCCCGCGTCCGCATTCTGCCAATCGCCCGCGATACCGAAGGCAGCCTGCGCATGGCCCTGGATCTGGCCCGCGAGGCGGATCTGATCGTGACCATTGGCGGGGCCTCGGTGGGCGATCATGATCTGGTTGCCGGGGTGACCGAAAGCCTGGGTATGGCGCGCGCCTTCTACAAGGTTGCGATGCGCCCGGGAAAGCCGCTGATGGCCGGGACACTGGGCCGGTCCGCCATGGTCGGCCTGCCGGGAAACCCTGTGTCTGCAATGGTTTGCGGCCATGTCTTCCTGTTACCGATGCTGCGCGTCATGCAGGGGCTCCCGCCCCATGGTCCGCAACCGGCCGAGGCCCCCCTGGCGCAGGACCTGCCGGCCAACGGCCCGCGTACCCACTACATGCGGGCGCGGCTCAGCGCGGCCGAGCTGCATGTGTTTGACGATCAGGACAGCGCCCGGCTGACATTGCTTGCCGAGGCCAACGCGCTTGCCATCCGTCCCGCCAATGATCCGCCCCGCGCCAAGGGCACGATGCTTGCCTACCTTCCGATCTGATCGGATACGGCGATGCACGTCGGCGGATTTCACTTTGCCAACAATTCAGCATCAATTCGGCTGCGTTTGACAGGTTTCATGCGACATGCCGTTGACACAAAACGGGAACATGCGTAGAACAAAGCGAAACATCGAGCGGCTGAGAGGGATGTCATGCTGACGAAGAAGCAACTGGACTTGCTGGATTTCATCAACACACGTCTGCAAAAGGATGGCGTCCCCCCAAGTTTTGACGAGATGAAGGTGGCGCTTGACCTGCGCTCAAAATCGGGCATCCACCGGCTGATCACCGCTTTGGAAGAACGCGGATTTATCCGCCGCCTCGCACATCGTGCCCGCGCGATCGAGATCATCCGCCTGCCGGACAGCCTCGGCAGCGCCCAGCAGATGACAGAGGCAGCGCCATCCGAACCGGCCAATCAGGTCTCCGCCCCGGCAATGATCGCCGCGATGGAGCTGCCCGTGATGGGTCGCATCGCCGCCGGTGTCCCGATTGAGGCGATTAACCAGGTCTCCCATCAGGTCGCGGTCCCGGCCTCCATGCTGTCAGCCCAGGGGCAGCATTTCGCGCTGGAGGTCCGTGGTGATTCAATGATCGAAGCCGGCATCAATGATGGCGATATCGTTGTCATCCGCGAAACCTCCGTGGCTGACAATGGCGATGTGGTGGTTGCGCTGGTCGATGGACAGGAAGCCACGCTGAAACGCATCTACCGCAAAGGCAGCACCATTGCGCTGGAGGCGGCAAACCCGGCCTATGAGACCCGCCAGTATCCGCAGGATCAGGTAAAGGTGCAGGGCCGCCTTGTCGGACTTATCCGCACCTATTGACCAGAGGGTCGCCCTCGAAGGTTACCCGCCCCAAGAAACACGCCTTTGAAAGAGGCTGTCGAGGATTATCACCTGTCGCGCTGTGGAGTATGGCTCCACAGTCGGTCACCAACCACGTCGCTCGCCGAGATCCAGCGCCCGTCCGGTTGCAGTTGCACACTGCCAAGGGTGCGCAGGCTATCAGCATCAAACACCCTGCAGCCCCCCACCGGTGACAGTGGGATCGCGCTGACCAGCACCGCGTCCGCCGAGCAATCGCTCAGCGCTTCTGCGGCCGTCTTGCCAATCACATGGATCAGCGGCTGATCAGAGATCGCGAGATACGCCGACACCGATTTGCCCGCAACGCTGGGCGCCGCCACCGCGATCCGCTGCCACAGCTGCGCACGCTCGGCCTGGGTTAGCAGGCTGCCGTCGTTCTCCGCCCATCGCTCGGCCGCATAGCCATGCCCCTTTGCGCGGGACAAGGCGCGGCCCTGCGCTGTCATCACGCCAACCAGCCCACCATTTGGCGCGATCAGGACCACGGGTCGGGGATGTCCGTACCAGAGCCCCGCTGCCGCCAGCAGAACCGGCAGACCAACCCAGCGCAGCCGCCCCCGCCAGAGGGCCAGCAGCAGCGCGCCGAGGGCAACCAGCGGCAACACCACGGCGGGCGGCATCTGGACCGCACCCTGCGCGCCCTCCAGTCCGGCCACCCAATTGGCAACCGACAGGATCCAGCGGATGCCGAGGTCCATCAGCGCCAACCCGACACCGGATGCCCCGACCGGTGCGAGGCAGAGCGCCAGCACCGCCGCAGGAACCACCAGCAACCCCATAACCGGCACCGCCAGAACATTGGCCAGCAACCCGTAGTGAGACAGCATATTGAAATGCGCCGCCCCAAAGGGGGCCGTGGCAACGCCCGCAACCAGGGACGACAGCACCACCCCACCCACCATCCGCAGCCAGCGCGCGCCACCCGGCGCAACGTGATCCCGCAGCGCGCCGAAGACGACCACCAGCGCCGTTGTCGCCGCAAAACTCATCTGAAACCCGGGGCCAAGCAGGCTTTCCGGGCGGATCGCCAGGATCACCAGTGCCGCAAGCGCCACAGCCCGCAGCGACAGGGCGCGCCGATCCAGCAGCACCGCGCCCAGCATCATCGCAACCATGACATAGGCACGGGTACTGGCCACCTGCATGCCTGACAGCAGCAGGTAGGCGCTCGCCGCAAGCAGCGCACCAACCGCGGCCAATTTCTTGGCGTTTACCCGCTGCGCATAGGCCGGAACCAGCGCCATCAGCAGCCGCAGGCCGCCAAAGACGACGCCCGCCAGAAGCCCCATGTGCAGCCCTGAAATTGCCAGCAAATGTGCAAGGTTGCTGGCTCTAAGCGCCTCCAGTTCCACCTGCGGGATGGCAGAGCGATCCCCGGTGGTGATGGCCGCGGCAAAGCCACCTGTGGCTTTCGGCATCTGGTCACGGATACGGTCGGAAATCCGCTGTCTCAGCTGCTGTACGGGCAGATCAGACCGGCTCGGCTGAACGCGCAGAACCGGCACCCGCGTATAGCCAACAGCCCCCAGGCGCTGAAACCAGGCGTGCCTGCGAAAATCAAAGCCATGGGGCTCCACCGGTCCCTGCGGCGGCATCAGATGTGCGGTGGTCATGACCCGGTCGCCGATACCCGGCAGCGCGGCCCCGACCGGCAGTGACAGCCGCACCCGTGCCGGAGTGGCCCCAGCCGCCAGACGGTCCAGCACAGGCTGATCGAGGGTGATGCGCAGCCGGTCCCGGGCGGAGCGATCTATCGCGATTACCCGCCCTTCGACCGGGCCGTAATAGCGAAAGCTCAGCACCGGGGCGGCAACCGAATGGGCGCGCATCCCGGCGGCCGTAAAGCCAAGCGCGATCGTCACAATCGCCCAGCCCAGAAACACCAGCCCGTCCTGCCTGTCACCACGTCGCAACAGCAGCGCCCCAGCCAGCGCAACGCCGCCCAGGCCGAAATAGTGAACCGCCACAGGTTCAAACCGCAGAGAAAAGAAAACCCCGATCCCGGTGCCGAACAGGACCGGCACCCAGGGAAACAGCTCCCCGCGCTGGGATTGCAGCAGACTGTCAAGAATGCCCAGGGCGCGCATGCTTGCTCCTTGCCTTCTGGCTCGGTAGACAGGCGACAAAACTACCCTTTCCATGGTTTCCAAAAGGTAAATCACCCCCATGTCCAAACCGGTCGTCACCCGTTTCGCCCCCTCGCCCACCGGCTATCTGCATATCGGTGGTGCGCGCACCGCGCTGTTCAACTGGCTTTATGCCCGTGGGCGCGGCGGCAAATTCCTGCTGCGTATCGAGGACACCGACCGCGAGCGCTCCAACCCCGAGGCGACCGCCGCCATTCTACAGGGTATGGCCTGGCTGGGTCTGGATCACGATGGCGAGGTGGTCAGCCAGTTCGAAGGCGCCGAACGTCATGCCGCCGTTGCGCGTGAACTGCTTGAGGCGGGCAAGGCCTATAAGTGCTTTGCAACGCAGGACGAAATTGCCGCCTTCCGCGACCAGGCCAAGGCCGAGGGCAAATCGACGCTCTATCGCTCGCCGTGGCGTGACGCCGATGCCAGCAGCCATCCCGATGCGCCCTATGTGATCCGCATCAAGGCGCCGCAGCAGGGCAGCACCGTCATCCGAGACGAGGTTCAGGGCGATGTCACCATCAAGAACGAGCAGCTTGACGATATGATCCTGCTGCGCTCGGATGGGACGCCCGTCTACATGCTGGCCGTGGTGGTGGATGATCACGATATGGGCGTCACCCATGTCATCCGGGGCGATGACCACCTCAACAATGCCGCGCGCCAGATGATGATCTACGAAGCCATGGGCTGGGATGTTCCGGTCTGGGCCCATATCCCGCTGATCCATGGCCCTGATGGCAAGAAACTGTCCAAACGCCACGGCGCCCTCGGCGCGCAGGAATACCAGGCGATGGGCTATCCGGCTGCGGGCATGCGCAACTATCTGGCGCGTCTCGGCTGGAGCCATGGCGATGACGAATTTTTTACGGATGAGCAGGCCCGTGACTGGTTCGACCTTGACGGTATCGGCAAAAGCCCGGCACGATTTGACACCAAGAAGCTCGAAAACCTCTGTGGTCAGCACATTGCGATCAGCGATGATGCTGCGCTGCGGAATGAGCTGCAGGCCTATCTTGCCGCTGCTGGCAAGCCACAGTTAAATGACGTTCAGTCAAACGATATTGAACGTGCGATGTATTGCCTCAAGGACCGCGCCAAGACTTTTCCGGAGCTGCTTGAAAAGGCTCATTTTATTCTGGCTTCACGCCCGCTCGATCTCGACGAGAAGGCGGCGAAGGCCCTGGCATCTGTATCCGACGGTATACTGAGTGAATTGACGCCGCAGCTGCAAAATGCTAGCTGGTCCCGAGACGATCTGGAGGCGCTTCTGAATACATTTGCAGAAGCACGGGATACCAAGTTCGGCAAACTGGCAGGCCCGTTGCGGGCAGCGCTGGCAGGCCGTGCGGTAACACCTTCAGTTTTCGATATGATGCTGATTCTGGGCCGGGACGAAACACTGGCCCGACTCGCCGACGTTGCCGACTGACCCCATCGTTAACCGCTGGGTAAGCCGGTACAGCTATGACCTCACCTGCGCGGTTGCCGTGCAGGTGCTGCCTGCACAAGGCGGGGGCCTCCCCCGCTTTCGCGCCTGTATCAGGAAGGGACATCTATGACCGATACAAAGAAAACCGCCCAGCTCAGCCTGAATGGCGAAACTTACGAGCTTCCCATTTTTTCGCCGACGACCGGGCCTGATGTTCTTGATATCCGCAAGCTCTACAGCCAGGCCGGTGTGTTCACCTATGATCCCGGTTTCACCTCGACCGCAAGCTGCGACAGCACGATCACCTATATCGACGGCGGCAAGGGTGAGCTGCTGCACCGCGGCTATCCGATCGACCAGCTGGCATCCAAATCGCACCACCTCGAAGTCTGCTACCTGCTGCTTTATGGTGAACTGCCGACCGCAGCCCAGCTGGAAGATTTCGAGACCCGCGTGACCCGTCACACCATGGTGCATGAACAGATGCACAACTTCTTCCGTGGCTTCCGCCGCGACGCGCATCCGATGGCGACCCTGGTGGGTGTTGTGGGTGCGATGTCGGCTTTCTATCACGACTCCACCGACATCAATGACCCCTGGCAGCGTGAAGTGGCCGCGATCCGCCTGATCGCCAAACTGCCCACCATTGCTGCGATGGCCTATAAATATTCCATCGGCCAGCCGTTTGTGTATCCGCGCAACGATCTGGATTACGCGGCCAACTTCCTGCACATGTGTTTCTCGGTTCCGGCAGAGGAATATCACGTCGACCCGATCCTCGCCCGCGCGATGGACCGGATCTTCATTCTGCACGCCGATCACGAGCAGAACGCGTCGACCTCGACCGTGCGTCTGGCGTCATCGTCCGGCGCGAACCCCTTTGCCTGTATCGCTGCGGGCATCGCCTGCCTCTGGGGTCCGGCCCACGGCGGCGCCAACCAGGCCTGCCTGGAAATGCTGAAGGAAATCGGCTCCGTTGACCGGATCCCCGAATTCATCGAACGCGCCAAGGACAAGAACGATCCGTTCCGTCTGATGGGCTTTGGCCATCGGGTCTACAAGAACACCGATCCGCGCGCCAAGGTGCTGAAACAGTCCGCTGATGAGGTTCTGGAGCTGCTGGGCGTTGAAAACAACCCGCTGCTGCAGGTCGCCAAGGAACTGGAGCGCACTGCGCTCAACGATGAGTATTTCATCGAGAAGAAACTGTTCCCGAACGTCGATTTCTACTCCGGCATCATCCTTGAGGCGATGGGCTTCCCGACCTCGATGTTCACCCCGATCTTCGCGCTGTCGCGCACCGTCGGCTGGATTTCGCAGTGGAAAGAAATGATCGCGGATCCGCAGAACAAGATCGGTCGCCCGCGCCAGCTATACCTCGGCGAAACCGCCCGCGATTACGTCGACATCGAAAAGCGCTGACCGGCAGCCGGTCTGCCCAGACCTCGCTGACCATCACAGATATGAGCCCTGCCTCCTAGGAGGCAGGGCTTTTTCATGGCCCCAACCTTGCAACCCCCAAGGCGCGCGCCCGCGCCGCAGTGCGACACATCTTTAGATTGCAGGTCCGCGCCTTTCGGATAGGTCAACAATCAAAAGGTTAGGTCCGGGATGTTTCCAATGCAGAAACCCGGTTAACCCTTTTCATCGCATTTTACTCAACTACGAAGGGTTTCGATTGACGAATTTTGACCTCGGCAATAGGCATAATCGCAATTGCTAATTAAACCTTAACGGGAGACGCACCGTGCTAATGCTTATGACAATGTTGGGGGTCGGCCTGCTGGCGGGTGTGATCATCAACGATTCCGACGATTCCGACAGCAATGACTCCAACGCAGATGAAAGCGGTAACGAGGAAAACGCGACCGTGATCGAGGGCAGCGAGGGTGCCGACCTGCTGTTCGGCACCACCGGCAGCGAAAACCTGCTTGGCGGTGAGGGTGACGACAATATCGACGCACGCGGCGGTCCCGATACGATCGAAGGCGGCGCAGGCGACGACCGGCTGGACGGTGGCTCGGCAAATGACAACGTCTTTGGTGGCGATGGTGATGACACTCTCATCGGTGGCAATGGCGATGATTTCATGCGCGGCAATGCCGGTGACGACACGCTGATTGACACCCGCGGCGCGGATCATCTGGTCGGCGGTCAGGGCAATGACCTGATCATCGCCGCAGGCATTCTGGACGAAGGCGCCTATGAAGACATCGTTCAGGGCCGCGAGACGCCGACCTCCGCAGCCGAGGTCAACGCCCTGCTGAACTTTGACTACACGGCGGATCAGGACGCTGCTGGCGATACCATCAATGCCGGTGCCGGTGACGACTCCGTGCTCTTTGGTCTCAACGATACGGTGACCGGTGGCAGCGGCAACGACAGCTTCGAAACCGGAGCCTGGCTGACCGAGGATGAACAGGCAACCATTACCGATTTCACGGCGGATGATGACCGGGTGGTCTATTACTACGACGAAACCGAAGACGAGCCGGAGCTGGAGGTGATCACCCGCGCAAATGAGGACGGCGGCACCGATGCCTATCTCGTTGCAGACGGCGAGGAGGTCGTGCGCCTGATCAATGCCGGAGCCAGCTTCAACCTGGCCGAACATGTCGCCCTGGTGGCCCGCAGCAGCTGACCAGGTGATCTGCCGGGCCGGGTCAATTGATCCGGCCCGGTCCGGCAGGACCGTTGGCGCAAAAAGAAACCCGCCCCCGCGCAGTCGATGCGCATCAGGGGCGGGTTTTGCATTTCAGGAACGGCATCAGCCGATCACGGATTGCACCGTCTTAGCGGCCTTCGAACTTCGCGGGGCGTTTTTCCATAAAAGCGGTGACCCCTTCCATGAAGTCCCGGGTCTTGCCGCATTGGCCTTGCAGATGGGCCTCCTCGGACAGCTGTTCCGGCAGGCTGTTGCCATAGCCATCGCGGATCGCGCTCTTGATCGCGCCGAACGCACGGGTCGGGCCATTCGCCAGATAGGCCGCACGGGCGCGCCAATGGGCGTCAAATTCGGCGTCGGGAATGGCTTCCCAGATCATGCCCCAGTCGCTCGCCTGTTTGGCGGAGATCTTATCGGCGAACAGCGCGGCCCCCATTGCCTTGGCCATGCCCATCTGGCGCGGCATGAACCAGGTGCCGCCGGCATCCGGCATGAGGCCAATACGGGCAAAGGCCTGCATGAAATAAGCGCTCTCGGTGGCGATCACCACATCGGCGGCCAGCGCCAGATTGGCACCCGCACCCGCAGCCGGGCCGTTTACCGCGGCAATGGTGGGCACCGGGCAGTTATAGATCGCCTCCAGCATCGGGGTGTATTCATCCCGCAGCGTCCGTTCCAGATCCAGCTTGCCCTGGCTTGCGGCGTCGGACAGGTCCTGCCCCGAACAGAATGACACGCCGGAACCGGTCAGGACCACCGCACGGGCCTCTTTGCCCGCGCGCTGCATCGCATGGGTGATCTCCGCCCGCGTCAGACCGGTCAGCGCGTTCATCTTTGCGGGTCGGTTCAGCGTCACAACGGCCAAGCCGTCTTCCAGCGAGAACAGAATTTCCTTGTAATCCATCAAAGGGCCTCGTGGTTAAAGGTTTTTCGCAGACTTGCCTATGCAAGCCCGCAGGAAAAGGCAAACGCCGCGTAACCTCTTACTGCAAAACCACCCGCGGGGGGGGCGCTGGCCGGCGCTGTGCCGCTGCGGTTGTATGGGCGGTCCAATCGCCGCCCCCGCGCGGCACGTCTTGGTGGCTCAGTCTTTCAGGATGCGATCGAGCTGCGCACGTTCCTGCGCGCTAAGGCTGTCGGCGCCGGGGTCCTCCGCCTCCGGCGTGCGGCTGCGGGCGCGGATATAGCCCCCGGCCAGCAGCAGCGCCATCACCAGCATCAGCGGACCGGCAGCATAAAGCAGCCAGTTGGCACCGTTTGCACGCGGGCTGAGCAACACATATTCGCCGTAGCGCTCCACGATGAAGGCCATCGCCTCGGCGTCGCTGTCACCGGCCACCAGCCGCTCGCGCACCAGCAGGCGCAGATCACGAGCCAGATCGGCATTGCTTTCGTCGATATTCTCGTTGCGGCAGACCAGACAGCGCAGGTCCTTGGACAGCTCACGCGCGCGACCTTCCAGAACCGGATCATCAAGAATTTCGTCAGGTTCAACCGCCAGCGCCGGGGTGCCGGTGGCAACCATCGGAGCCAACAGCGTCAACGCCAGCAACAGCCGGGCAAGAAACAGTCGTGTCATTCGGCGGGCACTCCTTCACGCGGGGCGCGGCGCGCCCCTGCCGCAACGCGGAAACGACGGTCACTCAGGCTCAGCAGACCACCCAAGGCCATCAACAGGCAGCCACCCCAGATCCAGTTCGCCAGCGGTTTAATATAGGTCCGTACCGTCCAGCCACCATTGGCCTGCTGGTCGCCGATCACCACGTAGAGATCGCGCAGGAACCGGTAGTCTATCGCCGCCTCGGTGGTCGGCATCCGCGACACCGGATACTCACGCTTCTCCGGGTTCAGCAGCGCCACGAACCGCCCTGCCCGGGTCACTTCGATATCCGCCATGGTGCTGAAATAATTCGGCCCCTGCACCCGGCGCACGGCCTGCAGCTCCAGCGTATAGGCGCCGACGTCGAAGGGCCGGTTCACCTCGGCCACGCGAATGTCTTCGTCCTGCCAGGCGGTCAGCCCGGCGATGGCAAAGATGGTGACACCCAGACCGGCATGGGCCAGCGCCTTGCCCCAATCCGCACGCGGCAGGCGCAGCAGACGCTGCCAGCGCCCGGTCGCGCTGCCCCGCAGCCAGAGGTCAGCAAAGGCGCCAACCACGATCCACACCCCGAGGAACAGCCCGATTGGCCCCAGACCGGACCGGCCGGTCTGCATCGCCCAGGCCAGCACGCCAAACGCCACCGCCAGCGCAAAGACAAAACGCAGCCGCCAGGCCGTGCGCGCCAGAAGGCCGCGTTTCCACGGCAGCATCGCACCCACCGGCAGGATCGCGCCGAGCACCACCATGAAGGGGGTGAAGGCAGCGTTGAAGAACGGCGGACCCACACTCAGCTTGCGATCAAAGGCCATCTCCGCCACCACCGGCCAGAGCGTGCCGAAGAAGACGACAAAACAGCTCACCGCCAGCAGGATGTTATTGGCCACCAGCGCGGTCTCGCGGCTGACGAGGCCAAAGACCCCCTTGGCCTGCATCGCCTGCGCACGCAGCGCAAACAGCAGCAGCGCGCCACCGGTGAAAATCGCCAGAATATAGAGGATGAACACCCCGCGCTCCGGGTCGCTGGCAAAGGCATGGACCGAGGTCAGCAGGCCGGATCGCACGATAAACGTGCCAATCAGAGAAAAGCCAAAGGCAAGGATGGCCAGCAGGATGGTCCAGCTTTTCAGGGCTTCGCGCTTTTCCACCACGATGGCGGAATGCAGCAGCGCTGCCGCCAGCAGCCAGGGCATGAAGGAGGCATTTTCCACCGGATCCCAGAACCAGAAGCCGCCCCAGCCCAGCTCGTAATAGGCCCACCAGGACCCCAGCGCGATACCGATGGTGAGAAAGATCCAGGCCGCCAAGGTCCAGGGCCTGACCCAGCGCCCCCACGCGGCGTCAATCCGCCCCTCGATCAGCGCCGCCAAGGCAAAGGAAAACGCCATGCTCAGGCCGACATAGCCGAGGTAGAGGAACGGCGGATGAAAGGCGAGACCGGGGTCCTGCAACAAGGGGTTCAGCCCCTGCCCGTCAAACGGCGGCACCGCAAGGCGCAGGAACGGGTTTGAGGTAAACAGGATGAAGGCAAAGAACGCCACGCCAATCGCCGCCTGTACTGACAGCACCCGGGCCTTCAGCGTTGGCGGCAGGCCATTGCCAAAGACCGAGGCTACGGCGCCAAACAGGCTGACAATCAGCACCCAGAGCAGCATCGACCCTTCGTGATTGCCCCAGGTGCCGGAGATTTTGTAAAGCATCGGCTTGGCGGAATGGCTGTTCAGCGCCACCAGCCGCAGCGAGAAATCTGACGTGATAAAGGCCCACATCAACGCCCCAAAGGAAAAGGCGGTAAAGAAGAACTGCGCCTGCGCCGCAGGCTCGGCCACCGACATCCAGCCGGGCCAGCGGAAATGGGCGCCAACCAAGGGCACCACCATCTGCACGGTGGCAATCACAAAGGCAAGGATGAGGGCGAAGTGACCGAGTTCTGTAATCATAGCCTATCTATAGGGCGATCCGGCAAGGCCGCCAATCGCAATCGGCGCGTCCTCACGCCGCAGTGTGCGCTGTTCTGAGGGCACAGGCATCGCGTACACCACCCCTGTCACCTGGCTGCTCGGGAGAGGGCCATCCAGTCCTCCAGCGCTGGATTTTCAACGAGATCATAATCACTTGCGTCGACATCACCATGCAGCACCGGTGAGTTTGCCGATGCCGGGGCCTGAGGGTCGGCGCGGCGCAGCGCGTCGATCCGGGCGACATTCGCCGCGACCGCCGGAACCTGCGCGAGGCTTTCGGCGATCTCGCGCTGGAACCCCTGGCTCTTGAGCTGCTGGCGTGCCCCGAAATAGAAGGAGACGATCACGCCCAGCAACCACCACAGCGGCTCCGGGACCAGCGCCAGCCCCTGCATTCGGGCCGCAAACCACACGGGATCCACCATCGCCGAGCCGAGCAGCGCCAGCGTCGACAGCGCCAGCAAGGGCCGCGGCAGCCGGTTCAGCCCGTCCATCCAGCGGTCGAACCAGCCTCTGGGCGCGCTGCCGCCGCCACGGGCAAATTCCGCCGCCAGCTGGGCCAGCGCATCCGCGCGGCGCGCCTGATCCCGCTCCGCACCGGCTTCGGCGTTCTCGCGAAACACCTCCAGCGTTTCGACAACGACATTCCGCTCCCGGCCGAACAGGCCCCGCAGCACATCCGCAATCAGCCCCATGTCGCCACCCGTGCCTGAAATTCTGCCGGGCTGAGGTGATATTGCGGCGAGATGAAGCTCTCGGCCCGCAGAATCCAGCCACCCTTGCCGCCCTTGCGGGTTCGGGCATATTTGCGGCTGGCCGGACGCCGGTCGGCAATGCGAAAGTAATAGTTCCGCCGGGCCACGCCATAGGCGTCCCGCAGCGCAACGCGGCCGATCTTGGCCGCCGCGCGGGCCGCCGTGGCGGTCTGCGGGCCGATCCGCCCATCCACGGCCAGCTCATAGCCCATCTGCACCAGCAGGCGCTGCAAAATCCGCACCGCATTGGCGCCGGCATTTACATACATGTCAAAGACCGAGGGCTGAAGCACCTCCGGCAGCGCCGCGATCCGGGGCCGGTCGAAGTAATGCCGGATGTAGAGATCCACCGCCTGCGCCTCGCTGACAGCCGCAACATCCGCCTTGTCGATGTCCCCATCGCCGGTCAGATCCATGCCGAGGCGCTGGAGCGTGCCGAGGGTCACACCGTGTTTGGTGGCGCCGCCGGGATCATCCGGGTCGTCCACATAGCCGCCTTCGCGGGCAATGATTTCCTGAGCGATGGCTTTGATGTCCTGCATGGGTCAGTCCCTTTGATTGGTTCGGGACACCAGCATGACAATGAAAAATGAGCGCACCCGGACCTCGGCGCGCGCTCGGATCGCAACACCCGATCCGAGCGCGTGATCGGGTGTCAAGAAAACTGGAGGATCAGCTCTCCGGGGCCTGATACACGCCTTGTTCCTTTAGCGCGTCCATGACCTCTTTCGGCATATAGGTCTCATCATGTTTGGCAAGGATTTCAGAAGCTTCAAACACGCCATTGATGTAGCGACCGGTGCCGACCATACCCTGGTTCTCAGAGAACAGATCCGGCAGCACACCGGTATAGGTGACCGGGACCGAGGCGCCGCCATCCGTCACCACAAAGCTCAGGGTCTCGCCCTGACCACGCACGATGCTGCCCTCCTCGACCAGCCCGCCGATGCGAAAGACCTCGCTTGCCTCCGGTGGCGCCGCAATCACCTGGCTGGGCGAGCGGAAGAAATTGATGCCGTCGCGCATGGCGTAGCCAATCAACGCCGTCGCCACCACCAGCGCCACAGTTGTGAGCGCGATGATCTGGATACGGCGTTGTTTCTTCAGTGACTTCATCGGGGCCTCTTGGGTGCGGTCCGGCGCCGGAGGGCGCCAGACAATCGGGTATCAGGGGAACAGCGGCGCCATCATCAGCCCCGTGGTCTCCTCTTCACCTAACATCAGGTTGGCGTTCTGCAAGGCTTGCCCGCTGCTACCTTTTGTCAGGTTATCAAGTGCCGCAACGATGATGGCGCGGCCTTCGATCCGGTCTGCGGCGACCCCGATGTGGCAGAAGTTGGAGCCACGGATATGCCGCGTGGAGGGCGCCTCACCAAAGGGCAGCAGCTCGATGAAGGGCTCATCCGCATAAGCGCTGGTAAAGGTCTGATGGATCGTCTGCGCGTTCCCTTTGACATAGACGGTGGCAAGAATGCCGCGGTTGGCCGGCACCAGATGCGGGGTGAACTGCACCTTGACCGGGCGGCCTGCGATCTTGGAAAACTCCTGGTCAAACTCGCCCAGATGGCGGTGCGTGCCACCGATGGCATAGCCGTGGTACCCTTCGCTCAACTCGGCGTGCAGCAGGTTTTCCTTCAGGCTGCGGCCAGCGCCGGAAACGGCGCACTTCAGGTCCAGAATGATGTCATCGAGATCAATCACCCCGGCCGCGATCAGCGGGCGCAGCGCAAACTGGCCCGTGGCCGCATTACAGCCGGTGCCGGCCACCAGCCGCGCGGATCTGATTTCCTCGCGGTAGAATTCGGTCAGGCCATAGACCGCCTCTTTCTGCTGCGCCAGCGCGGCATGGGGGTTGCCGTACCATTTTTCATATTCCGCAGGATCGCGCAGCCGGAAATCCGCCGACAGATCCACGATCTTCAGATCCTGCGGCAGGGCGGCAATCACGTCCTGGCTGGTCTTATGCGGCAGCGCGCAGAAACACAGGTCGATGCCCGCAAAGTCGATTTCGTCAATCTTGCAGAGCACCGGCAGATCCATATGGCGCAGATGCGGGAACACCTCGGCCATGGTCATGCCTGCCTTACGGTCGGCAGAGAGGGCGGCAATTTCGATCATGGGGTGCTGATCAATCAGCCGCACCAGTTCAGCGCCGGTGTAACCGGAGGCGCCCAGAATAGCTACTTTATGGGTCATCATGGACCTCTTTGAAACGAGGGAAGAACGAGATGCCGCGTCGAGATTGCGGCAGTGATAGCAAAGACGGTGGTGACCAGAGTTGCGGCAGATCAAACAATCGCCGAAATCCGCTCACCGGCGCGGCTCAGGCCGCCTGAAAGATCATCTCTCGTCGCAAGAACTGCGTGGCGCGATCGCTGACGCGGCTCGGCACACCGGTGGTGTAGAACCCGCCCTGCCCCGCGCCCATCATATGGGGATGACGCTCCAGATAGTCGGCAAGGCTCTCGGCCACCAGTTTGCCCTGGCTGAACACCTGAACCCCGTCGCCCAAAGCCGCCTGAAAGATATCTTCCATCAGCGGGTAATGGGTGCAGCCAAGGATCGCCGCCTGCGGCTGTGGCATCTTGCGCTTCAGCGCATCGACATGGCTGCGCACCAGCGCCTCTGCAAGGATCATGTCGCCGTCTTCGATGGCATCCACAACACCGCCGCAGGCCTGCGCCTCGACATCGACGCCGATGGCGCGGAACGCCAGTTCACGCTGGAACGCGCGGCTGGAGACGGTGGCGGGCGTTGCAAACAGCGCGACATGTTTCACCGCAACTTCGCGCGGCGGCGAATTGTCGCCCCACTGCCGCTCAGTCAGCGCTTCGATGAGAGGGACAAACACACCCAGCACGCGCTTGCCCTCGGGCAGCCCGCCTTCCTGCATCCGGCGCAGCGCCGCCGCCGAGGCGGTGTTGCAGGCCAGAATGACCAGATCGCAGCCCTTGGACCACATGTCTTCAACTGCGGCCTTGGTCAGCTGGTAAATGTCTTCGGCATCGCGCACGCCATAGGGCGCATGGGCGCTGTCCGCGTAGTAGAGGAAGTCCACATCCGGCAGCCGCTCCTGCGCGGCATTCAGAACCGTCAGCCCGCCAAGGCCGGAATCAAAGATACCTACAGCCATCTGTCTCTCTCGCTCACCGCTCAGGCGCGGTGTTTCTCCTCAAACTCATACCCATAGTCATAGGATTTGAGTGGTTTCGGAGACAGCTCATACGTGGCTTTGCGCAGGAAATCCATCATTGCTTTTGCGTCACCTGCCAGCGGATCGAGGATCTCGCGCCCGATCGGGCTGCCGATGGCGACCCGGACCGGCGTATCCACCCGTTTGCGAAACTCCTTGATCAACAGGCCCATACGCAGAGTCGGGTGGACATGGCTGGCGATCTGGAACAGCCGGGAGGTATGCCCGTCGAAGTAGATCGGCACCACAACCGCGCGGGATTTGGCGATCATCCGCGCAGTAAAGCCACGCCAGACCGGATCCATCGGCGGCACCATCGGCCGCAGAAAGGGCCGCGCGGCGGTGGACACCGTGCCGCCCGGGAAGATGCCGATCGCGCCGCCCTGCCCCAGATAGTCCAGCGCGGTCTTGCGGGTCTCCAGATTGGTCTTCAGTGCCGCCTTGGTTTCGGCAAAATCAATCGGCAGGATAACGCGGGACAGATCGTCGGCCTTGCGAAACACCTGATGCGCCAGAATGCGGAAATCGCCCCGCGCCTCGGACAGGATATGCCCCAGCATCAGGCCATCCAGAATACCGTAGGGATGATTGGCGATCACCACCACCGGCTGATCCTTCGGGATATTGGCAAGCGTACCTCCCAACAGCTCCAGCTGCAGCCCGTAGCGGTCGCGCATGACAGTCCAGAAGCTCTGCCCGGCGGCGACATCCGCCTCATAGCCTTCGGCACGTTTGATCAGCTGTAGCCGCCCGGTGGCATTCTCCATCACCCGGATCATCGCCCGTCCGGGCCGGGTCTGGGCGGAATGCGCATAAGAGAGATCGCGTGCGCTGCGCATCGCCTCACGTCGTGATCCAGTGTCTCTGGCATAGCTGTTCATGTTGCCGGGCGTGCTGCGGATGGACGACATAGCGAGCCTCGTGGTCTCAGTCTCTGGTTTACGCAGGGGCAGCGAAGCCCCCGTTCCGGCTATAGGGCCTGTGCCCCGGTCTACACAACCAGGGTAACGGCGATGCGACAGCGGGTTGGGAATCTGTGTCTTTCCGGTTCCAGATCCCCCGGACCAACGACAAAGGGCGCCCCCGATCCGACCGGTGACGCCCTTCCGAAGTGGTCTGGCCTAAGTGGCTCGGCCAGAACGACCGCCAGCAACGGCCCGCGTTATTCCGCGGCCGTCTTCAACTCGCTGCCGCCCTGACGCAATGCGGCCAGCAGCTCCTCGCGGCGTTTGGCGGCCTTGGTCTCGTTGGCCTGTTTCACCGGACCAAAGCCGCGGATTTCCAGCGGCAATTCCGCCAGCGCAATCAGCGGTGCCATGATCTCAGGCGATGCCTTGGGCAGCCATTCCTTCATGTCGGCCTCATACTGGCTGATCAGCGCCCGCTCCATCTTGCGCTCGGCGGTATAGCCAAACACATCCAGCGGCGTGCCGCGCAGACCTTTGAACTTTGCCAACAGCCGCAGCCAGCGTTCCAGACCCGGACCAAACTTGCGCTTTTTCGGGCGCCCGTTGGGATCGGTGCCAGTCAGCATCGGCGGCGCGAGGTTGTAGGAGATCTTCAGATCGCCCTCGAACTCGGCCTCGGCTTTCTCACGGCTCGACAGCAACAGCCGCGCCACCTCATATTCGTCCTTGTAGGACAACAGTTTGTGGTAGCCCTTGGCCACCGCTTCCTTCAGCGCCTTGTCAGAAATGCCGTCCAGCATCTTGCCATAGCGCTTGGCCAGACGCGGCCCCTGATAATCGACAAGCTGCGCACTGCGGAAGGCGATCTGATCCTCCAATGTCTTGGGCAGTTCGACCACATTGGGGGCAATCAGCTTCTGCACCTCCTGCGGATATAGCACCGCCCAGCGACCGATATCAAAGGCGCGCAGATTGCGCTCAACCGCAGCCCCATTGAGGGTGATCGCCTCGCGAATGGCCTCCAGGCTGATCGGCAGCAGACCGCGCTGCCAGGCGGCGCCAAAGATCATCATGTTGGAGAAGATCGAGTCGCCCATGCTGGCGCGCGCCAGTTCGGAGGCGTCAAAAAGATCCAGACGATCCCGCAGACGGGCCTCAAGCGCGACCTGAAGCCGATCACTCGGGATCTGGAAATCCGTGTCGCGGGTGAAATCACCGGTGATGATCTCATGGCTGTTCACCACCGCACCGCTCTTGCCGGTTTTCATCAACCCGATGGTTTTTGCCCCGGCAGAAACAACCAGATCGCCGCCGATCAGCGCATCACATTCGCCAGTGGCCACGCGGATGGCGCTGATGTCTTCGGGTCTGTTGGCAATGCGGCAGTGGATATGCACCGCGCCGCCTTTCTGGGCGAGACCGGCCATCTCCATCATGCCAGCGCCCTTGCCATCAATCTGCGCGGCCTGCGCCAGCACGGCACCGATGGTGACAACGCCGGTGCCACCGACGCCGGTGATCACCACGTTGTGGGTGCCATTGATGCTCGGCAGCTCAGGCGTCGGCAGGTCCGGCAGGTCCAGTGCGGCGGTCGGCTCCTTGCGGATCTTTGCCCCTTCGATGGTCAGGAATGACGGGCAGAAGCCTTTGACGCAGCTGAAATCCTTGTTGCAGGACGATTGATCAATGGCGCGTTTGCGGCCCAGTTCGGTTTCCTTCGGCACGATGGAAACGCAGTTCGATTGCACCCCGCAGTCACCGCAGCCCTCGCAGACGTCGGAGTTGATGAACACGCGCATGTCGGGATCGGGGAACAGGCCCTTCTTGCGACGGCGGCGTTTTTCGGCGGCGCAGGTTTGAATGTAGATGATGGCGGAGACGCCTTCGACCTTCTCAAACTCCTTCTGTACCACCATCAGCTCCGCACGCTCATGCATCCGCATACCTGCCGGGAACAGCTTGGCGTCGACATCTTCCTTCTCGTCATAGACCACCGCGATGGTTTTCACGCCCATCGCCGTCAGCTCATGCGCGATCTGCTGGGCGGTCAGCCCGCCCTCGGCCTCTTGTCCGCCGGTCATGGCGACCGCGTCATTATAGAGGATCTTGAAGGTGATATTGGTGCCTTCGGCCAGCGCCGCGCGAATGGCCTGCACGCCAGAGTGGTTGTAGGTGCCGTCGCCAAGGTTCTGGAACACGTGCTTGCGGTTGGAGAACGGCGCCTCGCCAACCCAGTTCACACCTTCGCCGCCCATATGGGTGAAGCCGGTGGTCTCGCGGTCCATCCACTGCACCATGAAATGGCAACCAATCCCGGCATAGGCGCGGGAGCCATCCGGCAGCTTGGTCGAGGAGTTATGCGGACAGCCCGAGCAGAAATAGGGCAGACGGGCAGCGATTTCCTCGGCGTTGTCGGCACGCTTCGCCTCATCCAGCGCCGAGAGACCAGCACGGATCGCCTCGGTCTCGCGGCCCTCTTCGATCAGAATCTGGCCGAGCTTTTCGGCAATCATGATCGGGTCGAGCGCATATTTGGTCGGGAACAGCTCGTCGCGGTGCATCCCGCCTGCGCCGCCCTTGTACCAGCCGTAGACGCGGCGGCCCTTGCGCTCGTCAAACAGGGCTTCCTTGATCTGGATCTCGATCAGCTTGCGCTTTTCCTCGACCACAACGATCAGGTCCAGATCTTCGGCCCAGGCGTTGAACCCCTTCATGTCCAGAGGCCAGGTCTGGCCAACCTTATAGGTTGTAATCCCCAGCCGTTCGGCCATGGTCTCGTCGATGTTGAGCAGCGACATCGCGTGGACCAGATCCAGCCAGTTCTTGCCCGCCGCGACAAAGCCGATCTTGGCGCCCGGCTTGCCCCACATGCGCTTGTCCATCTTGTTGGCGTGGCTGAAAGCCTCCGCCGCAAAGCGCTTGTAGTCGATGATCCGGTTTTCCTGACGGAAACGATCATCATCCAGACGAATGTTCAGGCCATCGGCCGGCATGTCGAACTCCGGCGTGACCAGCTGCATGCGGTCCGGGTTGCCATCGACGACCGATGTCACCTCGATCGTGTCCTTCATGGTTTTCAGACCAACCCACAGCCCCGAAAAGCGGCTGAGCGCAATGCCGTAGATCCCGTAATCAAGGATTTCCTGCACGCCAGCCGGGCTGACGATGGGCAGGTAACAATCCATCAGCGACCATTCCGACTGATGCAGCACGGTGGAGCTTTCGCCGGTGTGGTCATCGCCCATCGCCATCAACACGCCGCCATATTTCGACGAGCCGGCCATATTGGCATGGCGGATGGCATCGCCAGAGCGATCGACCCCCGGCCCCTTGCCGTACCACAGGCCAAAGACGCCGTCATATTTGCCCTCGCCGCGCACCTCGGCCTGCTGGGCACCCCAGAGGGCGGTCACGGCGAGATCCTCGTTCAGACCGAATTGAAAGGTGACATCGCTTGCGGTCAGATGTTTTTCCGCCCGCTTCATCTGCATGTCGACAGCGCCAAGCGGCGAGCCGCGATAGCCTGTCACCAGACCAGCCGTGTTCAGCCCCGCCGCCTTATCCCGGTGTTTCTGCATCAGCATCAGACGCACCAGCGCCTGAGTGCCATTCAGCATCACCGGTGATTTTGTCAGATCGAATTTGTCGTTCAGAGAAATCTTCTGCGTGCTCATCCTGGGCCTCCCCAACCTCGATTAGCTTGCACTTCTTGGCGATATATTAGGTCATAATTACTGACCTGTATACTGTTTTCTGCCGGAATATGTTTCTGACCGCCCTATCAAATTGAAAGTTTCGATACATTTCATATAGGCTACATCAGAGGCATCGAAAGTGACGGGTATGGATTGGGATAAGCTTAGAATATTTCACGCGGTGGCGGACGCAGGCAGCCTCACCCATGCAGGCGACAAGCTGAACCTGTCGCAATCGGCAGTCAGCCGACAGATTCGCGCATTGGAAGAGAGTCTGAGCTCGACGCTGTTTCACCGCCACGCGCGGGGGTTGATTCTCACCGAACAGGGGGAGCTGCTGTTTGACGCGACGAAATCGATGTCAAAACGGCTGGAAGCCGCCTCTGCCCGCATTCGCGACAGCGAGGAAGAGGTGTTTGGCGAATTGCGCGTTACCACCACCTTTGGCTTCGGCACTCTGTGGCTGGCGCCGCGCCTGACCAAGCTTTATGAACATTACCCCGATCTCAAGATCGACCTGATGCTGGAGGAGCGGGTTCTTGACCTGCCCATGCGCGAGGCCGATGTGGCGATCCGCATGAAGGAGCCGAGCCAGGCCGACCTGATCCGCAAGCGGCTGATGACGGTGCAGATGAAGCTTTATGCTTCCCGTGCATATGTCGAACGCAACGGCGCGCCCGAACAGGCGGAGGATATCGCAGATCACCGGCTGATCTGCCAGAACCCGCGCTCGGCGCAGGTTGGCTCCGCTGCGGTCCTGGTACAGAAACTGATGACCTATAACCCCTCTTCGCTGCTCACCGTGAACAATTACTTCGGTGTCTTGCAGGGCGTTATCCACGATCTGGGCATTGGCGTTCTGCCCGATTACGTGACCGAGGACTTCCCGGATCTGGTGCCGGTGCTTCAGGAAGAGGATACCAGCGACGTGCCGGTCTACCTCGCCTACCCGGAAGAATTGCGCCACTCCCGGCGGATTTCCGCATTCCGCGATTTCGTCCAGAATGAGATTATTGCACATCGCAAGCACATGAAAGAACTGGGCAAAATCTAGCCAGATCCGAGCCATGCGCACAGCGCATAGCGGCCTTGCCATTTTCCGGGCCTGTTAACTCTTGATCGAGGCGCGCTGCCCCCCTAAATCACATCTCGAAGGCAGCGACGCTGTCGCCCTTCATACCTCCCTGTTGGACTTCGGCCGAGCTTAGTGCTCGGCCTTTTTTTTGGTTCAAACGTCGACGGAGTGATCCGTAGGACTGGCCGCCGGATCAAGGCATCGCTCGGCGTTATCCTGACGATCAGCACTCACAGGCCGGCTGGCAATGACTGGTCTGCGTGTAGCGTCGCCAGCGCCCCGCCTGCCGTCAACGGGCCTGCCGCCGCGCGCGATATTCAGGCAGCATATTTCCCCGGAACGCCGCAATTTTCACCGCAGCTGCTGGAAATCCGATCAGCCTGTGCAGATCACCGCCGATATGCCGATCACCCCCATCATCGCGCGAAAAAAACTCAGGAACCTTTTGCCGGTCTCCTCCGTTGAGCAGCCAGAACGCAAGACAAATGCAACTGACTTGAAGGAGAGCCACTATGCTCCGCATGACCTCTATCGCCGCCCTGATCGCAATGACCGGCGCCGCCAGCGCCGAGGTGCTGACCGAAAACGCCACCCCGAACGATGCGGGCGAGACCTTTCTTGAGGAAAACATGGAATTCATGGGTGCCCCCGTAGTTGACGTCAACGGCGTCTTCCTGGGCAAAGTTGTTGAGGTCGGCACCGAGCCGGGCCCTGACCGCAAGATCCTGGTGGAGTTCCGCGACAGCTTCTCCGACAAGCTGAGCGGTATGCGCTTCACGCTGGACGGCATGTGGGAAACCGATGGCGTGCTGCGCATGGGTCAGACCACGGGCGAGCTGCGCACCATGCTGGAAACCTTTGCCAGCGAAAACCCTGAGAAGCTGACCGACGGTTCCGTTCTGAACTGATCGCCACCGTCTGAAGGTCACGCCCCGCCGCAGCGCGGGACCGGGGACCATCATAAGGTCAGAGCCGTCGTGGCTCTGGCCTTTTTTCATGGGATCTGGCGCGTCGCCCGCACCGTGATGCGCGCCCCGACGTGCCGAAATCCGCAGCATCGGCAGAGCCAGGCCCGCCGCCGCCTGCAAGTCTGCGCTTTTTCCTTCCCCCTTGGCCCTGCTTGCCCTAAAAGGCGCGCAATCGCAGCCATTGGGGACGTTTACGGATGCAAGAACCCGCCATCACGCCTGAACTGATTGCCAACCACGGGCTGAAGCCCGAGGAATATGATCTGATCCTCGACATCATCGGGCGGGAGCCAACCTTCACGGAGCTGGGGATTTTCTCCGCGATGTGGAACGAGCACTGTTCTTATAAGTCCTCCAAGAAATGGCTGCGCACCCTGCCGACCGAAGGCCCTCAGGTGATCTGCGGCCCCGGCGAGAACGCAGGCATCGTGGACATTGGCGACGGCGATGCCGTTGTTTTCAAAATGGAAAGCCACAACCACCCCTCTTACATCGAGCCCTACCAGGGCGCGGCGACCGGGGTTGGCGGCATTCTGCGTGACGTCTTTACCATGGGTGCACGCCCCATCGCGTCAATGAACGCGCTGTCCTTTGGCGAACCCTCCCACCACAAGACCCGGCGACTGGTCAACGGCGTGGTTGAGGGCATCGGTGGCTATGGCAACTGCTTTGGCGTGCCATGTGTCGGTGGTGAAGTGCGCTTCCACCCCGCCTATAACGGCAACTGCCTTGTGAACGCCTTTGCCGCCGGTCTGGCCAAGACCGACGCCATTTTCTACTCCGCCGCCTCGGGCGTTGGTATGCCGGTGGTCTATCTCGGTGCCAAGACCGGTCGCGACGGCGTTGGCGGTGCCACCATGGCCTCGGCGGAATTTGACGACACTATCGAAGAAAAACGCCCCACCGTGCAGGTCGGCGACCCCTTCACCGAAAAACGCCTGATGGAAGCCACGCTGGAGCTGATGCAGACCGGCGCGGTGATCTCCATTCAGGACATGGGCGCCGCGGGCCTCACCTGCTCTGCCGTGGAAATGGGCGACAAGGGCAAACTGGGCGTCCGTCTGGATCTCGAAAACGTGCCGCAGCGCGAAGAGAACATGACCGCCTACGAGATGATGCTGTCGGAATCCCAAGAGCGGATGCTGATGGTGCTGAAGCCGGAGCTGGAAGCCGAGGCGCGTGCAGTGTTCGAAAAATGGGATCTCGATTTTGCCATCGTCGGCGAAACCATCGCCGAGGACCGCTTCCTGATCATGCACAACGGCGAAGTGAAGGCCGATCTGGTGCTGTCGAAACTGTCCTCTACCGCGCCGGAATACGACCGCCCTTGGGTGGAAACTCCCGCGCCCGAGGCGCTGACCGACGCGGATGTGCCGACCATTGACCCGATCGACGGGCTAAAGGCGCTGATCTCCAGCCCGAACTATGCCGGCAAGCAGTGGGTCTATGAACAATACGACACCACGGTGATGGGCGACACCGCCCGCCGCCCGGGCGCAGGTTCCGGCATCGTGCGGGTCCATGGCACCGACAAACAGCTGGCCTTCACCTCCGACGTGACGCCGCGCTACGTCAAGGCAAACCCCTATGAGGGCGGCAAACAGGCGGTGGCCGAGGCCTACCGCAACCTGACCGCTGTCGGCGCCAAACCCTTGGCAACCACCGACAACCTGAACTTCGGCAACCCCGAAAAGCCCGAGATCATGGGCCAGTTCGTCGGCGCGATCAAAGGCATCGGCGAGGCTGTGGCTGCGCTGGACATGCCGATCGTCTCCGGCAACGTGTCGCTCTATAATGAAACCGACGGTCAGGGCATCCTGCCCACCCCGACGATTGGCGCCGTTGGCCTGATCGCGGCAGGCGAAGAGGCCATCACCGGCGAAGTTCGCGACGGACATATCGCGCTGTTGATCGGCGAAACCATCGGCCATCTGGGCCAGTCGGCGCTGCTGGCGGAGGTTTTCAACCGCGAGGACGGCGACGCACCGGCAGTGGATCTGGAAGCGGAAAAGCGCAATGGCGAATTCATCCGCGCCAACCGCGATCTGATCAAGGCCTGCACCGATCTGGGCGATGGCGGCCTGGCGCTGGCGGCGTTTGAGCTGGCCGAAGCGGCCGGTGTTGGCGTCCAGCTCGACGCAGGCGACACCCCGACGGTTTTTGGCGAGGATCAGGCGCGCTACCTTGTGGCCTGCAACTTCGATCAGGCCGAGGCCCTGATGATGGCCGCAGGTCAGGCCGGTGTCACCATCACCACCGTCGGCAAATTCGGCGGCGACATGGTGAAAATCGGCGGCTCCGAAGCGCCGCTGGCCGAGCTGGCAGACATCTTCCGCAGCAGCTTCGCTGCTGCCGTTGCCTGAGCGCAGGCCGCGTTGGGGCATGGTCCTCGACACGATGATACCGGGTGGGATGGCATCGCCGTCCCACCCATTTTTTGATGTCTCGCAGGTGACCCCATGCCCCTGTCCGGCCAAACTCCTGATATCGACCTCCCCGAACTGACAGCAGATTGCAGCCGCTGCGCCGCGCTCTGCTGTGTGGCCTACCCGTTTGAGGAGGACGAGGATTTCGCGATCCTGAAGGAGACCGACACCCCCTGCCCCAACCTCTCGCAATCCTGTTTCAGCTGCACCATCCACGCCAGTCTGAATACCCGTGGCTTTGGCGGCTGTATTGCCTATTCCTGCGCGGGCGCCGGGCAGCGGGTGAGCGAGGTGCTGTTTCAGGGCGAGACATGGCGCGACGATCCTGACCTTCTGCCGCATATGACCCACGCCCTGCGTGTCCTGCGCCCCATCCATGAGGCGCTGTTGATCCTGCGCGAGGCAGCCGGCCTGCCGCTGCCGGACGCACTGCGGGCCGATCTGAATGTTCTGTTGGCGACGCTGGCGGTCAGCGACGGGCGCACCATCTGGGACTTTGAGGAGCCGCAGGTCCAGGAGGCCCTGGCCGAGGTGCCCGCCTTCATCCCGCGCCTTGCTCCCTATGTGACGCTGCGCGGCTAATCCGCCTTGCAGAGGTCCCCGCCGCACCCTACATTTTTGATAAGCTAGAAATAAGGACACCCCCCAATGCCGATGCAAGCCCAAGAAATCGAAGACCTGCTGCGCGAGACGTTTCCCGATGCGGAAATCCAGGTTGGTGGCCATGACGGTGTGCATATGTCCGCGATGGTCATCGACGAAAGCTTTCGCGGCAAGAACCGTGTCCAGCAGCAGCGCGCCGTCTATGCAGCCCTGAAGGGCAAGATGGACGGCGCCAACGGCGAGCTGCACGCGCTGGCCCTGACCACCAAGGCGCCTGAGTAACCGGATGACGCCGGGCTGGTGGTTTCTGTCGGGCCTATTCTGCCTTGCTGTGAGTGTTTACGCCATTGACACTCAGTTGAGAAAACGAAGCCGCCCACGCCCACTTTCGCAAAGCCAGCCCCGCACCGAACGCCAGACCCAAACACCAGTTCGCGACATCGGTTTGGAAGCTGTGGATTTGGACGAGGTGGACGAGACTAACCGTAAGAACAGTGAACTGGAGCGCAGAAACCAGAGCTGGACGAACTCTCAGGATAGCGGCCGCCGGCCAAAGTGAGGATTTTCGCGACTTTGGAAACTCTTGCGGCAATCCCCGTGTTTGCTTCGCCCGCGGGGCTTACTTTCCTGAAGCTTCTCCCCTATATCCGAACAAACCGCGACCGGTGGCAACGCCAAAAGGAAATGGATAAATGACCGACGTAAAAACCCGTATTGATGAAACCGTCAAAGCCAGCGACGTGGTGCTCTTCATGAAAGGCACCAAGGACATGCCGCAATGTGGCTTCTCTTCCCGCGTGGCTGGCGTGCTGAACTACATCGGCGTCGAATACACCGATGTAAACGTGCTGGCGGATGAGGAAATCCGCGCGGGCATCAAGGAATATTCCGACTGGCCGACCATTCCCCAGCTCTATGTCAAAGGCGAGTTTGTCGGCGGCTGCGATATCATCACCGAGATGACCCTCTCCGGTGAACTGGACGGCATGTTTGCTGAAAACGGTGTCGCCTTTGACAAGGATGCCGCAGACAAGATCCGCGAAGCCAACGGCTAAGCCTGTCCCCGCTGGCCTCTTGTTGTGGCTGTCGACCAGAAGATTCGCACCCTCGGCGTTGGCCGGGGGTGTTTTTTTAGGCACCGTTTGGTTCCAATATCATAGAAAACCGCCGCAATGGGGCTGACCCATGCGGCGGTTTCAAATCTGAGCGTCGCGGTTCGCGGCCTGTCAGCCCGCGGCCCCCTGCTCTTCCAGTTCCTGCGCCAGCGCCTCGCTGCGGGCGGCCAGCTCGGCGAGGGTCTCGGTCACCAGCGGCGGCACCACCGGCACCTCGATCCGCTCAGGCTCCGGTGCCGGGGCGGCGCGCAGCTCGGCCAGCTCTGCGGTGCGCTCTGCCAGTTCGGCCTCAACTTCCTTAATGCGATCCTCGACCGCTGCGGTTTTATCCGCCAGCATCAGCCCCGCCATCAGCAGCATCCGCGCCTCGGGCATACGGCCAATCTGGTCCGACAGCACCTGAGCCTCATCGTCCAGCATCTTGGCCGCCGAATGCAGATAGCTTTCTTCGCCTTCCTGGCAGGAGACTTCGAAACCGCGCCCCCCGATATGAATCGTAACCTCGGGCATCATACATCCTCCCCTTCGGGCATAGGCTGGGCGGTTCGCGGCTGCGTGATCGGCGCCTGGGGCACCTGGGGCGCCGCGGATGCAGGCATCACATCGACGGGCGCCGCCGTCTGCGCAATCGGCGCCGCCTCAGTCGGGGCTGCGGGGGTTTCGCCCTGCGCAGGCTCAGCCGCCAGCAGGGGTTCCAGTTTGGCCAGCACCGCATCGACCTCGGCCTGATCGCTGGCGCGCGCTGCGGTCAGCGCGTCGATATCGGCCTGAAGCGCTGCATTGATCAGCGTCGCATCACCAACACCAGCGGCATTGGCCTCTCGCAGCGCCGCATTGGAGGCCCGCAGCTGATCATTGCTGTGGCGCAGCTCCTGCAGCGTGGCATCCAGACGCAAGAGCGTCTCATTCTGCTGCGCAATCTCTTCGGCACTGGGACCTGCGGGTCGCGCCGCAAGGGTGGCCGTCGCCTGGGCCAGCTCGTCCTGAGCCCGGGCCAGCTGACCGCGCAGCGCCTCCGCTTCGGCCTCAAGCGCGGCTGTATCCACCGCCGCCCCCAGATCATCAGGCTGCTCGGCCAGCTCTTCCTGTAGCCGCGCCAGCGAGGCCTGCGCCTCATCCAGCTGATCCTGCAGGGTTTCGCGGGCGGTGGCCGCCTCGTTGCCCTGCACTTCCAATTCCTGTTTCAGCCGCGCCACTTCGGACTTCAGCGCGTCTTTCTCGGCGGTATTGCCCACCTCGTTGCGCAGCAGCTCGACCTCGGCCTGCAACGCCGCCAGCTCACCGATATCGGCGCCCTGCGCGGGGGCCGCATTGGCTTCGGCCTCCTCCAGCTTGGCGCGCAGAACCTTCAGCCGTTCTTCCAGCTGGGCATTGGCGATCTTTTCCTCTTCCAGCGCGCGGCTGAGGTCGCTCTGCGCAGCAGCCGTCCGTGACTGCGCCTCCGCCTGGGCCTGCGCATGCGCCTCTGCCGAAGCCTGTGCGCCGGCCTGCAATGCTGCGGCACCTGCGCCAATCCGGTCCATTGCCGCCAGGATCCGACCCTGCAATTCTTCGATCTGCTCCATGCCTGCCCCTTTACGACCCCGTGAGTATCTGCCGGTCTTTTCCGCCGGACCCTGCGCCGCGCCATCGCCCCGTTTTTCCGCTCGTCTCCGTAAACGGAGGGCGAATCAAGAGGGATCCGGCGCTGCACATCCAGCTTAGTTCATGCAGGGATAAATTACCCCCTGTTTGCTTTCAACCACTTGCAGCGTCAACTTCGCGCAGGAAGCCGCGCAAACGCTTGATCTTTGCCATATCACTGCTATTGAGCGCTCAGTCTGCCGAAAACCCAGAGGAAAAATCCAGTGGATCTGACAGCCCTGCGCAACGCAAACCCCGAACATTGGACCAAGGCTGCGGCCATCCGTGCCCTGACCCTTGATGCCGTTGCCGCGGCAAATTCCGGCCATTCCGGCATGCCGATTGGCATGGCCGATGTCGCCACCGTCCTGTTTGAAAAACACATGAAGTTCGATGTGGCGAACCCCCAGTGGCCCGACCGCGACCGGTTCATCCTGTCCGCCGGTCACGGCTCCATGCTGATCTATTCGCTGCTCTATCTCATGGGCGATGCACAGGTGACGCTGGATCAGGTCAAGAATTTCCGCCAGATGGGCGCGCTGACAGCCGGTCACCCGGAAAACTTCCTGATTGATGCCGTCGAAACCACCACCGGCCCGCTGGGTCAGGGCATTGCCAATGCCGTTGGCTTTGCCATGGCCGAGGAAATGCAGCGCGCGCATTACGGCCGCAAGCTGGTCGATCACCACACCTATGTGATCGCAGGCGACGGCTGCCTGATGGAGGGCATCAGCCAGGAGGCCATCGGCCTTGCCGGTCGCCACTCGCTGGGCAAGCTGATCGTGCTCTGGGACAACAACAACATCACCATTGACGGCACGGTTGAACTCTCCGACCGCACCAATCAGGTGCAGCGCTTCAAGGCCTCCGGCTGGCAGGTCATCGAAATCGACGGTCACGATCCCAAGGCCATCGACGAGGCCCTGACCGCGGCGAAGAAATCGAAGAAACCCTCGATGATCGCCTGCAAGACCCACATCGCGCTGGGTCACGCTGCACAGGACACATCCAAGGGTCACGGTGCGCTGACCGACGCCGAGCAGATGAAGGCCGCCAAGGCCGCCTACGGCTGGACCACCGGCCCGTTTGAGGTGCCCGCAGATGTGAAATCCCAGTGGGAAGCCATCGGCCAGCGCGGCGCCGCCGAGCGCGAAGCCTGGGAAGCCCGTTTTGCCGAAGCCTCGCAGCAGAAACAGGACCGCTTCAACCGCGCCTATGCGCTGGATGCGCCCAAGAAGCTGTCGGCCACCATCAAGGCGCTGAAAAAGCAGGTCTCCGAAACCCAGCCGAAGGTGGCCACCCGCAAATCCTCCGAGATGGCGCTGGAAGTGATCAACCCGATCATGCCGGAAACCGTCGGCGGCTCTGCTGACCTCACCGGCTCCAACAACACCAAGACCGGCGATCTGGGCGTCTTTGACACCGACAACCGCAAGGGCCGCTACGTCTACTGGGGCATCCGCGAGCACGGCATGGCCTCGGCGATGAACGGCATGGCGCTGCACGGCGGGATGCGCCCCTATGGCGGGACTTTCTTCTGCTTCACCGACTACGCGCGTCCGGCGATGCGTCTGGCGGCCCTGATGAAGATCCCGACCGTCTTTGTCATGACCCATGACTCCATCGGCGTTGGCGAAGATGGCCCGACCCACCAGCCGGTGGAGCATCTGGCAATCTGCCGCGCGACCCCGAACACCTATGTGTTCCGTCCCGCCGACACCGTGGAAACCGCAGAGGCCTGGGAAATCGCCCTGACCTCGAAGGACACCCCCTCGGTGATGACCCTGACCCGTCAGAACCTGCCCACCGTGCGGACCGAGCATAAGCTCAGCAACCTGACCGCCAAGGGCGGCTATGTTCTGGCAGAGGCCGAGGGCAAGCGTCAGGTGATCCTGATCGCCACCGGTTCTGAGGTCTCCGTCGCGCTGGAGGCGAAGGCCAAACTGGAGGCCGACGGCATCGGCACCCGCGTTGTCTCCATGCCCTGCATGGAACTGTTCGCCGAGCAGGACGAAGCCTACCGCCGCAAGGTCCTGCCCGCAGGCCCGGTCCGCGTGGGTATCGAAGCCGCCATGCGCGCCGGCGGCTGGGATCGCCTGCTGATGGGCGAGCGCGGCCAGGAAAAGAAAGCCGGTTTCGTCGGCATGGACCGCTTCGGCGCCTCCGCCCCCGCAGGCGAGCTGTTCGAGAAGTTCGGCATTACTGCTGACAACACCGTTGCGAAGGTGAAAGAACTGCTGGGGTAAGTCTAGCTACAAATCCAAGAACAAAAAGGGGAGCCTCCAGGCTCCCCTTTTCCATATCAGCACCTCTTCGGACCTATCGGACGAGAGATTGAATAAACGCCTAGTGGATCAATACAACAGTAGCGCCGCTGCGTTCGGAGAGTTCCTTCATCGAGTATTGTCGCTTCTTTTTCAAAGGAAACGGTATTCCGCTACCGTCTAAGTCAAAAGGATCTCCTCGAGTATACTCTTCCTCGGCCAAAATGTGTCGATTTGCTTTGACACAACTAAACTCCCCACCCCTATTCTGCGCTACAGGGTTGTAAGTCAGCGGTCCGTACTTCCAGCATAGCCGCGCATATTTTGATCGGCCAACGGGTGGTTTCACGGTCCACTGCCCAATCACGACAGCCGTATTTCCCGGGTACCATAGAAAGGCCCTACCGTCCGGGGCGAGGTACTCTACCTGCGTTCCATGCTGAACGCTGTAGTCCAGAAACGTAGCCCCGGAGTAACGCTTCCGCATTCCTGAAACAGTGAAAGTTGCAGCAGGGTAGCTCGCGATCTCAGCGGCTGAACGAGCTTCGGATTCTTGAACTTTCGCTTGAAACTGCTCGGAGGACAAACCGGGAGAACACCCGCAAGCCAACACCATAACACCGGTCCAAACTAAATACCTCATCACCGGCACCACAGGTTCACGCTCCACCCAAATCTTGAAAACTCAGCAGCAGGAATGGCTCTTCCTACTGCACCTTTCGGAATAGGCTGACCAAGAATTGGACCGGGCTTCGTCGGCGCGGTATATTGACGGCCGACGGTGTTTCTTGTCACTTTCCTACCTTGGCAGACCGTTTGGCGCGCGATATCCTGTCCCATCATAAAGGCAAGGCTAGAGTTCTCTCCAGAGCCATAAGTCGCTGCAAACTTTTCGGCAGTCTCGCGGTTTAGCGGCGACAAAAAAACGTTGGAACTAGTGTACGAAGTTCCCTCTGAAACCATCAGGTCAACTTGTGCTGGATAGCCAGCGTGGGGCCCATTATTTGATAGTTTTGAGACCGTGGCGCTAATGAAGCGCAGCCTCTTCTGTTCGGTTGGCATCTTAATAATTACACCAGAGCGTGTCAGATCAGGGGATGAGTAGGTCGGTGCTGGTGTACTCGTTGTCTGATCGGCGCTCACACAAGCTGACAAAAAAGAAGCTGAAACTGCCAGTGCAGTGGCTGTTCGCTTCGATAATAACTCCAACATCAATTGCTCCTTTTGAAAACTGTCTATTTGTTCGTCTACATAAGTAGTGGTTTGTTTGATGATTAGCAGGGCCGAGTTCAGAACTTAGAAAGCAACGGCCCCACAACCTTCGTCGCCAGCGGGATCAGCAGCAGCCCCCAAACAACCCCAAACACTCCGTCCATCGCCGCCTTGGCACTCCACTCAGCAAAGCCCATCCAGCCCGCAGGCACCGCGTGACCGACGGCGTAGGCCCAGTCGTGGATGTGATGGCCCAGCCAGCCAAAGCCCAGCACCTCCAGCCCGTGGATGATGATTGATCCGCCGACCCACAGCATCGCTGCGGTGCCGACCACCGACAGGATCCACATCAGCACCGGCATGAATTTCACCAGCCCACGGCCAAGACCGCGCCCGATGGGCGTTGGTGCGTTGCCCGCAAGATACAGCCCCACATCGTCCATCTTCACGATGACCGCAACCGATCCGTAGACCGCCAGCGTCACCCCGATGGCCACCACTGCCAGTGTTGCTGCCTGCATCCACACAGTTGGTGCCTCGATCGCGGCCAGCGCGATGGTCATGATTTCCGCCGACAGGATGAAGTCGGTCTTGATCGCGCCCTTGATCTTCTGCTCTTCCAGATGGCCGGGATCCTTGATGCTCATGTCTTCGTCAATGGCGTGGCTCGCATGGGGGAACAGCACGTGAAAGATCTTCTCGGCCCCCTCAAAACACAGATAGGAGCCGCCGAGCATTAGCAAGGGCGTGATTAGCCAGGGCGCGAAATTCGCCAGCAGCATGGCGACCGGCAGCAACAGGATAAGTTTGTTGAACAGCGACCCACGGGTGATGCGCCAAATGATCGGCAGTTCGCGCGCCGGGGCAAAGCCTTGCAGATACTTCGGCGTGACCGCCGCATCGTCGATGATCACGCCCGCCGTCTTGGCGCCCGCCTTGCCCGCCGCCGCGGCCACATCATCCACCGAGGCCGCAGCCACCTTTGCAATGCCTGCCACATCATCAAGCAAAGCCAACAAACCGCTCATACCCGGTCCCCTTTTCCATTCGCGCGCATTTTGGCCCACCCTATCCTATCGCCTAACAGGTACAAGCCGTTCAGCGCCCGCTTTGTTCCCAATGGTGTTCAATCCGGGGCGCCTCGCACATCCGCCGCAGGGCCGCAAAAACCGTTATCGCAATCAGTCAATTTTGTTACCGCAACCAGTCAAGTTTTGCGCTAACAGTCTGGAATAAAGCCATTTTTAATCTTTTGACCCGAGGGAATGGCAGCTATAGCGAAGGCAATTCTTGCTCGCTTGGAGATACGCATATGACCATCAAAGTCGGGATCAACGGGTTTGGCCGCATCGGCCGCTGCACCTTGGCGCATATCGCAGCCTCGGGCCGGGACGATATCGAAGTGGTCAAGGTCAATGCCACCGGCCCGCTGGAAACCGCAGCGCATCTGCTGAAATACGACTCCGTGCATGGCCGTTTCCCCGGCGAGGTCACCTTGGGTGAAAACACCATGAACCTCGGCCGTGGCGATATGCAGATGTTCTCCACCTATAATATGGACGATCTGGACTGGTCCGGTTGTGACGTGGTGCTGGAATGCACCGGCAAATTCAACGACGGCGAAAAGGCCAAGGCGCATCTGGCGCGCGGCGCCAAGAAGGTTCTGCTGTCCGCCCCCGGCACCAATGTCGACAAGACCATCGTCTTTGGCGTCAATGACGACAAGCTGCGGGCGGGCGACCGCATGGTCTCCAACGGCTCCTGCACCACCAACTGCCTCGCCCCTCTGGCCAAGGTGCTGGATGAAACCGTCGGCATCGAAAGCGGGATCATGACCACGATCCACGCCTATACCGGCGATCAGCCGACACTGGACCGCCGCCACGACGATCTCTACCGCGCCCGCGCCGCTGCCATGGCGATGATCCCGACCACCACCGGTGCCGCCAAGGCGCTGGGTGAGGTGCTGCCAAACCTGAAGGGCCGTCTGGATGGCTCTGCGATCCGCGTGCCGACACCGAATGTCTCTGCTGTGGATCTGACCTTCCGCTCCAGCAAGCAGACCAGCGTCACCGAAATCAACGCCATCATGAGCGAAGCCGCCAAGGGCCATATGTCCCGCGTGATCGGCTATGAACCCGCGCCGCTGGTCTCGATTGATTTCAACCACACGGAGCAAAGCTCGATCTTCGCGCCGGATCAGACCCGCGTCGTGGAAAACAGCCTGGTGCGCGTTCTGGCCTGGTATGACAACGAATGGGCCTTCTCGGTGCGTATGGCGGACGTCGCTGTCGCGATGGGTCGTCTGGGCTGAGCCCCGGCACCACGGCCTCTGTGTGCAGCACTTGGCCCGCATGGCTTGTAAGACACCGCCCGGTCAGGCATATCTGGCCGGGCGTATCTTGTTTACCCCGGCCCCAGACCCATCATGACCAATAGAATTGCCCTGTTCCTTGCGCTGCTGATCCTGGCTGGTCTGGCCGTGGATCTCTGGCTGTTTGGCACCGGGCATATGGTGTTTCTGGGCAAGCGCCTGTTTGAACTGATCGACTGGATTGCCTTCTGGCGCTGATCCGGCGGCGCCGCGCAGATCAGGAACAGGTCACAACACAGTGTTTACAGACATAAAAAAGCGGCCCCGAACCGGGCCGCTCCCAATGTCGCATCTCTATCGCCGCAGGCTGACTATTTCGCCAGCTGGCGGCTCAGCTCGCTCTTGACCATCGGCGTGACGAACTTCGAAACATCTCCCCCCAGCCGGGCGATTTCCTTCACCAGCTTGGAGGCAATTGCCTGATGGCGCGCCTCGGCCATCAGGAACACCGTCTCAACCGAGCTGTCGAGCGCCCGGTTCATGCCAACCATCTGGAATTCATACTCGAAATCCGCCACCGCGCGCAGCCCGCGCACGATGATCTGCGCGCCCACGTCGCGGGCGCAGTCGATCAACAGGTTTTCAAACGGATGGGCAACAATCTCGGTGCCGGTCTGTTCGCTGAGCTTGGCGCATTCCGCCTCGATCATGGCGACACGCTCTTCCAGCGAAAACAGCGGCCCCTTGTCCCGGTTGATCGCAACGCCGATCACCAGCTTGTCCACCAGCGCGCTGGCCCGGCGGATAATATCTATATGCCCCAATGTGATGGGATCGAATGTGCCGGGATACAAGCCAATACGCATGGGGCCTCTCCTGCCTGCTGGTTGGTTGCGCGCAAGCAAACATTTTTGTCATCAGGGCGCAAGAGCGTGGAAATACCGACCTGCTCCTGCGCCGTGACGTCAGCCGTCCGATGCGGGAGGACACCGCATCAGACGCGGGGCCACAGCCCCGGGTGCCAGGATCCTGAGGTCAGTGCCCCATGATCATGCCTGCAAGGGCGTCTTTCTCCATCGCGACCTCGGCCAGCTGCGCCTTCACGACATCGCCCAGCGACACCAGCCCGATCAGCTTGCCATCTTCGACCACCGGCATGTGGCGAAAGCGGCCTTCGGTCATCTGCTGTAGCACGTCCTCGACGTTGGACTGGCTGGTGCAGGTGACCAGCTTGCGGGTCATATATTCGCTGGTGGCCTTGCTCAGGCAGCCGGAGCCGCTGCGGGCCAGCTCGCGCACGATATCGCGCTCGGACAGGATACCCTCGGCGGTTTCGCCATCACTGGAGACAACAACAGTACCGATCTTGTGCTCGCCCAGCAATTTGGCGGCCTCGGATATCGTTGCCTCGGGAGCAATGGTGACCACCCCAGAGCTTGCCTTGGACTTCAGAATCAATTGAACCAGCATAGGCGCTCCTTTTTGTAATTTTATTACGTACCACCAAGGGTTGCCCTAACCCGGCATCAAGTCAAGCCTTCCAGCCGGACCACTTCGTCGCGTATGCCTTTTGACAACGCCTGGGCAAACCGGTTCAGCCGGTCGCTGCGCTGATCCCCCTGGTGGCGCACCAGATAAAAACTGCGCGTCAGGCTGATCTTGTCGGTCAGAACCTTGCGCAGGGAGCGGTGCGACGGCAGCGTAAAATCATGCGCGACGCACAGCGCCGTACCCTCAGCCGCCAGTTTTATCTGCACCGACACCGAATTGGAGGCCAGCGCCACCCGGTCCACCCCAAGATCATTGAGATAATCCAGCTCCCGGTCAAAGATCATGTCAGGAATATAGCCGATCATCTTGTGATCCTTCAGATCCTCCAGCTTTTCAATCGGCGGATGGGCGCGCAGATAGTGGCGCGATCCCACCAGATGCAGTTTGTAATCGGTGATTTTCTGCACCAGTAGCTGGCCTGCGGTGGGCGCGCTGACGGTCACCGCCATATCGGCCTCCCGGCGGCTGAGGTTGATGACCCGTGGCAGCGCCACGATCTGGATATCCAGATCCGGGTTCTCGGCCCCGATTCTGGCACAGACCTGCGGCAGCAGATAATTGGCGCTGCCATCCGGCGCACCGATGCGGATCTGTCCCGACAGCGTGTCACTGGGGCCGACCAGCGCCTCCTGCCCGGCCCGCATCGCCTGTTCGGCAGCCTCGGCATGGCCCAGCAAACGGTCCCCCGCAGCACTCAGCGCATAGCCCTGCGGGGATTTCACGAACAGCGGCGTGTCCAGCGCCTCCTCAAAGCGCGAGATCCGCCGACCCACGGTGGCCGGATCCATCTTCAGGATCCGCCCCGCCCCCGACAGGCTGCTTTCGCGCGCCACTGCCAGGAACACCCGCATGTCATCCCATTGTGGATCCATGAGCTTTTCCCTCTCCTGCCGTCAACATTCTGTTAACCTTTGCGTTCCTGCAAAGCCTCTTTGAGATCTTTCCTCTTTTCCAGTGTTTTTTGCAAGCCTACGATACCGGCAACTGGAATGTAGGAGGATCCGATGAAAGAACTCGGCCATTTTATCAACGGCAAGCTGGTGTCCGGCACCTCGGGCCGTTTTGACGATGTCTTCAACCCGGCAACCGGCGAAGTGCAGTACAAATGCCCGATGGCCAGCGCGTCGGAGACCACCGATGCAATCGAAAAGGCCGCCGCGGCACAGCCCGCATGGGGCGCCACCAACCCGCAGAAGCGCGCCCGCGTGATGATGGCGATGGTTGGCCTGATGAACCGCGACATGGACAAGCTGGCCGAGGCGCTCTCGCGCGAGCACGGCAAGACCATCCCGGACGCCAAGGGCGACCTGCAGCGCGGTCTGGAAGTGATCGAATACTGCATCGGCGCGCCGCAGATGCTGAAGGGGGAATTCACCGACAGCGCCGGCCCCGGCATCGACATGTACTCCATGCGCCAGCCTCTGGGCGTTGTCGGCTCCATCATGCCGTTCAACTTCCCCGCCATGATGCCGCTGTGGCACGTCGGCCCGGCTCTGGCCTGCGGCAACGCCGTGGTGCTGAAACCGTCCGAGCGCGATCCCTCCGTGCCGCTGATGCTGGCCGAACTGTTCGTCGAGGCAGGCCTGCCCGAAGGCGTGTTCCAGGTGGTGAACGGCGACCGCGAGGCGGTTGACACCATTCTGGACAGCGAAATCATTCAGGGCGTGTCCTTCGTCGGCTCCACCCCGATTGCCCAGTACATCTATTCCCGCGCCACCGCCAACGGCAAGCGCGCGCAGTGCTTCGGCGGCGCCAAGAACCACATGATCGTGATGCCCGATGCCGATCTGGATCAGGCCGCTGACGCGCTGGTTGGCGCGGGCTTCGGCGCGGCCGGCGAACGCTGCATGGCAATCTCGGTTGCGGTTCCGGTCGGTGAGGAAACCGCCGACAAGCTGATCGAGAAGCTGATCCCGCGCATCGAGAAACTGAAGGTCGGCCCCTACACCGCCGGCGACGACGTGGATCTGGGTCCGGTTGTGACCGCGGCGGCCAAGGACCGCATCCTGGGCCTGATCCAGTCCGGTGTCGATCAGGGCGCCACGCTGGTGGTCGATAACCGCGACTTCAAACTGCAGGGTTACGAGGACGGCTTCTTTGTCGGCGCCCACCTGTTCGACCACGTCACCCCCGACATGGACATCTACAAGCAGGAGATCTTCGGCCCGGTACTTTCCACTGTGCGCGCAAGCACTTACGAGGAAGCATTGAAGCTGGCGATGGATCACGAGTATGGCAATGGCACCGCGATCTTTACCCGTGACGGCGACACCGCGCGCGACTTTGCCTCCCGCGTGAACATCGGCATGGTAGGTATCAACGTGCCGATCCCGGTGCCGCTGGCCTATCACACCTTCGGCGGCTGGAAGAAGTCGATGTTCGGTGACCTGAACCAGCACGGGCCCGACAGCTTCAAATTCTACACCCGCACCAAGACGGTGACCTCCCGCTGGCCTTCGGGCATCAAGGAAGGTGGCGAATTCAACTTCAAGGCGATGGACTGAGCTGTCGCCCCAAAACGAGAAAAGGCCCCGGACATTCCGGGGCCTTTTTCCATGGCGCCGCGCGCTCCCGCCCAGATAGAGCGGCAGGCGGGCGTTATTCGCGGCACAGGGCCAGAAAAATAAGGGCTTCGACCAATTTATGCTTGTTCCGCCGCGTAACTCGTCTATCCGGTCATGGATGGACAGAAAAACGGCAGGCGCATGAGCACGACAGACGAATCCAACCAGCCGCAGGCGGCTGCGAAATCCGCCCGCGACTGGGTCAAGATCCTGGCCCAATACCGCGACCCAAGCCCCCTGCGCAGCAGCTTTGAGCTGGCAGTGACGGTCGTGCCCTTCCTGCTGCTCTGGGCCCTGGCCTGGTGGTCGCTGTCGATCAGTTACTGGCTGACGCTGGCTATCTCCGTTCTGATCGCCGCCTTCCTGCTGCGGCTGTTCACCATTCAGCACGATTGCGGCCATGGCTCCTTCTTCAGCAACCGTCGGCTCAGCGACTGGACCGGTCGCATCATCGGGGTGCTGACCCTCACGCCATATGATGTCTGGCGCCGCACCCATTCGATCCATCACAGCACCCATGGCAATCTGGGCAAACGCGGCATGGGCGATATCCACACCATGACCGTAGCCGAATACCACGCCGAAAGCCGCTGGGGCCGGCTGATGTATCGGCTCTATCGCCATCCGGTGACGCTTTTTGCCATCGGCCCCGGCTATCTGTTCTTCCTGCAAAACCGTATCCCCTACGGTCTGATGGGCCAGGCCCGCTACTGGATCAGCGCCATGGGCACCAATCTGACCATTATTCTGGCGCTGGCGGTGATCTGGTATTTCGGCGGGCTGATGCCGCTGCTGCTGATTTTTGTGCCCGCCACGCTGCTCGCTGCCACCGCCGGGCTGTGGCTGTTCTACGTCCAGCATCAGTTCGAGACGACACAGTGGGAACAGGAAGAGGACTGGCACCTGCATGACGCCGCCCTGCATGGCAGCTCCCATTATGTTCTGCCGCCGGTGCTGCAATGGATCAGCGCCAATATCGGCATCCACCACGTTCATCACCTTTATAGCCGCATTCCCTTCTACCGGCTTCCCCAGGTGCTGCGCGACCATGCCGAACTGGCCGAGGGCAACCGGATGACCATCCGCGAAAGCCTTGCCAATGCGCGGCTGCACCTCTGGGACGAGAAGACCAAGCGCCTGCTGTCCTTTGCCCAGGCACGCCAGCTCTACGGCTGACCCTCACCGGCGCCCAGGCGCTGAAAGAACGGCAGACTTCCGCCACTCACGGTCTCACCGGGGTACACAACCCTGTGAGACCGGCTGAATTTCGCGACCTGCCCCTAGGAAATTCCGCAGTACTACCTAGTTTGCCAACTAATGTCCGAGCAGACTGTCGAAGGATACCATGAGCAACTTTCGTATGACCCGCCGCGCTGCCCTCACCGGGATTGGCGCCACATTGGCCACCCCGGCGCTGCTGCGCGCCCAGTCGAGCGACGCCTTTCCGGTGGAAGAGCCAAAGATCGAAACCGAAATCCCGGTGAAACGCAATATTTCCTCCTTCCAGCAGCAGGCCTGGCAGGATCACTTCGATGATCTGGGCGTGGGCTGCATGTTGGCCGATATTTCCTCGCGCGCGCTGCATTACTGGGGGCCGGATGGCGAGACCTACCGGCTGTTCCCCTCCTCGGTGCCGATGACCGAGGAGCTGACCCGACGCGGCTATACCGAAATCGTGCGCAAGGCGGAGAACCCCAGCTGGACTCCAACCGCCTCCATGCGCGAGCGTGACCCGACACTGCCGGTCCGCATCGACGGCGGCGACCCGGGCAACCCGCTGGGCACACGTGCGATGTATCTCGATTGGCCTGCCTATCTGGTGCATGGCACCCATGACACCCGCAAGATCGGACGGCAAAGCTCCTCCGGCTGCATCGGCCTTTACAATCAGCACGTCGAATCGCTCTACGAGATGGTGAAGATCGGCACAAAGGTGCGCCTGCTCTGATCCATCCGCCCGCATGCGGCTGCCGGTCAAATATCCGTCGGCCTGAGCGCCGGTCGGCCACCATGGCAGATCCCCTCGCCACGCGGATGTCATAACAAAAACGCGCCTCCGGCAGACCGGGGCGCGTTTTTTACTCTTTGGCGGGTCGCTTTTTCGACGGCAGGCTTTGCGCCGGAAGCACCGCCCGGCTCAGCAAATGCGGATCCCGGTCAGCGACGCCACGGATGGCGGGTTAGACCTTGCCCTCGGCCAGGCTTAAATGATCCGGCTTCAGCCCATCGTCATAGCGCTGGATCGCCTTTGTTAGAAGCGCCTCGAAATCGCGGACATATTGCTCGGTATCATACAGCGGCGTGGTGGCGATATTCGCCTTCAGCTTCTCGCGCAGCGCCTGTCGTTCCTCGGCGTTCCGGGCCAGCCGCAGCGCCAGCGCGCGATACTCCTCCTTCGTCTCGGCAATCAGCTCAGGACAACCCACGGCGGTGACGACGCTCGCCGCGACCCGCGCCGCAAACTGCTGCCCCGGTTTGGTCACCACCGGCACGCCCGACCACAGCGTCTCACTCGCCGTGGTGTGGGCATTACAGGCAAAGGTATCAAGAAAGATATCCGCCAGCGGCAGACGCGCAATGTGATGGGGAGTAGGACAACGCCCGGCAAAGACGATCCGATCCGCCGGCACGCCACGAGCCTCCGCCTCCTTGCGGATGTTATCACGGATCACACCAGGCACCGCAAGGAACCACAGGACACTGCCATCGACCTCCTTAAGCAGGTCCATCCAGATGTCGAACTCCGCCGGGGAAACCTTGTTATGGTTGTTGAACGAACAGAAAACCACCGCATCCTCGGGCAGCCCCATATCCGCGCGGGTCGGTCCGGTCTCGGGATGGGGACGACTGTTGTCATTTACCTGATAGCAATTCGGCATATACAGGATTTTTTCTGAGAAATGGCGCCGCCCCTCTTTTGGTACGGTGACAGCGTCAGCGACGAAATAGTCCATCGCGGGCATTCCCGTGGTGCCTGGGTAGCCGAGATAGGAGATCTGCACCGGTGCCGCGCGAAAGCCGAATATCGTTGGCCTTGCGTCTTTGGTGTAGCCTTTCAGATCGATCGCGATGTCCAGACTGTCCCCCCGGGCCAGCTCCGCGACATCCTCGTCTTTCAGGTTATGGATCGGCCGGTAGCAGTCGGCAGCGTCGAGCACGCGCTGACGCATGACATCGCTTGGTTCGCGGCTGTAGTCATAGATGTAGATTTCGTAGTTATCACGGTCATGCAATTCGAAGTGGCGCGCCATCAGGAACATGGTCGCGTGATTGAAGAAATCGCAGGAGAAATAGCCAATCCGGATCTTGCGACCAGCCACCGGAGTCCTGTTGAACTTACGGGCCACTTTCCGTTCGGAAATCGTCACCTTGTTCTTCGTCTTGCTCACCACGCGTTTCTTCTGCAACGCGGCGTCATCGACATAGAGCAGCGTGGTGAACGGATCGCCGTTGGCCGGGTCGTTATCGAGGATCCTCAGCTTGTTCTTCTGATCCTTGTAGACGGTCCAGTCGCAAAGGTTCATCTGCGACTGCACAAGCCGGGAGACATTCATCGCATTTTCCGGGTCGATCTGATAAACCGCCTCAAAGAAGCCAACGGCATCTGTCAGCTTGTCCATCAGAAACAGAATGGTCCCGATCGCGCTGAGCCATTTCGGATTGGTCGGCTCAAGTTTAAGCGCACCCATAAGATGCTTCAGCGCCAGTTCGTATTTTTTCTCCTGCATGAAGCTGGAAGCAATCTCCGCATGCAGCGTCGCGTTGTCCGGCTCAAAGGCAAGCGCGCGGGTCGCAAAGTCGCGCGCGCGTGGATAGTCAGCCTCGATAAAGGCACGCCCCGCCTCTGCTTTCAGCGCCAGCGCCGGCGATGGCGCCGGAGTTTCCAGCCTGCGACGCGCTGATTTCGGAAGATGTTTGGTGCGCAATGGCTTGTTCATCGAAAGTCTGCCCTCAGCTGATCATCCATGGCGGGCGATGCACCACGGTTTTTGACAAATTTCGGTCAGTTTGGAAGAAAATGCCTAAGAAACGGTTCACTTACAGCCAGATGGCGCCCCTTGCGTCAATGCCACGGTCAACCATCGGCAAACGCCGCCGGACCGACATTTCTGCACAGCAGCTTTGCACCGCTGCGGCTTGCCCTGCTGCCCTTGGGTCGCTAGAAAATAAACAACCGTTCAATTCATGACGACCCCGGCGGGTCAGATCCGGGCCGGGCCGCGTTCACATCAGGGAGGATATGCTGTGGATTTCGCATTGACCGAGGAACAGACCGCCATTTTCGATATGGCTTTCGCCTTTGGACAGGAGCATATCGCCCCCTTCGCCCGCCAGTGGGAGGCCGAAGGCACCATTCCGAAATCGCTCTGGCCGCAGATCGGCGAGCTGGGGTTCGGCGCGCTTTATGTCTCCGAGGAAACTGGCGGCGCGGGGCTGTCCCGGCTGGATGCCACATTGGTCTTTGAGGCGCTGTCGATGGCCTGCCCGTCTGTTGCCGCCTTCCTGTCGATCCACAATATGTGCGCCAAGATGCTCGACAGCTTTGCCAGCGACGAGATGAAGGCCCGGATCATGCCCGACATCCTGTCGATGCAGACCGTGCTCAGCTACTGTCTGACCGAACCCGGCTCCGGCTCCGATGCCGCCGCCCTCAAAACCCGCGCCACCAAGACCAACGAGGGCTACACCCTCAACGGCACCAAGGCGTTCATCTCCGGTGGCGGCTACTCTGACGCCTATGTCTGCATGGTGCGCACCGGCGAAGACGGCCCCAAGGGGATCTCCACCGTCTATGTCGAAGATGGCACGGCAGGCCTCAGCTTTGGCGGGCTTGAGGAAAAAATGGGCTGGAAGAGCCAGCCCACCGCGCAGGTCCAGTTCGACGACTGCACGATCCCGGCCAATAACCTGGTCGGCGAAGAAGGCAGCGGCTTCAAATACGCGATGAAGGGTCTCGACGGCGGGCGCCTGAATATCGCCTCCTGCTCGCTCGGGGCTGCGCAGCAGGCGCTGACCATGACCCTGAAATACATGTCCGAACGCAAGGCCTTTGGCAAAACCATCGACCAGTTTCAGGGGCTGCAATTCCGCCTCGCCGATATGGAAATCGAATTGCAGGCGGCCCGTGTATTCCTGCGTCAGGCGGCGTGGAAGCTGGATCAGGGCGCGCCGGATGCCTCCAAACACTGCGCGATGGCAAAGAAATTTGTCACCGAAGCAGGCTCCAGAGTGGTGGATCAATGTTTGCAGCTGCATGGCGGCTACGGCTATCTTGCCGATTACGGCATCGAAAAACTGGTGCGTGATCTGCGCGTCCACCAGATCCTGGAAGGCACCAATGAAATCATGCGGGTGATTACCGCGCGCCATCTGCTGGCGGAAAACCACTGAGGCCGACATGAGCGATATTGATATCCGCATCACCGGCCGCGCCGGGCGGATCACCCTGACCCGTGGCAAGGCGCTGAATGCGCTGAGTTATGACATGTGTCTGGCGGTCGATGACGCCCTCAGGGCCTGGGCAACGGATGACGCAGTCGATCTGGTGGTCATGGACGCCGAGGGCGAAAAAGCCTTCTGCGCCGGCGGTGACATTGCCGAACTCTACCAGACCGGCACCAGTGGCGACTATGACTATGGTCGCCGGTTTTGGCGCGATGAATACCGTATGAACGCCCGGATCTTCGAATACCCCAAACCGGTGGTCAGTTTCCTTCAGGGGTTTGTCATGGGTGGCGGTGTCGGTCTTGGCTGCCACGGCACCCATCGCATCGTCGGCGACAGCACACGTATTGCCATGCCCGAGGTCGGCATCGGCCTCATCCCCGATGTGGGCGGCAGCCTGATGCTGGCTCTGGCGCCCGGTCGGCTTGGTGAATATCTGGGCCTCACCGGTGCGCGCATGACGGCGGCGGACGCGATCTACGCAGGCTTTGCCGACCATTACATTCCCGAGGTCAGCTGGCCTGCGCTGATTTCGGAGCTTGAGCAGACCGGCCGTGCCGAGAGTCTCGAAAGCAGCGCAGAGACCGCCCCCGAAGGGCAGCTGGCCGCCCTGCGCGCCGACATTGACCGCAGCTTTGGCGGCGAGGCGCTTGGCGATATCCTGACGGCGCTCAATCATGACGCCAGCAGCTTTGCCGAGGACGCGCTGAAAACCCTGCGCCGCAATTCGCCGCTATCAATGGCCTGCACCGTCGAGCTGCTGCACCGGCTGCGCCTTGGCAGCATGAGTATTCGCAAAGCGCTGGAACTGGAGTATCGCTTTACTCACCGCGCAATGGAAAAGGGCGATTTTCTGGAGGGCATCCGCGCCCAGATCATTGACAAGGACCGCCAGCCCAAATGGCAATATGCAGATCGTGAAGTGCCTGCTACCGCTGTCAGCCAGATGCTGATGCCGCTGGCCCGCGACACGCTGCAGTTCGAGGAGGAGTAAGACATGAACATCGGATTTATCGGTCTCGGCAATATGGGGGGCCCAATGGCCGCCAATCTGGCAAAGGCAGGCCACACCGTCACCGGCTTTGACATGGCGGATGTCTCGATCGAGGGCGTCACCATGGCGGCCTCCGCCGCTGAGGCCGCGACCGGCGCAGAGGTGGTGATCACGATGCTGCCCAACGGCGAGATCCTGCGCTCGGTTGCCGATGACGTGATCCCCGCAATGGCGACCGGTGCTACATTGGTTGACTGCTCTACCGTCGACGTCGACAGCGCCCGCGCGGTCGCCGATCGTGCCGGGTCGGCCAATCTGATGTTTGTCGACGCCCCGGTTTCCGGCGGTATTGGTGGCGCATCGGCCGGCACGCTGACCTTCATGGCCGGTGGCAGCCAGGCCGCCTTCGACGCCGCCAAGCTGCTGTTTGACGTGATGGGACAAAAGGCTGTGCACTGCGGCGATGCCGGCGCCGGTCAGGCCGCCAAGATCTGTAACAACATGATCCTCGGCATCACCATGATCGGCACCTGCGAGGCCTTTGCCCTTGCCGACAAACTGGGTCTCGACCGTCAGAAGATGTTCGATGTGGTCTCCACCTCCTCTGGCTACAGCTGGTCGATGAACGCCTATTGCCCGGCGCCGGGGGTTGGCCCGCAGTCGCCTGCCGATAATGACTACAAACCCGGGTTTGCCGCCGAGCTGATGCTGAAAGACCTGCGTCTGGCCCAGCAGGCCGCCCATAGCGCCGATGCCGACACGCCGATGGGGGCGCTGGCACAGGCGCTCTATTCCATGTTTGTTGAGGAAGAAGGCGGCGCAGGCAAGGATTTCAGCGCCATGCTGCCGCGCTTCGCGGCCCGCAGCCGCCACGATTGAACCGACAGCTGAGCCTTTTTATCTCCGCCAGATCCGGCCCCCCGTGACCTGACGCCTAACTCAGGGTTCGTAAAAAACATCCAGGCGCCGCACCCATTCCGGGCTGCGGCGTTTTTCTCTGATTTGGCGTTATTCACGCATTTTGATGCTGCCCCCCTCAGGCGCTTTACAAGCGGGGGAATTAAATAAAATGATCAACAGTTTGTCGGGAAACCTTCGTTAACAGGCAATTAATTAACAGATCTTCACATTAGGAAATGTAAAATTATTATTTTTACGCAAGGCGACGCGTTAACTTTTTCCTAGACGCATGAATATTCATATGTCAACCTACGAATAGATCAGCCAAATATCTGATCCCCCCTGACGATGCGGCTAAAAACGGCCACTCTCTCTGGAAGCAATCCGGGCCCTATTTCGTTAATTGGCAGTAGGCCGATGGCGTATAGACATTAATACAGCAATTATCAGGAAAGGACCGACCTATATATAAGCGACACTTTGCGAATACGTAAGAAACGACACTGAACCCCCACCGGTATCGTCTATTTCGTCGCATTTACACAGGTTCGCTTGGCTTCTGAGAAGAAGACTTCCACGCCAATTGGATTAAACGATTTTGGTTTGCGGCATCTGCTGCCTGCGCCCCTCGTCCGCAGGCTCTCCCCCACCCCCCCGAAGGGTGCCGCGCCGTCCCAATCCAGCTCTGTGGAAAGCGCCGCTGACAGAATGTCGGCGGCGCTTCGTCTTTTTAGGCTTCGTCGTTTCAGGATACCGTTTCGCAGGACACTGGCAGGATCGGCTCAGCGCGACAGGAACTATGTCCCGCCACAGACTGGCGGCCGCGCCTGGCGGATCACTCCGCCGCCAGGCTGCGCGCCTTCAGGATATCCTTCAGGTAGTGGCCGGTATGGCTGCCTTCGGTGGCGGCAACCTCCTCGGGTGTGCCTGCGGCCACGATCTGACCGCCGCCGTCACCACCTTCAGGACCGATATCAATGATCCAGTCGGCGGTTTTGATCACATCTAGGTTATGCTCGATCACCACGACGGAATTGCCCTGATCGACCAGCTCATGCAGCACTTCCAGCAGCTTGCGCACATCCTCGAAATGCAGACCAGTGGTCGGCTCGTCCAGAATATAGAGCGTCCGCCCGGTTGAGCGTTTGGCCAGTTCCTTTGACAGCTTGACCCGCTGCGCCTCGCCGCCGGACAGGGTGGTCGCCTGCTGGCCCACCTTGATATAGCCAAGGCCCACCCGCATCAGCGCATCCATCTTGTCACGGATGGACGGCACCGCCTGGAAGAACTGCTGCGCATCCTCCACCGTCATATCCAGCACATCGGCAATCGACTTGCCCTTGAACTGGATCTCCAGCGTCTCACGGTTATAGCGTGCGCCCTTGCAGGTTTCGCATTCGACATAGACATCCGGCAGGAAGTGCATCTCGATCTTGATCACCCCGTCACCCTGACAGGCCTCGCAGCGACCGCCCTTCACGTTGAAGGAAAACCGACCCGGTTTGTAGCCGCGCGTCTTTGACTCCGGCAGCCCTGCAAACCATTCGCGGATCGGGGTAAAAGCACCGGTGTAGGTCGCCGGATTTGACCGTGGCGTCCGGCCAATCGGGCGCTGGTCGATGTCGATCACCTTGTCCAGATGCTCCAGCCCCTTGATCGTCTCGCAGGGCGCCGGTGTCTGACGCGCGCCGTTCAATCGCATGGAGGCGGTCTTGAACAGCGTCTCAATCGTCAGCGTGGATTTGCCGCCGCCAGAGACGCCGGACACACAGAGGAATTTGCCCAGCGGAAACTCCGCCGTCACCTCTTTCAGGTTGTTGCCGGTGGCCTTCACCACTTTCACCGATTTGCCATTGCCCTTGCGCCGCTCGGCGGGGACCGCGATCTCACGCTTGCCGGACAGATATTGCCCGGTGATCGAGGCTTCATCGGCCGCGATCATCTCCGGCGTGCCATGGCTGACCACCTGGCCGCCATGCACCCCGGCACCCGGACCGATGTCAAAAACATAATCCGCCTCGCGGATCGCATCCTCATCATGTTCGACAACAATCACCGTATTGCCCTGATCGCGCAGGTTCTTCAGCGTCTCCAGCAGCCGGTCATTGTCGCGCTGATGCAGCCCGATAGAGGGTTCATCCAGCACATAGAGAACGCCCGTAAGACCAGAGCCGATCTGCGACGCCAGACGGATCCGCTGGCTTTCGCCACCGGAGAGCGTGCCGGCATTGCGGCTGAGCGTCAGATATTCCAGACCGACATTGTTGAGGAACCCCAGACGTTCGCGGATCTCCTTCACGATGGCGCGGGCGATTTCCTGTTTCTGCGTCGACAGGTGGTTGGGCACATCCTCGATCCAGGCCAGCGCCTCGCGGATCGACATCTGCACCACCTGCCCTACATGCAGTCCGGCGATCTTGACAGCCAGCGCCTCTTCGCGCAGCCGGTAGCCTTCGCAGGTTCCACAGGGGCGGTTGTTCTGATAGCGTTCGAACTCCTCACGGATCCAGCTGGAGTCGGTCTCGCGGTAGCGACGTTCCATATTGGGGATCACCCCCTCAAAAACCCGCGTCACCTCATAGACACGACCGCCCTCATCGTAGCGGAACTTGATTTCCTCATCGCCAGAACCGTGCAGAAACACCTGCTGCACATTATTGGGCAGGTCCTTCCACTTGGTGTTCTTGTCGAACTGGTAATGTTTGGCGATAGCTTCGATGGTCTGCAGGAAATAGGGCGATTTGCCCTTGCGCCAGGGCGCCAGCGCGCCGTCATAGATCTTCAGGTTCTGATCCGGCACCACCAGCCGCTCGTCAAAAAACAGCTCAACCCCCAGACCGTCACATTCCGGGCAGGCCCCAAACGGCGCGTTAAAGGAAAACAGCCGTGGTTCGATCTCGGGAATGGTAAAACCGCTGACCGGACAGGCAAAATTCTCGGAAAAAGTAATCCGCTCCGGCGTCGGCGCTTCTTCGCCCTCGGCCGCACGCGGGGCGGTTTCCAGAATGGCGATGCCATCAGCCAGATCCAGCGCTGTGCGCAGGCTGTCGGCCAGCCGGGTTTCCAACCCCTCACGAACCACCAGACGATCAACCACCACATCAATGTCATGGCGGAACTTCTTGTCCAATGTCGGCGGTTCATCCAGCTCGTAGAATTCGCCATCCACCTTCACGCGCTGGAAGCCCTGTTTGCGCAGCTCAAGGAACTCCTTGCGGTACTCCCCCTTGCGGTCCCGCACGATGGGCGCCAGCAGGAAACCACGGGTGCCCTCCTCCAGCGTCATGATGCGATCGACCATATCCTGCACCTGCTGCGCCTCGATCGGCATTCCGGTGGCGGGCGAATAGGGCGTGCCCGCGCGGGCAAACAGCAGACGCAGATAATCGTAGATCTCGGTCACGGTCCCCACAGTCGAACGCGGGTTCTTCGAGGTGGTCTTCTGCTCGATGGAGATCGCAGGCGACAGGCCGCTGATGTGATCCACATCCGGCTTTTCCATCATGTCGAGGAACTGGCGTGCATAGGCCGACAGGCTCTCGACATAGCGGCGCTGGCCTTCGGCATAGATGGTATCAAACGCGAGGCTGGACTTGCCCGAGCCGGACAGGCCGGTGATCACCACCAGCTGATCGCGCGGGATATCCACGTCGATGTTTTTCAGGTTGTGCTCGCGCGCGCCGCGCACTTCGATCGATTTCAACTCAGCCATACTGCCCCCAGATTCAACGCCAGCCGCCCTTGCGACCGGTGTCCGACCCTACAGATAGGGACTGCGCGCCGAGTCTCCAATAGAAAAAAGAGAACAGAGGGCGAACGCCTTCAGATAGCTGCCCTTTGCGCCCGCCGCCGGGCCAGCATCACATGCACGGCCAAGCCGCCAAGGAACAGCAGCAGCGCCATCCCCATCATCCCGTGGTATCCGCCAAGCGCAACAGCCGCCACCATCAGCGGCGTGCCAATGGCATTGCCCATATTGCCGGCCTGGCTCATCGCGCCATTGGATTGCGCCTGCTCTGCCGCCTCAGCATTCAGCTGCGGCACCGAGGCAAAGCTGGCCCCCTGCACCAACCCAAAGGCCACCGCCAGCGCCATGCAGGCCAGCGGCAGCCCCGGCATCAGCAGCAGCCAGACCGCGCCACCAGCGGCCAGCAGAAACCCCGCCTGCACCACCCGCACCGCCGCCACCCGGCGCAGCAACCAGACCCCGAGTGTCATCGAGGTGGCAATGCTGACCAGCGGCATGGCGCTGACCACGCCGACCCGTACGTCGGCATCCAGATGCGGCGGCAGGACCGTCAGCAGCGCCACGAAACAGGTGGTATAGAACAGCCAGCCCGCCGCCGGGGCCACTTTGGCCGGAGAGCGGTAGATCTCAAGATGCAGGCCCGGCAGCTCCGCCAGCTTGGGCAGCGGCAGACGCGGCGGCACCTGCACCGATTTCAGCACCCGCCCCAGCACCAGCGCCAGAACCGCCATCACCAGCGCATGGGCGCCAAACAGCGACAACAGGCCGAACCCGGCAACCAGCGGCAGGCCGAACCAGACTAGCAGTGCAAAGGACACGCCAAAGAAGGTGCTCCAGATCGACAGCGCCGTGCCACGGTGGCGCGGGCTACAGATCTGCGGGATCAGTGTTGGGGCTGCCACCACGATCCCCAGATGCGACAGACCTTCGATCAGCCGTGTTGCCAGAAACAGACCATAAGGCAGATGCAGCGCCTGAAGCGCCGACATCGCCGCCCCGATCCACAGCGCCCAGACAAGGCTGCGGCGATAGCCGAAGGAGGCGACAAACCCGCCCGCAACCACGCCCAGCAGAATGCCCAGCACCCCGACCATGGTCACCGTCAGGCTCAGCGATGACCCCGCCCCCGGATACAGCAGCCCCAGCTGATCAAAAATGATCGCGATCTTGCCGTATTGCGCCGCTGCCCCCAGACCGGCGACCCAGATGATCATCACCACGCCCCAGCGGGTCTGCGGTTCCTGGAGGTGGGGGGTGTTCATGGGGCTGCCCTCATTGCAATTGCGCCTGGCGCTTGGAATCCGCCAAAACCGGTCGAAGCGCATGGCATAGCGCGCCCCACTGCAAAGTACCAGCCGAGCGATACATCAAACACGACCCCCCGGACGCAGAAACGCCCGAAGCATGGCCTCGGGCGTTTCTGTCATCTCAATCAATCAGGCCCAAAGACCAGATTACATATGGATCACCCGATCAAAGGCATCGAGCACGCTCTCATGCATCATCTCGCTCAGCGTCGGATGCGGGAAGACGGTGTTCATCAGGTCTTCTTCGGTGGTCTCCAGCTGGCGACCCACCACATAGCCCTGGATCATCTCGGTCACCTCGGCGCCAACCATATGGGCCCCCAGCAACTCGCCAGTCTTGGCGTCAAAGATGGTCTTCACCATGCCCTCGGCCTCACCCAGCGCAATCGCCTTGCCATTGCCGATGAAGGGGAAGCGGCCGACCTTGATGTCATAGCCCAGCTCCTTGGCTTTCGCTTCGGTATAGCCGACTGAGGCGACCTGCGGCTGGCAATAGGTGCAGCCCGCAATGCTTTCCGGCTTCACCGGATGCGCGTGCTTGCCCGCGATCAGCTCGGCCACCATGACGCCCTCATGCGACGCCTTATGCGCCAGCCAGGGCGCGCCTGCGATATCGCCGATGGCATAAAGCCCATCGACACCGGTGCGGCAGTATTCATCGGTCACGACATGGGTCCGGTCGACCTTCACGCCCAGACCTTCCAGCCCCAGCCCCTCGACATTGCCAACGATGCCCACGGCGGAAATCACGGTGTCGAACTCCTGTTTCTCCACCTTGCCGCCGACCTCAATATGGGCGGTGACTTTGCCCTTGCCGCGGTCCAGCTGCTTGACCATGGCTTTCTCCATGATCTTCATGCCCTGTTTGACAAAGGCCTTCTTGGCAAAGGCGGAGATTTCCGCGTCTTCGACCGGCAGCACCCTGTCCATCACCTCAACAACCGTGGTGTCAGCGCCCAGCGTGTTGTAGAAGCTGGCAAATTCAATGCCGATGGCGCCGGAGCCGATGACCAGCAGCTTCTTCGGCATCCGCACCGGTTGCAGCGCGTGCTTGTAGGTCCAGACCAGATCGCCGTCCGCTTCCAGCCCCGGTAGTTCGCGCGCACGGGCGCCAGTCGCCAGCACGATATTCTTCGCCGCCAGTTCCTGCGTGCCCTTTTCGGTTTTCACCGACACTTTGCCGTTGGCCGGGATCGTCGCCTCGCCCATTACCACGGCAATCTTGTTCTTCTTCATCAGATGGCCAATGCCGCTGGACAGCTGCTTAGCCACCCCGCGCGAACGTTTCACCACAGCGTCCAGATCATAGCCGATGTTGTCTGCCTTCAGGCCGAAATCCTTGGCCCGCTCCATCAGGTGGAACACTTCCGACGAGCGCAGCAGCGCCTTGGTCGGGATGCAGCCCCAGTTCAGGCAGATGCCACCCATATGTTCACGTTCGACAATGCAGGTCTTCAACCCCAGCTGGGCGGCACGGATGGCGGCAACATAGCCCCCCGGCCCTGCGCCGATTACGATCACGTCATAGGTTTCTGCGGCCATGGTGGTTCCTCGCCATACTGGATCAAAAACTAGTTCACCGTTAAACTATTTCTCACGGCACTGCAATCACACTATGCAACCGCATAGGAGCCATGCAAGAAACAGCAACGCCGCACCCCGTTCCTTGGGGCGCGGCGCAAAAACAGTGTCAGGGCAGGACGCGTTTCAGGCAAGCCCGAAAGGCAGCCGCCTCAGCCTGCGGCCTGAAGACTGCGCATGGTGCTGCCATAGCCACCGGCCATGACGTAATCCATTTCCGGCGCGGTGCTGCTGCGCGCCAGCGCCTCGTTGCGATAGGGGAAACGGCCGAACTGGCGGATCACCTCGCGGTGGGCGCGCGCATGCAGCAGATTGGACGCGCCGTTCTTGGGCATCCGCTCCAGCATCAGCCGCACGCAGCGTTCCTGATCGCACAGGTTCTCCGAATGCATCAGCGGCAGATAGAAAAACTGCCGCTGCGGTTCGTCGATCTTCATGTCCCAGGACTTGCTGATCGCACATTTCGCCGCCGCCAGTGCCAATGTATCCGACGAGAAGGCCTGCGCCTGCCCCCGGAACATGTTGCGCGGAAACTGATCGGTCAGGATGATATAGGCCAGAACCCCCTGCGGGCTGCTGCGCCAATGGTCGCATTTGCCGGCACAGGCCGCCTCCCATGTTGGCTGAAACCGGCGCCGGATCTCCTCATCCAGCGCGTCATCCTGCATGTACCACCCCTTCTCTCCCGTGCTTACAAGCCAGAAGTCCAGGATCTCCTCGGGACCTGTCATAGGTCTGCCTCCACATAGATACCGTTCTGAAATTCAGACTTTTTTGCAGAGATTTTACAAGGGCAAGCCCGTCACGATTTGCGTCATACACGACAGTTTCGTGAAAAACTTGCCACAGTTCCCGTGAGTTAGCGCAATCAGCTCGCTTCGGCGGCGGCTTCTTGCTCCTCGATGTCCGCCTCGATGGCATATTCCTGGGCGAACTCAACCGCAACAGGAGAGGCCGTCGGCGACATCGCAGACATGATCCCGGTCTCTTCGGTGGGAATCGCCGGGCGCTGGGTTGTGCGATAGGCAGCATAGACCGCCAGCATCAGCAGCAGCAGCGCGGTAAACAGGAAGAACCCCGGCGCACCAAAGACCTCATCCCCCATCAGCCAGCCGGTGATCAGCGGCCCGGCGACAGCGCCCAGCCCGTTGATGAACACCAGCCCACCCGAGGCCGCCGCCATGTCGTCATAGTCGAGATAATCGTTGGTATGGGCAATCAGCAGCGAATAAAGCGGGTTGGTCATGCCCCCGATCAGGAAGGCCGCAATCAGCAGGAAACGGAAATCAGCCCCCAGGATCATCGCCCCGATCGCAGCACCGCCGGCAACCGCCGCGCCAAACAGGATCAGGATCCGCCGGTCCATCCGGTCGGACATCCACCCCAGCGGGTATTGCATCAGCACAGCCCCCACATAGAAGGTCGCAACGAAGATCGAAATCTGCGTCAGGCTCAGCCCGGCCGCAGCGCCATAGACCGCGCTCATGCCAAATTGCGCCGAGAACACGCCCCCCAGCAGGAACATGCCCACACAGCCCAGCGGCGAGGCATCCATCAGCTGGCGCAGGGTCATCGGCTTGGTCCGGTCAAAGGCCGGGGTCGGCGAGATCGACAGCAGAATGGGGGCAAAGGAGACCGAAACCACCACCGAGGCGATGACAAAGGTCTCATAGCCCGAGGGATCGCCGACCAGCAACAGCGCCTGCGCGCTGACGATGCCGATCATCTGCACGATCATATAGAGCGACAGCGCCTTGCCCCGGTTGGCATTGTCAGAGGCATTGTTGAGCCAGCTTTCGGCGGTGACATACACGCCGGAGAAACAGAAACCGATCAGCACCCGGCCCAGCATCCAGGCCACCGGGTTGGTGATTGCCGGATAAAGGATCATCACCGCCGAGATGAACGAGGCCAGCGCCGCAAAGACCCGCACATGGCCGACCCGCCGGATCATCTCCGGCGCCAGACGCGATCCGCCCAGAAAGCCGACAAAATAGGCCGACATGACAAAGGACATCTCGAGGGTAGAAAACCCCTCGATCTCGCCCCGAACGCCCAGCAGGGTCCCCTGAAGACCGTTGCCGACCATCAGCATACCCATACCCAAAAGCAGCGCCCATGCGCTCGACAGCACCTGCCACATTGCCCGTCTCTCCTACTTCGCTTGTCCGTACCAGAGCGCGCCGAACGGGCTCTGGGCCCGCTCCGGGGTCCTGGTGAATTGGTCACGGGCATCGCAATCGCCCGGCGCCGTTATGAACAGGATCTTATGGCAGCTGCATGACCAAAAGACCCCAAAAACCGGGTGTGCCCATTGCAAACCCGGTGACAATTGGATCCGGCAGGACCATAGCCCAGACCAGTTAAAAATGCTTCTCGCTGAAATTATCCCTCAGGTCTGCGACATCTCCGCCACCGGCGGTATCAAAAGCGACGCATCGCCATAGGAAAAGAAGCGGTAGTTTTCGGCCAGCGCATGATCATAAATCGCCCGGATCCGGTCCTGCCCCATCAGCGCCGATACCAGCATCAACAGCGTCGATTTCGGCAGGTGAAAATTGGTCATCAGCGCATCCGCCACATGAAAGGTGAAACCGGGATAGATGAAGATATCCGTATCGCCTTCCCAGGGCTCGATTGCACCGTTCCGCCCGGCGCTTTCGATCAGCCGCAGCGCCGTGGTGCCAACCGGGATCACCCGGCCACCTGCGGCCTTGGTTGCGGCAATCTCGGTGGCGGCCTCGGCGCTGACGCGGCCCCATTCGGCGTGCATCCGGTGGGTGGTCACATCCTCGACCTTGACCGGCAGGAAGGTGCCTGCCCCCACATGCAGGGTCACATAGCTGATCTCGACCCCCATGGCCTTCAGCTCTGCCAGCAGCGCCTCGTCGAAATGCAACGAGGCTGTCGGCGCCGCCACCGCGCCGGAATTGCGCGCCCAGACGGTCTGGTAATCGGTCTTGTCCTGCTCATCCGCTGGCCGCTTGGCCGCGATATAAGGCGGCAGCGGCATTGCCCCCGCCTCGGCCAGAGCCGCATCGAAATCGGTGCCACTCAGATTGAACGTCAGGTAACCCTGCCCGTCCTCAACCCGCTCCAATGTCGCGCTCAGCGCCTCGGAGAACACGATCTCCTCTCCCGGTTTGACCTTCTTCAGCGGCTTCAGCAGCGCCGCCCAGCTGCCATCGGCGCCGGGATCCAGCAGCGTGACCTCCACTTTGGCGGCCATCGGCCCCTGTGCGGTGTCGCGGTGGCGCAGCCCGCTCAGCCGCGCGGGAATCACCTTGGTGTCATTCAGCACCAGCCGGTCACCGGGGCGCAGCCACTGGCCCAGATTGGCAACACGCGCGTCGCTGATGCTATCGCCCTCGGCCACCAGCAGCCGCGCGGAACTGCGCGGCACTGCCGGACGGGTGGCAATGCGGTCATCGGGGAGGTCGAAGTCAAAATCACTGAGTTTCATAGGCTGCGATATAGGCTGTTGCGCGGCCCTTGGCCAATAGGTTTTGCACCTTTGTCCGCGATCGGCACACCGCCCATCGATCGCCTTAGAATGGCCCATGGATGGTCCGATGGTAGCGGGTCGCCCTAGCGGTCTTCGCCCGGCGAAACCGAATAGCTCGGCCTGTCGCGTTCGGCGCGCGGCACGGCGGGGGCTGGCGGCTCCTCCCCCGGCAGCCGCGGCGCCGGTCCGCGAAACAGCTCGCGGAACATCCCCGGCGCCAGCCCCGACAGCGGGTTCACCTGCACCTGAGGATCATCCGCCGTGCCCTTCAGCGTAAAGGCAAAGCCGATCAGCCCCTCACCCTTGCGGGTAAAGACGCGGCCGATGGCGTTGAGCAGATAAATCGGCGAGACCACCCCGCGCATGTTCAGCACGCTGCGCTCCAGATCGTAATTGCCGTCCATCGACAGGCCGATCGACGGCCCCACCGCGCTGCTTTCATGGACAATCAGATGGGTCGCCCCCAGCCTGAACCTCGCCTCCACCGTGGTGAACAGAATGCCCTGCCCGGCCAGCGCGTCGATCAGCCCGACAACGCTGACCGCATTCAGCAGCGCCGCCATTGCGGGGGCGTCCTTGATCCGGGTGTTCTTGACCTCGATCTGGCCGTCATATTCGCCGGGCGCGCCGGGGGCCGGCACCAGCGACATGTCGAATGTCCCGCCAGAGCCATGGCGCAGCACCCCCGCCGCGCGGAACACCCCACCGGCATCCTGAGACTGGATCCGGGTGGCAAAGCCACCATCCTTGGGCACCACCACGCCGCTGACCCCGGTCTGCCCGTTCAGCGCCGCGGTGAAGTTGCCGTTGAGACCCCCAGTGGTGGAAAACCGCCCTGCAAAACCGGTGAGCGCGATACTGTCGGTGACCTGCATCCGGTCCAGTTGCAGGCTGATCGGCCCGGTGCCGCCAGAGGCACCACCGCTGCTGCCACTGCCGCCGGAACCATCGGGCATCTGCCGCAGATCCAGCACCCCGTTCAGCACATTGATGGCCGGCGACCGCGCGCCGCGCCCCACCAGATCGACAGCGCCCCGGAACCAGCCCTGCAGGTCGACGCGGTCAAACCGCGCCCGGCGCAGACCACCGCCTGGCTCCAGCGTAATGGCACCGGCCGCCCGCAGCCCCGCCGCCTCCAGCGACAGCGCCTGCACATCCGGCGTCTCCCCAAGGGTCGCGCTGAGTTTCAGCTGGCCGGTGCCTGCCTCGCTCAGCCGCCAACTCAGCGCCGGAATGCGCAGCCCCAGCCCCGCAAGATCGCTTTCCAGGGTCAGCCGCGGCGCCTGCCCCTTGTCGATCACCACCTCATAACGGCCTTCGCCGCGTCCGAATACCGATCCCGCAGGCAGGCCGATATCAAACGTATCAATCGTGTTCTGCGACAGTTCGATGGTGCCGCTGACCCGCACCGGCGCGGCCCCGCCCGCAGCCGCAACCGCCCGCTCCGCCGCCGGTCCCACCGCCTGCCGCCAGATCAGGCTGCCCGGCACCCCGGAAAGCGCGCCGCCGCCCTCGATCTGCACATGGTCCTGATTGCCGCTCAGGCTCAGGGCCTTCGCCGCCACGCGCTGACCCGGCACCAGCACATCGCTGCTGACATCACGCAGGCGCCCCCGGTAGTGATAGGTGATCTCCTCGGGCGTGACGCCCTTGCGCAGGGGCACCGCCAGCGTGCCGCTGATCGCAACCTGCCCCGTCGCCAGATCCACCGGCAACCCGGCCTTGTCCATCACCGACAGCGGCGGACGGTTGAGCAGCGACAGCGCCGCCGTCACCGGGCCTGTGGCCTCGATCCGGGCAATCCCCGGCGCGCCGTCCTTCACCGAAGTGTCAGGAATGATGAACGACGTACCAGCCGCATCCACGCGCCCGCCCTGATCCGCCGTCACCCAGCCCTTTGTCGCCATCACCACCAGACGGTTGCCATAAAGGCTGAACTGCCCGGCCGCATCGCGCAGCGGCGGCAGCGTTTTCTGAAACCGGACCGCCGCCTGCTCGAATGCCAGATCCAGATAGACAAACGGCTTTGCCGTGCCCTGGCCACGCAGCGCGAAATTCACATCTCGCGCATAGCCTGCCAGCAGGTTCTCGCGCACCCATTCGCGCGGCTTTGGCGGGGCTGCGGCAGGCCAGACCTCTTTCAGCCGCTCGGCGGTCATCCGGTTGGCGCGTCCGTTCAGCGCGTAATCCCAGCCGGTCTGCCCTGCCGAAATCTCGCCATCCAGCAGGATCCGCGTCTCACCGTCACGCACCAGCATCTCGCCCAGACGCAGTCGAAACGGCGCCATCTCAAGCTTGAAATCCGCCGTCACCCCGGCCAGATCCAGCGGCGCCTCATAGAGTTTCGCCGGATTGAGGCTCAGGTCCTGAAACCGCAGCTGCCCCACCAGATCGGTGAGCTGGCCGTTCTCCACCCCGATCAGCCGCGCCCGCCCCTCCATCGAGCCGGAGCCCCAGCCGCTGTTCACCGACAGCTCGTTGAACTGCAGCTCCTGCCGCGCGGGCAGATAGGTGAAATAGCTCTGCGCGCCGGTGATCGGCACCGGGCGGGTGGCGGCGGTGGGCTGGATCACCCCCTCGCCAATCTGCAAGCTGGCAGAGACCGGCAACAAGGCACCCTCGCTGCTGATGGCACCGCGCAGAGAGCCCGAAATCGGCGCGTCCAGAACATCCAGCCAGCCGAGCGCGGCGCTCTGGGCTGCGATATCCTTGCTCGCCACCGAATTGACCAGGACACCGAAATCCGCCGCCTTGTCGCCAATGGCTGACCTGTAATTCGCCTCGACCGTGCCGACATAATCGCGCCCGCTCAACAGCGAGAACCCGGCGGCCAGCTCAATCTCCTGTCCGCTCCGGCCCATGCGGATGCTGCCGCCATCCAGCGTCCAGACCCGACCCAGCCGCGCGTCCTCATAGCGTAGGGTCAGCGCCTCAGTCTCCACCGCAACCAGCGCCGACAGCACCGGCAGTTCCAGCTGCCGGTCCCATTGTTCGATCAGCGCAGGCAGGGTGGCGGCCTGCCGCAGCGGCGCCTCCCCCTCGGCCAAACTCAGCGCCAGACCGCCACTGTTGTCGCGCCGCAGCGTGCCGTAAAGACCGCTCAGCATGATCGTCTTGGGTCGGATCTGCCCGCGCAGCAGCGGCCGCATCGCCAGCGAGGCCTGCGCGTCCGCCAGCCGCGCCACCCGCGCGCCGGTCTCATCGCGCAGGGTCACATCGCGCAGGCTGACACGGGGCCGCCAGCCCCGGTTCACCACCAGATGAATGGCACCGAATTCAATGCTCAGACCGCCGAGGTGCTGCTCGATCCGCCGCTCTACCCGGTCGCGCAGCCAGTCCGGCGCATCTATGCGCGTACCCAGCCCGAGAAAGACAACCCCGCTTGCCAGCAGCGCTAGCAGCACGGCGGTGATGGTCGCACTGCGCAGCATCCGCCGCAGCAGTCGACGTTGGGGCCGCGCGCGCACCGTCGCCGCGGGCGGCAGATCAGCCCCTGCCGCCGCAGAAATGCCCAGATCCCCGGCCGAAATCCCGTCCGACGCACGAGGCCCCGGCACCGGCACCGCCTGTTCCACCGGTTCTGCCGGTGGCGCCTCATCGGGGCCCAGATAGACAACCCCCTCCGGCGGCGGCACCGCGCGCGCAACAGCCACATCCTCATCCGCCGCAGCCCCATCGGGTGCAGCCTCCTGCGTGGCCTGCGCCGACACAGAGGAAGATGGCTCCCGCTCGGGATCCACCGCTATGGGTGAGACCGGTTTAATCCTTGCTTTCCCTTTGCCCGTGATGGCCTAACTATGGCACGCAAACCCTGCGAAACCGTTTTGGAGACCTTAACTTATGCTCGCCCCCTCAGACCCAGCGCCCTCCTTTAACCTGCCCCGCGACGGCGGTGGCACCGTGACGTTGGAGGAGCTGCGCGGCAAGGCCGTTGTCCTGTTTTTCTACCCCCGCGATGATACCCCGGGCTGCACCAAGGAATCCATCGGATTTTCCGAGCACCTGCAGGCCTTTGCCGATGCCGGAACCGTGGTCTATGGCATCTCCAAGGATCCGGTTGCCAAACACGACAAATTTGTCGCCAAACACGGGCTGACCACGCCGCTTCTGTCCGACGCCGACGGCACCACCTGCGAGGATTATGGCGTCTGGAAAGAAAAGAACATGTACGGCAAGAAACACTGGGGGATCGAACGCTCGACCTTCCTCATCGATGCCGAGGGCAATATCGCCCGGATCTGGCGCAAGGTGAAGGTTGACGGCCATGTCGCCGAGGTGCTGGAGGCGGCGCAGGCGCTCTGAACGCGGCCCCATCCCGCCAGCCATTCCGCCCACCGCGCCGGCCGCCCCGCTGATCCAGATCGGCCTGACGCGGGGCCGCCTATCGGGTTGCGCGCCACAGCCGCCGGTGGCAGGGAGGGACAAGAGCAGCCCACCGCCAGTAACGGACCCGCCCAGATGACCAGCGACGCCCCGCAGACCGCAGCCGAGACCACCGCCCCGCTCACCCTTGCGCAGATGGCGCAGCAGGTGCTGACCACCGCCGACGGGCGCGAGAAAACCGCGCTGTCGCGTCGCCACGCCGCGCACTGGTTTGCCTCGCGCGCCGGTGATGCGGATAAGATCGAGATCGGCACCGCCAACCCGCCGCTGCACCCGGCCCGCCCCGAGCGCCCGGAGCTGCTGAACCCCCGCGATGTGCCGCGCCGCCGCCCCGGATCAGAGGCCGGCCGCAAGGCGCTGCTACATGCGGTAGCCCATATCGAACTGAATGCGGTGGATCTGCACTGGGACATCATCGCCCGCTTTTCTCATGTGCCGATGCCGCTTGGCTTCTTTGACGACTGGGTCAAGGCGGCAGATGAAGAATCCAAACATTTCAATCTGATGTGTGATTGTCTTGAGGCACTGGGCAGCCATTACGGAGATCTTCCGGCCCATGCCGGCATGTGGCGCGCCGCCGAGGACACCGCCGAGGATCTGATGGGTCGGCTCGCCGTTGTGCCGATGGTGCTTGAGGCGCGCGGCCTGGATGTGACCCCCGGCATGATCGAGATTTTCCGCAAGGCCAAGCTCACCCAGGCGGTTGATGCGCTGGAGGTGATCTACGCCGAAGAGGTCAGCCATGTGGCCTATGGATCGAAATGGTTCCATTTCCTCTGCGGGCGCGACAATCTGGACCCGAAAGAGGTCTTTCACGATCTCGTCGGTCGATATTTCCATGGCCATCTGAAACCGCCCTTCAACGAGGAAAAACGTGCCGAGGCCGGCATCCCGCCAGATTTCTACTGGCCGCTCACCGAAGATATCCCGATGAAGCCCCCGGCCCTGCGCTAGGCCACCCACAGCCGCAACAGGCGCGGGGCGCGGCGCCATCGGCTCCGCGAAGTGGCCAATAACGCGCACTCCCAGCGGCCTGCGCAGGACGCCGCAGACGGTCCAGCAACCTGACCTGAACACCCCTCCGATCCGGTAAGCCTGCCCCGTGTCGGCAGGCCGACCGCCGCAGCCCCATTACCGGCCTCACACCCCGGATCGGGCGGTTATCGGCGATTTTTCGCTCATTCACCCGCTGATCTTCGCCCTGCCGCGCGGTTTCCGCGCCCTCCCGCCGAACACCGGGCCAACAGGCTTGCCCAAATTCCTCCGGCTGGCTATTCCCTTTCGCCATGGCGCGTATCTGCGCGTCCAGGCACTGCGACAGGGGCGCTCCGAGGGGGACCGGAACCGACCGTCACACCGGCAGGAGGAGCGCCGGTACAGGCAGTGCGACAACTGGGGCAGGACAAGGACCAAAGCGTGCGAACACGTCTGGCAATCAAAATTCACGCATTTCTTGAACGTCGTTTCCCGGAGCGACGTGTGTTCCTCAAATCCGACACGGATACCCGTTTCATCCGGCTGCGCTCCGAAACCCAGCTCATCGCCTTTGCCGGCATGGCGCTGCTGGTGGCCTGGTCCATCGTCGCCACCGCCATCGTGCTGATGGACAGCATCGGTTCCGGCAATTTCCGCGAACAGGCCAAGCGCGACCAGATGACCTATCGTGCGCGGCTCAATGCGCTGTCGAGCGAGCGCAACGACCGCGCCGCCGAGGCGCTGGCCGCCCAGGAACGGTTCAACGCCGCTCTGACGCAGATTTCTTCCATGCAATCCGAGCTGCTGGCCTCCGAGACCCGCCGCCGTGAGCTGGAAACCGGCATCGAGGTGATCCAGACCACTCTGCGCCAGACCATGAAGGATCGCGAAGCTGCCCGCGACGCCCTCGCCGCGCTGAAACAGGAAACCGCCGCCGACAGCCCGGCCCAGCTGATGGCCGTCAGCGCGCCCGTGCAGATGGAATTCATGGCCGAGGCGCTGGCCGAAACCGCCGCGGAGCGTGACCAGATCGAAGCCAATGCCCAATCCGCGCTTGAACAGCGCGACGCGCTGGAGCTGGAACTGCGACTGATGGATGAGCGCAACGATCAGATCTTCCGCCAGCTGGAAGAGGCGATGGAAGTCTCCGTCGCCCCCCTCGACAAGATGTTCCGCAGTGCCGGAATGCCCACCGACCGTATCCTTGAACAGGTCCGGCGCGGTTACAGCGGTCAGGGCGGTCCGCTCAGCCCTTTAGCCCTGTCCACGCGCGGTGAGGAACCCACCCGCGAAGAGCGCAGAGCCAACGACCTGCTGCACCAGATGAACCAGCTGAACCTTTATCGGCTGGCCGCGCAGAAGGCCCCTTTCGCCTCGCCGGTGAACCTCAACCTGGTGCGCCGCAGCTCCGGCTTTGGTTATCGTCGCGACCCCAAAACCGGCGGCCGCCGCCTGCACAAAGGCTCCGATTTCGCCGGACAGACCGGCACCGATATCTTTGCCACCGCCGATGGCGTGGTGACTCATGCCGGCTGGCAATCCGGCTACGGAAAACTTGTGACAATTCAACATGCCTTTGGCATTGAGACGAAATATGCCCATAATTCGAAACTCCGCGTGAAGGTCGGTCAAAGGGTCTCGCGCGGGGATCACATTGCTGATATGGGTAACACCGGACGGTCCACCGGGACCCACCTCCACTATGAGGTTCGGGTCAATGGCAACCCCGTAAACCCGATGATCTATATCAAGGCTGCGAGAAATGTTTTCTAAAAGCAAAATCAACGAGCCCGGCCAGAAAGCGGCCGAAGCAACCCCTGCGGCACCTGCGCCGTCTTCCGCTCCGGTTCCGCCCGCCAGCGATTTCAAGGCCACCGCGCCCAAGGCCAAGCCACCGGCCTCCGTGCTCAGCTCGGATCTGCACATCACCGGCAACCTCAAGACCACCGGCGATATCCAGGTCGAAGGCACCGTCGAAGGCGATATTCGCGCCCATCTGCTGACCATTGGCGAAAGCGCCACTATCAAGGGCGAAGTGACCGCCGATGACGTGGTGATCAATGGCCGCATTGTCGGTCGTGTGCGCGGCCTGAAGGTACGCCTGACCTCGACCGCCCGCGTCGAAGGCGACATCATCCACAAGACCATCGCAATCGAAAGCGGCGCCCATTTCGAAGGCTCCGTTCAGCGTCAGGACGACCCGCTGAACCCCGGCAAAGCCGCAGCGCCCCGCGCCGCAGCCCCGGCACCGGCCCCCTCCGCCGCCGTCTCCGCAGCCACCGCCGCGCATAAAGCCGAGAGCTGATCCGAGCCTTCCATTGGCCGTATCGATAAAAAATCAACGCCGCAGGTTCCGCCTGCGGCGTTTTTGCTGCGCCGTGGTCATCTGCCCGTCTGACCCGACTATCCCAGCACGCGGACGCGACGTCGCCCGGTGAATGCAGCGCGATTCTTAGGCGCGGATCTTGCAGGCATAGGTTGCTGAGTGTACGAGACCGTTAAAGTTGCAGGCATTTGGTCTGCTGCATCTCTCATCAGGATCTCTTTCTGTTATGGCAATTTTTACTGTAAATGATCCCACCGGAACGCTGACCCTGGATGGCATCAACGATCTTGGGTTTGCAGGTCTAAGCCTGAGTAGCCGAACCAGCAACCGGCTGTACTTTACCTCCCCCAGCGATACCTCGGTCACCCTGACCGGAACCTTCACCTCATCCTCTCCCTACCTGTGGACCGTGAACTCCATGTCCGTGGCGACCGGCAGGACAACGGTCTATTCCTTCAGCGAATTTTCGATGAACTTCTATCGGTTCGCCTCGTCCAGCGGCAGCGCTCTCGAAGCTGCGCTGCTGACCGGTGATGATACCATCACCTCCAACATGACCGAGGGCAACCGCTGGCTGGCCTATGGCGGCGACGATGTCATCAGCCTTGGCACCGGCAATGACTATGTAAATGGCGGCACTGGCACCGATCGTTTGATCATCAACGACAATTTTGGCCGCGCTTCCGCGTCGTCCTTCTATGGAACCATCACGCTGGAGTCCGCCGATGGCCGCGACACGCTGGTGTCGATCGAACAGCTGCAATTTGCCAACCGCAGCTTCGCGCTGCGCACCGGCAGCAGTTTCGACAACACGCTGAGCGGCGATCAGGATGCCCAGCTGACCAGCGACATGATGCTTGGTGGACGTGGCGCCGATACGCTCTCTGGCCTCTCCGGGCGCGACATGTTGCTGGGCGAAGAAGGCAACGATCGCCTGCTCGGCGGCACGGGCCATGACACGCTGAAAGGCGGCGATGGGGATGATCTCCTGCTTGGCGGCACCGGGCGTGACTGGCTGGCTGGCGATCTTGGCGACGATATTATCGTCGGCGGGTCCCACGGTGACAAACTCATCGGCGGCGGCGGGAATGACCAGCTGCGCGGTCAGTCAGGTCACGACCTCCTGCGCGGCAACTCCGGCCAGGATACACTCCTGGGCGGCCAGGGAGACGACCGCCTCTATGGTGATGGCGGCAGCGACCGGCTGATCGGTCAGGAGGGTGACGATACGCTGACCGGCGGCGCTCACGCCGATACCTTTGTCTTCCATCGTGGCTATGGCAGCGATGTCATCACCGATTTCACCCTTGGCGAGGATCTTATTCAGATCGGGCGTGGCGCGGATGGGGTCGAGGATCTCACCTTCACCCAGCTGGGCGCCGATGTTCAGATTGCCTTCGCCGATGTCACCATTCTGGTCGAGAACAGCACGCTTGAGCAGATCGAGGCGGCGGACAATTTCCTCTTCTGAGCGATATCGCAGATCTGCACTGACCAAGGGCGCCCCCAATCGGGGCGCCTTTTTCAATACCACAGGCGACAAGTCCGGCGTGCACACGGTGCAGAGTTTTCGCAACAGAATTAACAAAGGTTAATTATTCGTTAACCCGAGACTTCCCCGATCCAGACCCGCCCCCTAGGTTTCCGACAAAAGCATCAAAAAGATGCAACGGGCATTCAGGCAGTAGGTCAGACCATGGCAGAGCTTTTTGTAGCGGCCGCGTCAAATATGGCGCCGCCGTTTGATTTCAATGACTTCGACTTTACCAAAGTGGCTGTTCTCAGCACATCCGAGACCCAGATCGCCGTGCAATACCGCGACTTTGTGCTGGTGTTTCAGGGCAGGTTCACCTTTGACGAGACCGGCAATCTGACTGCGGACAGCCCGCTCAACAGCTTTGCCCTGTTCCACCACCAGACCCTGATCCTGTCGGTCAGCGGCTTCAGCCTGCCCTCGCAGATGATTGCCACCAGTGACCTTTATTCGCTGCTGGCACTGGCGCTGGCGGGGGATGACACCATCACCTCGGCCTGGAACGGTGGCGAGCGGATCCAGGGGTTTGGTGGCAACGACACCATTCAGGCAGGCGGCGGCAATGATACCATCATCGGCGGCCCCGGCGAGGATGAGCTGCGACTGGCGGAGGGGATCACCAGCTACAGCTTTGCCTTTGACGACATCGCAGGCGCGCAGCTCACGACGCGGGCCGGACAGGACCTGCTGCTCAGCGTGGAGACGGTGCGCCTCGCCACCCAGACCCTGCATATTCAGGAAGGCGGCAGCGCCGACGATATCCTGACCACCCGCAACGCGGCGGAGAGCAACAGCTCCGACATGATCCATGGCCGGGGCGGCAATGACAGCATCACCGGCGGCGCGGGCAGGGATTTCCTGCTGGGCGGCACCGGCGCCGACACCCTGTCGGGCGGGCGCAACAATGATTTCCTCGACGGCGAGCTGGGGGACGATCACCTCTCCGGTGAGGCCGGTCACGACAACCTGCGTGGCAGTCTTGGCAATGACACGCTGATCGGCGGCGCTGGCAATGACACCCTGCGTGGCGACAACGAGATTGGCCCGGCCGAAAATGCCAATGACCTGCTGATCGGCGGCAGCGGCCACGACAGCCTTGACGGCAACGCAGGCCACGACACGCTGAGGGCCGGTAGTGGCGCCGACACGCTTGATGGCGGCGACGGCAATGACCGGCTTGACGGTGGCAACGGGCGCGATCTGATCACCGGTGGGACCGGCGATGACAGCCTGACCGGTGGGCGCGGCAATGACACGATGACCGCCGGTACCGGCAGCGACCGGCTCAGCGGCGGCGGTGGCCACGACGTGATGCGCGGCGATGCCGGCGATGATCTCCTGCTGGGCGGGCGCGGGCATGACACGCTGTTTGGCAGCGACGGCGCCGACCGGCTCATCGGTCAGTCCGGCCATGACCGCCTGACTGGCGGCAGCGGTGCCGACAGTTTTGTCTTTGGCCGTGGTTCCGGTCAGGACACCATCACCGATTTCCGCCTTGGCGAGGATGTGATCGAGATCACCCGCGGTGCAACCCGCATCGACCACCTTGGATTTGCACAGCTCGGCGCGGATGTGCGCGTCACCTTCGCCAATGTCTCCCTGCTGGTCGAAGACGTGACCGTCGATCAGCTGATGGATACCGATAACTTCCTGTTCTGATTAGATACCGCTCTCAGAATATGGCTATGGGCGCGCCTTTGCCGGTGCGCCCTCTTTTTCGTGCAGAACTCGGTTGAGCACCGCCCCCTCACTCCAGCATCCAGCGCCCCTTGGGCCAGAAGGCGTGATAGGCAAAGGCAAACATCACATCATGGGCCAGATCCGCACCGTTCTGTCCCCGCACCCGCACCGATCCGACGTCGCGCCCCTTGCCCAGCTGCCCGGCATCCAGCGCCGAGGCCTGCCCGGCCCGCCAGCTGAGGACCACCCCCGCCTCGCGGATTTCCCCGGCCTTAGCCAAGCGCGCCAGGGGCCAGGCCCGGTCCCCCACCCGCACCACACGCGCCAGCGGCGCGATACCATGGGGCGGCGGTGCGCCATCATATAGAAACGGCCAGTTCGACCGGTCATAGCCCTGATAGGGATTGCGGCCATAGCTGCGGTTGTGGCGCGGCTCAGCCATCACCAGACCCTCTGGGTAGGCGGCGCGAAATGCCTGCCAGCTGTCCAGCCAGCTCGGCAGCTGCCGCAGCTCTCGGCCCGTCATTTCGCCCACGATGCCGGTGCCCGTGGCCTGCTGCCACCAGCTCTCGCTCTCGCGGTCATACATCACCATATCGGACTGGCGCAGCTTGCCGGTGACGCCAAAGCTCAGGGTGCGGCCAGCCACCCGCCGGTCAAAGCTCATGGCGGAATTGCACAAGGGACAATAGGTGATCGCAACCGGCATGCCACCGACCCGGTCATTGACGATTTCATGCCAGATCAGATAGCGCAGCGGATAGGCCCGCGCCGCCTGCCCCGGCAGATCCAGCACCACCACCGGTTCGGCGGGGCTCAGCCCCGTCACCTGCGCCGCCGGGTGAAACGCCGGATCGCTCAGCGCCGGAATGCCATCCTTTGGCGGACCACCGGATTTGATCTCATCCCAGCTGGCCACGGCGGAGCGACTGAAATCGGTCTGCGGCCACTCCCGCGCCCATTGCGCCGGATCAGCCGCCGCCGCAACAGCGCCCAGCACCACCAGCAAAGCCGCCAGCACAGCGCCGACTGTCCCGGCGCGCAGCGGATCCCGTTTCCCTATCGCCAGCCGTGACATCTCTGCGCTCCCCCTTGACCTGCGACCAGCTTCGCAACTGATCTTGAGGCGCACAGCCTGCCGCAAAATCCCCTCACATGCACCGCACAAGCCCGTGACAGGCGTGCATATCCCAGGCTGAAACGGCAAACGGCCCGCACCACGCAGGGTACGGGCCGTTGCAATATAAATCAGGTCAATCCGGCAGGCCGGATCGCAGGATCACTCGGTCACTGTGACTGTTTTCATCACATCGGGCTGGCCGACAACGGCGCCGTTCTGACTGCTGCTGCCGCGCTTGATCGTGTCAACCACATCCATGCCCTCGGTCACCTTGCCCACAATGGTGTACTGACCATTGAGGAAATGCCCCGGCGCAAACATGATGAAGAACTGCGAATTGGCGCTGTCGGGATCCTGCGAGCGGGCCATGCCGACCACACCGCGATCAAACTCCAGATCGGAGAATTCGGCCGGCAGGTCCGAGCGCTCGGAACCGCCCATGCCTGCGCGGCGCATATCGCCACCCAGCTTGCCGAATTCCACATCACCGGTCTGCGCCATAAAGCCTTCGATCACGCGGTGAAACACCACGCCATCATATTTGCCCTCGGCTGCCAGCGCAGTGATCTGCTCGACATGTTTGGGGGCCACATCCTCGAACAGGTCAATCTTGATGGTGCCATTGGCGCCCTCGCCTTCGACCGCGATCTCCAGACCGCTGGCCAGCGCAGGCCCCGCCATCAGCGCAAATACCGCTGCCAGCTTATACATCGGCTGCCACCTTGACGCTGATCATGCGGTCGGGGTTCGCAGGCGGCTCGCCACGGGTGATCGCATCGACATGTTCCATACCTTCGATCACGCGGCCATAGACCGTGTACTGACCGTTCAGGAAATGGTTGTCCTTGAAGTTGATGAAGAACTGCGAATTGGCCGAATCCGGATTGGCGGAGCGCGCCGCGCCCAGCGTGCCACGGTCATGCGGCAGCTTGGAGAATTCCGCCGGCACATTCGGCAGGTCAGAGCCGCCGGTGCCTGCCATGCGCAGGTTGAACCCGTCTTCCATATCGCCGTGCTGCACGTCGCCGGTCTGCGCCATAAAGCCGTCGATCACCCGGTGAAACGCCACATTGTCATATTCACCGCCACGGGCCAGCTCTTTCATGCGTGCGCTGTGCTGGGGGGCCACATCGGGCAGCAGCTCGATCACCACCTTGCCGTCTTTCAGCTCCATGATGATGGTGTTTTCGGGATCCTTGATCTCGGCCATGTGGCCCTCCTGTGCTTTGCATTCGCCCGATAGTTAAGCCCCGCGCCGCCGATTGCCAAGGGAGCTTTGGTCACGGAGCATTGACTGGGCGGCAAAAAGCCCCGAAACATCGCGCCAACAGCGCCAGCCCGCCTCCGCGCGACTGGCCTCGCACAGCACGACCAACACACGCGACCAACAGAAGGATATGATCATGGGCTGGACCGCACTCGACAAGATGGACCTGGCAGGCAAGTGCGTTCTGGTGCGCGTCGATATCAATGTCCCGGTCGAGGATGGCCGCGTCACCGATGACACCCGCATTCAGCGCGTCGCCCCAACGGTCAAGGATATCCTCGCCAAGGGCGGCACCCCGATTCTGCTGGCCCATTTCGGCCGCCCCAAGGGCAAGGTTGTCGAAGAGATGTCGCTGCGCCCGCTGGTGCCAGCACTTGAGGCCGCCTTCGACGCGCCGGTGACCTTTGCCGCCGATTGTCGCGGCCCTGCCGCCGAGGCCGCGCTGGCGGGCCTGCCCGCAGGTGCCGTGCTGCTGCTGGAAAACACCCGCTTCCACGCGGGCGAGGAGAAGAATGACGCCGCTCTTGCGGCTGAGATGGCCCAGCTGGGCGATATCTATTGCAACGATGCGTTCTCCGCCGCCCACCGCGCCCATGCCTCGACCGAGGCGCTGGCCCGTCTGCTGCCCGCCTGCGCTGGTCGTCTGATGGAGGCTGAGCTGACAGCGCTTGACGCAGCCCTCGGCCAACCCCAGCGCCCGGTCACCGCCGTGGTTGGCGGTGCCAAGGTCTCCACCAAGCTGGAACTGCTGGGCAACCTCGTCGGCAAGGTCGACAATCTGGTGATCGGTGGCGGCATGGCCAATACCTTTCTCGCCGCACAGGGCATTGATGTGGGCAAGTCGCTTTGCGAGCACGATATGGCCGACACCGCCCGCGAGATCCTGACCAAAGCCGAGGCCGCAGGCTGCAAGATCATCCTGCCCGTCGACGTCGTCGTCGCACGCGAATTCAAGGCCGGGGCCGACAATGAAACCGTCGCCGCCGACGCCTGCCCCGCCGATGCGATGATCCTCGACGCAGGCCCGCAGACTGTCGCTGCCGTCGCCGATACGCTCTCCGCCTCCAAAACGCTGATCTGGAATGGCCCCATGGGCGCCTTTGAAATCGCGCCCTTCGATGCTGCCACCAATGCCGCCGCACAACAGGCCGCCGCGCTGACCAGATCCGGTGCGCTGGTCAGCGTCGCGGGGGGCGGCGATACCGTTGCGGCCCTCAATCAGGCCGGGGCCGCGGCTGATTTCACCTATATCTCCACCGCGGGCGGTGCCTTCCTGGAATGGATGGAGGGCAAGACCCTGCCCGGCGTCGCCGCACTGGAGGGCTGACCCGAATCTGCCACCTGTCGCAGGCCGGAGGCCGGTATCGCCGCCAAAAGGTTAAGATCGCGGAGACCCGCAAGATCCGTTAACCACTTATTAACACCTCGCACCCCTGCCATCCGGTTGGGGTGCGTTTTTGCGTCAGAATGTTCATAATTAACAATTTTCACCTTTCACAAACCATGATGCCTGTGGCAGTATTGTTGCAGACGCCGGGTAAACCGGCGCGAGACTTGAGCAGCAGATCATACAGGCCATCACCGTGACCCGAACCAATCGACCCTCTCTGGGTGCATTCGTCTTTTCCACGATTGCATTCGCGCTGAGCGCATATTTCACCTTCGCTGCCGTGCAGGGGGATTTCGGGTTGTTCAGGCGGGTCGAGATCCAGGCCGAAGTGGAAGCGCTGCGTCAGGATCTCGACCAGCTGAAGCGTGAGACCGCGCAGATGGAGAACCTCACCCACCGGCTGTCCGATGATTACCTCGATCTGGACCTGCTGGATGAACAGGCCCGCTCCGTTCTGGGCCTGCTGCGCTCGGATGAAATCGTCATCCGCTAAACAGCCGCCCCGGCGCAGACCGCTCTGAAACATGTGATCGCCCGCAGCCTCGCTCGCGGGCGTTTTGCTGTCCGGCGGGCGCGAGGCTGCGCCGCGCGACGCCAGCCGAAACCCCACGCCGCAGGCCAGCCCCCGATCAGCCCTCAGGTCAACGCCCCGGGACACCGCTGAAACACTGGTGAAACACCATCGCCTTTACCCCTTAGTGACGGCACGTCATAATAACACTCGCATGACGTAACAAAATCCATTATGAACTAGTTTAGCATTAAACTATCTAGCCTTAAGGGGGAGCCCGCCACTATGGCTGCGAGAAAAAGTGTCAAGAAACCAAACGTTTCTGCCGAAGAGCTACTCGAGTACTACCGCGAGATGCTGCTGATCCGGCGATTCGAGGAAAAGGCAGGCCAGCTCTATGGCATGGGTCTGATTGGCGGCTTCTGCCATCTCTACATCGGACAGGAAGCGGTTGTTGTCGGCCTTGAGGCCGCCGCCGAAGAGGGCGACAAACGCGTCACCTCCTACCGCGACCACGGCCATATGCTGGCCTGTGGCATGGACCCCAACGGCGTCATGGCCGAGCTGACCGGACGCGAAGGCGGCTACTCAAAGGGCAAAGGCGGCTCGATGCACATGTTCTCGAAAGAGAAACATTTCTACGGCGGCCACGGCATCGTCGGCGCGCAGGTGCCACTGGGCGCAGGCCTCGCCTTCTCCGACAAATACAAAGGCAACGACCGCGTGACATTCGCCTATTTCGGTGATGGCGCCGCCAACCAGGGTCAGGTCTACGAGACCTACAACATGGCCCAGCTCTGGGATCTGCCGGTCGTCTTCGTGATCGAGAACAACCAATACGCCATGGGCACCTCGGTGCAGCGCTCGACCAAATCCCCCGCCCTGTGGAAACGCGGCGAAGCCTACGGCATCAAGGGCGAGGAAGTGGACGGCATGGATGTGCTGGCCGTGAAAGAGGCCGGCGAACGCGCCGTCGCCCACTGCCGCGCAGGCAAAGGCCCCTATATCCTTGAGGTCAAGACCTACCGCTACCGTGGCCACTCCATGTCCGACCCCGCCAAGTACCGCACCCGCGAAGAGGTGCAGAAAATGCGCGAGGAACGCGATCCCATCGAACAGGTCCGCGACATGCTGCTCACCGGCAAACATGCAAGCGAGGACGACCTCAAGGTGATCGACAAAGAGATCAAGGACATCGTCAACAAATCCGCAGACTTCGCCAAGGAGAGCCCGGAACCGGCGCTCGATGAACTCTGGACCGATATTTATGCGGATGAGCTGCCGCAAGAAACCGCCTGAGGGGACGTAATACGATATGGCAACTGAAATCCTGATGCCCGCCCTGTCGCCGACCATGGAGGAAGGCACCCTGGCCAAATGGCTGGTCAAAGAGGGCGATACAGTAAATTCCGGCGATATTCTGGCCGAGATCGAAACCGACAAGGCGACGATGGAATTCGAAGCCGTTGACGAAGGCGTCATCGGCAAGATCCTGATCGGTGAAGGCACCGAGAACGTAAAGGTCAACAGCCCGATCGCCGTGCTGCTGGAAGAGGGCGAAAGCTACGACCCCGATGCGGCCCCCGCAGCATCCGCGCCCTCCACAAGCGAAGCGCCGGCGGCAGAGGCACCTGCGGCGCCCGCAACCGCCGCCGCTGCTGCCGCAGCCCCCGCCGCACCCGAGGTGGACACCACCCCGGACTGGCCCGAGGGCACCGAAGTGGTGCAGACCACGGTCCGCGAAGCCCTGCGCGACGCCATGGCCGAGGAAATGCGCCGCGACGGCGATGTCTTCCTGATGGGCGAGGAAGTCGCCGAATATCAGGGCGCCTATAAGATCTCTCAGGGTCTGTTGGACGAATTCGGCTCCAAGCGCGTGATCGACACCCCGATCACCGAACATGGTTTTGCCGGCATCGCCACCGGTGCGGCCTTTGGCGGTCTGCGCCCGATTGTGGAGTTCATGACCTTCAACTTCGCCATGCAGGCGATTGACCACATCATCAACTCTGCCGCCAAGACGCTCTATATGTCCGGCGGTCAGATGGGGGCACCGATGGTGTTCCGTGGTCCCAACGGTGCCGCTGCCCGCGTGGGCGCGCAGCACAGCCAGGATTACGCCGCCTGGTACATGCAGATCCCCGGCCTGAAGGTGGCGATGCCCTACTCCGCCTCCGACGCCAAGGGTCTGATGAAAACCGCGATCCGCGACAACAACCCGGTGATCTTCCTCGAGAACGAGATCCTCTACGGCAAATCCTTTGAAGTGCCGAAGCTGGATGATTACACCGTTCCCTTTGGCAAGGCCCGGATCTGGCGGGAAGGCACTGACGTCACCATCGTCTCCTTTGGCATCGGCATGACCTATGCGCTGGAAGCGGCGGAGAAACTGGCCGAGGATGGCATCAGCGCCGAGGTCATCGACCTGCGCACCCTGCGCCCGATGGACACCGGCTCCATCATCAAATCGGTGATGAAGACCAACCGTCTGGTTACAGTTGAGGAAGGCTGGCCGCAGGGCTCTGTTGGCAGCTATATCTCCTCTGTGGTGATGCAGGAGGCCTTTGATTACCTCGATGCCCCGGTGATCACCTGCACCGGCAAGGACGTGCCCATGCCCTATGCCGCCAATCTCGAAAAACACGCGCTGGTCACCACCGATGAGGTGATCGAAGCGGTGAAACAAGTGACCTACCGGTAAGGAGAGACAGCGATGCCCACAGAAATCCTGATGCCCGCCCTCTCTCCCACCATGGAGGACGGCACCCTTGCCAAATGGCTCGTGAAGGAAGGCGACACCGTCGCCTCCGGCGACCTGCTGGCAGAGATTGAAACCGACAAGGCGACGATGGAATTCGAAGCCGTCGACGAAGGGGTGATCGGCAAGATCCTGATCCCCGAAGGCAGCGAAGGCGTGAAGGTCAACAGCCCCATCGCCGTGCTGCTGGAAGAGGGCGAAAGCGCCGACGACATCGGCGCCACCCCGGCTGCCCCCGCCGCCGCGGCAGACAAGGCCGCCCCTGCGGCGTCCGAGGAAGCCGCCCCGGCCTCTTCCCCGGCGCCGGCAGAGGCCGCCGCTGCGGCAACACCCGCGCCCGCAGCCCCGCAGGGCGCCGATGGCAACCGCATCTTTGCATCGCCCCTGGCGCGCCGTATCGCGGCTGACAAAGGGCTGGATCTGGCCGCCATCTCCGGCTCCGGCCCCCGTGGCCGCATCGTGAAGGCCGATGTGGAAAACACCAAACCACAGGCCGCCGCCGCCCCGGCAGCAGCCACTCCGGCAGCCGCCGCAGCCCCTGCCGCAGCCGCCGCCCCCACAGGCCCCTCCGCCGATCAGGTCGCCCGCATGTACGAAGGCCGCAGCTATGAGGAGGTCAAACTGGACGGCATGCGCAAAACCATCGCCGCCCGCCTCACCGAGGCCAAGCAGACGGTGCCGCATTTCTACCTGCGCCGCGACATCCAGCTGGATGCGCTGCTGAAGTTCCGCGGCGAGCTGAACAAACAGCTCGAGGGCCGTGGCGTCAAACTCTCGGTCAACGACTTCATCATCAAGGCCTGCGCCCTGGCGCTGCAGGCCGTGCCGGATGCCAATGCCGTCTGGGCCGGTGACCGCGTGCTGAAGATGGAGGCCTCCGATGTGGCGGTTGCCGTCGCGATCGAAGGCGGCCTGTTCACACCCGTTCTGCAAAACAGCGAGACCAAATCACTCTCGACGCTGTCGACGGAGATGAAAGACCTCGCCAAACGCGCCCGCGACCGCAAACTTGCGCCGCATGAATATCAGGGCGGCAGCTTTGCGATCTCCAACCTCGGCATGTTCGGCATCGACAATTTCGACGCCATCGTGAACCCGCCACACGCAGGCATCCTTGCCGTCGGCGCAGGGGTGAAGAAACCGGTTGTCGGTGCGGATGGCGAACTGGCCGTGGCCACCGTCATGTCGGTGACCATGTCCGTCGACCACCGCGTCATCGACGGCGCACTTGGCGCCGAACTGCTGAACGCGATCAAGGACAACCTTGAAAATCCGATGATGATGCTGGCCTAAACCGCCACAGGTCAACGGACGAGCAAAAGGAAAGGACCGGCGCAGCGCTCCGGTCCTTTTTTTGTGGAGCGGGTGTCTTGTTCCAAAGGCCAGCTTAAGCCTCCCGCGCGCGGGCGCAGCTGGACGGCTGCCAGAGACAGCGACGCGCAGATAGCGCCATTTGCAAACTCGGCCGTTTGAAGCAACCAGGTGAGGTTTTATGCTGCGGCGCGGCCCGCTGTTCCGGTCATTCGCTGCGACTGCGAGGTGTTGGACCTGGTGAATTCACACACAGCGGGATTTTTCTGCCATTCATTCTTTTTGCTCGAGTGGCTGCTTTTGGAGTGTCCGGTACTTCCCCGGCCTCATTCTAAAATGCGCATTGAAGGCTTCTGAGAAATGGGGGGTGCTTCGGTAGCCGCTTGCTTCCGCGATATCCGGCAAGCTCTTGGAGGAAGACTTCAGCAGGCTGGCGGCGTAGTTCAGCCGGATCCGGGCTGACAGCTCGCCTGGGGTGCAGTCGAACACAGCGCGGGTCAGCCGTGAAAGCGTCCGGCTGGAGGTAGCGATTGCGGCGCATATCTCATCCAGGGGCCTTGGGGCTGAGAGGGTCTGCTCGACCAGCTGAATATAGCGGGCGAGCCGCGGGTCGAGACTTTCCAGCGAACCTTTTAGTCCAATGGATGCAGCAAAGGTTTCCGAACGCTCAGGTTTGAGCAGCACATGCCTGCGGACATTCTCGGCGATTGCAGGGTCGAAGGCCTGCGACAGCAGCTCAAGCATCAGGTCTGTCACCGCATCTCCGCCGACACAGGTTGCAATCCGCTGGTCGATCAGAAAGGGCCGGAATGTGAAACAGGTTTCGGCAAACGCAGTTTCCAGTGCTGGAAGCTGCGCCGGATGTGCCACAGCCCGCCTGCCCGCCAGCAATCCCGCCTGGCCCAGGGCGAAGATACTGGTGCCAAGGCCAATGACCCAGCCGCCATGGCGGTGGCATTCCCGCAGACCGGCCAGAAGGGCCGCTGGGGCGCCTTCCGAACCCGGGTCACGGGACGAACAGACGAACACATAATCGGCCCGTGAAATCACCGGCCAGCCGTGATCTGCCAGGACCACCGCTCCGCAGGAGCTGCGCACCGGGCCTGGGGCGCCGGCGGCGGTAGCCACCTCGACCTGTACGTTGCTGCCGGAGTCATTGGCCATGCGGATCAAGTCACGCGCGATTCCGTAGCCAAAAAGTGAAAACCCGGTGTGAACGGCAAAGACTGCGAGCTTCTTAGGAGGCATTGGCGGTATTCCATATCATTCTGGCAGGATACCGTATTATCGAAGCCTCCGGCCATGCAAATCTGCTGCCAGACGGTGATTGGAGCGGGGGAAACCATGCTGAACATTCTGGGCTGGCAAGGGTATGATGCGGGGCTGGGCAAAGTGTTTGACAGCTTCACCAGCGACACCGGAATTGCGGTTACTTTCCGGGGAGTTCGCAATCAGGATGAGATGCACGCGTCGGCGCAAACCGAAGATTTCGATATCGCCTGCCCGACCACCGACAGGCTGGCCAGCTGGCTTGACAGCGGGCTGATCGCCCCGCTGGATGAGGACCGGGCCGGATACGGGCGGATTGACCCGGCCTTTCATGCCGATGCCCATACGATCATCCGGGGCAAGCGCTATGGCTCACCCAATCTCTGGGGCGGGGCCGGCATCGGGCATCACACAGGTAAGGCGCCGCTTGACGGGGCAGAGGCCAGCCTGATGGCGCTGTTTGACCCTGTTTTTGCCGGGCGCCTGACCCTGCGCGAGGACACGGCCTTTGTCGCTGCCGGGCGGGCGCTGGAAAGTGCCGGCAAGCTGCCGTTCCCGTTTGTCGATTCCTATGCGTTTGAGGAGCGGATGATTGCCAATTACGATGTCATCTGCGCGTTTCTTTCCGGACACGCCGACCATGTTGCCCGCTTCTGGTTCAGCGAGGAAGAGGGCATTGACGCGTTCCGCTCCGGCGGGTGCGTGATCGGCTACAGTTGGGACACGACAATGGCGGCCCTGACGCGGCAGGGCATGCCATTTGCCTTTGCCGCCCCAGCGGAGGGCGCAAATTGCTACCTGCAGAATTTTGTCCTGAGCGCTAGGGCCGACCCGGGCCCCGCGCAGGATTGGATTTCCTGGGTCAACACTCCAAGCGGTTCTGCATTGTATGCCTCAGCCTTTGGGGCCAACCCGGCGGCCCATGGCGCAAGAGAGCTGCTGCCGCCGGACGATCAGGCGTTCTTTGCTGCCAGTTATCCGGACAGTGCCCTGGGTAAGCTTTGGTGGCAGCCCGGGCAACCGTTATGGTTTGTGAAAAACCGTGGCGAATATGCCCGGAAATTCCGTGCGGCAGCCAAGGGATGACAGGCTGGCCTATGCACAGGATCCAGGTTGGAGCGCTCAGCGTGACGGTCCTGCCCCTGGGTGAAATCTTTGACGATCTGCGCGGCTGGTTTCCGCCGGGTTCGCTGGCTGGTGCGGGCGGCGAAACACGGCTGCCGGTGAACTGCCTGCATGTCGGCGGGCCTGGCATTTCAGTTCTGATCGATGCCTGCGATCCCCCGTGCTACCCGGAAACCGGATCTGCAGGCGGCAGCATCGGGCAGCGCCTGGAGGAGGCCGGAATTTCCCCGGGGCGTATAACACATGTCCTTTTGACACATGGGCATCACGACCATTTCTGCGGTGTGGCCGGCCCCGGCAATGAACCTGCCTTCCCAACGGCGCGGCATGTTCTGCCGCCGCAAGACTGGGCCGGCGGCACGCTGACACCTGAAGCGCAACGGGCCGATGGCGATGCCGCCAATCCTGCGCCGCTTGAAATGCTATACCGGCGCGGATTGCTTGACTTTGGCGAAAGCGCCGTTCCCTTGCCGGAAGAAATCAGCCTGATCCAGGCCCCGGGCGAAACCGAGGGCCATTGCGTGGCCCGCATCTCCTCAAAAAGTGAGGTTCTGTTTTTTCTGGCAGATCTATTTCATGTGCGGGCCGAGATTGACAACCCCGCCCTGTGCCCCGTCTGGGCGGATGCGGCCGCGCTGAAGGCAAGCCGCCGCCGGATCCTATCCGCCATGCGCCGCGACAACGCGCGTTTTTTGTGCAGCCACATTTCGGGCGTTCTGTCCCCGGATCTCTTTCCCGATTTCTCAACCAGCCCCTGCGAGACCTCTGCATGACCAAGACAAAGCAACCGAACATCCTGCTGATCATGGCCGATCAGATGACGCCCTTCATGCTTGAGGCATGCGGCGGCACCGGCGCGAGGACGGCAAACATGACCGCGCTGGCCCAGCGTTCGGCCAATTTCACCAATGCCTATACGCCCAGCCCGATCTGCGTGCCCGCGCGGTCCTGTTTCATGACCGGGCTCTATACCTCGACCACCGGCTGTTATGACAATGGCGACCCCTATCACAGTTTCATCCCGACCTTTGCGCATTATCTGGCCAATGCCGGGTATGAGACGGTTTTGGCAGGCAAAATGCATTTCATCGGCGCCGATCAGCTGCACGGGTTCCAGCGCCGCCTGAATACGGACGTTTATCCGTCGGGGTTCATCTGGTCCTACCCGCTGCCTCCGGAAAACGATCCGAACTTCAAAGCCTTTGACTTCACCCCGCAATACCTGGCCGAAAACATCGGGCCGGGTTGGTCGAAGGAGCTTCAATATGACGAAGAGACCCATTTCAAGTCGCTGGAGTTTCTGCGCAACGCCCCGGGCAATCCCTGGCTGCTGACAGTCTCTTTTACCAACCCCCATCCGCCCTACAAGGTCCCTAAGAAGTACTGGGAGAGGTACAAGGATGCAGATATCCCGCTGCCTGACTATCCCGATGACATGGATGCCAGGTATTCTGACTATGATCTCGCTTTGCGCCGCTGGCACGGACTGCATATCCGGGGCGATGAGATCCGCGATCCGGCAAACCTGATTGCGATGCGTCGCGGCTTTGCCGCCTTGGCCCATTATGTAGACGACAAAATCGGCGAGCTTCTGGAGGTTCTCGAAGACAGCGGCCTGCGCGAAGAAACGATCGTCATCGTCACATCGGATCACGGTGAAATGCTGGGGGAAAAGGGCATGATCCAGAAAAGGGGCCTATATGAATGGTCCGCCCGGATCCCGATGTTCATAGACATTCCGGGGGCTGAGCCCCGGCAAATCGGCACACCGGTTTCCTTGCTGGATCTGCCCGCAACCCTGATTGATATCGCCGGGCAGGAACCGGTGCGGCGGCTGGAAGGCCGGTCCCTGCTGCCAGCTATTCACGGGGCCGGTCTTGATGTCATTCCGGTGATTTCCGAATACCACGGCGAAGGGATCATGCGCCCCAGCTTTATGGTGCGGCTGGGCGACTGGAAGTATCATTACTGCCACGGCTCAGCGCCGCAGCTGTACAACGTGGCGCAAGATCCCGGTGAATGGAACAACCTGGCAGGCGATCCCGGTTATACCGAAATCGAAGCTAGGCTGAACCGCGAAATCACCGGCGGCTATTTCGATCTGGAGAAAATCAAATCCGACGTCTGGGACCGGCTTGCCATGAAACAGGTGGTCAATGACGCGATGAAGGCAAACGGCACGGCCTGGGATTATTCAGCGGCCCAGGACGCGGCGTCCCAATACGTCCGCACCTGAAACACGGGGCAACCGGCTTTCGCAGTCGAAATTCGCAGCAAGATAGCGATGCGGCCATTCGAGCTGATTGCAGCACCGGTAGATATGGGCTCACTACCGACTTGCGGCGATGCGGCGGCAGGGTTGCAGTAGATCTCGTACCACAAGCAAGCTACCAGATGACACCAGCCAGCCCAAAGCAGACGGCCGTGCCAGGCCCGGCGCTGGTATCGCCGCAGGTGCAAAGGTCTGCGGCCAAATTCCCGGAAGCGGACGCTCGGCAGGGCCAAGTTGCTTCATGGGATTCTGCGGGTTGCACCGGAGGCGGCGGAGCGCAGTTAGTGACCATTGCAAAATCTCGGGGGCTGGCAGTCGGACGGCGATCCCATGCTGCACGAGCAATGAAAGGAGCGGACCTTCGCCGCAGGTGCAGCCACCAACCATCATCGAACGGAAGGGATGCGGACAGAGCCGTCGCTCAGGCCGCAGGGGGCAATGCCCGCGGGCAGCCCAAAGCTGAAATTGAATTTCGCTCAGAGAGTCGAATTCGAGGACCCTGAGTTCATCTGTTACCGGCTTGCCTGCCTCGCGACGTAGAAGCGTTCTTGGCATACATATCTCCATGCCAGATAAACACATATACGGCCGTAACGGACTTGGGGTGGGCCGAAACGGCGCGTCTGGCGCAAGATCCATCTCGGGATTGATGAGGAAACACTGGAGGTCCGCGCTGTCGAGATCACCGGAAGCCACATCGGCGACGCACCTGTGCAGCCCGACCTGCTCAGCCAGATCCCGATGAACGAAGAGATCGGGAGCATCACCGCCGACGGCGCCTACGGCACTCGAAAATGCCATGACGCCATCGCCGACCGCGGCGCTCATGCCGTCATCCCGCCCCGCAAGAACGCCAAGCCATGGAAGACCGTCACCGCTGGAGCCGTGGCTCGCAACGAGGCCCTGCGAGCATCGAAGTATCTGGGCCGCGCTCTGTGGCGACGTTGGAGTGGATACCACCGCCGGAGCCGCGTCGAGACAAAGATGCATTGCGTGAAACTGCTGGGCCAGCGGCTAATGGCACGGGACTTCGACCGCCAGGTCGCAGAACTCCAGGTCCGGATCGCCGTTCTGAACGGCTACACCGCGCTCGGCATACCAATCACAGAACCTGCGGGATAAGTCTGTCGGGGGAAAGGGGAACCTTGGCAATCACCTGTTTTGTGCAACAGAGCCGATTTGAAGTAAACGCAATCCGCCTCAAAGAAATTATCACTGACTAATCCAAAGGTATTCAGTCAGAACTTGAGCACGAAATCGGGAAAATATTGTCCTACACACCGGATCAAGTCGATGCGTTAATCCGACACGTGACGCATGATAACCCTTAGCGTACGATTTCGCCCCTAGCTGCAACCGACCCCTAGTAGAACGAAGACCGCGGGATCGACAGCAGCTTGCACTGTTTCCCGACCGACAAGCCAGAATTGGCTGGTTCGACCATTTTCCGCCTCACTTGCCGATCCACGGTTTGAGCTTTCGTGACAAAAAATCGTTGGCGAGGGCCAGCTTCCCAATCTTGGCATGCAGCTCTTTGACCTGCTCTTCGTTGATCGCGGGGGCTTTCTTGCTGCCACGCTCGAACACACCGGATGCACCTTCCAGCAATGCCCGTTTCCAACCGTGGATCATCGTCGGATGAACGCCAAATTGGCTGGCCAGCTCGGCGACCGTATGCTCCGCCTTCAATGCTTCAAGCGCGACCTTGACCTTAAACTCAGGTGAATGGTTCTTCCGCTTCGACATATCTGATCTCCAATTCGTCGAAGATCAACAGACAGCAAATCGTAGCTTATGTCAGTGTCCGAATTTCGGGGGGGGGTAGCTCAGTTCCGCAACATTTTTATGATCGGCTATTGCGTTGGCCCTTGGGGCCAAGACATCCTTTGGTTGTCAAACGTGGTGCGGTTACGTGCCATACCCAACGACAAAACTCATATGGAAGGTGGGGCGCTGTCAGGTGCCGCAAGACCACTATGCTGACCAGAACAAAATTCCAATACGAGACGGGCTGACCCGCAAGGCCCTGCGTATTTACGAGGACAAAGGTCTGCTCGAACCGCAGGATGGTGCCAACCGGCAGGCATTGAACCCCCGAAAGGACGTGGACCGGGCGATCCTGATCCGGCTGCTCAGACAGGCGGGCATTTCCGTCGCTCAGATCGAGTCCTACCTGAAACCAACTTCCGCTCATGATCTGTGTGGCGGTGCCGCCGAGATACAGTTACGCGAGTCTCTGGAGAGCGTCGCACGCAACGCCTACAAGGCTTTGGAACAGCTCGAAGTCCTTACCAGCCATGCCGACCGCACAATACAGCGATTACGTCACGGAGGCATTTGGGCTTTGGGGGCGCTCGGCGAGCGTGTCCAAGTCGCGCGTTTCCGACTACGTTGCCGACTTCGCCAGTACCTTGGAGAAAGCAGGTGTGCCAAACCGTTATATCGCCGCCCGCTATGAGAACGAACAGGCCGATTGGGTGGACATCACCTGCTACACGGAAACTGTCCCTGGTAACAGCCTTCCGGCCATCGAAGGAAAACGCCTGTTCGTCCCCGAGGACATCTACTTTGCTATGCGAACCACGGGTCTATCGGGCGAGTACAATTACTTTGATTCTTGTTACGCGGTCCTTGGCGGCCGAAAACCTTCAGAACATCGCTCGGGTGCCGCCGGGGTGGCTGTCGAAATTTACACCGACTACCCGCACGACGGGGTACATGGCAAAACCTTTGAAGCCCTCATTCTGAGCTGAACGTTTCCCGCAAGCGAAAAAGCTCTCGCCCCACAGCCGAGCGGGCCGATCCTCTTCTTGCGGACCCTCTGGCAAGTCTTGCCTCCACCTACGGAGAAATTCCGATGACGCACGACATTCACCCCCCTCCACCGCTCTGCCCATCCCACGCGTGATAATGGAGTATGTTGCGCTGATGCGTCCTTCGCATTGGTCCAAGTCACTGATCGCCGTGCCTATCGGGCCGACCTTGATGCTGCTTGATGGTGATGCAAACCGGCTGCTGGCATTGGTCGGAGCCGTGGTGATGTTCAGCCTCGCCTCTGGGGCGGTCTACGTCATCAACGATCTGTCAGACATGGAAAAGGATCGTCTACACCCGACTAAGCGCTATCGTCCGCTGGCCTCTGGAGCCGTCAGTCCGCGTGGCGCAGTCGGCCTGATCACAATGCTTGCGGTCTTGATGATAGGCTTGGCAGTGGCCCTGCCGCCGCTGATCTCCGCGATCGTCAGCCTCTACATCGCCTGCAACCTGACTTACAGTCTACGCCTCAAGAACGTCCCTATCGTGGAGATGCTTCTGGTCGCGACAGGTTTCGCGTTACGGGCTTGCGCAGGATATGTCGCGTTCGAAGCGGTGCCGGACGCCTGGGTAATCGCCACGGTTTTCTCCGGTAGCCTGCTCCTGACTGTGGGAAAACGCCGCGAAGAGATGCAGCGCTTGTCGCGCTCCGCAGAACATCGTCCAGTGCTGGCGCATTACTCCGCGCCGTTGCTGGACGTCTACATGCAGATAGCCGCCGCAGCGGCACTGGGCAGCTTTCTCGCTGCCCTAATGCGGATCGTGAACGCCGCTGATCTCAGGATGTTGTTCTTTGTCAGCCTGCCCTTTGCCATTTACCTGTTCCTACGCTACCTAATGGTGGCCTTGGCTGGGAGCGGAGCGGAAAACCCGACACGCCTGCTGCTATCGGATCGCGCGATGCATTGCGCTTTGATTGCTTGTGCAACCGCTATCGGACTCGCCACAACCTTCGAGAACGCCGATCTTCTCAATGGCATTTTTGCCTTCGAGACGATGGAGAAGCAGTCATGAGGTCCCTGACCCGTTACGCACCGCGAGTGCTCTTGGGCGTACAAGTTGCGCTCACGCTCTTGGCCGTTCTCTGGCTCGTCCGCTTCGTATTCGACAATGCCGCCGATCTCGCGCTAGCGGCGGCCCGGCTGGATGCTCAAACGTTCGCCCTTGCTGCCGGTGCGGCGATTCTCGGACTGATCCCCGGTGCTTGGGCTTGGCAACGGCTTCTGGCGCAAGGGTCGGACCGTTACCCCTGCTCAGGGTCTTCATCGGCACGGCCCTTGCGGCCTGCCTCGCCGCAGCACTGCTCGGATTGCCCGCGTTTGCTGCCTTCATTGCCTAGCCAGTTGCGCCCTCCAGCCTCTCCGTTGCGATCCCAGCTGCGGCATTTCTGCTCTGGGCTGCTTTCAGACCAGTATGGCCAGTTTTCCCGGAAATGCTTACCCGGTTGGGCATACCCGCGCCCCGCGACTTTGTGGTGACGGTGATCATAATGGCGTTTGCCTGGACCGTGACCGGGCTGCACCTAGTGGCTTTCGGCACGGTTCTGGATGCCGAGCCACTGTTTCTACTCTCTGCCTTCGCACTTTCCGCCATTGTCGGAATCGTCTTTTCCGTGTTGCCCGGTGCCCTTGGGGGCCGGGATAGTGCGCTCACTGTGACCCTCGCCAGCCAACTCGCGCCGGTTGACGCCATGGCCATCGCCCTGCTCAGCCGCGCGCTGATCGTCTCTGTGGATGTCCTAGGCACCACGGTCGCTGCCCTTGCGCTGTCGCGGGGCGGTCCCTTCCCCCTGTCGAACAGAAAGGCCGCAATGCCATGAAACCCGGACATTTCGATATCTGCGTCGTCCTGAACTATTACACGCCCTATATGTCCGGGCTGACGGAAACCGCGCGGGTCGTTGCTGAAGGACTGGCGGCAATGGGCTGGCGCGTTGCAGTGGTCTGCACAGACCACGAGACCGACTCCGCCACTCGCCTATCACGCGAAGAGGTTATGCGGGGAGTGCACGTTTTTCGCGCACCTGTCCTGTTCAAGATCGGCCGTGGCCCGGTTAGCCCGGGGTTCATCCCGCTAGTACGGCGTATCGGGAAGCACTCGAAGTCCCTGCACCTGCATCTGCCGATGCTCGAGGCCGGGGCTATTGCCGCCCTTGCGCCTGACATCCCGCTGGTCTCGACTTATCACATCGACCTCTGGCTTGCGCCTAGCCTGACCAGCCGCCTGCAAATTGCCGCCGTCAACCGATCCGCTCGGAGCGCCATCCGGCGGGGGGATCACGTGGTGGTTAATTCCGACGATCAGGCGCGTCATTCGCTTCTGTGGGACGACATTTCCCAAAGCGCCTGGTCTTCCATTCCCGCGCCCTGTCTCGACCCGCGCGGGGGACAGCCAGTTATGCGAGATAGTCCTGGGCATCACACTGGGTTCTTGGACCGGATCGTGCCTGACAAAGGCATCGAATACCTCATCCGTGCCTTCCTGCGCGCCGCCGCACCTCAGGACCGGCTTCTGCTGGGGGGCGAGTACGATACCGTTGCTGGTGGATCGAACATCGCTGAGCTGCGCGCCATCGCGGACGGCGATCCACGCGTGCGGTTCCTAGGCGCTTTGGAACGCAGTAAGACAAGGGACTTCTATGCTTCGATTGATACTTTCGCACTGACCTCCGTGGCCGAGTCCTTTGGTATCGTTCAGGCCGAGGCGATGATGTGTGGCCTGCCGGTGGTCGGATCCGACCTCCCCGGCGGTCGGGTGCCATAGGTAGAGACCGGCTTTGGCATCCTAACCCAACCCCGCAACGTGGAGGCAATTGCCGATGCGCTCATCAAGCTGCGGAACTTCCCAGGGCCGGAGAGGCAGCGCCTCGCGAAACTGGCGCAAGATCTCTATGGCGCGGACGGCTGCGTCCGCAGGTACGCAGATCTTATCGTCGACCTTATTGAGGCGCGCTCGGTGACGCAGCGGCACAGCCTCTCTCAACCCGCAACCTCCAGAAACTGATCAGCAGAAAAGTGAAATCGCCATGAAAATCACCATCACCGGAGGTGCAGGCGTCCTCGGCCGCAACCTTGTTGCCCGCCTGACGAACGAGGGTCATGATGTGACCAGCCTCGACCTCTCCCAAATGTCGGAGACGCCCGGTTGCACGCAGATCATCGGAGACATTCGTGACCCTGTCACCGTGGCGCGCGCCGTGACCGGGGCGGATGTGGTCATTCATGCCGCCGCCGCCCTGCCGAGCTACAAACCCGCCGACATCCGCTCCATTTCCGTCGGCGGGACCGAAGTAGTCATGGCGGCCTGCCACAGCGCGTGCATTGAACGGGTGATCCATATCTCCTCCTCCGCCGTGTACGGTCTGCCGGACATCGTGCCGACGCCGGAAGATCACCCCCGGCAGCGTGTCGATCCCTACAATTGCGCCAAGATCGACGCGGAGTTGGTCTGCGAAGGCTACCGCGACCAGGGCATGGTTCTGCCGATCCTGCGGCCCAAAACCTTCCTCGGGCCGCACCGTCTCGGCAACTTTGCCATGCTCTTCGAGTGGGCCGACGAAGGGCGGCACTTCCCGTTGATCGGAGGCGGCCACTATTGTAGCCAGATGCTCGACGTGGAAGATCTCGTGAATGCGGTCGAAGCCGTAATGACCTTGCCAGATGCCGCAGTCAACGGTGCCTTCAATGTAGCTGCGACCGACTTCACCACCCTGCACGACGATTTTCAGGCCGTGCTGGATGCGGCGGGACACGGCAAGCGCGTCATCGCACTGCCCGTCGCCCCGGCCATCGCGGTGTTGCGCGCGCTGGAAGTTAGCGGCTTGTCACCGGTGTACAAGCGTCTGATTTACAAGCTCAGCCGCGATGCCTATGTGGCCACGACCAGGGCCGAAGAGGTGCTGGGCTTGCGCCCGCGCGTGTCCAACCGCGAAGCCATCGTGCGGACCTTCCGATGGTGGCAGTCGCAGCGGCCCGCCAATGCCAGACAACGCGGCGCGACCGGTCGCACCAGCCGCGAACCTTGGAAGCAGGGCGCGCTTGGTCTTGCCAAGGTCATCTTCTGACGCATTGCCACTCGGATCGGAGATCCTGCCATGTCCCGTTTTATCTTGTTCCTTGCCGGTCTCTGGCTGGTACTTGCTGCGGCGCACGAGATATTCACCGGGCGCGCCTGGGTCTGGGTTATACCCGGCGTCTCGCCGCCACTTATGTTTGCCGCTCTGCCCGTGCTGTTTCTCGCCGTCGCGCCCTTCCTGAAACGTCATCGCGCCGCCGTCGCGGGGCTGGCCATTGTCACCTTCACGGTGTCGCTACCCTCCACCGGGTTTAACTTCGCAGCGCTATGGCACGCGCCCGCCCCCCGCTCCGAAGGGCTGCCGATCAAGGTCGTGCAGCTCAATACCGACTACTGGGGACAAATGCGGGACGGTACCCTTACCGATCCGCACGACAAGGACGCTATGCTCGCTTACCTACGTGCGCTCGATGCCGACGTCTACCTGCTCCAGGAGCACATGACGCGAGTTGGCGATACCGCGCCGCCGGTCACCGATCTGTCCGACGTAGCGGAGATCTTCCCGGAATACGAAGCGCGCACCGCCGGGACCCTGCTGACGCTCAGCCGCCTGCCGATCAAGGCGCATAAGATTGTCACCTCCGATGCGCGGCGCATTCTACAACTGCCACCGCCGCCCTACGTGCTCAAGGTCGATGTCGAGCTCGAAGGCGCGGTCGTGTCAACCTACAACGTCCACATGCCGATCCAGATCATCATCGAGCAGGATTGGTTCTCGGCCGCGTTCTACAACGAGATCAAGCGTCGGCACGCCATCAGGCAGCAAGAATTCGCGGCGCTCACCGCCGATGTGCGCAGCAATCCGAAGCCACTGGTGATTGCCGGCGACTTCAACACCTCGCCTGCCATAGGCGACAACCGGAAGCTTTTGAAAGCCACGCGAGACGCGGTCAGCTACACCTCTATCGTCTACCCCGCAACATGGCGCGTTGGTGGGCAGCTGCCAAAGCTTTGGCGCAACGACTGGTTTCTTGTGGGCAATGCCATAAAGGTCGCGGATTTCTGGCAGCTCGATCCGGAAGGCAACTCCGATCACCTCGGACAGGCGGTCAACCTGCGGGTGACGGCGGCGCGGATAGACGCTCGACCGTTCTCGGTGCTCGAAGGCGAGGAGTGAGCTTCTGGTCAGCCCCCCAGCCGTTCGAGCACACGGCGCATGCGGTCGATGGCGCGGCGCACTTCGGGCAGGTGGCGGTCTGCTTCATGGGTTACCAGCCACTGATCATGGGTCAGCTCCGGCACCACAGGACCAGCGCGTCGCAAGCCCGGCTCCGCTTCGCCGATGAAGATCGGAAGCAGGGCGGTCCCATGCCCGGCCAAGGCAAGGTCCAGCGCATTGCGCGGGCTGTTCACTTCACACACGGCATCGCCGCCAGTGATTTGCGCCACCCAGCGTGCTGAGGGCGTTTCGGTCACCACTCTGATCCAGCGCTCCGGTGCACCGGGCGCGGCGTACGGCGCGAACTCCACAGCGGCCAGCTTGCGCCCCGCCAAAGTCTCCTCCGTTGGGCGCCGGTTACGGAAGCCGATGACCACTTCCCGATGCACGATGTCCATCACGCGTTCTGCGGACACAAAGCGCAGGCGGATGTCCGGCGGGGATCCGGTCAGGGCGCCAAAAGACCGCAGCGAGGCCAGCGTCGTCCAGGTGCCTGCGGAAACCTTGACCAGTGGCAGTCTGTCTTTACCGGGGCGCTGCACCAGCCGAGCAACCCGCGCCTCAACTCCCGACAGTCCACCCAGAAGCGCCTGTCCTTCGCAGGTCAGCCGATAGCCCCTGTCGTGACGCACGAACAGTTCCCGACCAAGGCTGCGTTCAAGCCCGAGCATCCGGCGCCCCAGCGTGGCGGCGCTACGCCCGGTGGTTCGCGCGGCGGCCGACAGCCCGCCGTCCCGCGCCACTGCTAGGAACAAGTTCAAGTCTTCCCAGTCGAGTGTTCCTTCAATCGTCTCGTTCGTTTTCGGATCATCCGCGACCATCATTTCACCAGCGAAAAGAGAAGTTCAAACCGTTTCGTTTCATGACGCCAACTTGTTCGCTATCCTGCTTTCAGGTCAAGCGCCGCAATCCCAGCAACTCCGAAAGGAGATCACTCGTGCCCCATACGCTCAAGACATCGACCGAATTTCCTGCCGCGCGCTCCTCGCCCGAACAAAGGGCACAGGACGCTTTCATGGATATGCATGACGGAAAGGGTGCCCACGCCCTGCTCTGGGGCATAGAAACCATTGCATCGGTCGGCACTTTTCTGGGGCACCTTCTGGCGAGCGTAGCAACGCTTCTCAGCCGTACTCAGGCAAGCCTGGCACGAAAACAAGGGAAATCCACCAAATGACAAACTTGCTCGGAGACGCCGAGAAGCGCCCCATTGGTCGAAATGGTCCGAACGTTTCGCGATTTGGTCTCGGGACCATGACGTTCGGTGTCGAAACCCCGGAAGACGAAGCCCATCGTCAGCTAGATTACTTTGCCGATTCGGGCAGAACGCTGATCGACACCGCGGACGCCTATGGGGGGGTGCCTCCGAAGAAATCATCGGGAAGTGGGCCGCGAGACGTCCTCAGGGGTATGGGGACATGATCCTCGCCACCAACGCCCGCTTTGCACCACCGCCGAACAGTTCTGGGGCTTCGCGCCGGGGCCTGCAGTTAGCCCTCGAAGCCAGCCTCACTCGTCTGCGCACGGAAACCATCGACGTTTTTTTTCGTTCACGGCTAGGACCGTGAGACAAACATCGACGAGACACTCTCGACGCTATCCGACTTCGTTCGAGAAGGCAAAGTTCATCACGTCGCATGGTCTAACATCGCTGGCTGGCAACTTCAGAAAATTGTCTCTCATGCGCGCGCGCACCGCCTGCCGGTACCAGTCGCGCTGCAACCGCAGTACAACCTTCTCGACCGGTCCATCGAATTGGAAGTCCTGCCCTGTTGTGCCGAGGAAGGCGTCGGTCTGACACCGTGGTCGCCGCTCGGTGGCGGGTGGCTGACGGGAAAATACAATGAAAAAGCAGGGCCCAGCGGCGTAACCCGGCTGGGAGAAGACCCCAACCGTGGCGTCGAAGCCTACGATTTACGCAACATCGACCGTACTTGGCGGATCCTCGCGGCTCTGAAACAGGTCGCGCGAGATCTTGAGCGTCCACCGGCGCACGTCGCGCTGGCTTGGTTGGCGGATCGCCCCTGCGTCAGTACCCATTGCTCGGCGCGCGCACGAAAAAGCAGCTTGCGGACAATTTGGCCGGCGCCGACCTGGTGCTGACGCAGGAACAAAGCGCCCGCCTGACGCGAGCGTCGGCCCCGGGCCTGCCGAATTACCCGTACGGGTTCCTTCAGGACTGGTCAGGATTGGACTTCTGGCAGAATCTGGGGACTGCAACCTCAAAGTGAAACTTGACCTTCTACGGTGAGATAATACTTACGCCCACTCTATACCCTGAGCAGTTAGTCCCACTGTGTGGTGGCCTGTAACGACTGACGCAGACTGAGAAGGGGTCTGATCCGGCTTGGGGCGGAATCGTATCATAAGGCATTCCCGACCTTCGCTGCATGGCGCAAGAACTGGTAAGGAGCGGACGAAGTGCGCATTCGCTGCGGATGCGCCAACGGCTGCTTTCGGACATGGACGGGCCGAGAGGCTTTTGTTCGCTACAGGGCTGTGACGTTTGAATTTGGTCCCTATCGACTTATTCGGCAGCGTCAGAAACTCGATCCTGTCTTGGGGAGCATCCGAATTTGCGGGCATATTCTCTCGAGAACTGAGCCGAACTTTCGTATCCCACCCCGTAGGCAATCTCGGAGACCTTTGAGCCGGTGGTTTGAAGCTCATTACGGGCATGAAGCAGACGCAGATCTTTCTGGTATTGCAGCGGAGAGTTGCCCGTGACTGCTTTGAACTGTTCGAAAAAAGGCCGAACTGCTCATACCCATACGAGCGGCAAGCTCTCCGACGACAAGGGGTTTGCCCAGATCTGACCGGATTTCGTGCGTCGCCGCAAAGATCCGGCTGGCCGTGTTTTCGTGCCACACCAGTTTTTGAAGCGTGCCGCCATGTTGCCCGATCAGCAGGCGGGCATGGATTTCCCGCGACGTGATCGGCGCCAGCATGTGTCGCGCCACTTCGGTTTCGCACTGGCGAAAGTATCGCAACAGGGCGTCTTGCATGTCGTCACCAGTGGGTGCGAGGCAAATCGAAAACGGATCTGACACACGTTGGGCGGATGACTGCGGCAAGGACGGAGCCAGGGCGCGAAGGAGATCCAGATCAAGGGGGAATACGAGCGCGACATAGGGATGATCGGGCGCGGCCTCGGTGATCCTTGAAACAACGGGCAGCGCGTTGCTGACGATCAGCGACTGCCCGGCCCGCACGGTGAGTGTTCTGGTGCTGGTCCCAACCTCTTTTGCACCTTGCAGGACCGCGCACAACAGCGGGCGGTAGACATTTGCGTCATGTTGGGTGGTCGCCGGGTGGGTGAGAAAAACCGTCCCGCCATCCTTATGTGTTAGTACACCCTGCGCAACGCCCGCGTGGTCAAGCTGCGCCAAAACATAGTCCAATAGCGTCTGAGGTCCCATGAATGCCTCCTGTGGATCGACCTACTTTACCACGGGAACAAAGCAAACGCTTACCCAAAACTTCGGTTTATCGAGGATTGTGCAAGAAAGCTGGAGAATACTGAAAGAAAAATCCTGCCTTGTTGATTATCGTATGAACAGAAAGTTAGGGATTCGAGATATGAAAACCATTCTTATCACCGGGGCCTCGTCGGGAATTGGCGCGGCGACCGCCCGGCATTTCCATGCAAACGGTTGGAATGTCATCGCCACGATGCGCAGCCCTACGGATAGCCCGGAGCTCGGCGCGCTAGAAAACGTGCATCTGGCCCAACTGGATGTGACGGATGCGGGTTCAATTGCAACGGCCGTAGGCGAAGGCATCGAACGGTTCGGGCAGATTGATGTTTTGCTGAACAATGCGGGCTATGGCGCCTATGGTGCGTTAGAGGCCTTTTCGATGGATCGCATCCGGCGTCAGTTTGACACCAACGTGCTTGGATTGATCGAAGTGACCAAGGCGGTTCTGCCCCACTTTCGTCAAAACCGGTCGGGCACGATCATCAATATCTCGTCCATTGGCGGGCAGATCACATTTCCACTTGGCGCGCTTTATCACGGCACCAAGTTTGCAGTTGAGGGACTTTCGGAGTCGCTGCATTACGAGCTGGAGACCCTTGGCATTCGGGTCCGTATTGTCCAGCCGGGCATGGTACGAACCAACTTTGGGGGCAGTTCTTTCGATTTCGCCATGGATGAAAACCTGCCGGACTACGCGCCAATGGCTGAAGCCATGGGGCGCCTGTTTGGCAAGCTGGCCGCGAACCCTTCTGCGCCCGAAACTGTCGCGCTGGTCATTTGGGATGCGGCCAACGAGACCGGAAGCCGCCTGCGCTTTCGCGCTGGACCTGATGCTGAAGAGCTGCTCGATGCCCGCAAACAACAAGATGACGAGACGTTCATCGGTGGTCTCAAGCAAAAGATGGGACCCTGAAGGCTATCCAATCATTCATAGAAAGAGGGCATGATCCATGTACCGCGAAGCAATCGAAAAAGGCGGCTTGGCCATTGTAACCGGGGCGGCAAGCGGCGTCGGCAAAGTCGCAGCTCAACGACTGGTACAAGACGGTCTGGGGGTTGTGCTGGTAGATCTGGCAGGTGAGGCCTTGGACCGAGCCGAGGCGGAATTGCGCGATCTGGCGGGCGCGTCCGCAATCGTTCAGGCGGTTCCGACAGATGTCACAGACACCGACGCCATGACTGCCTTGGCGGATCAGGTCTTTGCGCTCGGAGAGGTAGCAGTCCTGATGAACAATGCCGGTATCGCGCTGCCGACCGGCGGTTGGAAAAACGCAGAGAACTGGCGCAAACTTTTAGAGGTCAATCTCTTTGGTGTCATGAACGGCGTGCATGCTTTCTTGCCACGCATGATAGAAGCTGCACGCCCGGCGGTGGTGATCAACACAGGGTCAAAACAGGGGATCACCACACCGCCCGGAAACCCTGCCTATAATACCAGCAAAGCCGCCGTGAAAGTCATGACAGAAATGCTGGCGCACGATTTGCGACAGGCCGAGGCGAAAATCACCGCCCATCTGTTTGTGCCGGGATTTACCTATACTGGTATGATTAAGAAGTTCATGTCGGAAAAACCCGCCGCCGCGTGGACGAGCGAAGAGGCAATCGACTACCTGCTGAAGCGCATGTCGGACGGGGATTTCTATATTCTCTGCCCGGACAATGATGTGTCCGAAGAGCTCGACCGCAAACGGGTTGAATGGGCCGTGGGCGACATTATCAACAACCGCCCGGCGCTCTCACGCTGGCATCCTGACTATGCGGATGCCTTTGCCGCGCACGAGGCCTTGGAATAGCCGCTCCAAAAGAGCGGCCGTAAATGGAGCCAGTGAAACTGTTGTCCAAATAACAAGGCTTACTCCTCATCTAAATACCTAACGGACATTCGTGCGAAGCGCGGCATCAAGTATTTTGGGCTCACTACCGACTTGCTGCGTTGCGGCGGCAGGGTTGCAGCGAAACTTCACCAGGACGCTTCTACCAGACGACGCCAGGCAGCCCGGAGCGGTCATTGGCGGGGGCGTCATGTAAAAGATGCTGCCGCTGCAAAATATCCTGGCCGGCTTCCGAAAAGCGGCCGTTGAACCGCCTTGGCGCGCTGCCTTCAGTGCTGCAGTCAGCACCAGGGGTAGAGGTGCGCAGAAACGGGCTTTGCAAAGTCGGAGCTTCTTTCTTGCCCTGTCGCCACTCTGCTGCATTGCAGCGAAGCAAAGCAGACCTTTCCGCACTATTACCCTCTAACGCAGAATACTTCGAAGTCTTTTGACCTACGGATGGACTTCAAATGCTATCCATAGACCGTTGGCGAAATGCCAAGGATGTGGAGGGTTGCGGTGGTCGGAGGACCAACTATGTCAATTCCTAACCTTCCCGCAATTCGCATGCGTCACGCTCCCTGGAACAAAGGGCGTATCATAGGCCAAAAACGTCCTTTGCTTCCCAAGCATGTCTGGGCAATTCGCGTTCGCCTTGAACTCTCCGATAGGGTGCGTGATCTGGCACTCTTCAACTTGGCAATAGACAGCAAACTCAGAGGATGTGATCTCGTCCGTTTGCGTGTTGTTGACGTTTATGCAGCAGGCAACGTGAGAGAACGCGCGTCCATAACCCAACGCAAAACCAGTCGACCGGTTCGGTTCGAAATTACTGAAGGAACGCGATCTTCGCTTCAGGCCTGGCTGGATATGCCAATAATGAAGAAATCTGAATTTCTTTGGCCTGGAAGGCTCCACGATCGGCCGCACATAGGTACACGCCAATACGCGCGACTGGTTCGGGATTGGGTGAAATCCATTGGCTTGGAGCCAAGCGCCTATGGAACCCACTCGATGCGGCGTACCAAGGTTGCCCAGATTTATCGCAAAACCGGGAACCTTCGAGCGGTTCAACTCCTTCTCGGGCATACCAAGATGGATAGCACAGTCCGTTACTTAGGGGTTGACCTGGAAGATGCCTTGTCAATTTCCGAGAGCGTCGAGATCTAGGACGCCAAGACGTTAAAAAACATACCCAAAGCCTTGCCTCTGACTTGTCTAGCCATAGGCAAGGCTCCAGCGGGAGGAGAGGATACTGGCTCTCAAAGGCGATTTAAGCGGCTAGTGGTCCCGCCGGATCACTGCTGAACACAGGTTTGTATATCGCGTCAGCGGCAAAGGTAATGGACAGAGCCTGGAGATCGCCCGGCTGCGTCATAACTACTGTTCGATCAGGCTCTTCGCGACAATGCTCACAATCAACAAAGCCTGCTCCAAGGCTTCTGCCGCAGCTATTTGTCTGGCTTCAGCCGAGGGTCTGTGGAAACTCGCCTGGTTTCTCGACGATGAGGATGTTTCAGTCGATTTTGGGGAGGCAGCCGGATCCAGGAACACTTTAGCGTCTTATACGCCGGAGAGGGCTGAATCCGCGCTTTTGTGGCGTTTTTCTGCGGTGCAGCTTGAGTTGAGCACCGCCCATCAGGCCGGAATGGCAGTCAGAAGCCCGCGTACCCCGATCGGGGCTATCATTCGCTTGATCTTATCGGCGAGGACATGGAAGGCCATCTCGGTACGGACGTTCTTGGGCGTTCGCATACGGAAGTGCGTCGCCTCATCTCCACTCAATGGTGGTTACGATGAGCCGGAAACCCGCTCTTATCAAATCGCGCTACACTGTCCCATTGGCGCTGACGTCAGACAATGTCAGATTGGACGTTACCGTCTTTGCGGCCCGTGCCACCCGGTATGTCCTGCAGGTCGGCCTGGTGGCTCCGTGCATTGCACGAGTTGAACGAAAGCGGCATAGGCGAAGTCTCTCACGCTGCGATTGAGTATATCATCCCGGAGGCCTCCGAACGGAATTACCGCCAGCAATGATCCGGTTGATGAGACCCGCTACGGCTCGATGCGCCTCTATCTCGCCATCAGTAACAGCTGCGTTTTCATGCGTCTTTGCAGCGTCCCGCAGGATACCCACGATCTCGCGCTCGGGCAGGAGCTTGTGATCGTTCATCGCCAGCAGCAGTGCTTCGCAGATCGAGAGGGCAGCCATTCCCGAGAAGTCTTTCTCGCTGAGCATTTTATTGTATCCTTCCGGTGACGGTAAAACATCGCGCAGCAGACTGGCCTCGCTTGTCCCAACCATCTTCGCAGAAAAATGGTATGCTGGGCTAACCGAAAGCAGTCTGTGCGCGATTGCGTCTGGAGTTTCTTTCCAGCTTGAGAGGCCCCGATGACGGATATCTTAGAAAGCCCGCTTACACGGAAGCTGCAAGTCTTCGTCGCATTGTCTGAAGATGAATTGGGCGTCTTGAAGCGTTTGCATCTGCGCCGCCGGTCCTTTTTGGCGGGGCGTGATCTCGTGCATCAGGGGCAGTCGGATCAGGCCGCTTATATTCTGGCCGCCGGTTGGGTATGTTCCTACAAGCTTCAGCCGGACGGAACCCGCCAGATCGTGGATTTCCAGATACCGGGGGACTTTATTGGATTGCGCAGCGTGCTGCTGCGCACGTCCGACCATAGCTTCGAGCCGGTCACGGATATTCAGGCGGCAGAGGTCTTTGCGGACGACCTTCTGGAAGCCTTCGAGAAGACGCCTCGCCTCGCGGCAGCAATTCTCTGGGCGGCATCACGGGACGAAGCCATGGTGGTCGAGCATCTCGTAGGAGTTGGCCGCCGCGCTGCGGATGCACGCATGGCGCATTTTCTGCTGGAATTGGGGGCAAGGCTGAAGCTGGTCGGAATGGGGAGCAAGAAAGGCTACGCCTGCCCTTTGACACAGTATCATCTTGCTGACGCGCTCGGCCTAAGCGCCGTCCATGTGAACCGTGTCTTGCGGCAGCTTCGCGAACGCGGCCTGCTGACATTTCGGGACGGCCGTGTAACGTTTGGCAATTATGACGGGCTGGTAGAGTTTTCGGGGTTCGATCCGGCGTATCTGGATCAGACCGGCCCGCTCTTGAAATGAAAAAGGCCGCCCCTCCCCCCGGAACAACCTGGGGCGGCCCGATCTTCATTTAAAGCAAAGGAGTATCACGAAAGCGCTTTTTTAGCCGCGTCCAGTTCCTTGTTCGTTTCGGCGTGGTTCTTCGCAGCGTGCGCCTTCTCGGCCGCCTGGTAGTGCTTCACAGCCCGGTCTTTTTTGGGGCCGGCGATTGCCTTGTCACAGGCTGCTTTGACCGAGGTCATCTTCTCGGCGGCATTGGTCTGTTCGGGTGTCATTGGATTGTCCTTTCTTGGACATTCCGAGAATAGGGCACGCACTGCAATGCAGTCCATTTGAGGAACCGCACGCATCCCGTGCTTCTCTGCTGCTCGGAAATGAGTGCCGCCGGAGATTCGGCAGGCACGCAGCCATGTACCCATCTTCTCTGCTCCGCAGCACTGATGCAGGTTAGCTTCGGGCGGGTCCGCATCTTCTGGCTGATGATCTTTGGACGAAGAGCTCAGAAGCCGATTCACATGCCGAGAAGTGCGTTAAAGATATCGCCCCAAGGTGAGGGTTCATCCCGCTGGCGTCAGGTGGTGGGGGTTTGCTGATGTGACAGCCGCAGCCACCGGCCGTTGTCCAGCAGATATGTGGACGCGCAGAGCGCCTCATAGATTGGCAAGCCTGACTTCTCGGCGAATACGCGGTAGGCGAGCACAGCAACGGCCCCTTGCCTGATTTGGCTGCGGTCTTTCATTTCCACGGCTCGCCAGCCCGTGTTTTTCTTCACATGCTCCAGGATCTGCCCGCCCTGAAGAATGCCCGGCGGATAGGGAAGTATCATCACTGCATTTTTTGCAGTCACGGTGCGGGCGCTGTCCGCGCCGCTGGTCCAGCACCGCTCCTCCAGATCCCATAGCACCGCATAGTCCTTACCATCACTGCGGTCGCCGTCCCGTGTTTTGCCTGACATCATTGGCCCGTCCCCGGAGTGCCTGTGAGTATTAACTGCAAAATCAGAAAGAGGATCGTCAGTACCGCCCAGATCAACCCAGACAAATTCGTCGGCCCGTTTTCTGCGGCGCCAGAAACAGCCATCAAGCGCTTGCGTTTGGGGAGAAGCCGGGTCAGTTTCCGCGCGAGCGTTCCGCTATCCTGCTTGAGTGCGGGCACGTCGCGGCATTGCGACAGCAGCATCTCCAGTCGCGAGCCTGCGACCTCTTTCTCCAACGCGGCAAGCGCGGCTGCCTCCTCCCAAGGTTCGAGCTCAAGCCGCGCGAGGGCCGATAGAACCGTAACTGCATTGCCATTCCGGTCCTCGCCAACGAAGGCTTGCAAAAAGCGGTCAAACTCAGGGCTGTGGGGTTGAAGAATGCCAGCGGCTGGCATCGGCATATCCTCCCTTTTTTGGTGTTCGGATCGGGAAGCGGCTGTTCCCGAAGAAACGGGCTGCCGCTTGCCGGGTAACAAGCTTCGGATAACTCCGATCATACCCGCATTGCCCGACGCACGCGCTGACGCAGATCAGCCGGTCTCCAGTCCTCTGAAGTCTAGCCGAAGGTTTGGGTCCGCGTATGCCAGAGCGGTCAGGACCCCAGCGGCGCTAACATGGGTCAGCACGCACCGCCCGGTTCCGGGGTAATGTAGGAGGGCCGCAAAGTTTGGCTGCCTCTCGGCAACCGGGATGCTGCAGCCAAGGCAGCGCGGCAGACATGCACATATCGCGGAGACCGGTGATGGCCTTGCGATCAATCAGATCCACCATGACTTTCCCGCAGCCTTTTACCTTGCCCGGATATCCGGACGAACTGCCTTCCGGCGAATACGAAGTGCTGGTCGAGGAGGAGCTTATCGAAGGGCTGAGTTTCACGGCTTACCGCAGAACGGCGATTTACCTGACCATCCACGGCAAGGGGCGTTTACCGGGCCGGACAGAGTTGCGGCCAACTACCTGGACCGACCTGGAAGCAGCGCTCGGCCAAGACCCGAAACGCAACACTTGAAGATAGCGAGGCGGCGCTTTCCCCGCTGGAGGATTCACAATGTACACTCCCGAATGGCTTAAACCCGGCCTCTACGGCGCCGTGATAGGTGGCGCATTATTAGGCATCGGCGGATTTACCTGGGGCGGCTGGGTGACCGGCGGAACGTCACACGGCATGGCCGTGACCATGTCCCGCAACAATGTAGTCACGGCTTTGGTCCCGGTCTGTCTGGACATGGCCCGAACCGATGCGGAACGCGACGCAAAGCTGGCAGCGATCAGGGCCGTTGCTACCTACCGGCAGCGGGATGCCCTCATGAAAGCCGGTTGGGCGACGGTCCCGGGAACCGAGTTTCCGGACCGGGACATTGCGCAGGCCTGTCTTGCAGCCCTTGACGTCGAAAAGTCGTCGGAGCGCCCGGAAAACACGATCAATGAAGGATGAACAGTGCCATGTTACCATCTCTGCCTGAAATGACAGATCTTGAACGGCGCGTTCTGGCCCATGAACGGATTCTCCAGTCGCTCATTGCTTACATGTCCCGCACGGAACCGCGCTTCCTTGAACACCTTAAGAAGCGTTTTGTTGAGCCAATGGCCATGGTGAGGCATGAGCATGACCACCGAAACGCGGATGATTATGCAGAGGAATTCATTCGCACCGTAATGGCTCTTGGAGAACCGCATTTGCCAAAGGCCGCAAGCTCCAGCGTGCTCGATAAGCCACTGCACAAGCCGGAAGATATCCAAATTTCGACACACCCCTATCGTCCAACTGCGAAGGCGGAGCGCGTTCGTGCCCGGAAGAGGAATGGAATCTGGGAGGTCAAGGTGGACGGTGTTTTCCACGGGGACTACCACGACAAGGGCACTGCGTCAGTAGCCGCAGCCTTGGCCCGATTGTCGCTTCGATGAGAGGACCCCACCCATGAACGAGGCAGTTAGAAAATCCATTGCGGTCTTTGCCCGGCCTTTCAACGTTCCGGGCTTCAGCGAAACGCTCCCTGCCGGAGAATATGACATTGAAACGGAACTGTGTTCACCTCCCGACAGCCTGCAGCCTGAGACTTGGAGAGCTTCTGTCGCCGTGAAGTTGCATCCCAGGGAATTCCACCCCGGGCTGGCGAGAACCTTGACCGTTTCGCTGGCCGACCTCGATGACGCCCTGGCAAAGGACAAGCTCACCGGAAAAGAACTGGCCGAATATTTCCTGGAAGAAATGCTTTCTGACCCGATGGTCCGGCTGGTGATGGTGGCCGACGGGGTCTCCGAAACTCAGCTGCGGAACCTTTACTCGGGCGGGGGCGCATCTCAGGCGCACAAAGAGGCGCCGGATGCGGCTATAGCGGGTGAATTGCCAACGGAAAATTCACCAATCCAGGCCGCGGAGAACGAAGGAATGCCGACACAGAGGGAATAAGCCGCGCGCAGGCGCCTTGGCGTCAAAGGTCTGTATCGGATGCCGGTTTGAGAGACCAGGAGAGGAAACGATATGCCCGACCAGAACGGCGGCCCAGAAGACCGCGGGCCATGGCAAAGCAGACAGAAGCGCAATCCGCCCGATATCGACGAAATTCTTCGTCAAGGCCGCGACCGGCTGGGCGGGTTGATCCCTGATGGGCGGCCCCCTGTGAAGGGCATACTGGTCGCAGGAGCGATAGTCTTGGCAGCTGTCGCGGCCTGGTCTTCATATTACACAGTCCCGAGCGACTCTGTCGCCGTTGTCCAGCGTTTTGGCAGATACACTGCTGAGGTTCCGCCTGGCCTGCATTTCAAATTCCCGCTTGGCATCGACGTTGCCACGCTGGTGCCCGTGAAACGGCAGCTGAAGCAGGAATTCGGATTCACGACTCCGGGCCGGAGTGATCCCTTCCAGAGCCCGTCAGACGGCCGGCGCGAAACCGAAATGGTCACGGGAGATCTGAATGCTGCGCTCGTGGAATGGGTGGTGCAGTACCGGATCTCTGACCCCCTGAAATTCCTGTTCGAGGTACGCGAGCCAAGCGCGACTTTGCGCTACGTCTCTGAGTCCGTGATGCGAGAGGTTGTTGGCGACCGCACCGTTGACGAGGTCATCACCATCGGCCGTCAGGAGATCGAAAGCGAGGCGCTTCTCAAGATGCAGGCTCTGTCCACGAAATACGCCATGGGTATCAGCATCGACCAGGTCCAGCTGAAGAACATCAACCCGCCGGGACCGGTTCAGGCGTCGTTCAATGAGGTCAACCAGGCACAGCAGGAAAAGGAGCGCCTGATCAATGAGGCGCGCCGCGAATACAACAAAGTCATTCCGCTGGCCGAAGGCGAGAAAGATCAGCGGATCCGCGAGGCTGACGGTTATCGCCTGAAACGCATCAACGAGGCGGAAGGCGACGCAGCGCGGTTCACCGCGCTTTTGGCCGAATACGTCAAGGCGCCTGAAGTCACGAGGCGGCGGATATACATAGAAACCCTCCAGGATGTTCTGCCCAGTATTCTGTCAAAAATCATTGTCGACGGATCGACTGCGAGCATCCTGCCGCTTTTGAACCTCGACAGGCTTCAGGAGGATCAGCCATGAACATCAGATTGGGGCTCTTCGCAGGGATTGCGGTTGCTGCCGGCGTGATTGCCTCCGGTTCCCTCTACACAGTTGGCGAAGTCGAGCAGGCCATTATCACCCAATTCGGTAAACCTGTGGGCGAACCAGTCATAACGGCTGGTTTAAAGCTGAAGCTGCCCATCGTTCAGGACGTCAACCGGATCGACCGCCGGGTTCTTGAGTGGGACGGCAATCCTTCTGACATGCCCACCAAGGACAAGCTCTACATATCCGTCGATCTGTTCGCCCGCTGGAAAATAACCGACCCGTTGCAGTATTTTCTGCGGCTGCGCGATGAGCGCAGCGCGCAATCCCGTCTAGACGATATTCTCGGCAGCGAAACCCGCAATGCTGTCGCCAAACACGAGCTGATAGAGATTATCCGGACCACGAAGGGCCGGACCCCGCTGCGGGACACGCTTTTGACCGATGAGGAGCGCGCGCAGGACATAGGTTCTCTGGTTCCTATCCAGAAAGGCCGTGCACTTGTTGAACAGGAGATTTTCGCAGCCGCCTCAGAAAAGGTTCGCGTTTTTGGGATCGAGCTTCTCGATATCCGTTTCAAGAGGATCAATTACAACGAGAGTGTGCGTCCGAAGATTTACGACCGCATGATCTCAGAGCGCCGCCAGATCGCTGAACGTTTCCTTTCCGAAGGTAACGGCGAAGCCGCGCGGATCCGCGGCAACCGGGTGCGCGACCTGAACAAGATACAGTCCGAAGCGTATCGCGCCGTCGAGGAAATCCGCGGCGTGGCTGACGCCTCGGCGGCTGCGATCTACGCAAAAGCCTACAACACCGACGCCCAAGCAGCCGAATTCTATGCGTTCACCCGGACAATGCAGGCCTACAAGGACATGATTTCAGGGGGAACGACGCTGGTTCTGACAACGGACAGCGAACTTTTCAGGTTTCTGAGAGGAATGGAGACCGGGGAGCCGACTGGGAGCACGCCTCCTCCCGCCCCCGGCCTGACGGCCGCGGCCGAACGCTGATGTATTAGAGGACAAAGAGATGACGGAAAAACCGGTGGATTTAGACGCAAGGCGAAGCGCCGAAGGCCAGATTGCGACCGATATCCGGCGGCATGCCCTTAAGGATTTCAAAGCCGACCAGAGAAAACTCCGCCTGCGGCAGGAAGAACTTGAAATGAAACGTCTCGCCAAACCGGCCTCTAGCTGACATGAGGCGGCCATGCCTACGTTGGGCAGCTTAACGTCGTCTGGCAGAAGCGCCCCGATAAAGTTTCGCGGCAGCCCTGCCGCCGCATCGCCGCAAGTCCGCTTCGGGCTGTGACAGCGACTTACCCGACTGGCAACCATTCGCACCTCCCACACCCCACCAAAAAAGGGGCCGCCAGCGCTGCCCCTCTCCATCGTCATCTTTCCAAAAATACTCACAAATGCACCGATGGCGGCACGCGCACTGCCCGCCATGCCCAGACCTGCAAAGCGGCGCGGCCTACTGCGGCTTGTCGCCGCCCAGCACCTGGTTCATGCTGACCGACGGCTGGTCGCAGCCGGCCTCACCGACAATCTTGGCCGGCACGCCCGCAACGGTCTTGCAGGGCGGCACCTCGGCCAGCACCACCGATCCTGCCGCGATACGGCTGCAATGGCCCACCTTGATATTGCCCAGCACCTTGGCGCCAGCACCGATCAGCACGCCATTGCCGATCTTCGGGTGCCGGTCTTCCTCTTCCTTGCCGGTGCCGCCCAGGGTCACCGAATGCAGCATGGAGACATTGTCGCCCACCACCGCCGTCTCGCCGATGACGATGGAATGCGCGTGGTCGATCATGATGCCCCGGCCAATTCTGGCCGCCGGATGGATATCAACGCCAAAGATCTCGGAAATCCGCATCTGGAAGAAATAGGACAGATCGTAATCGCCCTGCTGCCACAGCCAATGCGCCACCCGATAGGCCTGAACGGCCTGATACCCCTTGAAATAGAGGATCGGCTGCAACAGCCGGTGGCAGGCGGGATCGCGTTCATAGACCGCCATCAGATCGGCGCGCCCGGCGGCAATCAGATCCGGGTTTTCGTCATAGGCCCGGTCGACGATCTCGCGCAGGATCACCATCGACATCTCATTGGAGCAGAGCTTCGCCGCGATGCGATAGGACAGCGCCTTCTCAAGCGAGGTATGATGCAGGATGCAGGCATGGATCAGCCCGCCCATCAGCGGCTGGCGGCGCACGGCGTCCTGCGCCTCGGTGGTGATCTGATCCCAGACGGGATCAACGGAACTGACGGCCTGGCGCGTCTCAAGCATGGCTCTGCCTCCTGTGTTGCAACCAGAGTACCTCCCCCAGCGCAAAAAGGCCAACCGCAAATCCGTGATGAGAGCCATCGGATCTGCTGATTTTTTGCCCCGGCTGCGCAGTCATACACCGACAGCCCATTGTTTTTATTGGTGATCACCCGCCGCACCAGTTCCCGTGCCCCGATGCACAGGGGCTGTGCAGGCCCGATATTGACGGTGCCACAGGCTGTCAAATGGCCGCCCGGCACAGACGCTGCCAGCGTCGTTGAGGCGCCGCAACAGCCGCATCACAAGGCATCCGGTAGCCGCTAGCCCGGATTATGCCTGATATGACGCGCCAATTCAGCCAGCACCAGCCGGGTACAGGCCAGATAGTCCGGCGCGTCATAAAACGGCTCATCCGCCAGCGGGAATTTCCGCGCCGCAGCACTCAGGGAGCCATCGCCCCAGCGCCGGCAGAGCCGCCGGTGGCGGCGCAGATGGCGCACCGCCTGCGCCGCCCCGGCAAAGATCCGCTGGCACAGCGCGCGCCGCTGCGCCGGGGCCACCGCCAGCAGGGCGCGGGCGGTGCTGGTGATATCACCCGGCAGGATAGGCCGTCGCATCCCCGCCCCGCCTCAGACCAGCCGCAGGGCGGTCACCGCACCAGCCCCGTAGCGGGCCGAGACCTGCGCCACCTCGATGCGATCTCCCGGCACCACCGCATCCGCTGTCTGGGCCGCCAGCGGATAGCTCCAGCCGGGAGCGTCCAGCAATTCTTCGCGCAGAATCTCGCCGCCGCGCAGGATCCGCAGGCGGTAGCGCTCCAGATCCTCGCCCAGCGGGATCTCCGCCAGATCCCAGCGGTCGCCGTCGATGCGGCTGCGGCGGATCCAGTCCAGCCCGACCGCACCGCTGCCCAACACGCCTTTCTGGCGCAGATGCACCGGCGCATAGGGGCGCAGCCCTTCACCGGCAAAGGCCGCCTCCAGATGCACATAGCTCGGATCATCATAGGGGCGCCGGGCGGTGCCGATACGGTAGTGACGGCTAAGGCCACGCTGATTGGCAGCCAGTGCGATCTGCTGCGGCGTGCCATCCAGCGCCACCACATAAGAGCCCTTCGGCCAGGCCACCGGCATCCGCGCATCGCTGCCCTGCTGCCCACGCAGCCGGTCGCGCAGCAGATAGCGCCCCGGTGCGATCAGCTCGGCCTCGCCAAATTGCATCAGCTCCCAATTGCCGGGGCTGCCGTCGCCGATGGCCACCAGATTGGCGCCATTCAGCACCGCCAGCCGGTCCCGACTCTGCAATTGGCCAGAGATCATATCAACTTCCAGATCGTCGCCCCGTTCCCAGCGCCCCGGCGCGCCCGCAGGCAGCACCGTATTGGTGATGGCAATGGTTGAAGCCGCGGCCAGCACCTCCTCCAGTGCATAATCCGCATCACTCTGTGCGCCGTATACGGCAACGCTCCCCGGCCAGGGCTGCGCCGTCACTGCCAGATGCGGCGCATGGGGCACCTCATCGCCGCCAATCAGCGGCAGGTCCATGAACAGCGGCAGCACCGGCACCGGTGCCGCAAAGGCGGTGACACCGGGCAATTCCTCCGGCACTGGTGCCGGGTGGTAGTTCTCCGGCTCGATCCGCACCGCCTCGATCAGCTGCGCCGCGCCCTGTTCGACCCGGTCGATCCGGTACCGGGCCTGCGCACCGCTGCCGAACTCCGCACCCGTCTCTGAGCCTACCTCCGGGCCTGCCTCTGCCCCGGCAAGCGGCAGGCGGATCACATCGCCCGCGCCCAGCGCCATGGCGGAGGGCGGCAGCTCCAGCCGCAGGGTATCGCGGGCCATACGGGCCTCGCTCAGCCAGCGCTCGACCACCTGCCGCCCCTCGGCGCGGGTCAGCGCCATCGGCAGCTCATTGTCGCTGACCGCATGGGTCGCCTCATCGGGCAGCACCGCCTCCTCGCCGCGCAGATCATGGCGCCCGCCCCATTCGACAAAGCGCAGACGCATCCGTCCGGCCAGCTCAGCCTCCGGCGCGCGGGTCTGTTCCAGCACCCCGTCCAGCTCCTGCCCCTCAACCAGTTGCGCCAGATCCAGCGCTGCGTCCTGTCGCCCATTGCGCAGGCGAAACCGCAGCAGACCATCGCGTTCGATGGCATCCACCCCGTGGCGCAGCAACAGCGGTTGCAGCGCGGCGCGGGCCTCACCGACATCGCTGATCGCATAGCCGCGCACCAGCGCAGGCAGGTCACTGACATCAATCGCCGCAACACCCGAGGCGGCACAGATCTCCTCCAGCACCGAGGCCAGCGTGCGCTGCCCCACCCGTCCGTTCAACCAATGGCCACGCAGGTAATTCTCGCCGTCGCTCCAGACCTCCACCGCATTGGGAAACACCGGAAAGGGGCGCGCGTCCCAGGCCCAGACATAGGCGTTCGACATATCCAGCATCGGGCCACCATAGACCTCGGAGACGGGGTTTTTCCCCTCCTCCTGCCAATAGCCCAGCAACGCGCGCAGATAGGCCAGCTGCATCATGTCATCGCGCTGCCCGTTGGAAAATTTCGGCAGTTTGGATTCCGAGCTTTTGGGATCCAGAAACTTGTTCGGCTGATTGGTGCCCTTGTCGATGGCGGCACAGCCCAGTTCGGTGAACCAGATCGGTTTGCTCTGCGGCTCCCATGCGGTGGGCAGCGCGGCACGTTGCCCGTTGATCCGGTCATGATGCGGTTTGGACCACCAGCTGCGCAGATCCTTGTAGCGCCAGATCCACGGCTCATCATAGGCGCCATCGGTGATCGGGGTGCGGATCTGGGCCGCCTCGGCCTCGGGCGAGTGGTAATACCAGTCATAGCCCTCGCCGCCCTCGATATTGGCGCGCAGATACGCCAGATCATGGATGCCCGGCGCCCCGGCCCGGGCGTCCAGATGATCCTCCCCCTCGCGCCAGTCGGACAGCGGCATGTAATTGTCGATGCCGATGAAATCGATCTGCTCATCCGCCCAGAGCGGATCGAGGTGGAAATAGCGGTTCCCCTCCGGGCTCTGGTAGCCCCAGTATTCCGACCAGTCGGCGGCATAGCCGATCTTGGTATCCGGCCCGAGGATCTGGCGCACCTCCTGCGTCAGCGCCCGCAGCTCTGCCACCGCAGGAAAGCCTGCCTCATCGCGGATCTGGGTCAGCCCGCGCATCTCCGAGCTGATGCAGAACGCCTCAACCCCGCCCGCCGCGGCACAAAGCGCGGCATTATGCAGGATGAACCGCCGCAGCCCCCAGTCCTCAGACGGGCCGCTATAGGTGACGCTCCCGTCAGCCACGGTGAAATCCGCCGCGGTTGCCGTGCCAAAGAACTGCTGCACCTCAGCCCGCGCCATAGCCGTGCCATCGGGGCTGCCGGGCTGGCCCGGTGCCAGCGACAGGGTGATCCGCCCGCGCCAGGGCAGATGCGCCTGACCCGGCTCACCGCTCCAGGGATCTGGCAGATCATTGCCCGCCATCTGATCCATCAGGATAAACGGGTAGAACATCACCCGCTTGCCCTGCGCCTGCATTGCGCGAATGGCCTCGATCACCGAGGCATCGGTGGGGGTGCCGCCGTATATGGGTCTGTCATCCTGCCGCGCGATCAGCTCGGCCTCCGTCCGGGTCAGCCCCGCCACCGACCAGGGCATATTCGCCCCCTCGATATGCTGGCGCTCCACCTTCGGTTTGACGCTACACACTCCGCAGCGCAGATCATTGCCAAACCACGACACAATCAGCGAGGCCGCGCCACAGGCGGGCAGCTCCTCGCCAAGGGTCGTCAGCGAGGTGACCAGATCGGTCTCCCCCGAGGGGCTGTGCGAATTGGCGGGTTTGGCCTGTCCCGGCCCGTGGTCGTAATGCACCGGCGTGCTGGCCAGTGCGTATTCCCCGGTCCCCGGCATCAGGGCAACCCCCTGCACCAGCTGCGGCAGATCCAGATCATAGGTGCTGGAGGCCGGTTGCTCGGCACGCAGCACCTCGAACGAGAATTGCGGCACCCGGTTGCCAAAGCGGTCCAGCGCCAGGTTCTCCATCACCACATAGGCGGTGCCACGATAGGCGGGCACCTCGCCTGTGCCCTCTACCGCCTCGATCACCGGATCGGGCAGCTGGTCCATGGTGCCGCGATAGACGGTCATGTTCAGATCCTTGGGCGCGACCTCTTCGCCATCAGCCCAGACCCGCCCGATAGAGGCCACCTCTCCGGCGCAGACCGCTACGGCAAGTGACACATCATAGCTGTAGCTGGTGACCTTGGGCTGGCGCCGACCGCCGCCCTTGCCGCCGCCGCCACTGGTGGTGGAGGTCTCGCGGAACTGAGACGCCCAGATCACCTGCCCGCCCACCCGCATCCGGCCATAGACCTGCGCAATCGGCTGGCCATCGCTGGCATGGGTCAGGCGAAAGCGTTCCACCCGGCCGGTCTCCACCGGCTCACTGCCCGCGCCCAGCAGGCGGCTGTCGATGGCGCGTCCGACGGTGGCGCCAAGTGCGCGGCCAATCGCTACCGAGGAGAGACCCGCCACAGCCCCCCCAACCGAGCCGCCAAGGGCCGCCCCCGCCGCAGAAAGAAGAATGGTCGCCATCACGTCACCTCATCAGCATCAACATCAGGAAAGGAAAACCGCGCCACGATCCGCCGTTGCCACGGCTGGCTCAATGCGCTCTCGACCACACCGTGGCCGCAATAGGCATGGATGAACCGCGGCATGGCGCCGGTTTCAGTTTGCAGCGCGATATGTTTGGCCACCGCCCCCCGGCGCATCCGAAACAGGATCACGTCACCGGCGCGCGCCTCATGCAGCGGTCGGGGGCTGAGATGGCGCAGCGCCGCCTGCCACAACGCCTCCTCGCCCTGGGGTTCGGACCAGTCCATCGTATAACCCGGCACCGCCTCCGGCTCCTGGCCGTAGACCTCACGCCAGACCCCCCGGATCAGGCCGAGGCAATCGCAGCCAGCACCGCGCCGGGCGGCCTGATGCACATAGGGCGTGCCCAGCCAGCCCCGCGCCGCCGCAACCAGCTCGGCGCGCGATATCCCTCTCGCGCCGCTCATCTGCGGCTGCCGCCGGTGTTATTGCCGCTCTGGCGCGGCACGCTCATCACCCAGTCTTCGCCGGGGATATCGGGAAAGCCCTGAAAATTGACGCCATTGTTGAACTTCAGCCGGCAGGTCTTCAGCCGCTTGTCGCAGCCCGCTGTCAGATGCAGCAGATCGCCGGGTCGGATCTGCGCCCGCAGCGGTTCCCAAAGGGTCAGCTGGCGGTGCTCTGCGTTCGGATCCGGCGCGCTTGCGTCCTGTCCCAGCCGCCCGACCTGCTGGCGGTCCTGCTTGATCCAGCCCCACAACCCCTCAGCCGCACCGCTCATCACCGTGAGACGGCCAGAGGTGAACCAGTTCGGCTCAAACCCCGGCAGAGCGGCAAATCCGAAATACTGCCCCTCGCGGATCTCTTCCGCGGCCAGCTCCAGCGTGTAACCCGGCGTGGTCATGTCAAAGCGGCAGGCGCCATCCCCCAGCACCGCCGTGCAGGGTTTCTGGTAGATCCGCCCCATCGGCTGGTTGAGCGCCTCCGTCAGGCCGCGCAGCTCCGCCTCAAAGGCACCACCGGCACGGCGGATCTGGCCAAAGCTGCCGCGAAACTGCAACCAGCGCACCGAGACATCGGCCCAGTTCACCAGCCAGCAGCGCACCTCGGCGCCGTCAAAGCGCCCGGCCTCGATCTCGTCCTCGCGGATGGCCGCATCGCTCAGCGCACCCAGCGCCTCGGTATTGTCGACCGCCAGCCCGGTGGCTTGTTGCAGGCTGCGCGCGGTCAGCCCGGTGCCTGCGCGAAACAGCAGACCGGCCTCGCCCTCGGCAGCGCTTTCGAACCGCAGGTCGCGGTCATGGTCGGTAAAACCGAACCGCACGCCATCGCTGCGCGTCACCAGCCAGCAGCGACACAGCGTTGTCAGACCGCTGGCCACATGGGATTGAAACGCCTCGCTTACCCCCGCCATCAGACCCGGACCTCCACCACTGGGACATTGGGCACGTCGCCCGCCTGAAAGGACGCCACGCTGGTCTGAATGCGATCGGTGTCAAAGCGCACCGGCACATCGAACTCAAACCCCGCCTTCACCGACAGGCCCGCCTCCGGTGGATGCGCCAGCGTGATGGTTCCAAGGGTGCTGTCGAGCGTGTAGTCTACCGTCTCCTGCAAAGCGTCCTGCTCAATCCCGATGCGCACGCTGCCCGCCACCGGTTTCGTTATCGGACGCTGATAGGCAAAGCTGCCGGAACGATAGGTCTTGCTCAGCTGGAACACCTGCTGCACCCCGTCGCCGATACCGATCACCTGATCCCCAAACGCCACCTCCTGCGTGGCGCGGGCGGATTTGTAGTCGGACCAATCCTTCCAGCGGAAACCGTACATCTGGCCCTGCCGCGCCTCGAAAAAGGCAATCAGCGCCTCGATATCCTCAAGGCCCCTGAGGCCCAGCCCCGCATCATAGCGGCGACGCGAATGCGCCCAGGGGGTGTTGCGTTCCTCATGCCCGTTGGCAAGCGTCACCACATCGGTGCGCCGCTCCGGTCCGCCGATTGAGCCGAAGCTCAGCGATGCGGGAAATCTGACCTCGTGAAAATTCATCTGCTGTCCTCCGGCTCAGCGGTTGCGATTGCCACGCGACAGGGCGCGGCTCAGCTGGGCGGCGATCTGGCCCTGACTGCGTTGGAACCCCTGCACATCGGGGGTCTGGATATTCATCACCACCGAGGTGGCTCGCCCGCCCTGGCTGCGCACACCAAGCGCACCATCGGCGCCACGGGTCAGCGGCAGGATCGCCTCTGGGCCTGCCTCGCCCATCAGCCCGGTGCCGCCGCGCATGGGAAAGCTCACCGGGCCGCTGACGATCCCCCCCTTGGCAAAGGGCATCACCCGGCCTTGTGAAAACGCCGCCCCATCGGCAAAGGGGAGAATGCCGCTCATCAGCTTGCCCACCCCATCCGACAGCAGCCCGCCAATATGGGAAGTGACCGGTTTCATGGCCGCCGAATAGGTGGTCTGGATCATCGACTGCGCCATGGTATCCAGCGCATCTGAGAGCTTCATGCCGTCAAAGACAACACCGTCAAAGGCGCGGCGCAGCCCCTTCGACATACCGCGTTCCAGGGTCTCGGCATCCTTGCCGGTGGCGGCAAAGGCGGCGCGCACCCGGCGCAGTTCGGCATCGAATGTGGCCGCCATGCCCGCCGCATCGCCAAGGCTGTCGCTCAGCGCCTCGCCCTGCTGTTCCAGCTGGTTCAATCCTGTGTCACTCATCGCTTACGGCTCCTGTTTCTGGGGATCTCGGCGCGGCGGGATCGGGAAATGCGCGCATCAGCTGGTCCAGCCCGGCCCGTCCCAGCGGCGCAACGGCGCTGTCCTGCCCCAGCATCAGCCGCAGCTCCGCCGGGGTGAGGCGCCAGAACTGATCCGGCGTGAGCCGCAGCCCCGCCAGCCCCGCCCGCATCAGCGCCGGCCAGTCAAGGCCGGTGCTCTGTCTGTCTGTGGAGTGCTGCCGGGGCGTCATGGGGCCACCGATCCGGGCAGCTGCGCGCCCGCCTCTCCCGGCAGCGCAAAACTGCGCGCCAGGAGCTGTGCGGCGACCCGTGCGGCCTGCATCGGACCGCCGTCGATATCGGCAACGGCCAGATCCGCCTCGCTGAGCCGGTGGCCGCCGCCCTGCACCCCCGCCGCCAGCAGCGCCAGCACATCCGCCGCCGAGAACCCGCCGCTTTCAAACCGGGTCACTAGATCAATTAGCGATCCCGTCCCGAGCCGCGTTTCCAACGCCGCCAGCGCCCCGAGGGTGAGCTTTAACGCCAGCACATCGCCGTTTACCGCCAGCAGCACCTCGCCGGCATAGGGATTGGCCGCACAGGCATTAACTGCCGGGGCTGGCTGTTCCGAGGGGGCCATGGTCACCCCCCTCAGACGGCGGTGAAGACCAGCGCGCCGGCGCTGGCGAGCGCAAGCTCATAGGTGGCCTCGCCATTGTGGCTGCCGGCATATTCCAGGGCGGTGACCTGAAACGGGCCTTCGACGATGCCAAAATCGGGGATAATCACCTGAAACGCGGGGGTCAGCCCCTCAAAGAACAGCTGCCGCGCCCGCTCATCCGTCCCGGCATCGCGAAAGATACCGGAGCCGGAGATATTGGCCGAGCGCACCCCCGCGCCGGACAGCAGCTCGCGCCAGCCGCCCTGGCTTTCCAGACTGGTGACATCGACGCTTTCGGCGTTGAAGCTGATGCGCGTGGCGCGCAGCCCCGCAATGGTTTCGAACTGACCGTCGCCGGTCATGTCGATCTTGACCAATAGATCCTTGCCGTTTTGAACACTCATAGCGGTGATCTCCTGTTGCTGAGTGATGGGACGTCGCGCCAATTCAGATCAGCCTTGCCGCGCAACGCTTTGTAATTAATGTTGGATTTTCGCCAAACCGACCGGGTGTCAGCTGTCCTCCAGCCGCGCGGTGAAGCGCAGGCGGATCTCGCGGCCGCCGGAGGGTTTGCGGCTGGCGCTGGCGCGGTCGAACCACAGGCCCACCAGTCGCCCGCGCGTCAGGCTGAGCGAGGCGCTGGCGAGGCTGTCGCAGATGCTGGCGGCAATGGCCTTCGCACCGGCAAAGCCCGCGATATCGGTATGGACGGTGATCTCCACCCGGTGGCGCGCGCCGGCACCACTGCGGTCGGAGCGGTCCTGCACCTCCTCGGGGCCAAGGGTCACATAGGTCTGCGGCAGGCTGCCTGCTGGCAGCGCGTCATAGATGGCGCCGCTCAGCGCGGTGGTCAGCGCCGGGTCATTGGTCAGGTGCTGAAACAGCGCCTCCTGCAGCGGCAGGGCCAGGGCATAGGTCATGCGGTGGTCTCCTCGGTGGCAAAACAGGTCAGGTAGCGGCCGTCAGGGTCGCCTTCGGCCACCGCATCAATGCGAAAGATCCGGGCACCATCGCGCAGCCGCTGGTCCGGCCGGGGCCGCGCCGGGCTGCCGGTGGGATGGGCGCGCAGGGTGATGCGGTAGCGTTGCAATGACAGGCTGGTGCCGGAGTGATCGGTGCTGCGGCCACTGAGGGCACGCATCTCGGACCAATGGTGGCCAAGCAGCTGCCATGCCTCAAGAAACCCGCCAGCCCCATCCGAGGTGCGGCGCGGATCCTCCAGCGCCAGACAGCGGTTGAGACGTGGTGTGGAGCGGGCAGCGGGGCGGGATGTGGTGCGGCGGCTCATGCGCCTGCCCCCGGCCCAAAGCTGCGGCCAAACCCGATCCCATGCCCGCCGCCGACGCCCAGGCTCACCCGTAGCGCACGATAGCGTTCGATCAGGCTGGTGACGCCAAAGGGCATACAGCCGCCCTGCAACCTCGTGTCATCGCGAAACTCATAGTAATGCGCCGCCAGCATCAGCACCGCCTGCGCCAGATCGCCGGGCAATGCCGACCAGCTGTTGGCCATGCCCGCCCGCATCAGGATCCGCGCCGCACCACCGCTGGCAATTGTGGGCAGCACCCCGCCAACCGGACGCAGCCGGGGCTGCTGGCTGTCGGGTTCCAGCCGGTAGCGACCGGGTGGCAGCACGGTCTCGACCCCGGCGGCATCGCTCAGCGTGACCGAATGGATCTGCTGCACCGGTGCAAGCGGCAGCGCCTGTAGCTGGGGATCCCGCCAGGCGGCGAGCGTCAGCAGGAAATCCCGCGCCACAAGCACCCGGCCGGTGCGTGCCTCGATCGCCGCGATGGCAGCGCGCAGGAAGCTGATCAGCACGGCCTCCTGCACCCCCGCCTCGTCAAAGCCGGTGCCCAGACGCAGATGCGCCTTGAACGCCTCTTGCGGCAGAACCGCCTCTGGCACCGGTGTCACTTCATTCAACATCATCTCTTCACTCCAACGGGTGTTCGTTCGGGGGCTGCTCGGGCTGGCTGTTGCCGGATGGGTCGGGGCGGATGCGCGCCGGGCTGCTGCCGCTGGACGGAAGGGGAGCAGCTGGACGACAGCGGCCTTAAGGCGCGCATCCGCAGACGGAACCGGGCTGCCGGGTCCGCCATCGGTCCAAGCGTCAGCTCAGACCGAATTTCAGCAGTTTGATGGCGGCAAAATCGCTGACATCGCCGCCGACACGTTTGGTGGCATAGAACAGCACATGCGGCTTGGCGCTAAAGGGATCGCGCAGCACCCGCAGGTCGGGGCGTTCGGCGATGGTGTAGCCGGCCGCAAAATCGCCGAACGCCACGGCATAGCCGTTCACACCGGCGTCGGGCATGTCCTCGGCAATGACCACCGGATAGCCCATCAGCCGCGCCGGTTCCGCCGCTGCCAGCCCGTCGGACCACAGGAAGCGGCCATCGGCATCCTTCAGCTTGCGCAGGAGGCCTGCGGTTTTGGAGTTCATCACAAAGCTGGCGTTGGCCCGGTACTGCGCGCCAAGCGCATAGACCAGATCAATGATTGCATCGCCATCACCGATATCGCCCTCCACGCCGGTGGTGACATAGCCAAGATTGCCCCAGCTCCAGCTGTCATTGGCAACCACCGGGTGGTAGAGGATGCCGGTCGGTTTGTCGTTGCCATCGCCATTGATGAAGGAAGCCGCCTCGGCGCGGGAAAACTTGTCGGCGATCCGGCCAGCCAGCCAGCCCTCGATGTCAAAGGCGCTGTCGTCCAGCAGCCGCTGCGAGGCCTTGGGCAAGGCGCTCAGCTCATGCAGCGGGATGGTGATGCGGTCGATCACCGGGGTTGCGGTTTCGGTTACCGCCGCCGTCTCATTCGCCCAGCCGTGACCGACATCGCCATGGTCGATCAGCACATCGTAGGAGGTTGCCTCCACCGTCACCACCGAGGCGACGGCGCGGATCGAGGCGGTGCTGTTCAACACGGATTTGACCGTATCGGAGGTCTGCGGATCCACCAGGTAGCCGCCATCGCCATTGACGGCGGTGGCCATCGCCTTGGCATCTAGATCAAGGCCACGCAGCGCGGCGTCATCGCCGGACCGCAGATAGGCATCAAAGGCTTTCTGATGAGGCGCGCCGCCTGCATCGGCAGCGGCCAGAGGGGGACGATTGGCAAAGTGGGATTTGCGATCCAGCATGGTCATACGCTCTTCTGTCTGTTTCAGTTTCAGGGCAATGTCGTCTTTGAACCCGTTGAAATCATGCACGAAGTCAGCAACGGCCTGTTTGACCTCCTGCGGGGCCGCATGGGAGTGGGCCGTTGGTTCCGGGTGGGATTGGGGATGGCTCATCTGTCTGTCCTTTTGGGTCGATTGAGGAAGGCAAAAGCGGGGCGCGACCGCAGCGGCGGCCGGGGCCTGCATTCAGCCGAGCGGCGTCAGGCTGGCACCGCTGCGCAGCAGGTCGATCACCTCCCGCCAGATCTGCGGGGTATCGTCCGGGGCGATGGCGCCGTGCTCTGCGGTCTGCGATTTGGCGGCGGCCCCGGCTGGGCTGACGCGGGCTGAGGACAACATCGGGAAGGTCACCAGCGAGACCTCCCAGAGGTCCAGCTCACACAGGGAGCGCCCGCCGCCTTTGCGCGCCACGGCGCGGCGGGTCCGGTAGCCGATCGACAGCCCATCCAATGCGCCGACAGCGATCAGCGCCGCAGCCTCGGCGCCCTTTTGGGTGCGGGTCAGGATACGGCCCCGGACATGCAGGCCGCGGGCATCCTCGCGGACCTCATCCCAGACGCCGATCGGCTGTGCGGGATCGTGCTGCCACAGCATCTTGACCGCGATCCCGGCCTGCGCCAGACGGTCGAGCGACGCCTGATAGGCCCCCGGCTGCACCATGTCACCGCCAGCGTCGACGCAGCCAAACAGGCTGGCATATCCGCTGATCATGACCATATCGTCGGCCTCGTCGCCAATGGTCAGATCCTCGCCGAAGCGCGCGAACTTATGCTCCAGATGCGCATGAGATGGCATCAGCTTCTCCTTCTATCTCTTTGAATTTCGTGCAATTACTGAACCACAAGAAAGGATTGGAAGGCCTGCGCCAGGATCACGGCGGCAACGCCGTAAACGGTGAGCCAGAGGCGTTTTTCCATCCGCTCCATCATCATCTCCAGCCGGTCGAGACGCCGGTTCATCGCCTCCTGCTGGATCTCGGCGATGCGCTCATGGGCGGTGAGCCGCAGACCCGGTGAGCATTCAAACGGCGGTATCGGGATTTCAGTCATCCGCCATCGCCCCCTCTTGCGGGGGCAGGCCCAGAAGGCTGCGTTTTTCGGCCACGCTGAGGAACTCCGCGGCGGCCACGCGGCGCCACTGCGCCTCGCGTTCGGAGGCCAGCGCAGGCACCTGATCAAGGTCCGGTTTCAGGGTGACCGCAGCCCCCTGATAGCGCGCCAGCCAGTCCGACAGCGTCGCCGTGACACGGGTCACAAGCGGCAGCACGGTGAGCCGGTAAAAGGCGCGGTTGGCCTCTTGATAATTGGCATATGTGGCATCGCCCGGCAGGCCCAGCAGCATTGGCGGCACCCCAAGCGCGAGGGCAATTTCGCGCGCGGCGGCGTCCTTGGTCTGGTGAAATTCCATATCCGATGGCGAGAAGCCCATTGGTTTCCAATCCAACCCGCCTTCCAGCACCATTGGACGGCCAGCATTGCGCGCGCCCTGAAAATTCATTTCGATTTCTTCACTTAGACGGCGAAACTGATCCTCAGCCATCAGCCCCTGACCATCGCTTCCGGTCCAGACCAGAGCGCCGGAGGGGCGGGCTGCATTGTCCAGAAGCGCCTTGGACCAGCGCGAGGCCGAGGTATGCACATCCACCGCCATGGCTGCGGCCTGCATCGGCGACAAACCGTAGTGATCGTCCTGCGGATGAAAGCTGCGCAGATGGCAGATCGGGGCGCAGGGCATGGTCACATCAAAGCGGTGTTTGCGACCCGACACGCTGTAGTCATAGGCCACTGGCCAGCCATCGCTGCCGGGCACCACGGTCATGCGGTCAGGGCGCAGCACATGCAGCTCGACCGGCAATACGTCGCGACCGTCGGGATCGCAGACCGCCTCAATATAAGCGTTGCCGGACAGCAGCAGGTGGCCAAACAGCGCTTCCAGCAGCTCGGCGCGGCCCTGCGCGGCATTGGGCCGGGCCAGCAGCGTCAGCAGCGGGTGGCTGTCGTAGCGCTGTGCGCCGTCCTGCAACACCAGCGGCAGCGCGGCGGCGGCCTCGGTGATCATCTTGACGGCACGGTAGCCCACGGGATTGCCGACAAAGCCGCTGCGGGTCAGCGAACTGCTGTCGCGCGGGCTCCAGCCGGTGCTGCCAGTGCCACCGTGCCAGGCCACCACACGGGCGGCGGCGCTTGCCTTGGTTTCGACGGGCTGTTGCTTGCGCCGCAGAAGGTCAAAGACCATGGGGCCACTCCTTTGCTTGAAGGGGGCGAACCATGCCCCTGTTTGCTGCGATCCTTTATGACGGCGGGGGTTGAAGAAGATTTGAGCAAGGCGCGCGCAGGGCACGCAACACCTGCGCTAAACCTTTGATCCAAATAAAAAAACGCCCGCAGGACTGCGGGCGTTTTGCGTCTGATTTGATGGCCGGTGGCCCGCCTATAACATGCGCGCGCGGGGCAGCCTGTGGCGGGTCGCCGGGGTCAGGATCAGCTCCTGCACCGCCCAGACCAGGGCATCCAGCCGGTCCGGTGAGCCCTGCCCCAGATAGCCACGCGGGGTCATCTGGCAGAGCTGATCCTCCAGCGCGCCAAGCCCCGGCAGGTGGCGCACCCGGCCCTGTTCGTAAAGGGCGGCGACCGGTTCGGCCCGTGCCCCCTTGCCCCGGCTGGCGTGCAGCGCGGTAAAGGGCACCAGCGGATCAATCTGGCGCAGCAGGCTTTCGACCAGGGCACCGCCCTGATTGACCTCCGCCACCACCCGGTCGGCGCTGTAGCGGTCGCGCGCATCAATGGCGGCCTGCGCCCAGGTCAGCGGTCCGACGCCCTGCACCGTGCAATCCGCGAGCACATAGGCGCACCAGTCCTGCGGCGGGCCTGTGAGCGTGGCACCCACCACGAGGATGCCGCAGGCGTCGGAGTGTTTGCCGGCGCTCACCGCCGGGTCCACCGCCACCACCACCCGGTCCAGTGCCGGGGCCTTTGCGATCTGCGCCGCAACCAGCCCGGCATTGGTCCAGAGCGCGCCATCGACATCCTGCAACAGGATGCCGTCCAGCTCTTGTCGGCCTAGCCGTGACCCGGCATAGCGGCTGCGCACCTCGGCGATAAAGGAGGCGGCGAGATTGGCACGGTTGGCCTCGGTCGCGGCATGGGTCTGCACGGTGGAGGGGCTGGCCAGAAGGTCGCGCAGCACGCCGGTATTGCGCGGTGTGGTGGTGACGCAGACGCGCGGCTCCTGCCCCAGCCGGAGCGCAAATTGCAGCATGTCCCAGCTGTCCTGCCCGCGTTTCCATTTGGCCAGCTCATCAGCCCAGGCGGCATCGAACTGCGGGCCGCGCAGCGCCTCAGGGTCATGGGCCGAAAACGCCTGGGCGGTGGCGCCATTGGGCCAGATCAGCCGCCGTTCGGTGGCTTTCCACGTCGGGCGGCGGTCGCGGGGTGTGCAGGCGAGGATGCCGCTGTCGCCCTGGACCATGACGTCGCGCACCTGATCGTAGGTTTCCCCGAGGAGGGCGATGCGGCGGGCGCGACCAGCGGACAACGGTGTTGCCCCTTCGGCCAGCGTACGCACCCATTCGGCGCCGGCGCGGGTCTTGCCTGCCCCGCGTCCGCCGAGGATGACCCAGCTGCGCCAGTCCCCCGCCGGCGGCAGCTGGTGCGGCAGCGCCCAGAGATCAAAGACATAGGGCATCGCACAGAGGTCATGGTCGCTGAGCCGGTCCAGAAACATCTTCTGCGTCGAAACTGGCGCGCAGGCGAGCCAGCCGCTCTTCGATTTCACTGCGGGCGGCGTCGATGTCGAGCCCGGCTGCGGCCTGATGCTGTTCACTTTGTTCGACAAGGGTTTTCTCCACTTTCTGGCTGTCACGGATCAGGCTTTCCAATTTGGCGATACGCGGCGCGCTGCCGGCGTCGTCTGCATCGCAGGCAAGCCGTTCGAGCATCTGCTCGGCCTCCTGCCGGAGCCGTTCGATGGAATTATGGAGGGAGAAAAGAAGATCGGCGGTCTTTGCCAGCCGATTTTCCGGGGTATAGGTGCTCATGGTTGGGGCCTCATAGTCATGGGACCTCCGTTCGGAAAACCGCAAGGCCGCCCCACAAGCGCGATCCATGATCGGGCGTCCTGCGGGCGGATCTGCCAATTTCCCAGCTGCCTGTGAACCCTGCCACAAACCAGCGCAAAAGTCAAAGTTGGCAACCTGAAGTATCGGACGCAAGCTGCCGGATTTGTTAAGTAAATTTCAGATTAACCTACCATAAGGTTAACGGTGCCGCACAAAAAAGAGGACGCCGAAGCGTCCCCTTCCAGATCTGATCCATGATTGGATTGCGCCTAGTTGCTGTTGCCCTGCGCTTCAATCTCGCGCCATTTGGCGACATTGCGATTGTGCTCCTCAAGCGTGACGGCAAAGGCGTGGCCACCGGTGCCATCAGCGACGAAGAACAGGTAGTCGCCCTGATCGGGGTTCACCGCCGCCTCAAGGCTGGCCATGCCGGGGTTGGCGATTGGCGTCGGCGGCAGCCCTTCGATCACATAGGTGTTCCAGGGGGTTGCCCGGCGCAGTTCGCTCTGGCGCAGGCCACGACCGAGGACACCCTCGCCCCGAGTAACACCATAGATCACCGTCGGGTCCGTTTGCAGCCGCATCCCGCGGTTCAGCCGGTTGGTGAAGACCGAGGCGACCTGCCCACGCTCCTCTGCCACGCCGGTCTCTTTTTCGATGATCGACGCGAGGATCAGCATCTCTTCGGGGCTGGTAACCGCTGCGCGGTCCGAGCGGCCCTCCCAGGCGGCGTTGATGCGCAGCTCCTGGCGCTCCTGCATCTCGGCCAGGATCTCGGCGCGGTCATCACCGGGGGAGACCTCATAGCTGTCGGGTGCCAGCATCCCCTCCGCCGGGCGCGTGCCCGGATCGCCGTCGAGGATATCCATGGCTTTCAGCGATTCGACCACCTGCCAGCTGGTCACGCCTTCGGCCAGCGCGATGCGGTAACGGGTGTCGGCATCGGCTTTCTTCTCTTCGTAGACAGCGGGCACCTCATCGACGCCGGGCACAAATTCCGCACGCTCGACAAAGCGGTTGGTGGCCGGGTCCAGCTCGCGCACCTCGGCCAGCACGCGTGTCACGCCCACGCGGTAGACGATTTCGGTGCCACAGCTGCTGGCGCCGCCGCGGGTGATCTGATCGACGATCTCGGCCATCGAGGCCCCTGCGGGCACCAGATAGCTGCCGGCCTTCAGCGCATCGGTTTTCTCGGCGTAGCGCACACCAACCCGGAACAGCGGGCCGGAGTTGATCGCGCCTTGGCTCTCCAGATCACGGCTGACCCGAGACATCGTGCTGCCGGACGGCACCCGCAGGCAGATCGCGCTGTCCAGCGGACCTTCGGAGGTATATTGCGACTGCCCCCAGAGGATGACGCCGCCCAGAAGGAACAGCATCACCACCAGGACCGTCAGCATGTTTGAGGCGAGGTTGCGCCACATCACTCAGGCTTTCCGAACAGGACCGACGCATTGGTGCCGCCAAAGCCAAAGGAATTGGACAGCGCCACCTTGATCTCGCGCTCGCGTTTCTGGTTCGGGGCCAGATCGACAGCGGTTTCAACGGCCGGGTTGTCCAGGTTGATGGTGGGCGGTGCCACCTGATCGCGGATCGCCAGGATCGAGAAGATCGCCTCAATCGCGCCAGCCGCACCCAGGAGGTGGCCGGTGGCGGATTTGGTCGAGGACATGGTGACCTTGCCCGCCGCATCCCCCATCATCCGCTCAACCGCGCCCAGTTCGATGGTATCGGCCATGGTCGAGGTGCCATGGGCATTGATATAGTCGATGTCCTTCGGCTCAAGCCCCGCATTGGCCAGCGCCGCGCGCATCGAGCGTTCGCCGCCTTCGCCGTCCTCGGAGGGAGCGGTGATGTGGTAGGCATCGCCGGAGAGACCATACCCCAGCACCTCGGCATAGATCTTGGCGCCACGGGCCTTGGCGTGGTCGTAATCTTCCAGCACCACGATGCCGGCGCCCTCACCCATCACGAAACCGTCGCGGTCGGCGTCATAGGGGCGCGAGGCCGCCTTTGGGTCATCGGCGCGTTTGGTGGACAGCGCCTTGCAGGCGTTGAAGCCGGCAATGCCGATTTCGCAGATCGCCGCCTCGGCGCCGCCTGCGATCATGACGTCGGCGTCGCCGGATTTGATCAGACGGGCCGCATCGCCGATGGCATGGGCACCGGTCGAACAGGCGGTCACAACAGAGTGGTTCGGCCCCTTGAAGCCAAAACGGATCGAGACCTGACCGGAGATCAGGTTGATCAGCGCGCCGGGGATAAAGAAGGGCGACACCCGGCGGGGGCCTTTTTCCTTGATCATCACGGCGGTGTCGGCGATCGAGCTGAGGCCACCGATGCCAGAGCCGATCATCACGCCGGTGCGCAGGCGGCTCTGCTCGTCCTCGGGTGTCCAGCCGGCGTCACGCACGGCCATATCAGCCGCGGCAATGCCATAGAGGATGAAATCATCAATCTTCTTCTGGTCTTTTTTGACAACCCAATCATCGGGGTTGAAAGTCCCATCGCTGCCGTCGCCACGCGGAACTTCGCAGGCGTAGGTGGTGGCGACACCGCTTTCTACCGCATCAAAATGCGTGATCGGACCCGCCCCGGACTGACCGTCCAGCAACCGCGACCAGGTCTCTTCGACGCCGCTTGCCAGCGGTGTGACCAGGCCCAGTCCGGTAACTACTACTCGACGCATTTCTTGCACTCCTCTGCCTCGGCAATTTGACTCCAAATAGCTTGGATTGGCGCAGAGGTGCAAGAGCCGGTGGTCTCCGGTTGTTTTGCGATAATTTAATGACAGCCTTAGATTGCGGTTAACTTGGATAATGTACCTTTTGGTTGTTCTTTGGTTTCGTAGTCGCGACAGTACCGATATGGCGCGCCTGCGAACCACTATGCGGCGCCCAACAGACGGGGCGCAGGATCCAAGGTCAGCGGCTGTGGGGCAAGATGTGAATGGTGCACATAGAGTTCTTGTTTGGACGCCCTGCGTCACCTGATCCTGATCTACGAAGGGTTCGGCGGATGGCACACCGCCGCCCTTCGCGCATGTGGGGGCTGGGCGTATTTGCGCTGCTGTTGCTGGTCAGCCTGCTGCTTGGCGCTGAACCGCTGGCCGCCCGCGAATGCCGTGTCTTCAACAAACTGATGACGCTGACGCTCGCCGGTGAAGATTTTCTCGACTACCTGCGCACCGGCAGCAATTCGCCCGCCGTGCAGGAGATGGAACGGTTGCTGGCAAAGACATCAAAGACCGAGCTGCATCTCGCGATGCAGAGAGAAAAGATGGACGATCTGCTGAAGGCGACCCATAACCTGATTGCCCAGCACCGCAGCCTGCTGCGGGTCCTGGCGCTGAAGGACCGGCGCCATGCGGAACGGGCCTCTGTCAAACTCTTTGCCAGTGAAACCCTGGCGGCCTATCGCCGGGAGCTGGCGCGTATGCCCTGCTCTCGTGCAGGCAGTAGCGGGCAGGATGGCGGCGGCCTTGGCGCCTTGCCCGCGCTGGGACAGATTTCCAGCACCACCGCGGCGGCCGGTTCACTGGGTCTGGTGGCGCTTGGAGCGCTGTGTTTTGTGCTGTTTGAACGGCGCATGACCACGCTGAGGCGGCGCCGCAAGCGCCATACCTGCAACCTGGACTGCACCCTTGTGCACAACAATGATAACGGGGTTGCGGCGACCCTGCTGGACATCAGTCAGGAGGGGGCGAAGGTCAAATCCGAAGCGCGCCTCGGCGCCGGGGATATCATCGTGCTGGACCTGCCCGGCGATGCGCCGCAGATAAATCTTCACGGTCGGGTGCAATGGTGCAATGCCAACTATTTTGGCCTGCAGTTCAAGGAGCGTCTCACACGCGATATGGTGAAGGCTCTGGCGGGTTTTCGCAGGGCGCCCAGAAAATCCAAACGGGAGTTCGGGCGCGACGGGACGCCTGCCGAGCTTGAACCACATGGCGCGGTGTCTGGCTGACGGATCGGCATGGCCGGAGCGACACTCTGCGGCGTGGTCCTTCGTCGTGATGATGTCACAAGGGGGTCGGCCTGTCTTGGGCTCGGCTGCTATCACGGGTCCCCGGTCGCGGCGGACCGGCAAGAAGCGCGCGGCAAAGATCGCGCGGGCGGGCGGCGGACGGGCGTCTGGCTGGCGTCTGGCTGGCGTCTGGCGGGCCATGATCGCGGCCATGATCGCGAATATGCAGACAGATCCCACCTGCGATGCCTTGCGGAGCCGACCTCGCGAACCGGTGGCACCCCTGTGGTAGTGGGATGGTGGCGGTTGGTGCCGGATGGTGGCAGATGCGGACCATTGGGGCAGGACGTGCTTTGCTCCGCAATCAGTCGGCGAAGCAGACAGATCTTCCGCCGGTATAGACCATGCAGGAAGCGCGCGCGCCGGTTTGGTCAATTTCAGGCAGAGACCACAGCTCCGGCCCGCTTATGTCGCGATCAGCGGTGCATCGGCGGCGTCGAGAGGTCGGTTCGACAATTCCGGTCCATTGGCAGCGGTTTCGACCGGATCCTGTATAGACAGCGCCGCACCAGCTCAGCCGCGCCGGTCATGCGCCCTGTGCTGCAAACCCACGCCGGCCTGCCCGCTCCCCAAGGCAGCCAACACACGCAGGCTGCGCTGAAATCAAAAGGGCTGCGCAGTCCTGACGACACCGCAGCCCATTGGTCGATGCGGCAGCAGTGCCGCCCGAGACGTGCCGCCGACCTAGCGGAATTCGGCAACCGGCTCACGCGTGGGGCGGGCCGCCTCCAGCGCCTCCGCCACGGTCAGGGTCTTGCGGAACAGCGCCCGCCCGACCAATGCGCCGGAGATCGAACCGATGTATTTCAGCCGCGCCACGTCATCGGCGGTGCGGACCACACCGCTGGCGATCACCGGCGTGCGCGCTTTCTCCGCCAGCCCGGCGATCAGCCCCAGCTGCGCCTCGACATCGGTCATATCGCTTTCGATATCGGTGATGATGATGCCCGCAAAGGGGCAATCGGCAAAGGCGTCGATAAAGGCTTCGGGCGTGAACGAGCCGGCCTGACGCCAGCCGTCGGTCATCACCTGCCCCTGCCAGACATCCACCGCCAGCACGATCTGATCGGGGTGAAGACGGGTCAGCGTGCGCACCAGTTCGGGGTCCCGGGCGGCAAGCGTGCCGACCACCACACGGCCGGCCCCCTTGTCGATCCAATGCTCAATATGCTCGCGCGAGCGCATACCGCCGCCCAGCTGAACCGGGATACCGGCGGTGCGGATGATTTCCTCCACCAGCTCGGCATTGCGGTTGTCGCCTTCGATGGCATCAAAATCGGTCAGATGCATCCATTCGGCACCATCGGCGGCAAAGCCGCAGGCGGTGGCAACCGGGTCCACGTGCCAGATCATGGCGGTGTCGAGCCGCCCCTTGTCCAGCGTCACGCAGCGGCCGTCCTTCAGTTCCATCGTGGGGTAGATCATCATCGCAATGCCCTCCTGTCGTCGGCAGTTTCGCCAAGGCTAGCACGGAGACCGATCACCCCTAAGGAGAAAACCCGACCTCGCGGAGGTCGGAAACGTCCAGAAACGAAAAACGGCGCCTTCCTGCCCGGAAAGCGCCGTCTGTGATCGTCACCGATTGGGTGGGATCAGGAAGCTTCGCTGATGAACTTCACCGCATCGCCAAAGGTCTGGATGGTCTCGGCCGCGTCATCGGGGATCTCGATGCCGAACTCTTCTTCGAAGGCCATAACCAGCTCAACGGTGTCCAGGCTGTCTGCGCCCAGATCATCGATGAACGACGCGTTCTCGGTCACTTTGTCTTCTTCAACACCCAGGTGTTCCACAACGATCTTTTTTACGCGGTCTGCGACGTCGCTCATGTCAATTCCTCATCTTTTCAGGCATTCGCCCGGTTGTCAGGCATTCGCCCGGTTCTGCCCTTGCCCGCTCGGGGCGGCGTGGTTGTGCCCGATGCGGGCGGTCGTGTCCCGCATAGCGGAACCGCCCCTGCCGGTCCGGCATGGACCCCCAGATGGCGAATATGCGCCGCCTATAACACAGACCGACGCAGAGGCAAACGGTTTCGCAGCATCACTGCACCCGCCTGCCCGGAGCCTGTCGCCTGAGGCTCAGGCAACAGGGTGAGCATTTGGCCACAGCCGCAGCCACATGCAAGGCTTGTGGTGCATATTTTTACGCAACCCATCACCGCCGCAGGTCATTTTCCGTTATTTTGCAGCGACTTTCAGCTGGTCATCCATCCTGAGGATGGCCGTATTTCGTCCCGGATAACCGGGCCAGCTGCGGGGCGGGATCGCAAAACCCCGCGACCAATCTTGTGCGATGCCGCGCTGGCGGCACCGAAAATCCCCCCGGCCTGAGGCATAGAGGCCACATCTGACGCGGCGGCCGGAACGCAGAACCCGCCACCGGAGGACCGGCGGCGGGACCAGGTGACTCGGCGTCACCGCAAAGCCTAACCGGGGTCTCGGCGGCCCCGGTTGCAGCCCGGATCGCGCCCCGGGATCACAGCATGGCCATGCCGCCGTTCACATGCAGGGTGGTGCCGGTGACATAGCCTGCCTCGGCGCTGGCCAGATACAAAACGGCGGAGGCGATTTCCTCCGGGGTGCCCATCCGACCGCTGGGGATCTGGGTCAGGATCGCGTCTTTCTGGGCGTCGTTCAGCTTGTCTGTCATGGCGGTGGCGATAAAGCCGGGAGCCACGGCATTGACCGTAATGCCGCGGTTGGCGACCTCATAGGCCAGCGATTTGGACATGCCGACCATACCGGCCTTAGCGGCGGCGTAATTGCCCTGACCGGGGTTGCCGGTGGCCCCCACGATGGACGAGATATTGATGATCCGGCCCCAGCGCGCCTTCATCATGCCGCGCAGAACACCCCGGCACAGGCGCATGGTCGAGGTAAGGTTCACCTCCAGCACGCTGGCCCATTCCTCATCCTTCATCCGCATGAACAGATTGTCGCGGGTGATGCCGGCGTTGTTGACCAGAATATCCACCGAGCCCATCGCCGCGATCGCCTGTTTCGGCAGCGCCTCGACCGCCTCTGCATCGGAGAGGTTGCAGGGCAGCACATGGGCGCGCTCGCCAAGTTCCGCCGCCAGTTCCTGCAGCGGAGCCTCGCGGGTCCCGGAGAGGCCCACGGTGGCGCCAGCGGCGTGCAGGGCGCGGGCGATATCGCCGCCAATACCACCAGATGCCCCGGTGATGAGGGCGGTTTTTCCAGTCAGATCAAACATATGATTTCCTTTGTCTCATCCCCGGCCCGCGGTCCGCCGTTTTCTTTGGAAGACAACGGGCCGGAATATTAATGAAATTTCCGCGTTCAGCCCGCGGTGATGGCTGCCACGTCCTCGGCGGTGCCGATCTGACGGCAGGCCAGATTGCGGTCGATTTTGCGGATCATGCCGGAGAGCGCCTTGCCCGCGCCGATTTCCCAGAATTCGATCACGCCTTTGGCGGCCATGGTCTGCACGCTTTCGCGCCAGCGCACAGAGCCGGTCACCTGCTCGACCAGAAGCTGGCGGATTTCAGCCGGATCGGTGACCGCATCGGCGCGGACGTTGGCGATCAGCGGAACCGCAGGAGAGGTGATCTCGACCCCGGCCAGCGCCTCGGCCATGACATCGGCGGCAGGCTGCATCAGGGCGCAGTGGAAGGGCGCGCTGACCGGCAGCATCACGGCGCGTTTGGCGCCTTTTTCCTTGGCGATTTCAGCGGCGCGTTCAACGGCGGCCTTGGCGCCGGAGACCACGACCTGAGTGGGGTCGTTGTCATTGGCGGCCTGACAGACCTCGCCTTGTGCGGCGGCGTCTGCAACGGCGCGCACCGCCTCGAGGTCGAGCCCCAGAATGGCGGCCATCGCGCCCTCGCCGACCGGCACGGCGCTTTGCATCGCCTTGCCGCGAATGCGCAGCAGGCGCGCGGTGTCGGCGACGGAAATCGCCCCGGCTGCGGCCAATGCGGAATATTCGCCAAGGCTGTGACCGGCGACAAACGCCGCCTTGTCGATGCTGACACCCTCAGCCTCCAGCGCGCGCATGGCGGCGAGCGAGGTCGCCATCAGCGCCGGCTGGGCGTTCTGCGTGAGGGTCAGGGTTTCGATGTCGCCCTCCCAGATCAGCTGGCTCAGCGCCTCTCCCAGTGCGGCGTCCACCTCGTCAAAGACCGCTTTGGCTGCCGGATAGGCCTCGGCCAGGGCTTTGCCCATACCGATCGTCTGCGCGCCCTGCCCTGGAAACACGAATGCAATTGTCATCTGAGACCTCATCTTGTCTGCATATCTGCGTTGCATCGGGTTTAGACGCAGGTGACGCTGCGTACAAGCATAGCCTTCGCGCGGGCGCACCGGTGCTGTGCATCAGCTGACAGAGATGCGTGTTGTGTCAAACCGCTGAAGGGATAGGGTATTCCTGTCGCCCCCTATGAGAAGGTCTCATCGCCCGTGTCCTCCCCTGCCCGCGCCCCCGCGCTTCGCCAGAATACCGCCCGCCACTATGGCAGCGTTGCCAAAGGTTTTCACTGGCTGACAGCCCTATTGATGCTGGCGGTGTTCCCGCTTGGTTATTTTGCCAATGATCTGGCGCACCATATTCAAAGCCCGGAGTTTGACGGCGCACAGGCCACGCTGACCCGCGCGGCGCTGCTGTTTTCACTGCACAAGACCCTGGGGCTGGCGTTGTTCCTGACCGCGCTGCTGCGCATTCTCTGGGCGCTGAGCCAGCCCAAGCCGGTGCCGCTGCACCCGGAGCGGCGGGCCGAGACGCTGCTGGCGGAGGTGGTGCACTGGCTGCTTTACGGGGCGCTGGTGGCGGCCCCCCTGACCGGCTGGATCCATCACGCCGCAACCACGGGATTTGCGCCGATCTGGTGGCCCTTTGGTCAGAACCTGCCGTTTGTGGCGAAATCTGAAACCTTGGCGGCGCTGTTTGGCGGGCTGCACTGGCTGTTTGTCTGGACCCTTGCGGTGGCTTTGGGGCTGCATATTGCCGGGGCCCTGAAACATGAGGTGATCGACCGCGACGCCACTCTGCGCCGGATGCTGCCAGGACGCGCGCCCCAGGTGACGGTGCCAGAGCAGACCCCCCATGGGGCGGCGCCGGTGCTGGTGGCGCTGGCGATCTGGGTCCTGGTGCTAGCCGGCGGCGGCGCCTTCGGCCTTTATGCGCCGCACAGCCATGGCGCGCCGGGTGCCACCGCACATGAGGCTGGATCCGAGACCACAGATGGCGGCGATCCTGCCGCAACGATGGCGTCTGACACGGCCGGCAACTGGCGGGTCGAGGATGGCACATTGGCGCTCACCATCGTGCAGATGGGCAGCGAGGTGCGCGGCCAGTTCGACCGCTGGCAGGCAGTGATTGATTTCGAGGACCCTGCCGCCCCCGGCCCCGCCGGCGCGGTCACCGTCACCGTGGCGATCCCCTCGCTGAAGCTCGGATCTGTCACTGATCAGGCGATGGGGCCGGATTACTTTGACAGTTCCACCTATCCCACCGCAGAGTTCCGCGCCGAGATCGAGAAGCTGGCAGATGGATATATCGCTGAGGGCACCCTGCGGATCCGCGATCAGGAGGTGCCGCTGCGCCTGCCCTTCACGCTGGATCTGAACGGTGACACCGCCACAATCTCCGGCAGTGCCGAAGTGAACCGGCTGGATTTCAACATCGGCCAGGGCGTGCAGGACGAAAGCTCGCTTGCCTATGCGGTGACCATCGCTGTCGACCTGACCGCCAGCCGCGCCGCCCCCTGACGGATGTGGGCACAGATCAGGGGGGGATGGCCGCCGCGTGCCCCCCCCCATGGGGACATATAGTCCCGCAGGTTCTGGCCCACTTAAGGTATTGTGCCGCGCGGCAGCACCGGTGATGCTGCGAAGATGACCACCGAAATCGAGTTCTCTTTTGCGGCACTGAACCCGTCGGTACGACGGCACATTCGCGTGTTTCAAATACACCAGTTCCTTGACCGTTTTGCGATGGGGCTGACGGTTGCCGTGGTTGCTCTGGCCTTGACCGACCGGGGCATGGACCTGTTGCAGATCTCGTTTCTCTTCGGGATCTACGCGCTCACGACGATGGCGATGGAGCTGCCGTTTGGTGGCCTTGCCGACAGCATCGGGCGCAGGCCGGTCTTCTTGACGGCGGTTGTCGCCAGCCTGATCTCGCTCGTGCTTTTTCTCTCTACGAGCGATTTTTATGTTCTGGCGCTGTCGTTTGCATTCATCGGCTTTGGCCGCGCGCTTCGGTCGGGCACGCTGGATGCCTGGTTTGTTGAAACCTTCAAAGCCGCCGCCCCCAATGTCGATGTCCAGCCCGCACTGGCCAAAGCGCAATGGGCCAATGCCATAGGTTTGGCGATTGGCGCCATTCTGGGAGGTCTTCTGCCCGATCTCTGCGGCGAGGTCGCAAAACGCCTTGGGTTCAGCATTTATGATGTGTCCTACCTTGCGAGCGTCGTCGTGATGTCGGGCGTGTTTGTTTTCACGGTACTGGCCATTGTCGAAACACCGCGCCCGATGAGCGCCACGGCTCTCAAGCACGGCTTTGCGAATGTGCCGATGGTGATAGGGGACGCGAGCCGTCTGGCCCTCAGACATCCCGCTCTGTCGATCCTTCTGGCAGCGCTGGCGTTCTTTTTGATGGCGACCAACCCTGTTGAGGTGATCTGGCCGACCCATGCAAAGCCGATGCTGGACGAGCGCTATGCAAACACCGTCATCGGTATCGTCACTGCCAGCTATTTCTTCGCCATCGCTTTCGGCGCGTCCCTGTCCGTGCCCATCAGCCGGATTTTCAAACGGCGGCACGCCATGACGCTGGCGGCGGGTTTTGCCTGTCTGGCAGGGGTTCAGATCGCATTGGCGCTGCAAGGCAGCATCGTCGGCTTTGTGACGGTGTTTGTCCTCTATTCCGTGTTTCTGGGGGTCTGCGAAACCCCGGCCAGCAGCATCCTGCATCGCTGCGTTGGCGACGGTCAACGCTCGACCATGCTGTCTTTGCGGTCGCTGATCCAACAGTTGGGGGCCGCATCGGGCCTGATTCTGGCCGGAGCTGTCGCCGATATCTACTCGACACCGGTCGCCTGGATCGTCGGTGCGGTGTTTCTGGTGATTGCGATGATGCTGATCTTGGTGTTGGTCAGACGGCTGGCGGCAATCGCCGAATAGCTGACGGGTGCGCGCTCACTCGTACAGGGACGCACTTACAGGGACAAAAAAACCGCCACCCGGCAAGGGGCGGCGGTTCTGGATCGGTGGGTGGCGGGGGTGACCCCTCCGCCGTGCGGTCTGGTTATTCGGCCTTCATCGCCTCGACCGAGATCTTAACCTCGACCTCGTCGCTGACGAAGGGGGCGAATTTGCCCAGCTCGTAGTCCGAGCGCAGCAGGGTTGTGGTGGCGTCGAAACCGGCCCAGGGCTTGCCCGCCATCGGGTGTTCGCCGACCTGGTTCAGCTTGGCGTCCAGAACCACGGATTTGGTGACGCCGTTCAGGGTCAGGTCGCCGGTGATTTCTGCGGTATTCTCGCCGGTGACCTTGATGCCGGTGGATTTGAAGCTGATCATCTCCGCATCATCGGCGCCAAAGAAATCTTTTGACATGAAATGGTCAAAGCGCGCTTCCCAGCCAGTCAGCATGGATTGCGCGGGCATCGACACCGAGACGCTGGAGGCTTCGGGGTTTTCCTGATCAAAGGCGATTTCACCCTCAAACCCCGAGAACATGCCGTAGGTGGTCGAGAAACCAAGGTGATTGTAGCTGAACACCACCTGGCTGTGGCTCGAATCCAGCTTGTAGGCTTCAGGGGCGGCAAAGGCGGTGGTGGCGGCGGCCCCCATCAGGGCGGCGGCAAAGAGAGTGGTTTTCATAATCTTGGCTCCGTTGGACCGTGTGACTTCGTTTCCCAGTTGAAGACTTTGTCATCAGAAAGGAAAGCCCGCAAAAGCCAACACTATCTGTGTTCAGATGAACAACCCAAGCCGCATTGACGCACAGAGGCCGGTTCTCGCGCAGTTGTGATGTCGGCAGGCGGTGGCGGCGGGCCAAGGCGTTCCGCCAGAGATCTGGAGCGCCTAGCTGAAGATCGGTAGGGCGCCGCTCAGCTGATCGCGCAGCCGCAGGCGGGTTTCGGTGCTGTCGATCGGCAGCTCCATCAGCACTGCGCCGTCGATATCCAGAACCGAGATGGCATGGGCGGAGAGCCGCACGCCGCCAAGGCTGCTGTAGCTGCGCCGCAGGACAATCCGCGGTGCGCCGCGCCGTGTCTTGCGCAGGATCCTCAGCTCGCGCCGGATCGGGTCGAAACAGGCCTCCGGCTGGCTGTCGGGGTGATGCGAGGTCAGCAGGATCAGGCCGACAAACAGAAAGGCCACGGAAATCCCGATCCGGATCAGCGACATCTGCGGATCGAAACCTGCGTCAGGCAGCAGCCAGAGGCCGGTGGCGCCCATCACCATACCGCCCCCAAGAATGCGCAGCAGCAGCGAGCGGACCGGCCAGTTGGCCTGCATCTGAAGGTTCATTGGTGCCGACCGGGCCAGATGGGCCAGCCGTCTGGCGGCAGGAGACTGAGAGGACGCGCGCCGCATGACCTTGCCAAATCGACCCGGCTGCATGGGCTGAAAACCGATCTCGGATGGTTCGAGGATGCTCATCTCTGGTCCCTTTCACTCTTAACGCGGTCTGTCTGTCCTGCCTTGCCTGTGACGCCTGCTGCGCCTGTTGGTCTGTGACTGGCGGGATGGTTAACATTTGATTAACCAAGATTGACGCCAGCATTGGGGCTTAAATGGGGCGGAGTTGCGGTAAATACGGGTCGTGATCCGCCGTAATAGGCAGCCCCTTTGTCAACGGGCCTCAATAGGTCATATGCAGATGCAGCCGCCCTGCCCCCGGTTCCGTCTTGACCCCTCCGGGCTAGCGCGCGGGGTCTGATCGGGCCGCTGGCGAAAGAGGTTCGCCCTGTCGGATCCGTGGCCCATTCTCAGCTTTGCATAATTTTGCTAAAATTTGGTTCACAGGCTATGGATCAAACCCCAGCGACCACTGGCAACGTGGGCGCAGAGGGACATCTGGAGGAGCACAGGGGCACGCGGCGGGAAACGGGCCTTGCCCTTTTGGTCTGAGCCTGTATATGGGGGCTTCCTTCCGCGACATTTTCGATCCGCGCAGACTCTCGTGACAGGGCAGCGGAAGGGACAACCGCCCCGTCTATGAAATGCGCCTAGACAAAAACTGGAGTTCACATGCCACTCTACGAGCATGTCATGATTGCGCGTCAGGACCTGTCCAACTCGCAAGCTGAAGGCCTCATCGAACATTTCGGTGCTGTTCTGTCCGACAACGGCGGTAAGCTGGTCGACAGCGAGTACTGGGGCGTCAAGACGATGGCCTATAAGATCAACAAAAATCGTAAGGGCCACTACTCCTTCCTGAAGACCGATGCTTCGGCAGCGGCGATCCAGGAAATGGAGCGTCTGATGCGCCTGCATGATGACGTGATGCGCGTTCTGACCATCAAGGTTGACGCACATGAAGACGGCCCCTCGGTTCAGATGCAGAAGCGCGATGAGCGCGACACGCGTCGTGAGCGCCGCTGATCAACGCTTGAGAAAAGGACGCTAAACCATGGCAGCCAAACCGTTTTTCCGTCGTCGTAAAGTATGCCCGTTCTCGGGCGACAATGCGCCGAAAATCGACTACAAAGACACCCGTCTTCTGCAGCGCTACATTTCCGAACGTGGTAAGATCGTGCCGTCGCGCATCACCGCCGTTTCGGCAAAGAAGCAGCGTGAACTGGCCCGTGCTATCAAGCGCGCCCGCTTCCTCGCCCTGCTGCCCTACGCCGTGAAGTAAGGAGATAAGCACATGCAAGTTATCCTTCTGGAACGTGTGGCCAAACTGGGCCAAATGGGCGAAGTCGTGGACGTAAAGCCCGGCTATGCTCGCAACTTCCTGCTGCCGCAAGGCAAGGCGCTGACCGCGTCGCAGAACAACATCGCTCGTTTTGAGGAACAGAAAGCGCAGTTCGAAGCGCGCAATCTGGAAACCAAGAAAGAAGCGGAAGCTCTGGCAGAGAAGCTGGACGGTCAGCAGTTCATCGTGATTCGCTCCGCGTCTGACGCTGGCGCCCTCTACGGCTCCGTCACCCCCCGTGACGCCGCAGAAGCCGCCACCGCAGAAGGTTTCTCGGTCGACAAGAAGCAGGTTGCCCTGCTTTCGCCGATCAAGGAACTGGGTCTGCACAGCGTTGTTGTGAAGCTGCACCCTGAAGTCGAAGTTCAGATCAAACTGAACGTTGCGCGTTCGGTCGAAGAAGCTGAGCTGCAAGCCTCGGGCAAATCGATTCAAGAGCTGGCCGCTGAAGAAGAAGCCGCTGCTGAATTCGAAATCTCCGAACTGTTCGACGATATCGGCTCTGCCGCATCCGACGACGACGATGCAGCCCCGGCCGCAGACGACGAAGAGACCAACGCCTGATCGGCATTGGATCTATCCGAGATCGAGAGAGGCCGCCCCGGATCGGGGCGGCCTTTTTCATATCTGCGGCGGCCGCAGCTGGATTGCGCTGCTGACAGATCAAAATCGCCTCAAACTCTCCGCAGAAACTGCGGCGCGGGTAACCTCGTCTTTGCCGGTTTCTGCAAGCCTAGATCCCGCCCTGAGCGATCGCTCCGGGAGCGCGTGTTTATGCGCACGTGTGGTTGTGACTGTCGTGCCAGGCCTGCGTCTGGTGTCTGGGGGTAAGCATGGAAGAGGATCTGATCCGGGAAGAAACGGCGCTGCGGCGACGCCTGCTGCTGCGGCTCTTGCGCAACTTCAGCTTTGAAAACCCGAAATACAGGGGCGAACCGATCAGCAATCTGGTGCCACCGGAGCTGATCACCGCCGAGCTGACCCGGCACAACCCTGACCGGGTGATCCAACCCTGAACCATGCGGGCGTTGCAGACGGGGCCACGAAGGCTCGGCCCCCGCAGCCCCTTTGCATGGGCGTCCCAATCGGGCCGCAGGCACGGGAGCCGTGTTGGGACAGGGCAAGGCCCGGTTCATGCGCGCGTGGATCATGCGGCAGTCGATCAGCGCCGACAAATTCTTAGCCGTTAAAATTTGATCCATCAGCGCCCGCCCTAGCCGGGGCACCCTGACCGGTCATGCGGATCGCCGCGCCGGGGGTCCAATCCCGGCTGATGGCCCCGGATTGCGGGCGATCATCGGACAGCCTGCCACGGTCGGGGGATATCCGCCGATGGGTTCCCGCGCCATTTGCCCAAGCCGCAGGCGCGCCCTAATCTGCCGCCGATCCGGCGTATTCGGGGTTTAGACAGGCAGTATCCATGATTGATCGCAGAACGGCTCTGGCCATTATTCTCAGCCCGCTGGCCCTTGCCGCATGTGGCGAGGCACCCGCCGCAACCGAGCGCGCCGCAACGCCGCCGCTCTATCCCAACGAGACGCCGGAGCTTCGCCGCAAGATCAATTTCTGGGCCGACCACTATGAGGTGCCGCGCCCGCTGGTCCACCGCCTTGCCATCCGCGAGAGCACCCATCGGCCCTGGGCGGTCAACCGGCCCTACTACGGGCTGTTGCAGATCCTGCCGGCCACTGCCCGCTCCATGGGGTTTCGCGGCAAGCCGAAGGATCTGCTGGATGCCGATACCAACCTGAAATATGCGGTGAAATATCTGCGCGGGGCCTGGCTCCTCTCCGATGGCAGCTACGATCAGGCGGTAAAACACTATTCGCGCGGCTACTACTATGCCGCAAAACGGCGGGGCATGTTGCGCGAAACCGGGCTGCGCCCCTGATCAGACCGCTTGAAAACCACGATATCACAAAGAGTTATGATATCTTACGCGGCAGCTTGCCACTCTGATTGTTAGCGCAAAACTGTCACGTGACCGAAGGCGTTTTTCTGCTAGCATGGATGTCTGTAATAAAAAGACGTCGGAGTGAAAAATGCCTATTCAACTAGATCGCCGGTCCTTTCTGGCCGGCAGTGCCGGTCTGATCGCGCTGCATCCGTTTTCGGTTCAGGCGGCTTCCAATCAGGTGCATCTGCGCCTGATGGAGACCACCGACCTGCATGTGCATGTGTTTCCCTATGATTATTACGCCGACAAGCCGCGCGACACTGTCGGGCTGGCGCGCACGGCCTCGCTGATCGGCGATATTCGCGCCGAGGCGACCAATTCGCTGCTGCTGGACAATGGCGACTTCCTGCAGGGCAATCCGATGGGCGATTACATCGCCTATGAGCGCGGCATGAAGGAAGGCGACACCCATCCGGTCATCCAGGCGATGAACGCCGTTGGCTTTGACGGCTCGACGCTGGGCAATCATGAGTTCAACTACGGGCTGGATTTCCTGATGAAATCCCTCGCCGGGGCCGAGTTCCCGGTGGTCTGCGCCAATGTCGCCACATCCACCGGTGCCGGCCCGCGTGACGACAAGACCCTGCTGCCGCCCTATGTGATCCTGGAGCGCGAGCTGACCGATGGCGCGGGCAACCGTCATCCCATCAAGATCGGGCTGATCGGCTTTGTGCCGCCGCAGGTGATGAACTGGGACCGTCGCCATCTGGAAGGCAATGTGCAGGCCCGCGACATTCTGCAATCCGCCCGCGCCTATGTGCCGGAGATGAAGGAAAAAGGCGCCGACATCATTATCGCCCTGTCACATTCCGGGATCGGCAGCGCCGATGAGACCGACGGGATGGAGAATGCCTCGGTGCCGCTGGCAGCCGTCGAGGGCATCGACGCCATCATGACCGGCCATTCGCATCTGGTCTTCCCCTCCTCGACCTATGCGGATTTTGCCGGGGTGGATGTCGACAAGGGCACCATCCACGGAACCCCCGCCACAATGGGCGGTTTCTGGGGCAGCCATATGGGTCTGATCGACCTGATGCTGGAGCGGGACGGCAGCGGCTGGCGCGTGGTGGGCCATGCCTCGGAGGCGCGCCCGATTTCGCGGCGCGAAGAGGACCGGTCGATCACCGCCCTGGTCGAAAGTGCCCCTGCGGTGCTGGCAGCTGCGCAGAAAGAACATGACGAGACGCTGCAATATGTCCGCCGCGCCGTGGGCAAAACCGACGCGCCGCTGCACAGCTATTTTGCACTGGTCGCCGATGATCCCTCGGTGCAGATCGTGTCGATTGCGCAGACCTGGTATATCGAACAGATGCTGAAGGGCACCGAGCATGAAGGCCTGCCGATCCTGTCAGCTGCGGCCCCGTTCAAGGCCGGCGGCCGCGGTGGTGCGGAGTATTACACCGACGTTCCAAAAGGCGATGTGGCGATCAAGAATGTCGCCGACCTCTACCTCTACCCCAACACCGCCCGTGCGGTGCGGGTGACCGGCGCGCAGGTTAAGGACTGGCTGGAACGCTCTGCCGGCATGTTCAACCAGATTACCCCCGGCGAGGCCGATCAGGTGCTGCTCAATCCCGCCTTCCCGAGCTACAACTTTGACGTGATCGACGGGGTGACCTATCAGATCGACCTGTCGCAGCCCTCGAAGTTCGGGCCGAAGGGGGAGCTGGAGAATCCCGACGCCAACCGCATCGTCAATCTCGAGTTCAACGGCGCGCCAATCGATCCCGCACAGGAGTTCATTATCGCCACCAACAACTATCGTGCTGGCGGTGGCGGAGCCTTCCCCGGCGCGATGGGGGATACCATCGTGTTCGAGGGGCCGGACACCAACCGCGATGTGATCGTGCGCTATATCGTCGAGAAGGGCACCATCAGCCCGCGCGCCGATGCCAACTGGCGCTTTGCCCCGCTGGCGGACACCTCGGTGCTGTTTGACACCGGCCCCAAGGCGGCGGCCTATGTGGACAGTGTCGAGAGCATTGCAATAGAACCTGCGGGTGAAGGGCCGGATGGCTTTGCACGCTACAGAATTGCGCTGTGAACAAACTGTTTCCGATTTGTGCAAAATGAAATGATTCTCGCCGCCCGGCCAAACTTGGTCGGGCGGCATATTTAGGCGCACACGCCCCGCTTGCACACAAGTTATTGAGGGGCGCCCTAAAGGTTAATTTTTACAAATTTCGAGCAAATTTGCGCTCTCCTTACTGCTTTTTAGGCATTTGTTTGCCAAATTTCTGCCCCCTTCTTGCGGCAGAGTTTTCCGACATGCGAGGTGTCGATCAGCGCTGCACAACAGCGACCCGCATCAAGACGGTTGATGAGCAAGAGGAGCAGTTCCGATGCCAAACGGCAGTTTCAACGATTTTCGAAATGCGCTTCTGGCGTTTGAATCGGGCTGGGACCGGGACCGCTACAATGCGGGGCAGATCAGCGACGCGCAGCTGACGCAATGGGTCGGCGCGCCAGTCAGCAGCTTCTATCCCGGCCTCAGCAGCTGGGGCCAGCTGAGCGACACCCAATGGCGGGACATGGCCTATCACTCCACCAATTCGCTGGGCTTTGTCGGCTATCAGTTCGGCGAGGCGCTGCTGATTGACCTCGGTTATTATCAGGACGACGTTTACTACCTGGGCGGTGATACCATCAACCGCTGGGATGGCACCTGGACCGGGAAAAATGGCGTCAACAGCCTGGATGATTTCAAATCCCACGCCGCACAGGACACCGCCATCAATGAGGCGTTTGGCTATAACTTCGAGATGCTGAGCTACTATCTCGGTCGGCAGGGGCGCAGCATCAGCGATTTTGTCGGCGAGACCGTGACCTATCGCGATGTCAATGGCGCCATGGTGGATGTTACCCTCTCGCTGACCGGGCTGATGGCTGCGGCGCATCTGCGCGGTGCTTCGGGGCTGGCGACGCTCTTGCTGAGCGATACCGCCTCGACCGATGAATACGGCACCTCGATCCTGAAATACGTGAAAGATTTCGGCGGTTACGACAGCCCCACGGCCGACGCGCTGATTGCCTTCTGGCAGGATCGCAAGGCAGGCGGCACCGCACCGCTGGACATGGGCGGGCCGCAGCCAAGCGAGCCCGTCCTGGTTGGTGAGACCCTGCTGGGCACCGTCAGCCGGGACATTCTGGATGGAACCGATGCAAATGACCTGCTGTCAGGGCGCGGCGGCAACGACCGGCTTGCAGGCCGTGCGGGTGATGATGATCTACGCGGTGGCGGCGGGCGCGACCGGCTGATTGGCCAGGGCGGCGATGACAAACTCAACGGTTCGCACGGGGCCGACACGATCCGCGCCGGTGCGGGCAATGACACATTGATCGGCGGCAATGGCAATGACCTGCTGTTTGGTCAGGGTGGTAACGACCTGATGATCGGGGGCGATGGGGCCGACACATTTGCCTTCGGCAGCAACCACGGGCGCGCCCGTATCCGCGATTTTGAACTGGGCATGGACAAGATCGACATCCTCAGCGGCGCACAGAACATCAATCAGCTCGATTTTACGACCAGAGGTGATCACGTCGTGATGTCTTTTGACAATGTTGTGGTCACGGTTGAAAATATCACCGTCGAGGAACTCGCCAGTTCCGATAATTTTCTGTTCTGAGCGGGCACCACCGCAAGACCATCGGGTGATCTGACAACCGAGAGGTCAAACAACCGAGTGATCAGACAACCGCCCTGGAGTTCGCCTCCACGGCGGTTTTCTTATGCCTTAGACCGCTCCTACTCCGCCCCACGCTCACCGCCAAACAAAAAGGCCGCCCCCTTAAGGGACGGCCTTGCGCGTTGGCACACCTCGGATCCGCGCCTGGCGGGATCCGGGATCTGACTTATTCTTCTTCCAGAGCTTCGACTGCGGCCTGCAGGTCGTCCTTGGACACTTCTTTCTCGCTCACTTTGGCCTGCTCGGCGATGTGATCGATGACCTTGTCTTCGAAGATCGGTGCGCGCAACTGCTGCTGCATCTGAGCGTTCTGCTGGATGAACTCAAAGAACTGGCGTTCCTGGCCCGGGTACTGGCGTGCCTGGCTCATGATGGCCTGGGTCATTTCCGCATCGGTCACTTCGACCTCGGCTTTCTGACCCAGCTCGGCCAGCAACAGGCCCAGACGGACGCGGCGCTCTGCCAGTTTGTTGTGCTCGTCAGTCGGCTCGATTTCACCGTGGTTGTGATCGTGAACCTCGGGGTTTTCCTCGTGCCACAGCTGATGTGCGATCTGCTTGGCTTCGGCTTCGACCAGCGAGGGCGGCAGGTCGAAGGAGACCAGATCGTCCAGCTTGTCCAGAAGGCCACGCTTCATCACCGCGCGGGCCGCACCGGCGTATTCTGCTTCCAGACGCTCGGAGATCTGACCTTTCAGCGCGGCGAGGTCCTCGGCGCCGAATTTCTTCGCCAGCTCGTCGTTGATCTCTGCTGCCTTGGCGGCTTTGACCTCTTTCACGGTGCAGGTGAATACGGCTTCCTTACCGGCCAGATGCTCGGCCTGGTACTGCTCGGGGAAAGTGACGGTGACGTCTTTTTCGTCACCTGCCTTGGTGCCGACCAGCTGGTCTTCGAAACCGGGGATGAAGGAGTTGGAGCCCAGCACCAGCGGGTAGTCTTCGCCTGCGCCGCCGTCGAAGGCTTCGCCGTCTACCTTGCCGACGAAGTCGATCACAACCTGATCGCCATCTTCAGCGGCAGCACCCTCTTCGCGGGCTTCGAATTCCTTGGCGGTCTCGGCCAGGTTGGCCAGCGCCTCATCAACTGCGGCGTCGTCTGCTTTGACCACCAGCTTTTCCAGCTCAACGCCGGAGAGATCAACTTCGGGGATTTCAGGCAGTGCCTCATAGGACATCTCGACGTTGACGTCGTCGCCCTCTTTCCAGTCTTCGTTGGTCATCTTGACGTCGGGCTGCATCGCCGGACGGTCACCGCTTTCCTCGAAGTGCTTGTTCATCGCACCGTCGATGGTTTCCTGCATGGCTTCGCCGATCAGACGCTGGCCGAACTGCTTCTTCAGCAGCGCCATGGGAACCTTGCCCTTGCGGAAGCCCTTCATCTCGACTTCGGGCTGTGCCTCGACGAGTTTTTCATTGACCTTCGCATCCAGCTCGGCGGCGGTAACGGTGATCGCGTAGCCGCGTTTCAGACCTTCGTTCAGCGTCTCGGTGACCTGCATCATATTCCCCATAGAGATTCGGGGCGCGCGCGCGGGCGCTCCCCCAGACAATTTGTGGCCTTCTATTTGCACAAGCGCGGCGGCGCAAGAGGGATTGCCCCCGCAGCCGCCCGGTCAGCGCCGGTTGCGGCGTTTTTTGGCCCCGAAAACAGAAAACACGCCCCAAAGGACGTGTTTTCCATAATCCGATTGCGCGGATGCCGTTCAGGGCGCAGCGGATCGCGCTGCCCTGGCGCTGGCGATCAGAACTTCCAGCGGGCGCCTGCCATGATGGAGGAACTGTCCTGATAGCTGGTCCCAGAGGTGTCCGCATAGGAATAGTCGCGGTAGGCCACATAGGTTTCCAGGTTCAGACCGTCGAAATTCTGCACCGCTGCAACGCCCCAGGATTCAGCGTTGTCGCCACTGGTGACCATATCCGAGCCGTCATAATAATCGATGGCAAAGGAGGTCGCGCCCACGGCCAGGAAATTCGCGGTATAGCCCAGCTTGGCAAAGGCATAATCGCCGCCGGTGTCGCGATCCCCTGCCGCAACCGCAAGCGAGACTCCGCTTGGTTCGTGCAGCGTGGCAAAGGAGGCCACGATATCGCGGGTTTTGGTGCCCGGCCCGTTTTCGTTCCAGACCGCCCCCAGCGCGCCCTGAATGGCGAAATCACCAAGATCGTCGTTATTGTACCGCACAGCGATATCATAGGCTTCGCGGTCGGAATTTGAGCGCAGGATCTCTTCGCCGTAAGAGGCCGAGACGGTAAAGCCGCTGAATTCCGGCGTATCATAGCGCACCCGGCCAAGCCGCCCGCCATCGAAGCTGCGGAAGGCCGAGCCGATGTTGACGCCTGACAGCGTACCGGTGGAGGTGCGGAACAGGAAGCCGCCAGCGGAATCCCCGATGGCTGACGTCTGAATGACACTGGTGCCGGAGAAATCGGATTCCGCCAGCCCGTCAGAGGCCATCGAACCCTGACCAAAGGAGAAGGTGCCGTAGCGCGGTGTTGCGTATTGAATATCGACCTTGCGGATCCGGGTACGGTCCCAGCTGATGTTCTGCGGACGGCCGTTCTGGTTCACCCCATCGGATGAGCGCAGCCCAAGAGCGGTTTCGAAATTGAACCGCAGGGTGTTCTCGCCAAAGGGCTGTTCGAGCCAGAAGCCGATGCGCGAGTTGGAATTGGCGTTGTCCACCAGCGTGCTGAAATCGTCACTGCCATCGTCGAACGACTGGAACGAGGGGTTGAACTGACCATAGTAGCGGAAGCTGCCGCCGGAGCTGTTCTCGTAGGTGGGCCCGGCAAAGGCGGGAACCGCCAGCCCGGCAACAAGACCGGACATCAGGGCTGTCACGCCAAGGTGAGAGGCAATTTTGGTGTTCATGAGGAGATGCTCCAATATTGTTCAGGGCGGCTCCCTCTCCATCCCTGAGAGGCCGACCTGTCACAGGTGCTATCACGCGATTTTCTGGTGCTGCACTCTTGAAATAAGCCGCGCCGGTTCCCTTGCCAGCTGTGGGCGGAATTCTCGCTCGATTGTGATCACCCGCTGCGCGGCATCGCGCCGATCGGTCCGGAATTTCTGCGCCGCCCAGCTGCCTCAGGCTGACCAATCGGGCCGAAACATCGCTCCCCCCAGAAAACGTCGACATTTTGGTGGAATATTCAGTGAAACATGCCGTCAAACGGCGGATTTCCACAGTTTATTAAGGGGCGCTCGTTAGCTGTGGCAGATCGACAAAGCAGGTACCCAGACTATGAGATTCAAAACTTCCATCAAGACGGCCATCTTTCTGATCGTCTTTCTGGCCAGCGCGGTCATGTTCGCGCTCATCGCCCTGTCGCGATACACCGATCAGCTGCGCACGGGGATCGAGACTGAAGTGGTCGCCGTGGAGGGGTTTGCAAAGACCCTCGCCGAGGCCAGCAGCGATTTTCAGAACGCCCGCATTGTTGAGATGGGGTTTCGCCTGAAGCCGAGCCAGGAGGTGATCGCCACCCAGGCTGAGACCATGGCGCATCTGCGCAACCGGCTGGAGACTGCAAGGATGCAGATCACCGAGTTGGATAACATGAGTGAGGCTGCACAGACGCTGAGCCTGCTGGCCAGTGAAATCGCCGCCTATGAAGCCGGGTTTGCCGACGTGGTCGCCAGCCAGGAGCGGTTGGGCTTTGATGAGACCGACGGGCTTCAGGGGGCGCTGCGCAGCTCTGTGCGGAGCATCGAAAAGGCATTGGAAGACACAGCAGAGCCCGAGATGAAGGTGAAGATGCTGATGATGCGGCGCCATGAGAAAGATTTCATCATGCGCCACGACACAAAATACATCGACCGGCTGAACGCCCGCGTGGATGAATTCCGTGCGTTCCCCGGCAGCTATTACAAGAACATCTCGCAGCGGGCCCGGATCGGCAGCCTGTTGACCGCCTATCAGAACTCCTTCAACGCCTATGCCGAGGAGACCAAGGTGATCGACGGCCACTATCAGGCCCTGAATGAAATCGAAACCGCTAGCGCGCCGATCCTGGCCAAGATGAACGACCTCACCTCGGCCCGGCTGGACATGATCCATGCCAGCGCCGCCGAGGCCATCGCCACCGCCAATGCCAATGCTATGAAGGCAGGCTTTGGCGGGCTTGGGGTCTTTGTCGTGGTGGCATTTGCCCTTGCCATCGGGATCTCGCGTCCGCTGTCGCGGGTCAATCTGGTGCTGCAAAAGATCATGGCGGGCGATTTCTCCACTCCGGCGCCGCAGTCGCGCATCAAAGAGGTCTCGACCATTGCCGCCGCCGTGGAGGACCTGCGCGCCGACAATGAGATGAAGGACAAGCTGACCCGCGAAATTGCCGAGGTCATCAGCGCCTGCGCTGCCGGAGACTTTTCCAAACGGTTGCAGATCGGGGACGCCAGCGGCTCCTTTGCGGATCTGGGCCGCGGTGTGAATGCCATCGGCGACGCGGCAGAGGGCGGCCTCGGCGATATCAGGCAGGTGCTCGACACGCTGGCGGCAGGTGACCTCACGCAGCGCATGCCCGACGGTCAGAAGGGGATTTTCAAGGAAATCGCCGATGCGGTCGACAACCTCAGCGACAGCCTCACCAACATGGTGCGGCAACTGTCGCACAGCAGCGAGGTGCTGAATTCCACCGCCGCAGAAATTGCGGCCGCCGCCGAGGACGCCTCGCGCCGCGGAGAAACCTCCGCCGCCTCCCTGGAAGAAACCGCCGCTGCGCTGCAGACATTGGACGACACCGTGCGCGGCACCGCCGAAGGGTCGGATCAGGCCAAGGATATCGTGCGCGACGCCTTTGCCCAGGCGCGCTCCACCAGCGAACTGGCCAGCCAGACCATCAGCGCCATGCAGCGGATCGAGGATTCGTCTGGCGCCATCGCCAAGATCACCGACCTGATCGAAGATCTTGCCTTTCAGACCAATCTCTTGGCGTTGAACGCCGGGGTCGAGGCCGCCCGCGCGGGAGAAGCAGGCCGCGGCTTTGCCGTCGTCGCCTCCGAGGTGCGCGGCCTCGCGCAGCGTTCTGCGGACGCCGTGCAGGAGATCAACGCGCTGATTGAGGTCAGCACCCGCGAGGTTGCCCAGGGCGTGAAACTGGTCGATCAGACCGGCACCGCGCTGGCCTCGATCCAAAGCTCGGTCGAAGCGGTGGTCGGCAAGGTTGAGCAGATCGCCGCCACCACGGTCGAGCAGTCCAATGGTCTGTCAGAGGTTAACACCGCCGTCGTCTCCCTGGACCAGAATGCGCAGAAGAACTCCGCCATGCTGGAGCAGACCGCCGCCGCCGGCCAGATGCTGCGCGAGGAGGCGCAGACATTGGTCCGGGCGATCTCCGGCTTTACCATCAGCCCTTCCGGCACCGGACACCGCGATGCTGAACCCATCGCCGACAGCTGGGAGCAACCGGCCTATGACGATGAGGATATTGCCTACGCCCAATCCGCCTGATCAGACGGTCTGACCGCACTGCCCCAGCTGGCGCTGCGGTCGGACCTGAGGCTGGCCAAGGCATCAACGACCGGTGTCGCAGTCTGATGAGCCCAGTTCCGCCCCCTGACCTGCTGCCCCCTGACCTGCCCCCTGAAACGCCCGCCAACCCGGGCGTTTCATCATATCCGCCAAAGATATCCCCCAAAGGGTCGATCCGCGCCAGTCAGGCAGCGGCGCAGGTGCCGATCAAAGACGGGCCTGAGCTGATCAAGACGACGCAGATCAGCCAGAGCACCACGCATGGCATCCACCGCCCCGCCGATGGCGACATTGTCCTCGGTACAGATGCCGCGAAGGGCGAAAGTCAAAGCTGGTGCCAAAGGGGTAGACCGGCCCCAATAGGCCGGGTCATCCTACACGATCTGTGAAAAATGGTGCGGGTGGAGGGACTTGAACCCCCACGCCTTGCGGCGCCAGAACCTAAATCTGGTGCGTCTACCAATTTCGCCACACCCGCATCCTGTCGGTGGTCACAGCCACCGTGAAGCGCTCAATAGCAAAGCTTTTTGACGGATGCAAAAGGGAAAGCGCGGTTCGGGCGCAACTTTTTCACCCGCGCCCTGCCCCGGCTATCCGGTTCGCCCCTCAAGCCTGCGCAACACGCAAGGGATCTGCTCGGGCAGATCCTCGGCAATCAGCCCGGGACCGAATTCCAGCGCGCATTCGACGTGAATATAGGCGGCGGTCTCGGACGCCTGCATCGGGGAAAACCCGCGCGCCAGCAGCCCGGTGATGAAGCCTGCCAGCACATCGCCCGACCCGGCGGTGGCCAGCCAGGGCGCGGAGCGCTCGTAATGGGCGGAATTGACCGAGCAGCGCCCGTCCGGCGCGGCGATCACCGTATCGGGCCCCTTGAACAGCACCACGCAGCCCGCGCGTCTGGCCGCCTCACGGGTGGCGTCGACCTTGGAATAGGCGGGACCGGAGGTGGCGGGTGCTGCCAGTTTTTCTGCGATATCCGGGAACAGCCGGGCAAACTCGCCGCCATGGGGCGTGATCACGCAGGTGTCGTGCAGGGCCTCAAACAGGACGTCGGGTTTCAGCTCGAACCGGGTCAGCGCATCAGCATCCAGAACGGTGGCGCGTTTTTCCTTCAACACCGCCATGACCACCGCCTGGGTGTCGGCCCCGCGCCCCAATCCGGGGCCAAGGCAGACCGCATTGAACCGCTTGTCCTCCAGAAGCTCGCTGACCCCATGCGCGCCGTCGATCTGCCGCAGCATGATCGCCGTCAGCTGACTGGCATTTTCCATCATCGCCGATCGCGGCGAGCCGACGGTCACCAGCCCTGCCCCGATGCGAAGCGCTCCGCGGGCGGCAAGACGCGCGGCACCGGTTCGGCCATGTCCGCCGGAGAGGATGAGGGCGTGGCCGTGGGTGTATTTGTGATGACCGCTTCGCTTCGACATTATCTGTGGCGCAACCGAGGTCACGACGCCGCCAGTTGCGGCACCTTGCCCTGTTTTCAGGCCGATGCTTTTGACCACAACCCTGCCTGACTGCTCGGGTCCATCTGCCAGGACATGCGCCAACTTCCGGCTGTGAAAGGTCACCGTGAGATCAGCGCGGATTGCCTCAAATTCCCGTGCCGGTTCCTTACTACGCAGCAGTTTGCCCGAGTCCGTGCACGCCCCGCTGGGTAGGTCAATTGAGACCACGCGGGGCGCCGGGAAAGCCCCCGTTCTGGAGCTTTCTGACAGACGCCACTTGGTTATCTCGGTTAGCCGGCCAAACGAATTGAACGTCTCGACCGGCCGCGTAAGTCCAGTTCCAAACAGCGCATCAACAAGAAGAGTGTTTTCCCGGTGCTTTGCAGGATCCAGTGCAAATGCGCCACTCCCAGTGTCGAGATATGGAACGACTGCTCCCAGCTCCCGCCACCGCTCATAATTCACCTTCGCATCCGTCGGCAGCTTGTCCGGGTCTCCATAAAGGAACACCTCCACCCCCCAGCCGCGCTGCTTCAACAGTCGCGCCACCACAAAACCGTCGCCGCCATTGTTGCCCGGCCCGCAGAGTACCACGGCACGGTAGGGTCCTTCGGCACCGTTCTTCTGGCCAGAAATATCCCGGGGGGAGGCCGCAGGCCGGGGGGCAGCGCCCCCCACTTGGGTAGCCGCAGGCCCCGCCAGCTCCGGCCATTCCTCGAAAATGGCCTCGACCACGCCCCGCCCTGCCCGCTCCATCAGCTCCAGACCGGTGACCTCGCCAGAGCCGATGGCGGCCTGTTCAATGGCGCGCATCTGGGCAGCGGTCAGCAATTCGCTCATTCCTTTGACCTCTCGATTGGGGCAGCAAACGGCGGGACGGATTCAGAACTGCGCATAAAACGGGCGCACTGCCTAATTTTTAGGCACATCCGATGAAATCCTGCGCAGTTTCGCCGCAGCGCTTGCAGCTCTTGTTGTCGCGGCTCAGTAGAAGTGATCTGACCTCTCTCGACAAGGTTGCGAGGAGTCACCCCGATGAAAAAGATCGAAGCCATCATCAAGCCGTTCAAACTCGACGAGGTGAAAGAAGCCTTGCAGGACGTGGGCGTACAGGGTCTTTCGGTGATCGAGGTCAAGGGTTTTGGCCGTCAAAAAGGTCATACCGAGCTCTACCGTGGCGCCGAATATGTCGTCGATTTCCTGCCGAAGGTGAAAATCGAGGTGGTTCTTGACGATGATCAGGTTGATGCCGCCATCGAGGCGATTGTGGCAGCAGCCAAGACCGACAAGATCGGCGACGGCAAAATCTTTGTCTCGCCCGTTGAGCAGGCAATCCGCATCCGCACCGGGGAAACCGGTTCGGACGCGCTCTGAGCCTGACCACATAATACTCGGCTGTCCCTGTCGCCGCGCGGCAGGCCAGCCCGGACACTCTCAAGACAAAAAGATCAGAAGGACCATTGGAAATGAGCGCAGACGCAGTTCTGAAGATGATCAAAGACGAAGATGCCGCCTATGTCGACATCCGTTTCACCGATGTGCGGGGCAAGCTCCAGCACGTGACCGTGGACGTCGACCTGGTGGATGAAGATTTCCTCGAAGAGGGCTTCATGTTCGATGGCTCCTCCATCGCCGGCTGGAAGTCGATCGAAAACTCCGACATGAAACTGATCCTCGACACCAGCTCGGCCTATGTCGATCCGTTCTATGCCGAAAAGACCATCTGCATCCATTGCTCCGTGGTTGAGCCCGATACCGGCGAAGCCTACCCCCGCGATCCGCGCGGCACCGCGCAGAAGGCAGAGGCCTATCTGAAATCCTCCGGCATCGGCGATGTGGCCTATATGGGCCCCGAGGCAGAATTCTTCCTGTTTGATGATGTGCGCTTCTCCAACACCATCAACAAAGTCTCCTTCGAGGTCGACGCCACCGACGCCTCCTGGAACACCGACACCGAATATGAAATGGGCAACATGGGTCACCGTCCGGGTCTGAAGGGCGGCTATTTCCCGGTGAACCCGATCGACGAAGCCCAGGACCTGCGCTCCGAAATGCTCTCGACCATGAAGCGTCTTGGCATGAAGGTGGACAAGCACCATCACGAGGTGGCCTCGTGCCAGCACGAGCTGGGCCTGATCTTTGACAGCCTGACCAAACAGGCCGACGAGCTGCAGAAATACAAATATGTGATCCACAACGTGGCACATGCCTACGGCAAATCCGCAACCTTCATGCCGAAGCCGATCTATGGCGACAACGGCACCGGCATGCATGTGAACATGTCGATCTGGAAGGACGGCAAGCCGCTGTTCGCGGGCGACAAATATGCCGATCTCAGCCAGGAAGCGCTGTATTTCATTGGTGGCATCCTGAAGCACGCCAAGACCCTGAACGCCTTCACCAACCCCTCGACCAACTCCTACAAGCGCCTGATCCCCGGCTTTGAGGCCCCGGTTCTGCGCGCCTATTCCGCCCGCAACCGCTCCGGCTGCGTGCGGATCCCATGGACCGAGAGCCCGAAGGCCAAGCGCGTCGAAGCCCGTTTCCCCGATCCGGCCGCAAACCCCTACCTGGCCTTCTCCGCCCTGCTGATGGCCGGCCTTGACGGGATCAAGAACAAGATTGATCCGGGCGAAGCCATGGACAAGAACCTCTACGACCTGCCCGCAGAAGAGCTGGCCGGCATCCCCACCGTCTGCGGCAGCCTGCGCGAAGCGCTGGAATCGCTGGCGGCCGACCATGACTTCCTGTTGCAGGGCGACGTGTTCACCAAGGACCAGATCGAAGGCTATATCGCCCTCAAGATGGAAGAGGTGGAGACCTACGAACACACCCCGCATCCGGTGGAATACGGCATGTACTACAGCTGCTGATCCCCGATCACGCAGGCTGACTGGGCGCTCCCTTCGGGGGGCGCCTTTTTCATATGCGCCGCAGCAGCTCAGCTCGCCGTCGTCCTCGTCAGATATGGGTGGCTGCGACATATGATCATAGCGCTCCGCCGACGCGATATTGCGTGCAGGCCCAACGGGGCGACTTTTGATTTGACATCCCCCCGCCGCTCGGTCTCCATCGCCGCATGATCCTTGCTGTTCTACTGCCCATCGCCATGCCGATCGTGGCGCTCATCTGCCTTTTTGCGGCCTACCGGCCAAATCGCATCTCACGCGCGCTGCTGGCGGCGACGGGCTGGGCTTTGCTCGCGATGACCGGGTGGTATGTTGCCCGTTTCATACTTGGCCTTGCCTAGCGGCGGCCCGCGTCATACCGGATTCCGGCCACCCCCGCCTCTGACACGCTCCCCTTACGTCAACTGATCGGAAACACTGCGAGTGATTGGCGGCGATTGGCAATCGCTGCGGCATCAATGTGACCATTCCCCGCCCATGTTTCGCCCCATTCGTCGCGTGACAGCAGGTCGACTGGCAATAAATATCAACATTTTCAAAATGATAGCTAGAGTCACCGACGCATTCAAATAACCTAAGGATTATTTTACCAATCGCCTGTCGCCGCCTCACTTTCCACCATTTCAAATTTTAACTTAATTGTTGAAACATCTGAGCGGAGGATCCCGACGGTGACACAGTCAGTTCAGTACAAAGGCAAGCTCGGCTTTGAGGCCCGACACCCGGAGGCCTTGTCCCGCAGCTCGGCCTCGGTGGTCGATACGCTAGAGGAATATGGTCACGCCGTGCGGCAGTTCCGATCCCGCAGCCCCAATCTGATCCTGCTTGAGTGCGATCATTATCGCATTGAACTGCGCTATCTGCGCCATCCGATCAAGCCGACGCGGGCCAACAGCGCCGATGCGGACTGCACCGAGACGCGGCTGCGCAGCGCGCTGAATGTGACGCTTATCCCGAACCATCCTGACCATTGCGACGCCGAGCTGAGCGAACTGCTGCTGGCGGTGGTCCTGCGCCGCCTGACAGAAGAGCTTGAGGTGGCGACGGTGGATTGGCTGGACACCCCCGTCACGCTGACCCGGGCGGCCTTTCTTGGTGCGTTTTCGGACGCTTCAGAGGTCGAAACACCCTCCGAGGCGGCTATGCCCACCCCGCTAGACGGGTCAGCAGACGGGACTGCAACCGTACCGCCGGAGGTGTTGCTGACCGTATTACCAGTGACCGCGCCGACAGACGCCGCGGCTGACACCTCCGCCGTTATTGCGCCGCAGATCGCTGTGCCGGACGCGTCGCAATCCGCAGCCGATCCCAAACAACGACCCCAGGGACGGCTGCGCGGCCGGGCCTGTTTCGAGCCGGTCGATGTCACCGCTGCACAGCTTGCCGAACATTGCGCGGCCATGCTCGACTCCTCGGAACTCCGCGCCACCGGTCGCCACGCCATCGAGGCGCGTAACAGGGCGCGGGCACGCACCAAGGCCATCCTGCAACATCCGCGGGCTGCCCACTACGACATGGCCCGGATCGGTGGTCTGCTGGCGGCTGTGCCGCCGCGTATGCTCTCGGCGGTGGCCCATATTCTGCACAGCCCGCAGCTGCGCGGCCATCTGCATATCATCTGTGGCGCAACTGCGCTGCTGGCCCTGCAAAGCTCGGCTGCCATCGCCTTCTAGAGCCGCACCCGCTCTAGGCCGGTGCAGCCGGTGCCCCCCATTGGGCCAAGACATCCGCACGGGCCAGCACGCTCGTGTGGATGCTGAAAACAACCGCGCGACTGCGCGGCAGCCGCAGGATCGTCTGCCGTTCGCTGCGCAGATACCCGGCGTCATCCGCCGCCGGACGTGGACGATCCCCGCTGACCCGGCGCGGCTGATGCAATGTGGGATCGGCGTACCACAGCGCATTGAACCGCCACATCGGGCGGCCCTGCTGGACCCCGTCAAACAGCCGCTGCACCCGCGCCGCAATGCCCGCATCATAGCTGTCGACAGGCGCATGGATGGCGATCAGCGGACGCAGGTATTTCTCCGCCAGGGTCCAGTTCGCCGGGAAGCACAGCACCGCCCCGGTCAGCACATGCTCATCCGCCCCCTGCGGTTTTTCCAGAATGCAGAAATCCTGCTGCGCGATCCGCCCCAGCGTGCCGAGGGGATCCTCCCAGTCCAGCTGCACCTGCACCCCGTCAGGCCGGAGCACATGGCCTGGCCGAGACGGCGCAGCCTCCGGGTAGAGCTGCGCCAGAACCGCCTCTAGCAACTCGCAGGCAGCGGGCATCGCCCCCGGCCCGCATTGCAGAACCTCCGCCCGCTGAGTTGTCAGCAGCCGCTCCCGCTCCGTCATCTGCGCGGCGAAGGCGGCGTCGAAATAGAGCCAGTCTTCTGGCGCCAGCGGCTGGATGCCGGGCAGCTTGCGCTCTTCCAGGGGATTATACGGCAGGCGGGTTTGCAGAATCTCATTCATGCCACCTTGTAGCAAGCAAAGCCTGCCATTTCATCCGCCAGCTTGCGCATCAGCCTGAAAACGACCGTCCGAACGGTCGTATTTGGCAGCGACACCGGCGCAAGCCCCGCGCCACTTTGGACAGATCTGTCCAGAGATGGAGCCGGAGATGAACGAGCACTACCGCGACACCCGCAAGATTGATCCCACGCGCGGCGCCACCCTTGGCGACAATACGCCCAACGATCAGGACCGGGTCGAGATCGGCCCCACCCAACTGGCCTATCGCGAATGGGCCGCCGCAGGGTTGCAGCTGCCTGATCTTCAGGCGATGCGCCGCTACCGCTGGGAGCGGCTGACCCGGTTCATCAACGATCGCGACTACGGCGGCCTCCTGGTGTTTGACCCGATGAACATCCGCTACGCCACCGACTCCACCAATATGCAGCTGTGGAACACCCATAACCCGTTTCGCGCACTCTTGATCTGCGCTGACGGCTACATGGTGATGTGGGACTACAAACAGGCGCCTTTCCTCAGCGAATTCAACCCGCTGGTGCGCGAACAGCGCGCCGGGGCGGATCTGTTCTACTTTGATCGCGGCGACAAGGTGGATGTGGCGGCGGATGTCTTTGCCAATGAGGTGCGTGAGCTGTTGCGCGCCCACAGCGGCGGCAACAGGCGGATCGCGGTGGACAAGATCATGCTGCACGGGCTGCGCGCGCTCGAAGCACAGGGGCTGGAGGTCTTCCCCGGCGAGGAGCTGACCGAGAAATGCCGCGCAGTGAAAGGCCCCGATGAGATCAGCGCCATGCGCTGCGCCAATCACGCCTGTGAAACAGCTGTCGCCGCGATGGAGCGCTATGCCCGCAGCGCCATCCCCGGCGGTCAGATCAGCGAAGATGACGTCTGGGCAGTGCTGCACGCCGAAAACATCCGCCGGGGTGGCGAATGGATCGAAACCCGGTTGCTGACCTCTGGCCCGCGCACCAACCCGTGGTTTCAGGAATGCGGCGGACGCATCATCCAGAACAACGAAATCATCAGCTTTGACACCGATCTGGTCGGCTCCTACGGGATCTGTATCGACATCTCGCGCAGCTGGTGGATCGGCGACCGCGCGCCGCCTGCCGATATGATCTATGCGATGCAGCACGGGGTTGAGCACATCCGCAGCAATATGGAGATGCTGAAACCGGGCGTGAATCTGCAGGAGCTGTCGCGCAGCTGCCATCTGCTGGATGCTCAGTTCCAGAAACAGAAATACGGCTGCATGATGCACGGTGTCGGGCTCTGTGATGAATGGCCGCTGGTCGCCTATCCCGATCAAATGGTCGAGGGCGCCTTCGACTATGAGCTGGAGCCGGGCATGGTGCTCTGTGTCGAGGCACTGGTCAGCCCCGAAGGCGGCGATTTCTCGATCAAGCTGGAGGATCAGGTGCTGATTACCGAAACAGGCTATGAGAACCTCACCACCTACCCGTTCGATCCGGCGTTGATGGGCACCGCGGGCGGGAAGTGACCCGCAGGGCGTCGCGCAAAGAGCCTGGGCAGAGCGCCCACTGGCGGGCGCTTCCCCGCTGGGGGAGAGACCGCTGAACCTGTGGCGCCGTCAGGCGCCTCCGCTTTGCCACCGGGCGAGTTTATCTTTCAGGATCAGCACACTGGGCGCGGAACTATATTGCGACAGCTCTGCCAGCGGCACCCAGGCCAGCGCCTTTGATTCCGCAGTGGCCCGGATTTCGCCTGCCTCGGCGCGAAACAGGTAGCGCACATCGTAGTGCAGATGCGACGCCTCGCGGCCATTGGCCGGGATTTCGTGAATGTCGATGTCGAATACCTGCTCCCCAATACGGCTGATCCGGCTGAGCCCGCTTTCCTCATAGGCCTCTTTCCAGGCGGTGAACCCTGCATCGGCGATGCCGTCGCAATGTCCGCCCAACTGTAACCACCGGTCCAGTTTGGCATGATGGGTGAGCAGCACCGCAGAGAGATCCTGCGACAGCACAAAGGCGGATCCGGTCACATGGCCGATTGCCGGATCCCGTTCAAACGCCCTTGGCTCGCGCGCGCAAAACGTGGTCAGGCGCTGCCACATCTGCCGGTCACGCGCATCCAGCGGGGTGAATGCGCCGATCCCCGCGCAGTGATCCAGGGTCGTATTTGTTGTCAATATCCCTCACCTTCCCGTGACGTCGGGGCCTGATGGCTTGTACCTGCCCGGCTGTCGCCGCACCTTAGGGCGACCCCCAGATAAAGGCCATTCCTATGCCCACCGAACGCATTTCCTTTTCCGGTCACTCCGGTGACCAGCTGGCTGCGCGACTGGATCTACCCGAAGGGCCGATCCTGTCAACGGCGCTGTTTGCGCATTGTTTCACCTGTTCCAAGGACATCCCGGCGGCGCGGCGCATCTCGGCCCGTCTGGCGGCGATGGGAATTGCCGTCCTGCGGTTTGATTTCACCGGTCTGGGTCATTCCGATGGCGAGTTTTCCAATACCAACTTCAGCTCAAATGTCGCCGATCTGGTGGCGGCGGGACAATATCTGGCGGGGCGCGGGCTGGCGCCTGCGCTGCTGATCGGTCATTCGCTGGGCGGCGCTGCGGTGCTACGCGCCCGTGCAGGCCTGCCGTCGGTGCGCGGCGTGGTGACGCTTGGCGCGCCCTCCGATCCGGCCCATGTGGCGCATCAGTTTGGCGAGGCGCTGGAGCAGATTGAGACCGAAGGTGCGGCCGAGGTCTGTCTGGCCGACCGCCCGTTCCTGATCCGCAAGCAATTCGTCGACGACATCCGCAGCGAGGCGTTGACCAGCGCCGTTGCTGATCTGGATGCCGCGCTTCTGGTGATGCATGCGCCGCTGGATGCCACCGTCAGCATCGACAATGCAGCAGAGCTGTTCATGGCGGCCAGACACCCCAAGAGCTTTGTCACGCTGGACGATGCCGACCACCTGATCTCGCGTCCCCGTGATGCCGAATATGCCGCTGACCTCATCGCCGCCTGGGCCGGGCGCTATATCGACCTGTCGCCGCCTGCTCCGCCCCCCGGTGCCCCCGAAGGCGTGCTGCGTGTCACCGAAGCGGATCCGAACGGCTTTTTGCAGGATATCCAGTCCGGCCCCCGTCATCACACCTACGCCGATGAACCGCTGGCCTATGGCGGCAGCAATCGTGGCATGACACCCTATGGGTTTATCGCCGCCGGTCTCGGCGCCTGTACCTCCATGACCATCCGCATGTATGCCCGGCGCAAGGGCTGGCCGCTGGAAGGCGTCAGCGTCGATGTGTGCCATGACAAGGTCCATGCGCAGGATGCCCTGCCCTCGGGTCCGGCGCAAATCGACCAGTTTACCCGCGTGATCTATCTGACCGGCCCCCTAAGCGCAGATCAACGCGCCAAGCTGATGGATATCGCCGACCGCTGTCCGGTGCATCGCACGCTGGAACATGGCGCCAAGGTGACGACGCGGCTGGATCAGGCCGAGATTGAGGTGGATCCGGCACATCTGCCGTTCTGACCCTGCGCTGACGGCGGCATTTCTTGGGCGGGCGGATGTCGCCGCTGGCTGCCGGCCGTAACGGGTGCCGTCTGCCTCCCTATCAGTGGCGCAAAACCCACCGATGCGCCGGATGCGGGACATAAGACAGCTGAAATCGGGCGCTTTCTGTCGCGGGCTGGCTCCGCGCCCTTGCCCTGTGAGGCGCGCTGCTCTAAGACGCGCGGCATCATCCGCTTCCCTTCTGCCCTGCTACAATAAGGTGCTGCTGCCCATGATCCCCCGCTATTCCCGTCCTGAAATGGTTGCCATCTGGTCGCCGGAAACCAAATTCAAGATCTGGTACGAAATCGAGGCACATGCCTGCGAAGCCATGGCGAACCTCGGCGTGATCCCGCGCGAGAACGCCGACGCGGTATGGAAAGCCAAGGACGTGGAATTCGACGTCGCCCGCATCGACGAGATCGAGGCCGTGACCAAACATGACGTCATCGCCTTTCTGACCCATCTGGCCGAACATGTCGGCTCCGAGGAAGCGCGCTTTGTACATCAGGGCATGACATCGTCGGACGTGCTGGACACCTGCCTCAATGTGCAGCTGGTGCGTGCCGCCGACATCCTGCTCGAGGGCGTCGACAAGGTGCTCGCTGCGCTGAAGAAACGCGCGCTGGAGCACAAGGACACCGTGCGCGTCGGCCGCTCACATGGCATCCACGCCGAGCCGACCACCATGGGTCTGACCTTTGCCCGTTTCTATGCCGAAATGGACCGCAACAAGCAGCGTCTGCAAAATGCCCGCGCCGAAGTTGCCACCGGCGCGATCTCCGGCGCGGTTGGCACCTTTGCCAATATCGACCCCCGTGTTGAAGAACATGTCTGCGAACAGCTCGGCCTCAGCCCTGAACCGATTTCGACCCAGGTGATCCCGCGCGACCGTCACGCAATGTTCTTTGCCACGCTGGGCGTCATCGCGTCGTCGATCGAGAATATCGCAGTGGAAATCCGCCACATGCAGCGCACCGAGGTGCTGGAAGGCGCCGAATTCTTCTCGATGGGCCAGAAAGGCTCCTCGGCAATGCCGCACAAGAAGAACCCGGTTCTGACCGAGAACCTCACCGGCCTTGCGCGCCTGGTGCGGATGGCGGTGATCCCGGCGATGGAAAACGTGGCGCTGTGGCATGAGCGCGATATCTCGCACTCCTCGGTGGAGCGCGGCATCGGCCCAGATGCGACCGTGACCCTGGATTTTGCGCTCAACCGTCTGGCCGGCGTCATCGACAAGATGCTGGTCTTCCCTGAGAACATGCTGGACAACATGAACAAATTCCCCGGCCTCGTTATGTCACAGCGGGTGCTGCTGGCGCTGACGCAGGCGGGTGTCAGCCGCGAGGACGCCTATTCCATGGTGCAGCGCAACGCCCTGAAGGTCTGGGAAGATCGTGTTGATTTCCGCGAGCTGCTGCTGGCGGATGCCGATGTGGTTGCGGCGCTGGGTGAAGAAGCGATCAACGAGAAATTCGACATGGGCTATCACACCAAACACGTCGACACGATTTTTGCCCGGGTGTTTGGCGACTAAGCCAACCTGTGATCTCTGTGATTGCACAGGCCGCTCTGCCACACGCAGGGCGGCCTTTTTCGTGCCGCTGCGCCTCACTGTCTTGTTATCCCGCCCCGGTGGTCCACCCTCTAAGGTGAAGACACCTCAGGCCGCAGATCCGCGGCGCGCGCGACAAAAGGACAATCCCATGCCTGCCATCCCGACACGAACCGCCCTCCTCGCCCGTTCTCTGCCCGCATCGGTGCTGCGGGCCAGCTGTGCCGCGCTGCCTGCGCTGGCGCTCTCGGCTGCTTTTGCCACCGGCTTTGCAGGCCAGCCATTGGCGGCGGGGAGCGATGACAGCGCCGCGCCAAAGCCAACCAACACCACCAAGACCTGCAAGGGCGCCAAGGTCTGGGACGATCAGAAACAGCGCTGCGTCGCGCCCAAACACTCCTCGCTCGACCCGGATGAAATGTATGACGCCGTGCGCGAACTCGCCTATGCTGGACGCTATGGCGACGCGCAGGCGGTGCTGGCGGCGATGCCTGACCAGATGGATAGCCGGGTGCTGACCTATTGGGGCTTTACCTATCGTAAGCAGGGCTATCGGGACCAGGCCATGTCCTATTACACTCGTGCCATTGCGCTGGATCCACAGAACCATCTGGCGCGGTCTTACATGGGGCAAGGGTTTGTAGCTGAAGGAAAATACGGTCTTGCGCTGGAGCAGTGGAAACTGATCCGCGCCGCAGGCGGCAGTGGCAGCTGGGCCGAGGTCTCGCTGCGCGAGGCGCTTTTGTCGGGACAGACGCAAAGCTATTGATTTTCAGCATTTCTTTACGGCTTGCGCCCTAGATTGGAGACAACAGAAAGAGAATCTTTTTGGCTAGGGCTCATAAATGCAGAATGAAAATGCTTTGGCGCTTCCCATGGCGGCCTCCTCAGATGACTTTGGCGATTTCTCCGCCCCGGCTCCGCTTGGCGGGATGGATTTCGGCGGCGATTTCGGCGGCGGCGATATGGGGATGGGCGGCATGGGTGGCGGTGCGCTGGATATGCCCGCAATGGGCGGTGGTATGCCCGCCGCCAAATCCAAACTCAGCGGCAAGGCCAAAGCCGCCATTGTGGTCCGCCTGCTGCTGAACGAAGGGGCCGATATCCCGCTGGAATCGCTGCCGGACGATTTGCAGATCGAATTGACCCAGCAGATGGGCCGCATGGGGCTGATCGACCGCACCACCCTGCATGAGGTGGCCGGGGAATTTGCCGAAATGCTCGACAACGTCGGCCTTTCCTTTCCCAATGGTCTGGCTGGTGCGCTCTCCGCGATGGAGGGCAAGATTAGCCGCCAGACGGCCAGCCGCCTGCGCAAGGAGGCCGGCGTGCGCCAGTTTGGCGACCCGTGGGAGCGTCTGCGCGCCCTGCCGCCAGAGGAGCTGGCGGAGCTGGCTCAGGCCGAAAGCACCGAGGTCGCCGCTGTCCTTCTGTCCAAACTCGACACCACCAAGGCGGCGCAGATGCTGATCCACCTGCCCGGTCCCGTGGCCCGCCGCATCACCTATGCCGTCAGTCAGACCGCCGCCGTGACCCCGGATACAGTGGATCGCATTGGCCTGTCCCTCGCCGCGCAGATCGAGGCGCGGCCCGAGGTCGCCTTTGAAGAGACGCCGGGCCAGCGCATGGGGGCCATCCTGACCCAGGCGGCAGCGGGCAAACGTGACGAGGTGCTGACCGCGCTGGATGAGGAAGACGAGGAATTCGCCGGTGACGTCCGCAAATCGATCTTCACCTATGCTCTGATCTCACAGCGCGTCAGCCCCGTCGATGTGCCCAAGATCGCGCGCGTTCTGGCGCAGCAGGATCTGGTCACCGCCATCGCCTTTGCCACCGACGAGGACGATGTGGAATCCAGCGAATTCATGCTGGCCAATATGTCCAGCCGGATGGCCAACAACATCCGCGAGGAAGTGGCCGAACGGGGCAAGGTCAAGCGCAGCGTTGGAGAAGGTGCCATGGGCACGATCGTCAACGCATTGCGAGAGCTGGTGAATTCCGGCGAGATCGAGCTGCGCGCCACTGACGAGGACGAAGAGGACTGATCTCAGCGCCCGCAACGGCGGCGCGGCCCAGGGCCGCGTCCACCGGATCTGAGCGGACGTATGGCCAAGAGCTGCGTTGCCGATAACGGGGTCGGTTGCTTGTGCCTGTTGGCGCCGCCGTTTATGGTCGCGGCTGATTTTGCTTTCCTCAATTGCAGGCCGACCGGACATGCCCGTTGATCCCTCCACCCTGTCCCCAGGCCGCCGCGCCAGCTACTACGCCAGCAATCTGGCGCTGCGCGCGATCATCGGCGCGCTGGGTCTGATCCCCTATGACAAACGCATTCCGGCGATGGGCTGGGTGATGCGCAAGGCTGCACCGCTGGCCGGGTTTCACAAACGGGTGCGTGACAATCTCGCGCTGACCTGCCCCGAATTGCCGGAGGCGGAGGTGGCGCGTCTCTGCGATGAGGTCAGCGACAATGTCGGGCGCGTGGTGGCGGAACTCTACGCCGGGCAACCGTTTCTGGAGCGCGCCTGGGCGGCGCCGGTCTCCGGCCCCGGTCTGGCGGCGCTGGAACGCGCCCGCGCCGAAGGGCGTCCGGTCATTCTGGTCACCGGCCATTTCGGCAATTACGACGCCGCGCGCGCCAATCTGATCAAGCGCGGCTTTGCCATGGGGGCGCTCTATCGTCGGATGGCCAATCCCTATTTCAACGACCACTATGTGCGCGCCATTGAAAAGACCGGCAAACCGATGTTTGAACAGGGCAAACGCGGCATGATGGAGATGGTTCGCCACCTGAAACAGGGGGGCATCATTGCCATCGTGGCGGATCTGCATGCCCATGGCGGGGTCAATATCGACTTCTTCGGCGAACCCGCCGTGACCTCCATCGTGCCAGCCGAACTGGCGCTGAAATACAAGGCTGCGATGATCCCGGTCTACGCCATTCGCCAGCCCAACGGGCTGGATTTCGAGATCATCGTGCAGGAAGAAATCGCCCCATCGGATCCTGTCACCATGACCACCACCGTTTGCAAACGGCTGGAGGAACTGGTGCGGCAACATATGGGGCAATGGTTCTGGATCCACCGGCGGTGGAAACCCTATGTGCCGATCCCGAAACCCACACCGGCAGACCGGAAGCCGGACGCGACCTGAGCCTGCCCGGGGTGCTGCGGCGTGCGGTCTTCGTCTGGCCTGGCTCAGGTTTGCACGGCCCACTTCAGCCTGTCTCAGTTCAACCTGTTTCAGTTCAGCCTGGCTGCGGCCAGGATCGCACCATAGGGCGCCTGCTGTACCAGCAGCGCGGCCGGGCGGGCATCGGTCAGCGTCACAGTCAGCTCCAGCGCGCCCTGCCCGTCCCAATCCGCCACGCGGTCAATCTGTTCGACGACATTGGCGTAATCCAACCGACGGCCCGCCAGCTCCCCGCGTGAGATATCCACGGTTTTCAGCGGCGCATAACGCACCAGCTGCACCGAGATCGGCCCGGACAGAACCGGCGCGGTATCCGCCCGTCGCAACGCGACAGTGACACCATCAGCGGCGCTGCCATCAATGCGGATCGACACCTGGCTGGGCCGGGTCTGATGGCTGGCGATCACCTCGGTCAGCTCCATCGCATTGGCGCCGACAACATCGTCCTGACCATTGACGATCATCTGCGGGGTATAGACCATCTGGCGACCGCCGACGTGGGCGTATCCTTTCTGGCGGCGGGTGTGGGCGGGATCGGCGAACTGATCTTTCCAGCCGATATAATCCCAGTAATCCACGTGCAGCGCCAACGGCAGCACATCAGGCCGCGCCGTCAGCTGCCGCAGCAGCGCATCAGCAGGCGGACAGGAGGAGCACCCCTGCGAGGTGAACAGCTCCACCACCACCAAATCGGTGGCCGCGCCAGCGCTCTGCGCGGCAGCCCCGGTTGGCAGCGTCATCCACACGGCCAGAAAAAGCGATGCGACCCATTTCATACAAGATACCCTTTTTGCTCTGGCTTATGGATCTAGCGGGCTGAGCCTGAAATGACCAATCAATCATTCTTGAGACGCCCGTGCGTGGTGCTGTTTGGGGTGAAAATTCCACCTTGGCGCAAATTTTGTGTACTATTGCATACAAAAATGCTGCCTGCGGCGTTTCAGCTATTGAATGCACGCCCGACCTGTTGCAGATAGCCGGTAGCGAATTCCCTGTTTTCACATCCCAGAGGGAGGCCAAACATGCCTATCACCGTCGGACAGGACAATGCCAAGACGCGCCGCAAACTGAGCGCGGGTGGCAAGTCGATCTCCTATTACTCGATCCCCGCCGCAACCGAAGCCGGTCTTGGCGATTTTGCCAAGCTGCCTGCCGCGCTGAAAGTGGTGCTGGAAAACATGCTGCGGTTTGAGGACGGCGGCTTCTCCGTCTCCACCGACGATATCAAGGCCTTTGCCGAATGGGGCGCCAATGGCGGCAAGAACCCCCGCGAAATCGCCTATCGTCCGGCCCGCGTGCTGATGCAGGATTTCACCGGCGTTCCCGCCGTTGTGGACCTTGCCGCGATGCGCGACGGTATCAAGGCGCTGGGTGGCGACGCCCAGAAGATCAACCCGCTGAACCCGGTTGATCTGGTCATCGACCACTCGGTCATGATCGACGAGTTCGGCAACCCGCGCGCGTTCCAGATGAACGTCGACCGCGAATACGAACGCAACATGGAGCGTTACCAGTTCCTGAAATGGGGTCAGGGCGCGTTCAACAACTTCCGCGTTGTGCCCCCGGGCACCGGCATCTGCCACCAGGTGAACCTGGAATATCTCGCCCAGACCATCTGGTCCGATGAGGATCAGAACGGTGAGATGGTCGCCTACCCCGATACGCTGGTCGGTACCGACAGCCACACCACCATGGTCAACGGCGCGGCCGTTCTGGGCTGGGGTGTTGGCGGTATCGAGGCCGAAGCCGCGATGCTGGGTCAGCCGATCTCCATGCTGATCCCCGAGGTCATCGGCTTTGAGCTGACCGGCGCCATATGCGAAGGCACCACCGGCACCGACCTCGTGCTGAAGGTTGTGGAAATGCTGCGCGCCAAGGGCGTGGTTGGCAAATTCGTGGAATTCTACGGCACCGGTCTTGATACGCTGCCGCTGGCGGACCGCGCCACCATCGCGAATATGGCGCCGGAATATGGCGCCACCTGTGGCTTCTTCCCGATCGACGAAGAAACCATCCGCTACCTGCGCAACACCGGCCGCGACGAAGACCGTATCGCGCTGGTCGAAGCCTACGCCAAGGAAAACGGCTTCTGGCGTGATGCGGATTATGCCCCGATCTACACCGACACGCTGAGCCTCGACATGGGCACCATCGTGCCTGCGATCTCCGGCCCGAAACGCCCGCAGGACTATGTCGCCCTGACCGGCGCCAAGGCGGCGTTCCAGAAGGAAATGGAAGAGACCTTCAAGCGTCCCATGGGCAAGGAAGTCGCCGTCAAGGGCGAGGACTACACCATGGAAAGCGGCAAGGTCGTGATCGCCTCGATCACCTCCTGCACCAACACCTCGAACCCCTATGTGATGATCGGCGCGGGCCTCGTGGCGCGCAAGGCCGCTGCCCTCGGCCTGGATCGCAAGCCCTGGGTCAAGACCTCGCTGGCACCGGGCTCGCAGGTTGTGTCCGCCTATCTGGAGGCCGCAGGCCTGCAGGAAGATCTGGACAAGATCGGCTTTAACCTCGTGGGCTATGGCTGCACCACCTGTATCGGCAACTCCGGTCCGATCCAGCAGGAGCTGTCCGATGCCATCGCCGAAGGTGATCTGGTGGCGACCTCCGTCCTGTCCGGCAACCGCAACTTCGAAGGCCGTATCAGCCCCGATGTGCGCGCCAACTATCTGGCCTCGCCGCCGCTGGTTGTTGCCTATGCGCTGGCGGGCACCATGGATATTGATCTGGCGTCAGATCCGATTGCCCAGGACAAGGACGGCAAGGATGTCTACCTGAAGGACATCTGGCCGAGCCAAAAGGAAATCGCCGATCTGGTCGAAGCAACCGTGACCCGCGAAGCCTTCCTGTCGAAATACGCCGATGTGTTCAAAGGCGACGAGAAATGGCAGGCGGTGGACACCACCGACGCCGAGACCTACGACTGGCCGGCAAGCTCCACCTATATCCAGAACCCGCCCTACTTCCAGGGTATGGGCTCTGAGCCGGGTACCATCTCCAACATCAAGGACGCAAAACCGCTCTTAATCCTCGGCGATATGGTCACCACCGACCACATCTCCCCGGCGGGCTCTTTCGCGACCACCACCCCGGCTGGCCAGTATCTGCTGGACCGTCAGGTGCAGCCGCGTGAGTTCAACTCCTACGGCTCGCGTCGTGGCAACCACGAGATCATGATGCGCGGCACATTTGCCAACATCCGCATCAAGAACGAGATGCTGGACGGTGTCGAAGGTGGCTATACCAAAGGCCCCGATGGCGAACAGACCTCGGTCTACGAGGCCTCCATGGCCTATCAGGAACAGGGTACCCCGCTGGTTGTCTTCGGCGGCGAACAATACGGTGCGGGCTCCTCGCGCGACTGGGCGGCCAAGGGCACGGCCCTGCTGGGCGTCAAGGCGGTCATCGCCGAGAGCTTCGAACGTATCCACCGCTCCAACCTGGTTGGCATGGGCGTGATCCCGTTTGAGTTCACCGGCGGCGACACGCGCAAGACGCTGAAGCTCACCGGCGATGAGACGGTCTCGATCCACGGTCTGGACACCATCAAGCCGCAGCAGGAAGTTCCTTGCGACATCACTTACGGCGATGGCACCACCAAGACCATCACCCTGAAGTGCCGCATCGATACCGCGCCCGAGATCGAGTACATCGAACATGGCGGCGTGCTGCATTACGTGCTGCGCAACCTCGCCAAATCCTAAGGCAGGCGCAGGTCACAGCATCTGAGCGATCAACGCGGGTGCCCTTCGGGGCACCCGTTTTTGTTTTCAACACGATGAATTCAGGCATAAACTCGCGGGACCAATCGGAATCATCGCATCAAGATGCCGTTACGTAAACTTCGAACTGGACGGCGGGCTGCCGGCCCGTCTAGGATTTATCAACAGATCTAGCAGCCGCGTAACGACGGCACTGCCAGATGCAACAGGTTGTGCTCAGCCGCCCCCAAGACGCACTAAACTCAGACGGATGCCCAGTGAACGACACTCCTGAAAAAGAAGCTATCATTGTCACCATCACGGCGATCCCCGACCTCTACGACGAGCTGGTCGCGGCGCTGCAAAAACTGATGCCGGAAACCCGTCGTTTTCAGGGCTGTATCCAGGCCCATCTCCTGCTGGCACCAGAGCGCGGCGAGGTGGTCATTTTCCAGATCTGGGAGAACAGCGAGGTCCAGAGCGCCTATCTCACCTGGCGGGCAGAACGCGGTGATTTTGACCGGCTGGCAGAGTTCACACAGGACGAACAGATCTTCCGAACCTATGAGCTCGGCTAGGATCGGATCCTGCTTGCCCCGCAAGGCCTGCGCCGCCTGCCGATGGCAGCCGCATCAGTTGGCTGCCGCACGCTCCAGTGCCGGGCGCAGGGTGCTGTCGATCACCCGCTGCGTGATGGGACCGGCAAAACGCAGGATGATAGTGCCCTTACCGTCGATGACATAGGTTTCCGGCACGCCATAGACACCCCAGTCCAGCGCCATCCGACCTGCCTCATCGCGACCGATGGCCGTATAGGGATTGCCCAGCTCGTTCAGAAAGCCAACGGCATTGTCTTCCTGATCCTTGTAGTTCACCCCGTAAATCGCCAGCCCTTCCTTGGACAGCGCATCCAGGCTCGGGTGTTCCACCCGGCAGGGGCCACACCAGCTGGCCCAGAAATTCACCAGTTTCACGCTGCCGTCACGCAGCGTGGCATCGTCGAACCCGGGTTCACCGGGAAAATCGGTCAGCACAACCGGCGGCGCGCTCTGACCTTCGCGCGCTGAGGGCAGGCTTTCGGGATCATCGCGGAACATGCCAGCCAGAAACAGGGCCACCAGCCCGCCAAAAACCAGAACCGGCAGCGCCATCACGGGAGAAATCTTAGCCACGGGGCGCACCTCCACGGGTCTGCATCTGTTGTTCCATTGCCTGCATCTCCCGCCGTATCCGGCGACCACGGGCAAAGGTGATCACCAGCAGTCCGGCCAGCAGAACCAGCGAGGCGCCGTAGGAAGACAGCACTTCAACGGCATATTTTCCAAGATCGGGCATTATGCGTCCATCCTTTCACGCAGCATCAGCGCACGGATCCGGCGGGCGCGGATTTCCGTGCCGGTCCGGTAGAGCACCAGCGCCAGAAACATCAGGCCAAAGCCAATCATGCAGACATAGAGCGGGTTGGAGAACGCATCTGCCACATTCTCTTCCTTGTCGAGCGAGAGCGAGGCGCCCTGATGCAGACCCTGGTTCCAGAAGTTCACCGCATAGCGGCTGAGCACCGCAAAGACCGAGCCGACAAGACACAGGATCGAGGTGAGATCCGCCGCCGTGTCCGGGTCCTCGATCGCCTCCCAGAGGGCGATATAGCCAAGGTAGAACAGGAACAGCACAAGGAATGAGGTCAGCCGCGGGTCCCAGACCCACCAGGTGCCCCACATCGGCTGGCCCCAGAGCGCGCCGGTCAGCAGCGCGATCAGCGTCATCACCACCCCGACGGGCGCTGCGGCACGCGCGGCCAGGGCGCTGACATGATGGCGGCGCACCACCCAGATCAGCGAGGCCACCAGCATCATGAACCAGGCGTTGATGGCGATCAGCGCCGAAGGCACATGCAGGAAGATGATCTTTACCGTGGACCCCTGGCGGTAGTCATCTGGTGTGAAGAAGAACCCCCAGACCAGCCCCACACAGGTCAGCACGGCAGCTGTGACCCACAGCGCGGGCAAGACCCGCTCCGAGGTGGTCAGGAACTTCTTTGGATTGGCGTATTCCCAGATCGACATGGTGGCTATTTAGCTCTTGCTTGAAGGGATCTCAATTCATTCATCCTAGCGCAAATTGACGCGCAGTACGGCGGCACTGGCAAAGGGCAGCAGCGCCAGCGAGGCGGCCGAGATACCGGCCAGCATCAACAGCGGCGTCTCTACCGCCATGCCCTCGGCCCCCCGGCGCGCCGCCTCGGCTCCGAAGATCAGCGTCGGCACATAAAGCGGCAGCACCAGAAGCGACATCAGCAGACCGCCCCGCTTCAGCCCGACAGTGAGCGCCGCACCAAAGGTGCCGATCACCGACAGCGCGGGCGTGCCCAGCAGCAGCGAAACCACCAGCCAGAGAAACCCCTGCCCCGGCAGGTTGAGCAGAACCGCGAGCGCCGGTGCTGCCAGAACCAGCGGCAGCGAGGTGGTGATCCAATGGGCCAGCGCCTTGATCGTCACCACCGCTTCCAGCGGCAGCGGCGCCGTGGCCATCAGATCCAGCGTCCCATCCTCCCAGTCCAGCGCCAGCAGACGGTCCAGCGACAACAGGCAGGCCAGGAGCGCGCCCAGCCAGAGGATGCCGGGCGCGATACGGCTGAGCAATTCGGACTGCGGCCCCACCGAGAATGGCACCAGCACGGTGACAATCAGGAAAAACGCCAGCCCCAGCCCAAAGCCGCCGCCGGCACGCAGCGCCAGCTTCAGATCCCGCAGCAACAGCGCCCTCACAGGAAGGCTCCGTCAAAATTGTCGAGATCCGGCAGCCTGGCCCGAAAACGGCCCACATCCAGCGTGTCGCCATCCAGGCCAAGATCGATATGCGTGGCGATCAGCGCCGCGCCGCCACCGGCCAGATGCTGCTGCACCACCTGTGCAAACTGCTGCACCGAGGCCCGGTCCAGACTGACGGTCGGTTCATCCAGGATCCAGTAGCGCCGCCCCGTCACCATCAGCCGCGCCAGACCCAGGCGGCGTTTCTGTCCGGCCGACAGCGCCCCGGCCTGCCGGTCGCACAGACCCCGGAGGTCAAAGGCATCCAGCGCGGCATCAATCGCGCCGGTGGCAAAAATCGCCGCCCAGAACCGCAGGTTCTCCGCCACTGTCAGCGTCAGCTTGATCCCATCGGAGTGGCCGGCATAGGCAAAATCCTCGGCGCTGCCGTCGCCGTGAAAACTGATCTCACCCGCCAGCGGCGGTTGCAGCCCGGCGATGGTGCGCAGCAGCGTGGTCTTGCCGCTGCCGTTTGGTCCCCGCAGGATCAGCGCCCGGCCCGGTGTCAGCGCAAAGCTCACCCCCTCCAGCACCGGAACGCCGCCGCGCGCGATGCTCAGCCCTGCGATGGTCACTGTCATGAAATCCGCCTACCCATTTGGTTCTGCTTCGAAAAAGCCGATCCGGCGGCCGCTGTCCTTGCGCCAGATCAAGCCCAGGCCTGCACGTGCGACAGTCAGACCGCAAGCGCCGCAAGCGCGATGCGGCGGCCCTCGGACAACAGCACGTTATAGGTCCGGCAGGCAGCGGGGGAGTTCATCGCCTCGACCCCGATTCCGGCCCCTTCCAGTTGCTGGCGCAGACCGGCGGGGATATGGGCCACCTCGGCGCCGGTGCCGACGAACAGCACATCCACATCCCCGGCAAGCGCCAGCAATGGCGCGCTGTCCTCATAGCCGCCCCAGTCCGTGGTCCCCGTGGCCCCGGTCAGGATATTGCCGTGATGCACCTCACCGCCAACCCGAAAGAACCCCGGCCCATAGCCATCAATTGGCAGGGCATCCGTATAGGCAACTTCGTTCAAACGCATGGCGTGCATCCTTTGTACGTGGTCGGGTGGTGGGCGGGCGACCCTGCCCTGCCCGGCTGCATAACATGTCCGCCACCGCGACAAAATACCAGCGCCGCATATGCCGATAAAAAGAGGCCGCAACCCATGGGGCTGCGGCCTTTGACCCGTCGCGCGGTCTGAACCCTCAGGCGTCGATATTGGCGAACTGGTTGCCTGCAGTGTTCGACGGCTTGGTCCAGTCGCGTTTCACACCCAGCCACAACAGGATCGTGGAGGCCACGAAGATCGACGAATAGGTGCCGATGATGACGCCCCAGATCATCGCAAAGACAAAGCCCCGGATCACATCTCCGCCCAGCACATAAAGCGAGATCAGCGCCAGCAATGTGGTCACCGAGGTCATCACCGTCCGGCTGAGGGTTTCGTTGATCGAGATGTTCAGAACCTCGGCCAGTGGCTTTTTCTTGTAGCGACGCAGGTTTTCACGCACCCGGTCAAAAACCACCACGGTATCGTTCAGCGAATAGCCGACGATGGTCAGCAGCGCCGCGATGATGGCCAGATCGAACTTGATCTGCAGTTCCGAGAACACGCCAATGGTCAGCACCACATCGTGGACAAGCGCGGCAACAGCGCCAAGCGCGAACTGCCACTCAAAGCGCAGCCAGATATAGATCAGAACCGCACCAATCGCGAGGGCGACCGCCAGCACTGCCGTCTGTACCAGCTCACCAGAGACCTTGGGGCCTACGGATTCCACCGAGACGAATTTGATCCCCGGTGCCACCGTATCCAGTGCTGCATTCACATCCGCGATCACTGCGCCGGAAATCGACTCGCCATCGCCCTGCGCCTGAATGCGCACCATGGCCACATGCTGGTCCACGTCAAAGGTCGGATCGAACACCTCGCTGATGGTGATGTCCCCCAGCTCCAGCGGTTCCAGCGCGCCGCGATAGGCGCCCACGTCGATCTCGGTCGTGCTTTCGGTCCGGATGGTGGTGCCGCCGCGGAAGTCGATGCCGAAATTCAGCCCCTGCAAGGCAAAGGAGGCAAAGCCGACAACGATCATCAGCGCAGAGATGCCCAGCCACAGTTTCCAGAGTCTGAAGAAATCAAACGAGGTATTTTCGGGAATTAGTTTCAGCCGCATCTCAGACCTCGATTGTTTTCGGACGACGCCGTTCAAACCACATCACGATGATCACCCGCGTCACGAAGATCGCGGTGAAGACCGATGTCAGAATCCCCAGCCCCAGCGTGATCGCAAAGCCGCGCACCGGGCCAGAGCCCATGGCGAACAGGATCACAGCGGTGATGAAGGTGGTGATATTGGCGTCAAGAATGGCGCTCAGCGCCTTGGAATAGCCTTCGTCAATGGCCCGTGCAGGACCTCGACCGGCCTTCAGCTCCTCGCGGATCCGTTCAAAGATCAGCACATTGGCATCCACCGCCATACCGACCGTCAGAACAATACCCGCAATCCCCGGCAGGGTCAGCGTCGCACCAATCAGGCTCAGCGCGCCAAAGATAAGCGCGATATTGAGGATCAGCGCGATATTGGCAAAGATCCCGAAGAGACCGTAGCTCAGCGCCATGAACACCAGCACCCCGACAAAGGCGACGATGGTCGCAACCTTGCCCGCGTCGATGCTGTCCTGACCCAGTTCCGGGCCAATCGTGCGTTCCTCAAGGAACTCCAGCCCCGCAGGCAGCGCACCTGCACGCAGCAGGATCGCCATATTGGTGCTTTCCTCGATGGTGAAGTTGCCGGTGATAATGCCAGAGCCACCCGGAATATGCGACTGGATCACCGGGGCGGAAACCACCTCCTCATCCAGCACGATGGCAAAGGGCGAACCGATGTTTTCGGCCGTATAGTCGCCGAACTTGCGCGCACCGGTGGTGTTGAAACGGAAGCTGACCGCCGGGCGGCCGTTCTGATCAAACGACGGCTGCGCATCCACCAGCTCCTCACCGGTCACAACCGGTGCAGCCTCAACGGTGTAGAACACACCATTTTCGTCCAGCGACGGCACGACTTTGTTGCCGACACCCGCATTGGCATCGGCGTCCGTGCCGCGCCCCACGACGGGGTTAAAGGTCAGCTGGGCGGTGGTGCCGATGATCGCCTTCAGCTCAGACGCCGACCCGATGCCGGGCACCTGGATCAGGATCCGGTCGCTGCCCTGGCGCTGAATGGTCGGCTCTCGGGTGCCCACCTCGTCGATCCGGCGGCGGATGATTTCCAGTGCCTGACGCACGGTGCGGTCATCAGAGGCCAGCTTCTCCTGCTCGCTCAGCTCTACGGTCAGAATGTCACCGGTCCCGGACACGGTGATATCCGTGGCCCCGGCGCCAGTCAGGCTGGTGATCGGATTGGCCAGACCACGCACAACCTCCAGCGCGCGGGCCATGCCCTCTGGCTGAGAGATCTTCAGACGAATCTGCCCCTCCGGTGCGGGCTGGCGCCGGAAGGTGCCGACCTCACCGCGCTCAGGGCGCAGCGCGTCGCGCACTTCAGGCCAGAGCGCATCCATGCGCGCGCCGTAGACGTCGGCCACCTTCACCTCCGCCAGAAGATGCGCGCCACCGCGCAGGTCCAGACCAAGGTTGACCAGCGACGACGGCATGAACGACGGCCATTGGCCCGCCACGTCCAGCCGCGCGGGGCTTTCGCCCTTCGCGATTATTTCGGCGGCGGCGTCATTGGCCTGCTCGACGCGCGTGTAAAACGCATTTGGCAGGGCAAGCAAAAGGCCGGTCACACAGACCAGCCAGATGAGAACCCGCTTCCAGAGATCAATTTGCAGCATTGCCCTGCCTTTTCAGTTGGTTAAGCGGGGATACTTACGCTGCCGGCTCGGTCTTGTTCAGAACCTGCGCGATGGTGGATTTGATCACGCGGATTTTCACACCCTCGGCGATTTCCACTTCGATCTCGCCATCGTCCTTGACCTTGGCCACCTTGCCGATGATGCCACCCTGGGTCACCACCTGATCGCCCCGGCGCAGCGCCTCGACCATCGCCTGATGGGTCTTCAGTTTTTTCTGCTGCGGACGGATCAGCAGGAAATACATGATCGCAAAGATCAGAATGAGCGGGAGAAACTGGGCGAGTGCGCCACCTTCCATGGGATATTCCTTCTGTGTGACAGGCGCTTCAGACGCCCTTAATTTTGCAGGGGAACCTATGCGCTGGCCCGGGGCTTTGCAAGGCTAACGGGGCCAGTTGCGATACCGCAAACGCAGTTGACCCATGGCGGGAGCGATGAGAGGGTTTTTTCAACCCATTTCAGATCCAGATTGCCCATATGACCACGATTACCCTGCCGATTGATCCCAAGTATTTTTGGGCGATTGTTGCCCTCGCTGGCTTTGTACTGGCGGTGGCTGTCGTCTATGCAGCCATGCCCCGCACGGAGGGCAAGCAAACCGATCCGCTAGACCGCCTCAAAGATATTCTGGGACTGGCACAGTTCGGCGACGGGCTGTTTCTGTTGCTTGCCCTGATGTGGTCCGGCCTGTTTTTGGCGCTGTTCACCGGTCTGCTGCTGATGCTGTGGGAGCTGATCTGGTTTGTGGTCCCACAAAATCCGTCGGCAGAGGCATCTGCCCGTTTCGCCCTGCTGCGACTGGCGGCGATGACTGCAACCCTTGGCGCGGTGGTGGCGCTGCCTTTCACCCTGATCCGGATCCGACTGACGCGCGAGGCCAACAAGACAGCTGATGAATCCCTGTTCAACGACAAGATCAACGCCGCCACCGAAGACCTGCACGCCATGCGCCAGCGCTGGGACGAAGAGCAGAAGCAAAATATCTGGGAAGACGACATAACCCGCCGCAACGCCGCCATTGATCGACTGGAAGGGCTGGTGAAGGAGCGCCCGGACACAGCTCCCCGAGTTTCGCGACTGCTCAGCGTTTATGTGCGCGAACTCTCTCGCGAAGTACCCGCGGAGATACCTCCAGAAGAACCGACACCTAACGAATTGCACCGCTGGCTATTTGGGCTAACTGTTAAACGCTCAGACATGGAAAATGCGGTTCAGGTTCTAGGCCGGATGAAACGGATCCGAGCAGTGAACTGCGTAAGCATCTCTATTGATCTGCGACACGCCAATCTTCAAAGGTTCGATCTGACAGGTCTAGACCTGTCAGGTGCGATATTGTCGGGGAGCCATATGCAAGGATCATTTCTAAGAGATACACAGTTACGGAATGCCAGTCTCCCATTTGCGAAGATGCAAGGTACAAATCTGGGCAATGCTAAAATGCTGATGGCTGACCTTAGCTGGGCGGATCTACGACAAGCATTTCTTGGATGCGCGATGTTACGGGGCGCGAGCCTTCGCCATGCCGACATGCAGGGTGCTGAACTCTACGATGCCGAGCTGCAAAAAGCAGACCTCACTTCGACGAATATGCGGGGTGCAAACCTCAGCAGAGCAAAGATGCAGGGAATACGACTCGGAGGCGCAAATATGCAGGGCGCAGATATTAGCGCAACAACCATCGATGGCGCCAGCGGTCTTAACAGAGCCGATCTTTCGGGCTCTTTGCTGAGCCAAGTGGATTTTTCTCGTACAAATATAGGCCTAGAACAGCTTAATAGCGGATTTGGCACAACAGATACTATTCTTCCGAACGGCAACGGACCGGACAGCTCGGATTGGCCCGCCCATTGGCCAAAACTTGCAATGGGCCATGGCCAAACATTCCGACAATGGAAGAAATGGCAAACGGACCCCGACAACTACATCCCGCCCACGGCACCGGACGAGTAGACCACCGCCCCCTAACGTGCCATCCCACAACACCCCGGCGGCAAACGTGCGCGCCCCCTTCCCCTTCCCGCCCCCATCCGGCATATGCTGGCGGCACTGATTCAACGCTTTAGGAGCCCCCCCATGCATGACATCCGCGCGATCCGCGAGAACCCTGCCGCTTTTGACGCCGCTTTGGCGCGGCGTGGGGATGCGGCGATGTCCTCTGACATCCTGGCGCTGGATGAAACCCGCCGGGCCAAAATCCAGGCGGCCGAAACCGCTCAGGCCGACCAGAACAAGGCGGCCAAGGCCATCGGCGCGGCCAAGGCCAAGGGGGACGATGCCGAATTCGAACGTCTGCGCGCGGAAGTGGCCGGCAAGAAAGCCGAAGTCGCCACCCTGCAGACCGAGGCCAAGGAACTGGACGCCAAGCTCACCGATGTGCTGGCCCGCATTCCCAACCTGCCCGCCGAGGACGTGCCCGAGGGCGCGGATGAAGACGACAATGTCGAGGTCAGCAAATGGGGGGCGATCCCCAATTTCGCCTTTGAACCGAAAGAGCACTTTGAAATCAAGGGCGTCGCAGCTGCGATGGATTTCGAAACCGCCGCCAAAATCTCCGGCTCCCGCTTTGTGCTGCTGAAGGGCGCCGTGGCCCGTATCCACCGCGCGCTGGCGCAGTTCATGGTCGACACCCATGTCGATGAGAACGGCCTGACCGAGGTGAATTCCCCGGTTCTGGTGCGCGATGAGGCGATGTATGGCACCGATAAGCTGCCCAAATTTGGCGATGACAGCTATCAGACCACCAATGGCTGGTGGCTGGTGCCCACCTCCGAGGTGCCGCTGACCTATTCCGTTGCGGGCGACACGCTTGACGAGGCTGCCCTGCCGATCCGCATGACCGCGCATACGCTGTGTTTCCGCTCCGAGGCGGGCAGCGCCGGCAAGGATACCTCCGGCATGCTGCGTCAGCACCAGTTCGAGAAGGTGGAGATGGTCTCTATCGTCCACCCCAGCCAGTCCGATGATGAGCAGAAGCGTATGCTGCGCTGCGCCGAAGGGATCCTTGAGAAACTGGGCATCCCCTACCGCACCGTCGTGCTGTGCACCGGCGACATGGGCTTTGGCGCGCGCCGTACCTTTGACATCGAGGCCTGGGTGCCGGGTCAGAACACCTACCGAGAGATTTCCTCGGTCTCCACCACCGGTGATTTTCAGGCCCGCCGCATGAACGCCCGGTTCAAACCTGCGGACGGTGGCAAGCCGGAATATCTGCACACGCTCAACGGCTCCGGTCTGGCGGTCGGGCGCTGCCTGATTGCGGTGCTGGAGAACGGCCAGCAGGAAGACGGCTCCGTCAAACTGCCCGAGGTGCTTGCCCCCTACCTGGGCGGTCGCCTGACCCTGACGGCGGCAGGTGATCTGGTTTAACAGCGCACTGCAACCTGTTAATAAAATATAAAAACCGGCGCACCCCAGCGCCGGTTTTCCTTTTCTCGCGAGACGCGCCTCCGGTGAGGCCTATTTCTTCCTGCCCTTTGCGGCAGCGGTAGAATCGTCCTGTTTCTTCGCACTGGGCTTCTTGCGGCCCGCCTCCTTCTTGCCGGTCTCTTTCCGGGCGGAGGCTTTTTTGGCAGGTTCCTTCTTGGCGTCTTTCTTGGCGCCGTCTTTTTTACCGCCGTCTTTCTTTGGATTGTTCTTGGCCTCAAGGATCGCCTTGGCCTTGGCCTTTTCCTTCTCGATGGCGCGTTTTGCCTTGGCCTTCACCCGCTTTGCCTTGGCTTTGGCCTTCACCTTTGCGGCGGCGAATTCCTCGGCCAGGGCTGCGGCCTGTTTGGCGGCCTTCTTGGCCTTGGTGACGGCCCTCTCCGCCTTGGCCTCCGCCGCGCGGCGGGCGGCCTCGGCCGCAGCAAGCGCCGAGCTGAGCTGCGCGGCATCGCCCGTCTGGGTATCCGCGCCATTGGGCGCCGCAGTCGCGGGCGCAGCGCCATTGGCACGGTGATCCGGTCCGGTCCCGGCGCCCTTAGCGACCCGCTGCGCCTTGCGCGCCTCGGCCACAAGCTTCTGCGCGCGCAGCCGGCCGATACGCGGGATCCGGCTCAGCTCCTCCGGCGTTTTTCCGGCAACCGCCTCAACCGTGGCGCAGCCGTTTTGTGCCAGAACCTGCGCCAAGGCAGGACCGACACCGGGAAGTGTTGCAATGGATGTCATGAGGTCTCCTGCCTGTTGGTCGCCTGCATCCCACCCGCCACGGCGACCGATCCTGCCGCCTGCTGCGGGAATGGCACCAGCCGCTGCTGCTCCTCATCCCAGAGTTTCAGCCCCATGGCGCGGACCGCCTCGCCAAATTTGATCCTGCGCGGGGCAATCTCCGGCGGCAGATTGTGGTGGCACCGACGCAGCCGGTAGCTGGGAATGCGGGCGTTGAAATGATGAATGTCATGAAGCGTGATATTGGCGACTGCAAAGTCAAAAAACCAGCCAAAATCGAGGCACGATGATCCCTGAAGGGCGGCCACCTGCGGATTGAGGTCCGGCCGACGATCCCAATAGGTGTCCTCAAAATTATGCTGGAGATAGACCAGAAACACCCCGATCATCCCACCAAGAAAGGAAAACCCCAGCCAGATCAGCACCCCGGTCATCCCCGCGATGGCATAGAGCAGCGCGAGCAGCAGCACGATCACCACATTGTGCAGCACCACCCCCAGGACGCCAAAGCGCAGCGTGTTCTTCGGCCAGCGATAGCGGATGAAATAGGTGAACGCCGCCCCCAGCGGCACCAGCACAAACGGGTTGCGATACAGCCGATAGACCAGCCGCTGCGCCCAGCCCGCCGCCTGCCATTCGCGCAGCGTCATGGTGTGGATCTCACCGGACTCGCGGTGTTCCAGATTGCCGACATAGGCGTGATGCTCATTGTGGTTCTGTTTCATCACCTCAAACGGCGCAAAGGTGAAGGGCGACAGCACATGGCCTGCGACTTCGTTCTGCCATCGGGTTTCGAACAGCGAATGATGCCCGGTGTCATGTTGCAGCACATAAAGCCGCACCGCTGCAAAGGCAAAAACCACCCCGGCAGGCGCCATCAGATACCAGATGTCGGCGTAGCGGATCGCCAGTGACAGCGACAGGAAATAGACCGCAAACGTCCCAAAATAGCTGAGCGCCGCCAGCCGGTTATCCTTCTCGCAATAAGTCCGCGTATATGCTCTCAGATCCATGAAATGTTCCTTAGAGACGCAGTGTGACGCTGAAATGACGATGGCCTGAGGCAAATTGCCCGTGGCCCGACGACGCTCAGACCGCCACTGTGAATACCCCGCAATCCCCCGACGCGGCGCCCCGCATCTGACGGTCCGGCCGCCCGACCGGCATCAGATAGCGCAGAGAAGCCACCCCGGCTTTCAATAATCTATGGTGAAGCCTAGCAAAGCCAATGGCTTGCGGTCAAATGGGGCCAAGGTCGCAGGCATGAACCCTTACAAGGGCAAGAAAAAAGGCAGCCCTCGAAGGGGCTGCCCGAAATCTCATCCTGCGGTCAGCACGGCAACGCTCAGCTGCGGCGGCCTTCCAGATGTTTGCGCAGCTTCGACGGCGGCGCTTTTTTCTTGCCCTTGTAAGGGTTCTTGTCCGACTGCGAGCGCAGCGTCAGACGAATGGGCGTGCCCGGCATGTCGAAATCCTGCCGCAGCCCGTTGACCAGATAGCGATTATAGCTCTCGGGCATCTTGTCGGGATGCGAACACATCACCACAAAGCCCGGCGGGCGGGTCTTGGCCTGGGTCATATAACGCAGCTTGATCCGTTTGCCCTGCGGGGCTGGCGGCGGGTGCTGTTCCAGCATCCCCGTCAGCCAGCGGTTCAGCGCCGCCGTTGGTACCCGGCGGTTCCAGACGTCATAGGCGCGCATGATGGCGGCGTGCAGCCGGTCCAGACCCTTGCCGGTCTTGGCCGACACGGTGATCAGCGGCGCGCCGCGCAGCTGCGGCAGCAGCCGGTCAAAGGCCTCTTTCAGATTGCGCAGTTTTTCCTGCTTTTCGTCCTCGATGTCCCATTTGTTCACCGCAACCACAACCGCGCGGCCTTCACGCTCGGCCAGATCGGCAATGCGCAGATCCTGTTGTTCAAACGGGATTGCCGCATCCAGCAGGACCACCACAACCTCGGCAAATTTCACGGCCCGCAGACCGTCCGACACGGAAAGTTTCTCAAGCTTTTCCTGCACCTTGGCCTTCTTGCGCATACCCGCGGTATCGAAAATCCGCATCGGCACATCCTGCCAGTCGATCTGCAGCGAGATCGCATCGCGGGTGATCCCGGCCTCGGGCCCGGTCAGCAAGCGATCCTCACCGAGGATCTTGTTGATCAGGGTGGATTTACCCGCATTCGGACGCCCGACAACCGCCACCTGCAACGGTTTGTTGCGGGTCGGCATCGGCACCGAGAGGTCATCCTCCTCGGCGTCCTCATCCAGCACGACGTCAATCTCCGGGCTGTCGTCCTTGGCGCGTTTTTCAAACTCATCCGCCAGCGGCATCAGCTGCGCATAAAGGTCGTTCAGACCCTCACCATGTTCGCCGGACAGGCGGATCGGCTCTCCCAGCCCCAGCCCCCAGGCGTCCAGAACACCGGCGTCGGCGGCATTGCCCTCGGCCTTGTTGGCGGCCAGAATCACATGCGCGGATTTCTTGCGCAGGATTTCGGCAAACATCTGATCAACCGGAGTCACACCGACGCGGGCATCGACCATAAACAGACAGATATCGGCCATATCGACCGCCCGCTCGGTCAGGCGGCGCATCCGCCCTTCCAGCGAGTTGTCGGTGGCATCTTCCAGACCGGCGGTATCCACCACGGTAAAGCGCAGATCGCCAAGACGCGCTTCCCCTTCGCGCAGATCGCGCGTGACGCCGGGCTGGTCATCCACCAGCGCCAGCCGCTTGCCGACGAGACGATTGAACAGTGTGGATTTGCCCACATTCGGGCGGCCCACAATAGCGAGGGTAAAAGACATCAGACCAACTTTCTGCGATTCAGACGCGCCCCATAGCGCATCTGCGCGTGCCCTGCCAGAGCACATCGCTGTTTAACCCTCTCCTACCGCATCAAAGCGCTATCGGAAAGCGTGCAATTGCCCCTTGGTCGACACGACATAAAGCGTGCCGCCAGCCACCACCGGCGCGGTGCTGGCACCGCCCGGCACCGCAACCGTGCGCAGCAGTGCTCCGCTTTCGGGGCTGAAAAAGCGCAGCAGCCCATCATTGGAGGCGACAACCACCTGCCCCCCGGCCACCACCGGGCCGTGATGCGCCACGATGGCGCCCCGCTTGCGGGGTTTGTCCTTCAAGTATCCGGGCAGATCGGCCGCCCAGATCGCCTCGCCGCTGTCCGCGTCCAGCCGCAGCAGCTGGCCCAGATCGCTGATCAGGAAAACACTGCCCGCAACCGCCCAGACCGGATCCACCGCGCCATGGGGGGCGGTCCACAGACGATCGCCAGCCGCCAGATCAAAGGCCGCAGTGCGCCCAGACTGGTTGCCGACATACATGCGGTTGCCGGACACCACGGGCGAGCCGGTCACATCGCTGATCCGCGAAATCGTCCGCCCGATCCGCTTGCCCGCAACCGAGGCGTTCCAGCGGCGCAGGCCGCCCTTGCGGAAGGTCGCGGTAAGATCGCCGGATCCAAAGGCAAAAATTGCCAGATCGGAGGTCACCGCAGGCGCAGGCGCGCCCAGGATGTTCGACGGGCTCGGGGTGGCCTGGATCTGCCAGGCAATCCGGCCATCCTTGGCATGGACCGCCCAGCCGGTGTCATCGCCGGCCACAAGATAGATCAGCCCATCGTGCACGGTGGGCTGCCCCGAGCCGGTCGCCTGAAGCTCCTGCCGCCAGAGGGTCGCGCCGCTCGCCGCGTCCAGCGCGGTCAGCACGCCATAGCCGGAGGAGACATAAACCACGCCATTGTCAAACGCCAAACCGCCGCCGGTGGCCTGACCGGAGCTGTCGGAGGCAGGCAGCAGCTCGCTCTGCCACTGCAAGGCCCCGTTTGTGGCAACGGCGGAAACTCTGGCGCCGCTGTCCAGCGTATAGATGCGGCCATCGCCGACAACCGGCGTGGCGGTGATGCGCTGACGACGGCTGTCGCCCGCGCCGATAGAGGTAGACCAGATCGCGTTTGGAGCGGCGGCAAGCGCCGGGTGGACCGGCCGCAGCCCTTCGACACCGGGGCCCTGTGGCCAGCTGGTGTTGCTGCGTGCCGCAGGCAGGGCAATGGCGCGGGTTTCATTGGTCACCACGGCGACGCTGTCATCGCGCAGATCCAGACGTTCACCGCGCAGGATGACCTCAGGCTCGGTGCAGGCGGACAGGACCAACGCCAATGCGGTTCCTGCCAGAATGCCCCTTGCTCCCCAAAAGCTTGTTACTGCCGTCATTACCCTGCCCCGTTACTGCACTTATACTGCACGTTTCTCGCTGCGCCCGTCAGCGCAGATATTGTCCTCAGCCTTCTGGTGCCGCGGCCGGCTCCAGCGCTCCCCCAAGCGCCACAATCACTTGCGAGGCACGGTCTTTCAAGTCCGAGGTGACCGCCGCCGACGCAATAATCTCGCGCAGACGGGTGATAGCGGCCTCGGCATTGCCGTCTTCGATGTCGATCAGGGCCAGCTGTTCCTGCGCCAGCAGCGCCAGCGGCGCACCGGGCTGGGCCAGCGCCTCGAACTGGATCCGGCGGTCGGCGATGGGCAGGCTGTCCTGCTGCAGGCCAAGCGCCTTGAAGGTCGCGATATGGCGATAGATCACTGGCATCTCGCCATTGCTGGCCACCGCATTCAGCCGCTCAACAGCTGCCGCGCGCTCACCTGCGTCGGCCAGAGCACCGGCCTGCAACAGCTTCAGCACCGTATCGCCCCCGGCGGTTTCAGCGGTGATGGCATCCAGCGCATTGGCACGGGCCGCGCTGTCGTCGCTGTCCAGCGCGGCGATCATCTGGTCACCCAGCGCCTGCGCCGCGGCCTCGGTCTGGGCGCGGTTGTATTCGCGCAGCGCCGCCCCGCCCACGATCAGCACCACGGCCACGCCGCCAATCCAGCCATAACGTTTGAGTATCTTGAACAGGCGATCGCGACGGACCTCTTCTGTCACCTCATCGATAAAGCTGTCGGTGTCGCTCATGAAAATGTCCCTGGCAGATCCGGCAACCGCCCCCGCGCTTGCCGGAAAGTTTCCTGTGTTCTGCTTCTCTTACAGTGCAACCGGTGCCAAGCCAAGTGGCCCTGTTGTGCCCGATCCCGCACAAACCGCTCCAAAAAGGCAAAAAATGTGAACTGAACTACAGAGTTTAGTATGGACAATGCCTATATCGCCCATATCACTTAGCGCGAGTTCGCCTGAACATGCCGAATTAATGGTATGGTTGTTGAGTGGTTCTATATGTCCCGGATGGGATGACTATGAATTTAGGAAGGCCCAAGATGCGTGTAATTCCCCTGATAACTGCTGCTGTTGTAACGGCAGGCTTGTATTATGCCGTGATCGAGCGGGATGCGCTTCTTGCCTTCGCCCGGGGGGAGCAGAGCGACGTGGACGCGGTGGCTGCCCCATCTGATGCGGACGCTGCGGCCCCGGCCGCTGACGCCGCTGATCCAACCGGAGCCGTTGCAGCGGCGGCGGCATATACCAAGGAGACCGGCAAATCGCCGGTCGGGGTTGTCGCCATCCGCAGTAGCGCCCGTGGTATCGACAGCGCTGTCGTGCTGCGTGGTCAGACCCAGGCCATCCGCGAGGTTGAGGTCCGGTCTGAAACCACATCCACCGTCCTGTCCGAACCGCTGCGCAAGGGTGCGCAGGTGAAGGCTGGCGATCTGCTGTGCAAGCTGGATCCCGGCACCCGCCCCTCAGCCCTGCTGGAGGCGAAGGCCCGGCTGAGCGAAGCGAAAATCCGCGTCCCTGAGGCCAAGGCCCGGCTGGAAGAGGCCCGCGCGCGGCTGCGCGAGGCGCAGATCAATCTGACCGCTGCGGCGAAACTCTCCGAAGGTGGCTTTGCCTCTGAAACCCGGCTGGCTTCGGCGCAGGCTGCCGAGCGCTCTGCGGTGGCGGGCGTGGCAACGGCGGAAACCGGGCTGGAAACCACCAGCGCGGGCATCGAAGCCGCCTCGGCACAGGTTGCCGCCTCTGAAAAGGAACTGTCGCGTCTGGATATCCTCGCACCATTTGACGGGCTGCTGGAAAGCGACACCGCCGAACTGGGCAGCCTGATGCAGCCCGGCAGTCTTTGTGCAACGGTGATCCAGCTCGAAACCATCAAACTGGTCGGTTACGTGCCAGAAGCCGAAGTCAACCGCGTCACCATTGGCGCCATGGCCCGCGCCGAACTGGCAAACGGGCGTCTGGCTGCGGGCAAGGTGACCTTTATCAGCCGCTCGGCCGATCCCACCACCCGCACATTTGAGGTGGAAATCACCGTGCCGAACCCGGATCTGGCGATCCGCGACGGCCAGACTGCCGATATCGTGATCTCCGCCGAAGGTTCCAAGGCGCATTACCTGCCGCAATCCTCGCTGACGCTGAACAATGACGGCCAGCTGGGCGTGCGCGTGGTCAAAGAGGATCGGACGGTCGGATTTTACCCCGTCAGCCTCCTGCGGGATGAGGCCAGCGGTGTCTGGGTTGGCGGCCTGCCTGAACAGGCGGATGTGATTGTTGTCGGGCAGGATTTTGTTGTTGCGGGCGTCGCTGTTGAGCCCACGTATAAAGAGGTTACCCAATGACCGGTATCGTCAGCTGGGCCGCAGAACGGGCCCGTATGATCCTGGCGTTCATCGCCATTTCGCTGCTGGTCGGCGGCTTTGCCTATGCCAGCCTGCCCAAAGAGGGCGAGCCGGATATCGAAATCCCCGCGCTGTTCATCTCTGTCCCCTTCCCCGGCATCTCCGCCGAGGATGCCGAGACCCTGCTGGTCAAGGTGATGGAGACCGAGCTGGCCGATCTCGACGGGCTGGACAAGATGTCCTCAACCGCCGCCGAAGGCTACGCCGGTGTGGCGCTTGAGTTCGACTTTGGCTGGGACAAGACCGCGATCATGGCAGATGTCCGTGACGCGATGGATGCCGCCGAGGCCGATTTCCCCGAGGGGGCTGAAAAATACACCATCAACGAAATCAACTTCTCAGAATTCCCCATCGTCATCGTCAACCTGACCGGCGCCGTGCCCGAACGCACGATGGCCCGTATCGCCAAGGACTTGCAGGACGATCTTGAGGCGCTGGAACCGGTGCTCGAAGCCGGGATCGCCGGCAATCGCGACGAGATGGTCGAAGTACTGATCGACCCGCTGCGGCTCGAAGCCTATAACGTCACCGCGCTTGAACTGATCACCGTTGTGCAGAACAACAACCAGCTGATCGCCGCCGGTGAGGTGGAAACCAATCAGGGCACCTTCTCCGTGAAGATCCCGTCATCCTTTGATGATGTGCGCGACATCTACGAGCTGCCCGTGAAGACCAATGGCGACCGCGTGGTCACCCTGGGTGAGCTGGCCACGATCAATTTCACCTTCGAGGATCGTCGCGGCACCGCGCGGTTCAACGGCGAGGACACGGTGGCGTTGCAGGTGGTCAAGCGCAAGGGCTACAACCTGATCGACACGGTGGATCTGGTCAAAGCAACCCTGGCCGAGGCCAAGACCAAATGGCCGCCCGAGCTGAAGGCCGCGGTCTCCGTCGGCACCTCCAACGACCAGAGCCGCGTCGTCGGCTCCATGGTGAGCCAGCTGGAAGGTTCGGTCCTGACCGCTGTTGCTCTGGTGATGATCGTGGTGCTGTCGGCGCTTGGCAGCCGTGCCGCGCTGCTGGTCGGTTTTGCAATCCCGACCTCCTTCCTTTTGTGTTTTGCCTTCCTTGCGGTGATGGGCGTGAGCATCTCCAATATCGTGATGTTCGGCCTGATCCTTGCGGTGGGTATGCTGGTGGATGGCGCCATCGTGGTGGTCGAATACGCCGACAAGCGGATCAAGGAGGGCACCGGCCCGATGCACGCCTATGTCGAGGCGGCGCAGCGGATGTTCTGGCCGGTGGTTTCCTCAACCGCGACCACGCTCTGTGCCTTTCTGCCGATGCTGTTCTGGCCCGGTGTCCCCGGTGAATTCATGGGAATGCTGCCGGTCACGCTGATCTTCGTGCTCTCGGCATCGCTGGTGGTGGCGCTGATCTATCTGCCCGTCATGGGCGGTGTCACCGGCCGCATGAGCCGCCTGTTTGAAAACCTCTCCGACGGGCTGCGGGCGGTTGCACCCTGGTGGCTGCGGGCCGCTCTGGTGCCGGTGATGCTCTGGGGTATGTTTGCAGGGGCGATGCAGATGCTTAACGGGGGCTATCTGCTGCCCGCTCAGGTGCCCGATACCGCCGCGCTGATCTTTGGTGCGCTGGTCTTCGTGCTGGCGGCCTTCGGGGCCTCGGTCACGCTGGGCGCGGCCAGTCTGCACCGGACCGAGAAATCCGTCGATGCCGGCTACAAACACACGCCCTTTGGCCATTTCATCAAATTCATCGTCGGCAATCCGGTCATGCCCATCGTCACCATCGGGGCGATCGCCTTTGCCATCATGACCGTCTTCACCATGTTCGGTCAGAACAACTACGGCGTTGAATTCTTCGTCGAATCCGAGCCGGAACAGGCCACCGCCTATGTGCGCGCCCGTGGCAATACCTCGCTGACCGAAGAGGATGAGATGGTGCGCCAGACCGAACAGGTGATCCTGTCGCATCCGGCGGTCGTGAATGTCTTCTCCTTTGCCGGTGAAGGCGGGCTGAACACCGATGCCTCAGGCGCCCAGACCCCACCCGATACCATCGGTCAGGTCCAGTTCGAGATCATCCCATGGGAGGACCGGCCGACCCAGACCGAAAGCTGGTTCAACGGCTGGTTCACCCGCGAGGTGACGGCAACCGAGTTCGACGGCGATACGGTGATCGAGGAGATCAACGCCGAACTGGCCAAGCTGCCGGGCTTTGAAGCCGAAATCCGCGCGCTGGCGCAGGGGCCCGCCTCCGGCAAACCTGTGCACCTGCGTCTGAAAGGCGACAGCTGGGACACGCTGACAGCCGCCACCGAACAGGCCCGCGCCCAGTTCGAGGCAACCCCCGGTCTTGACCTGATCGAGGACAGCCTGCCGCTTCCCGGTATCGACTGGCAGATCGACGTCGATGTCGAAAAGGCCGGGCGATACGGCGCCGATGTGGCGACCGTTGGCGCTATGGTGCAGCTGGTCACGCGCGGCATCCTTCTGGACACCATGCGCGTCGACAGTTCGGACGAGGAAATCGAAATCCGCGTTCGCCTGCCCGAAGAAGACCGCGTCCTCTCCACCCTTGATGCGCTGAAACTGCGCACCGAGGATGGGCTGGTGCCGCTGTCGAACTTCATCACCCGCCATCCTGTTCCCAAGCTGGAAAAAATCAGCCGCGTCGAACAGCAGCGCTATTACGACGTGAAGGCGGATATCGAACCGGGCCTGTCAAAGGTCATCACCACCGAGACCGAGGACGGCAAGGAGCAGACGCTGGCCTATGTCAAATCTCTCCCCGAAGGAACCGCAACCGGCGAGTTGACCGGCCCGGATGGCACAGCGTTCAGGCTGCGCAGTCTTGAAGGCGCGGCCACACAGGAGGCCCTGCAATCGGCGCTGGAGGATGGCGCCCGTGTTGTAGCGCTCAACGCCAACGAGCGCATCGCCAAGCTGACCGAGTGGCTGGAGAGCGATCCGCTGCCCGCCGATATCACCTGGGAATGGACCGGCGATCAGGAAGAACAGGCCGAATCCGGCGCCTTCCTGATGAAGGCCTTTGCCGGGGCGCTGGGGCTGATGTTCGTGATCCTCCTGGCGCAGTTCAACAGCTTTTACAATTCCATCCTGGTTCTTCTGGCGGTGGTGCTGTCCACCACCGGCGTGCTGATTGGCATGATGGTCATGCAGCAGCCGTTCTCGATCATCATGACCGGCACCGGCATCGTGGCGCTGGCAGGCATCGTGGTGAACAACAATATCGTTCTGATCGACACCTATCAGGAATATGCCCAGAAGATGCCCCGGATCGAGGCGATCATCCGCACCGCCGAGGCGCGGATCCGTCCGGTTCTGCTGACCACCATCACCACGATGGCCGGTCTGGCACCGATGATGTTCGGGCTCAGCCTCGATTTCATCAATGGCGGCTATTCCATCGACAGCCCGACCTCGCTGTGGTGGAAGCAGCTGGCGACCGCCGTGGTCTTTGGTCTGGGGATTGCCACCGTGCTGACGCTGCTGGTGACACCCTCGCTGCTGGCGATCCGGGTGTGGCTGTGGATCTATGTCGCCGCCCTTGGCCGCCTGCTTGCACGGCTTACCGGCGGGCGATCCAGCCAGATCGCGCGCGACATGCGCCTCGCGACCAAGGCCCGCACCCTGCCCACCACCGAGATCCTGTGGGAGCGTGAAGGCAGGCTGGACAATGAACGAGACCCAGCGATGTCGGCGCCCGAAGCGGCACAGACCAGGCCGGACGAGGGCTGGGAGGAAGAGAAGGGCAAACCGCCCTCAACACCGCTGCGCGCCGCCGAATAACCAGCCAACGCCCCGCCACCGCGGGGCGTTGTGCGTTTGTTGGGACCAAAGCGCAGCCATCGGCGGCCAGCGACCAATCCGCCGCATCTGCATATTTTGGTGGTAATGAACGGCCAGCTGGGCCAGCCTGAAGACATTCCGCCAACCGCAGCACCAGCCGGGCACCAGAAGACAGCCGCACGGTTCCAGCCAGCCCCGCCAGCAGAGAGGACCCATCAGATGCCCGATTTCAACGATATGTTCGAACTCACCATTGCCGACGTCGATCTGATCGAAACCGCGCTGCAACGCACGCGGGACGCACTGGCTGACGGCAGTCAGACCGTGCAGGGCATCGCCGGTCACAACCGCGCCGACAGCCTGCGCCAGATCCACGATCTGCTCGGACGGCTGCACAATCAAAAGATTTTCTACAAACCAAAGGACGGGGTCTACGTCAGCGGCTAGCCGCGCCGCAGACCCCCCTTATCCCCGCAGAGTGATCAGGCGGCGTCCTGATCCGATTGCTGGCGCTGCCACAGATGCGCGTAGCGGCCTTCGCTGGCCAGAAGTTCGTCATGGGTGCCGCGCTCGGCGATCTCGCCCTGTTCCAGCACAATGATCTGGTCGGCCTCTGCAACCGTGCTCAGACGGTGGGCAATGGTGATCACCGTCCGCCCCTGCCCGGCGCGCGACAGCGCCTCCTTGATCTCTTGTTCTGTGTCGCTGTCCAGCGCCGATGTCGCCTCGTCCAGCAGCAGGATTGGCGGGTTCTTCAGCAGGGTACGGGCAATGCCCACCCGCTGCTTCTCACCGCCCGACAGCTTCAGCCCCCGCTCGCCGACCTGCGTCTCATACCCCTCAGGCAGCCGCATGATGAAGTCGTGGATCTGCGCATCCCGCGCGGCCTGTTCCACCTCTTCCTGCGTGGCTCCGGCACGGCCATAGGCGATATTGTAGCGGATCGTATCGTTGAACAGCACGGTATCCTGCGGCACCACGCCAATCGCGGCATGAAGGCTCTTTTGCGTGACATCCCGCACATCCTGCCCGTCAATGCGCAAGGCCCCGCGGGTGACATCATAGAACCGGAACAACAGCCGCCCGATAGTGGATTTGCCCGACCCGGTAGACCCAACGATGGCCACGGTCTGCCCCGCCGCCACCTCAATACTCACGCCTTTCAGGATCTGCCGGTCGCTGTCGTAGCCGAACTCCACATTCTCCAGCGTGATCGCACCGCCGTTGACCTGCAACACCTTGGCATCACCCCGGTCCTTCACATCCGGGTCCTGTTCGATCAGATCGAACATCTCGCCCATATCCACAAGGCTCTGACGGATCTCACGGTAGACCGTCCCGAGAAAGTTCAGCGGCACGGTGATCTGGATCATATAGGCGTTGACCATGACAAAATCGCCCACCGTCAGATTGCCCTGCTGCACGCCGATCGCGGCCATCACCATCACCACCACCAGACCGCCGGTGATCACCAGGCTCTGGCCAAAGTTCAGGAATGCCAGCGAATAGGCAGTCTTCAGCGCGGCCTTGGCATAGGCCCGCATCGCCACATCGTAGCGCTCGGTCTCGCGATCCTCGGCGCCGAAATATTTGACCGTCTCATAGTTCAGCAGGCTGTCGATCGCCTTCTGGTTGGCATCGGTGTCCTGCTTGTTCATCTCGCGGCGCAGCTTCACCCGCCATTCCGTCACCGCAAAGGTGAACCAGACATAAAGCCCGACAGTGACCGCCACCACGACCAGATACCAGATGTCAAACAGCACCGCGAGGATGACGGCAACCAGCACCAGCTCCAGCACCAGAGGCCCGATGGAAAACAGAAGAAAGCGCAGCAGGAACTCCACGCCTTTGACGCCGCGTTCGATAATCCGGCTCAGCCCGCCGGTTTTGCGGGTGATGTGATAGCGCATCGACAGGCGATGAATATGGCGAAAGGTCTCCAGCGCCAGACGCCTCAGTGCCCGTTGACCGACAGGCGCAAACACCGCATCACGCAGCTGCTGAAACCCGGTGGTCAGAACCCGCGCCACGCCATAGGCCACCGTCAGACCAACAGCCCCCAACGCCAGAGGCGGCACGCCCTCTCCAGCGAGGCTATCGACCGCCCCCTTGTAGAGCATCGGCGTATAGACCGCGACCAGCTTGGCCAGGATCAGCACCGCCAGCGCCACCACCACGCGGTATTTGACCCAGGCCTGATCCTTTGGCCACAGGTAGGGAAAAACGCGGCGCAGGGTGCGCAGGCCGGAACGGCGCTCCTCCTGCGCGGTGGTCATATCGCTGTCCGTCATCACATGTCCTTGTTGCAAGACCTCTGACATAGGGCCGTGCCGACCATTTGGCCAGCATGGCCCTGCGCCGTATCCCGACTTTTGGCCCGACTATTATCCCGGCCTTTGCGCAGGCCCCCCGCGCGGCGACAGTCGTCTTATTGCACCGGCACCGAGAATACCTGACCGGGGTAGATCAGATCCGGGTTGCGGATCGCCGCGCGGTTGGCATCAAACACCCGCACATACAGCAGCCCGTCGCCGTAACGTTCGCGCGAAATCGCCCAGAGCGTATCGCCCTCCTGCACCGTGACCAGGCGCACCTGAGGCTGCGTGCCGGTTGGGGCGGCATCGGGGGCAGCTGCGGTTTCGACAGGCGGTTGCAGCACCTCCGGCGCTTCCCGTTTGAACGGGGTTTCAAGTCGGCTCAGCACCTTGCCCTCGGTATCCAGCGCATCCAGTCGCAGCGCGTAGATCCCCGGCGCCACATTGGGCAGAATACCGGACCAGCGGCCTTCCTCATCCACCGGCAGATCGGCAATCGCCGCATTGTCGAGATAGGCGCGCACCACCGCATCCGCGCGCACCCGCCCGCTCAGCACCACGGAGCCCGCATCATCATAGGAAATGGTCTCCAGCGCCACGGTATCGGGCGCCTCTGCCAGTCGCGGCGTGGGGGGCTGGACAAGCGTCACGCCGCTGGCATCGGACCGCAGCACCGCCACCTGTTCCGGTGCGGCGGCGGCTGGCGCGTCCTGGCCCGTGGTCTGCGCCACATCCGCCGCAGCGGCCTCAGCCACCTCGACTTTGGTTTCCGCCACCTCGGCAGGTGCCACCGCACTATCCTCAGCCGGGCTGTCCACCGCAGCCTGCGCAACATCTGCGGGATCTGCATCCGGTTCTGCGGCCAGCTCTGCCGCCACCGGTGCGGCAGGTGAAGCGCTCACAACAGGAGAGGCTTCAGCTGTTTCCGTTGCAGCGGTCGTGACCTCAGCCTGCACCGCCTCACTTGCCACCGCCTCACTTGCCACTGCCTCACTCTGCACGGCCTCAGCCTGCGCAGCCTCGCTCTGAGCGGCCACGGTCGCGGTTTCCTCGGCGGCCGCATCGGCTGCGACATCCGCTGCCACCGGCGCCTCGGCGACCGGGGCCTCAACCGCGTCGGCCTGTGCCACCTGCACCGGCGCGACGGGCACGACAGGTGCCAGAATGAACTCTGCATCAGAGGCCGCAACCGCCTCCCCCAAGGTGGCTGTCAGCGAAATCACCTGCGGCTGATCCGAGGGCGCAACCGAGGTGAACAGCACAAAGCTGCCATCCGACGGCACCGTCAGCGTCTCCAGCACCGCACCGTCCAGCATCAGCGAGATCACCGATCCCGGCGTCGCCCGCCCGGCAACCATTCCGCTGCCATCGGTCTCAAATCGTGCAAGATCCATCTGCGGGGCTGTCAGCGTCACGGCGGGTGTTTCAGCAGACGTCTCATCTGCCGATGGCGCGGCCTCGACGGCGCTGGTCTCTGCTGCCCCTGCCACAACCACCTCGGCCGCCTGCTCCGCATCCGCGCGCGGCGCCGCTTCGACAGGCGCTTCACCGCCCGCAGGCTGATCGACCTCGGCCGGTGCCGTCGCATCCGTCGCAGCCACTGTCACCTCGGTTTCTGTCACCGTCTCTTCGGGCGCATCGCTGCCCACCTCGGGCGAAGCCAGCTTGCGATCTGAGGCGGAGACGCTCGGCGTGATCACCACCTTGTCGCCATTGGCGGCGGAGCCATCGCCGCCCGCGCCGCGCTCACCACCGCCCCATTGCAGGAAAACCACCCCGCCCAGCACCGCGACCACCGCAGCAGCGCCCCCGATGGCGATGGCGGATATGCCACCTTTGCCCTTTACATCCGTCATTCCATTCCTTCCCTTCCGACCCCGAAAAGACCTCCACCGGTCGTCCTCGGGTCCGATCCTGCGGGATGTCCCCCCCCGCTTGCTTGAGCCAGCCATACAATGCCGCTATCAGGGACCAAAGGACGACTTATTTCCCCGCCGAACACAACAAAAAAGGTGACTGCCATGCGTATTCATTCCGTCTGTGTGTATTGTGGATCGCGCGATGGGATCCGTCCGGCCTATGCCGAGGCCGCCGAGGCGCTCGGAACCGGCCTTGCCCAACAGGGCCAGCGGCTGGTCTATGGCGCCGGGGACGTCGGGCTGATGGGCCGGGTGGCGCGGGCGGCACAGGCGGCGGGCGGGCGCACCTTTGGCGTCATTCCCGAACATCTGGTCCGCCGCGAGGTCGCCAAGACCGACCTCAACACCTATGTGGTCACCGAAACCATGCACGAACGCAAAAAGGTGATGCTCTACAACGCCGATGCCGTGGTGGTGCTGCCGGGCGGTGCCGGCTCGCTTGACGAGCTGTTCGAGGCGCTGACCTGGCGTCAGCTCGACCTGCACCGGAAACCGATCCTGGTCCTCAACATCGACGGTTACTGGGATCCGCTGAAGGCCCTGGTGGAGCATGTGGTGGCCGAAGGGTTCGCCGGGGCCGAGACAACGGCGGCGCTCACCTGGGTCACCAGCGTCGAGGATGCGCTGACCGCGCTGCGCGGCTGATCTCGACAACAAATAACGCGGCGCATTCCTGCACCGCGTTGGTCTGTGAATTTGCCAGATAAATGCGTTTCGCGCACACCGCCGAGATCAGGCGGCCAGCTCCTGCTGAACAATCTTCTCGATCTCGTCGATCGGGTGGTTCGTCAGCGTCTTCGGGATCTCCGCCAGCACCAGATCCTGCACCTCCTTGTGCAGCTTGTCGCGCAGATTGCCGAGCACCTGCGGCGAGGCGACCAGAACGATCTTGCCCAGTTTGCCCTTGTGCGCCCGCTCATAGAGCAGCTCCGCGATATCGTCGGCAAAGCGCTCCTTGGCCAGTTCGTGCCAGTCGGTATCATCCAGCGCCGAACGGTGGCCAACACCGCCGTCGTGCATCCGGCCGGGACGGTTGGCCGATTGTTCGATATCGGAGGGATTGTCCTGCTCTTCCTTGCGGCGCACCTCCAAATGCGGGTTCTGCGCATCGGTGGTGTTTTGCAGCAGCAATGCCTTTTCGCTGTCGGTCACCAGAACATATGTGCCGTGGTCTAGCTGAGCCATTATTGGTCCTCCTGCTCGTTGGATTTGGTCACCCGTGTCGCACCGGCAGGGCGTTCCTTGGCACGTTTTTCCTCGTCCTCGGTCGCCACCTCCCTGGCCAGTCGGCCACCGGTGCGCCCGCCATGCGAAACGCTGCCCTCGGCGCCCAGGATTTCCTTGGTTTCCTGACGGCCATCCTTTGATCTCACGCGGTCTGCCATGTCGGTCCTCCATTTTTATCGGGGTTCACCAACACAACCGCCAAAGAGGCGTTTTGTTCCCCCCTCGGCCCGCCCCCGCGCAATAAAGAAAGGCCCCGTCCGATACCGGACGAGGCCCAAGATCAATCACTGATCCCAAAAGATCACATGCGCGAAGCGACGTTTTCCCAGTTGACCAGATTGTCGAGGAAGTTGGTCAGATAGGCCGGACGCTTGTTGCGGAAATCAATATAGTAGGAATGCTCCCACACGTCACAGCCCAGCAGTGCTGTCTGACCAAAGCAGACCGGGTTCACGCCGTTTTCGGTCTTGGTCACCTTCAGGCCGCCGTCGGTGTCCTTGACCAGCCAGGCCCAGCCGGAGCCGAACTGACCCGCGCCTGCGGCAGAGAACTCTTCCTTGAACTTGTCAACGGAGCCAAAGCTGTCGACCAGAGCCTTTTCCAGCTCGCCCGGCATCTTGCTGTCGCCCGGACCCATCATTTCCCAGAACTGGTTGTGGTTCCACAGCTGGGAGATGTTGTTGAAGATACCGCTCTGGGCGACGGCATTTGCGTCATAGGTGCCCTTGATGATCTCTTCCATGGACTTGCCGTCCCACTCGGTGCCGGCAATCAGCTTGTTGCCGTTGTCCACATAGGCCTTGTGGTGCAGGTCGTGGTGGTATTCCAGCGTTTCTGCGGACATGCCTTTGGATGCCAGCGCGTCATGGGCATAAGGAAGATCGGGAAGTTCAAAAGCCATCTGGGCCCCCTGTATTGTCTGTTTCGTTCCTAGGCAGATACATGCGGCTGGTGCCCCCATTGGTCAAGGCCAAGCCGGGGAAACAGCTAAAAAATAACCCGGTCAGCGCGAAAAGAGGCAGCCGCCGCAGGCCGTTAGACGATCGGCCACGGATCCTGCACTGCGGGCTTACTTGCTCAGCTTGACGTTGCTGCGGGTGCACGGCCCGCTGCCGGACGGACGGTTATCATAGCCATGCACGCGCGCTGTAATCGACAGCTTCATACGCGGCTCATCCATCGTGGCCGAATAGCTTGCCTTGGCAGACCCCGAACGCGCATCAATATTATTGACCGTCCACTTCAGCTTGAGCCGGTTTTTGGAACGCAGATCGTAAGGCACGATCATCGGGGTTTTCTGTACGCTGGCAATAACGCCATCCATCACGCCCGTGACTTTCTGGTCATGATCGACAAAGACCAGAACACGCGGCGACAGCCATCCGTATTTCTCATAGGAGGTGATCTGGCAATCATAGGTCACCGGTGCCGCGGCAACGGGCGCTGCGGCAAATAGGGTGCAGGCCGCCACTGCGGCTCTGATCAAAGATTTCATCGGGAATGCTCGCGCTCTCAGGAAATGGATACAGCCGCTATATCGTCAATCGCGCGCAGGTTGTGAAGTCTTTTCTACGGAATTGCCGCTACGATGCAGCCGCGACATCATCAGCTAACTTGTGACCTGGGCGCATTGGCCGATGCCGCGTGGCGATTTCTCCCCGACGCCACCGGAGATCACCTTTACCGACAGTTTCTTGTTCTGGGTGTTGAACACCGCGCGATAATGGGTTTCCACCGCGCTTGCCCCATTGCCGACCGAGGCGCTGGTGACCGTCCAGCTGACCCGGTAGGAGATATCGCTGATGCGGAAAAACCCGGCCTTCAGCGGCCGACCGGACAGCGCACTCACATTGCCGGAATGCACCACTTCCGCCGACCATTCATCGTGGAAACGCAGGCTGATCAGCGGCGGGATCCACCCTCGGCCAGACAGCGATTTTACCTTGCAGGTATAAATCCCTTCCAGCGCCGCCGCCGGGGTCGCCAGACCGGTGCCAAGTGCCACGCAGGCAGCAAAGCCCAGCGTCCTTGCAATTGGCAGCAGCAGGTCAGCGACCTTGAACATATTAACCTCCCACCAGTTAATACAGCATAGCCCGGCTATGCAGCAGACAGATAACTCCCGAATTGGCGGTGATCATGAATCACAAATGGTGAAGAACCAACAAAGCCAAGTAAAAAGTGCCCCCGGAAATCCAGAAGCACTTTACCTGCACGTAAAACGCACCACAAGGCTAAATTGCCTTAACCAGTTAACGCACCTACCTTAGATTGTGGATGCGCGGCGGTGCATAACAAGTTGTAGACATATCCGCCCACTGAACGGAAGCAAACGATGTGAAATGCACCGTTATTGTCCAGCCAGAAGGCCGCCGCCACCTGCGCCATGCGCGTGCGGCGAAACTGGCCCGGTTTAAAGGCCTCAGCCGACATATCGACCGGGCAGATTTTCGCCAGAACTTCGCGGGCGCTGTCACCGGACAGGCGGAACAGACCACGGGCGTCGGAGACATTGACGGCCAGCGCATGTTCGCCTTTCAGCGCCTCTGCCAGATCCGCCACCTTGGCGTCAACCTCGCCGTAAGGCACCAGCAGCAGCAGCTCATCCGGCGACATCCAGGCCACACCGCCCTGCTCGGTCAGAGAGATCTGTCCGCTGGTCGGCACATCCGCCCCGGTGGCGGCCTTTACCGCCGCCTTCAGGGTGGCAGAGGCCAGATCGCCGCGCAGGGTGATCATCCCCTGCAACCCGCTGTCCTCGACCTGTGCCAGACCGGAGAATTTCGCCCCATTCATTGCGCTGACAGGATCAGACATTCTGCTTCTCCCCTTCCTTGTCGTAAAAGACCTGATCGACGATCTTGGCCTTGTAGATTGTCCCGTCGGTGCCGGGGAACTCGATCACCTCGCCCATCCGCTTCGGACCATGCTTGACCAGACCCATGGCAATGCCACGGCCCAGATTCGCCGAATAATAGGTCGAGGTGACGCGCCCGATGGTGTTTTTCTGGCCATTGGCGTTGACACCATTGCCGACCGCATAGGCGCCATCCGGTAGGACCGACCCGTCTACGGTTTCCAGCCCCACCAGCTGCCAGCGGTCGGGATCGGCCATGTGGCTGCGGGAATGCGCGCGTTTGCCGAGGAAATCCTCTTTCTTCTTCGACAGCGCCCAGTTGAGCCCCAGATCCTGCGGGATAACGGTCCCGTCAGTCTCGTCGCCGATCATGATAAAGCCCTTTTCGGCCCGCAGGATGTGCAGACATTCGGTGCCATAAGGCATCACCCCGAATTCCTTGCCCGCCTCCATCAACGCAGTCCAGAACGCCTGACCTTCGGAGGCCGCAACCGCGATCTCGTAGGACAGTTCGCCCGAGAAGGAGATGCGGTAGGCCCGCGCCTTGAAGCCGCCGATTTCCCCATCACGCCATTCCATGAAGGGCAGCGCCTCCTTGGAGACATCCATACCGCCGCCCGCTTTTTCATTCAGCTTTTCCAGCACCTTGCGGGCGTTGGGGCCAACGACGGCGACCTGCGCCAGCTGTTCGGTGACATTGGCAACATAGACTTTCCAGTCCCACCATTCGGTCTGCAGCCATTCTTCCATGTGGCCATGGATCCGCTCGGCACCGCCGGTGGTGGTGTGGCAAAGCCAGGTGTCCTCGTCGATCCGGGCAACCACGCCGTCGTCGATCAGGAAACCGTTCTCCGAACACATCAGACCATAGCGGCATTTGCCCGGCTTCAGCGTCGACATCATGTTGGTATACATCATGTCGAGGAACTTGCCCGCATCCGGCCCTTTGACGACCAGCTTGCCGAGGGTCGAGGCATCCAGCAGGCCGAGGTTCTCGCGGGTGTTCTTCACCTCGCGGTTCACCGCGTCATGCACGCTCTCGCCGGAGCGAACATAGGCGTAGGGGCGACGCCACTGGCCAACCGGTTCCCAATCCGCCCCGTTGCTGTCGTGCCAGTCATACATCGGCGTCTTGCGCAGCGGCTGGAAGATATCCCCGCGGGCCTCACCGCCGATCGCCCCCATCGAAATCGGGTGATAGGGCGGACGGAAGGTGGTGGTGCCCACTTGCGGGATTTCAGACCCCAGCGCATCAGCAAGGATCGCCAGACCGTTGATATTGCTCAACTTGCCCTGATCCGTCGCCATGCCCAGCGTGGTGTAGCGCTTGGTATGTTCGACGCTTTCGAACCCTTCGCGCGCGGCCAGCTGCACATCCGACACTTTGACGTCGTTCTGATAGTCCAGCCAGGTTTTCATCCGCAGCTTGATGTCGGCCTTGGCAGGCATCAGCCAGACCGGCTCCATCGCCGTCTCTGTCGGGGCATCACCAACGGGCGCGGTGCCTGCCTTGACCTTGCGGCCAGCGGCCTTGGCAGCCGCCTCGCCTGCGGCCTGCGCATCGCTCAGCGCCTCCGCCAGACCAGCGGCGCCATTGGCAGCCCCCGCCGCAATCACAAAACCCTTGCCATCCGCACCCAGCGGCGGACGGGTTGCATCGGGGCGGAAGTTCGCATGGGTCTGATCCCAGACCAGCTTGCCACCGCAATGGGACCACAGATGCACCACCGGCGACCAGCCGCCGGACATCGCGACCGCATCGGCCTCGACCTCCTCCTGAGCACCGCCCTCGCCGTTCTGGGCACAGATCGCCACCGAGGTGACGCGCTTGCCGCCTTTCACCTTGGCAATGGCCCGGCCACATTCGACGCGGATGCCCAGCTGACGAACCTCTTCCATCAGCGCGCCGCCGCCGCTGTCGCGGGCATCCAGCACGCGCACCACCTCGACACCCGCAGCATGCAGCGCAATCGCGGTGCGATAGGCGTCATCATTGTTGGTGGCCACAACCACTTTCTGGCCGGGTGTCACCCCCCAGTTCACCGCATAGTCGCGCATCGAGGCCGCCAGCATCACGCCCGGCACATCATTGCCCGCAAAGGACAAAGGCCGTTCAATCGCACCGGTCGCCGTCACAATCTGGCTGGCCCGGATCCGCCACAGACGGTGGCGCGGACCACCCTGCCCCGGCGCATGATCGGTCAGACGCTCATACCCCAGCGCATAGCCGTGATCATAGACGCCCGCGCCCATGCAGCGGTCGCGCAGCAGCACATTGTCCATGCCCCGCAGCTCGGCGAGGGTTTTCTCGACCCAAGCGCCGGGTTCCATCCCGTCGATGGTGCCGCCATCAACTGGCGCGCGGCCACCCCAATGGTTGTGCTGCTCCAGCAGCAGAACCTTGGCACCGGACATCGCCGCAGCCTTGGCCGCCTGCAAACCCGCAACACCACCACCAATCACCAGCACATCGACGAAATAATAGAAATGCTCGTAGGTGTCGGCGTCCTTCAGCTCCTTGTCGGGCGCTTTGCCCAGACCGGCGGACTGACGGATGATCGGCTCGTAGACATGTTTCCACAGCGGACGCGGGTGGATGAACATCTTGTAGTAGAACCCCGCAGGCAGGAACCGCGCCAGCGCGTTATTGGCCACGCCCACGTCGAACTCAAGGCTCGGCCAATGGTTCTGCGACTGCGCCGACAGGCCCGAGAACAGCTCGGTCGTGGTGGCGCGCTGGTTGGGTTCAAACCGGTCGCCGGTGCCCAGACCCACAAGCGCATTGGGCTCTTCCGGGCCAGCCGCAACCAGACCGCGCGGGCGGTGATATTTGAACGAGCGGCCAACCATCATCTGGTCATTGGCCAACAGGGCCGACGCCAGCGTGTCGCCTGCATAGCCCTTCATCCGCTTGCCGTTGAAGGTGAATTCGATCGGTTTGGAGCGGTCGATCAACCGGCCGTTTTTGGCAAGGCGCGTGCTCATGTGGCGGACCTTTCGCAAGAGAGGGCGACGAAAAGGGAGGTAACGTTCAGACAGGCGATCATTTCAGATCCCGCCATGTCCAACCGGGGCGCTTGGCCGTGACCGCATCCAGAATGTCCTTGGGCGGCTCGGTGGTCTGGGCGCTGTAGGTGCCAAAAACCTCAAGCGTGGTGGTGCAGCGCGCAGCATGGAACCACTTGCCGCAGCCATTGGCATGGCGCCAGCGCTCAAAATGCACGCCCTTGGGGTTTTCGCGCATGAACAGATAGTCATGAAACTCGTCATCCGACGAGCCGGGACCAAAACGCTTCAGATGCGCCTCGCCACCAGCGGCCAGTTCAGTTTCTTCGGCTTTGACGCCGCAATAGGGGCATTCAAGGATCAGCATTTTCTATCTCTCACACTTGAACAATCAATAGGCTACCAAGGCCAGATTGAAGGGTTCCAACGATGACAACTACCGCCTGAAGTAGCTCTGATTTCCTGCTTTGACTTCGCACCAAGTTGTCCGCTTCAAGCATGTCATCACAATTTTCGTCTATCTTTTCAGTCAGTTCAGCGCATCCAGAGGCCACCATTCGTCGTAAGTGTTCGTCCGGAATAGAAGCAATAGATCCAACCAAGTGGGAAACCCTTTTCCCCTGTTCTTCGGCGTCCTCTTTCATTGCTTTTGCAAGTATTGAAGTATTTGCCAACGCCCTACCAGCAGCGTCCCCTGTCAAAACCAAAGTCTTTGAGTGAAGAGCTGAACGTTCGATCGCTCCGACAGGATGCGGTGTGGCTTGTTGTTGCATCACAAAATATCCAACGCCAGCAGCGATACCGACCACTCCTACGCTCTGAAACATCTCCGCGTCAGCAACACTGAAATTGTAGGCTGACAATCCGACCCACGATAGGATTCCCGACCATCCCACTGCATCCACTAAATAAGATTTCCACATCAGTGTGCCACACCGGCAGCAACGCTCTCGTCGATGAATTTGCCTTCCTTGAAGCGCATCATCGAAAACTCTTCGGCCAGCGGCGAATGACCTGTGGCCATCAGCTCGGCCATCGCCCAGCCAGAGCCCGGGATCGCCTTGAAGCCGCCGGTACCCCAGCCTGCGTTGACAAAGATATTGCCAACCGGTGTCTTGGAGATCAGCGGCGAGCGGTCCCCGGTCACATCCACGATCCCGCCCCACTGGCGCAGCATCTTCAGACGGCTGACCATCGGGAAGGTCTCGTTGAGCGCGCGCACGGTTTCCTCGATATGATGGAAAGATCCGCGCTGGGTGTAGTTGTTGAACCCGTCGGTGCCGCCGCCGATGACCATCTCGCCCTTGTCGGACTGCGACATGTAGCCATGCACGGTATTGGCCATCACAACCACATCCATGCAGGGTTTGATCGGCTCGGACACCAGCGCCTGCAGCGCCACGCTTTCCACCGGCAGACGGAAACCCGCCATGTCCGACAGATGCGAACAATTGCCCGCAACCACCATGCCCAGCTTGTCGCAGTCGATGGCGCCCTTGGTGGTGTCGACGCCAACCACACGGCCATTCTCATTGCGCACGCCGGTGACTTCACACTGCTGGATGATGTCCATACCCATGTTGGAACAGGCCCGCGCATAGCCCCAGGCCACCGCATCGTGGCGCGCGGTGCCGCCGCGTTCCTGCCAGAGGCCGCCCAGAACCGGATAGCGCGGCCCTTCGAGGTTGATGATCGGCACCAGCTCCTTCACGCGCGCAGGCTCGATCCATTCGGTCTGCACGCCCTGCAGGGCATTGGCATGGGCGGTGCGCTTGTAGCCGCGCACCTCATGCTCGGTCTGCGCCAGCATGATCACGCCGCGCGGGCTGAACATCACGTTGTAGTTGATGTCCTGGCTCATCGTCTCATAGAGCGAGCGCGCCTTCTCATAGATCGCCGCCGAGGGATCCTGCAGGTAGTTGGAGCGGATGATGGTGGTGTTACGCCCGGTATTCCCGCCGCCCAGCCAGCCCTTTTCCAGAACGGCGACATTGGTGATGCCGAAATTCTTGCCAAGGAAATAGGCTGTGGCCAGACCATGCCCCCCGGCCCCGACGATGATCACATCATAGTGGCGTTTCGGTTCAGGCGAGCGCCAGGCGCGTTCCCATCCGGTGTGGTAGCGCAGCGCCTCACGCGCGACAGCAAAGGCAGAATAACGTTTCATGGGCGAATCCGTGGTTCGAGACTGCTACCGGGTATGCACCACAGATCGCCCCGGGCTGCGCCGTTTATCGTCGCAATCGTGCATGGTTGCGACATGCGGACCCAAAGACGACGCGCCGCCGCCGCTATGCCAGCCAGTTTGCCCGAAGCTGTAGGCTGAGCTTTGCCTGTGCTTTGGCGCGCAGGCGGCCCTCCGACCAGCCGGGACAGCGCGCCGCAGCAGTTAGGCCTTTTTTCCGCGCCTGCGCCCCTATACATGAGTGTGAAACTGCGGGAGCCGCCATGACCTTCTGGATTGTCATCAGTCTTATCACGCTGGCCACGGCCATTCTGCTGTCCCTTGTGCTGCTGCGGGGCCGTGACAGCGGCGCGCCTGCTGCGGCCTATGATCTTCAGGTCTATCGCCAGCAGCTGCGCGACGTGGACAAGGATCTGGCGCGTGGCGTGCTGCAGGAGGGCGACGCCGAACGGGTCCGCACTGAGATTTCGCGCCGCATCCTGACCGCCGATGCCCAGGCGCAGGCCGCCGCCACCGGCCGCTCGCAGCCGCGCCTGCTGACCGGCGCAACCGCTGTTGTGCTGACCACTGTGATCTGCGCCGGCACCTATCTGCTCTATGCCAATCTCGGGGCACCCGGATACAGCGATCTGGGCCTGCAGCTGCGGATTGATGCCGCCGCCGAACGCGCCGCCAGCCGCCCCTCGCAGGCCGAAGCCGAGGCCGATGCCCCCGCCCGCCCCGAACGCGTGGTGGAACCCGGATACGCGACCCTGGTCGATCAGCTGCGCGAAACCGCCGCCGCTCGCGCCAACGACGCCCAGGGCCAGGCGCTGCTCGCCCAGCATGAGGCGAACCTCGGCAATTTCGCCGCCGCCGCGCAGGCCAAGGCCAATTACATCCGCATCATGTCCGGCGACGTCGAGGCGCGCGATTTCGGCGAGCTGGCAGAGCTGCAGATCATGGCCGCAGGCGGCTATGTCTCCCCAGAGGCCGAGGACGCCCTGCGCACCGCACTGACGCTCAACCGCTTTGATGGCGGCGCGCGCTACTACTGGGGGCTGATGATGGCGCAGATCGGCCGCCCGGACCTCGCCTATGAGGTCTGGAGCGAGACCCTGGCCATGGGACCGGAGCGCGCCCCCTGGATCACCGCCATCTCCGCCCAGATCGAGGATATCGCCTATCGCGCCGGGGTCGACTATACGCCGATCGCCCCGGGCAGCAGACCGGCCGCCGGCGGAACCCCGGCGCTCTCCGGTCCCAGCCAGGACGATATCGCCGCGGCCGGGGAGATGAGCGCGCAGGAACGCCAGCAGATGATCCGCGGCATGGTCGAGGGGCTGTCGCAGCGGCTGGCCGACAGCGGCGGCACACCGCAGGAATGGGCACGGCTGATCGGCGCCCTTGCCGTGCTGCAAGAGACCGAGCGCGCGCAGGCGATCTACACTGAGGCACAAGAGGTCTTTGCCGAGATGCCAGAGGCGCTCGCCACCATCACCGAAGCCGCGAAAAATGCAGGACTGACCCAATGATCCATGACGACTTCGAAGCCTTCGCCGCAGCCGTCCCCGCCTTCACCCCGATTGCGGGGCTGGATTTTGGCGACAAAACCGTTGGTGTCGCCATCTCCGACCGTATGGGCACCGTGGCGACGCCGCTGGAAACCATCCGGCGCAAGAAATTCACCCTGGATGCCGACCGCCTGTTCGAGATCGTCAAGACCCGCGAGGTCGGCGCCCTGCTGCTGGGGCTGCCGCGCAATATGGACGGCTCCGAAGGGCCACGCTGCCAGAAAACCCGCGCCTTTGCCCGCAATCTGGCCAAGCTGACCGAACTGCCGATCGGCTTCTGGGACGAAAGGTTGAGCACGGTCGCCGCCGAAAGGGCGCTTCTGGAGGCGGATACGAGCCGAAAGCGTCGCGCAGAGGTGATCGACCATGTTGCCGCATCGTATATCCTGCAAGGGGCGCTGGATCGCATGCGCCATATCAAGGCGGGATAAAACGCATGAGTGACGAGGTCTGGAAACGTGACGAGGTGCAGTCCCCCTGCATCCAAATCTGTGTCGTCCACCCCGAGGCGCGGATCTGCACCGGCTGCTATCGCTCCATCGACGAAATCACCCGCTGGTCAAAGATGAGCAACGAAGAACGCGCCGAGCTGCTCGCAGCCCTGCCCGACCGCGCCAAGGAGCTAACCAAGCGCCGCGGCGGCCGCAGCGCCCGCCTAAACCGCAGCTAACGCGGCGCGCGGCACATGTCGCGCGGCAACGGATAGCGGGCTGACAGCGCTCGGCTTTTGCCCGCCAATGGTTGCGCACGCGCCGGTAACCTTCTGAAAATCATGCGGAATAACTGCTGACCCATTGTTTCGCACGCGAAACATTCAGGCAGGGATGCTGACCTTTTATCTGCCGGCACCTCATTCATCGGTACCTTCGATTCTTACCGAAATGCTCCTGACGGTGGCAGTTCGGACAGAGGGCAATCATGTTTTCCTCAACATCAGCACCGCCTTCGCTTAGCCATTTTTTGTGATGCACCTCCAAAAACCACCCACCATTTGGGGTTTCGAAAGACTTGTTTTGACACGCGCCACAGATACCGTTGGCCCTCTGTCTCACTCGTCGACTAACTTCGGAGTTTCGAACGAACCGGTTGCTCACGCCCTTTCTGAAAGCTGGCCCCGCTTGACCACCTGTAACATCGGGAGAAGCAAATCCGTTGCGTTTCTCCGCCATGAAGGGTGGTACGTATACACGATGCGGAGCAATCAATTCATCTGCATCGAACCCTCGCATGCCAAGGCGGCGCTGCCGGAGTTCATCGAACCGAACAATATGATATCCAAGGGTCGATAACTCGCCTTGGAACCGTTGAGATGTAAAATTGTTCGGATCAATATTTTCGCCCACTAGGCGCAATGCCATACGCACCACCGGTTTTAGATCCCATAGCTCAAAATCAATACGGCATAGAATGTAGGTGCTGGTTGACGGCGTGTATTTGACACCATGGTGGTTCCCGGCCTTAAAGCTCTCCAAAGCCTGCCGCAGGTGCTGAGCCTCGACACCATATTCTCTAAGTGACTTCACCCAACGTCCTTCCCAACTAAAGTGATCTCAACACTGAAGAACCCAATGATGCCCTCTACTCCCACTCCGCCAGCCACCTCTGGGTCCAATCCGCCAGCTCGGGGCGGAAATAGGCGATCATGCGGCCCTCTTCGGGGGCGCTGGCCCCCTCGGGCCATGGCGCGACACCATGCAGGCACAGCCGGTGCATCAGATAGGCCTCACCGGGGCGGGCTGAAACCGTGATCCTTGGGCAGGTGTCAAACACCTCCCGGCGGGCAGCGGTATAGGCGTCGGTCACATCCACTTCGCCCCATTGCTGCGCAGGGACGCCCTGAAACAGCGCCGCAAAGGCGCGGCGCATGATCACATGGCTGCCCTCCCAGATCACCAGCGGCGAAGCATCGGGACTGCTGACATTCAGCGGCAGCCCCAGCACCCAGGCATGGGGTTCCTCGACCCGGCGGCGGCGGGTCTCCCCGAACATCTTCACCCCGTCCACATGCGCCGCGTCGCGGTTGATCCGGTAGCGCAGCGCCGCCTCCCCCTCACCGGGGCGCGGCCGTGGATAGCCGGGGAAGACAGAGGAGACCTGCGCGCGATGCAGATCCGGCAGGCCGCCAAGATGGGCGCTGATGAAGTCGATGGCGGGGCCGGCCAGCGGCGGCCCCGCCGGCAGCTGGCCGCGCCCGTCATTGGGCAGCGCATCAACACCGATGAACCAGGTGCCCTCACATTGCAGCCAATCGGCATTGGTCGGATCGTTGAGGGCCCGGATCCCGGCCTGATGGGCGTGGCGCGCCCAGGCCAATGTGGCAGCATGGGCCGGAAAATCACACCACCCCTTTGTCAAGAACCGCTGCCAATCCATTGCAAAACCTTACCAATACCTGAAATCAGAAGCCCAGAGACTTGCGCAGCATATTGAGCGCGACAAGGATCAGAAAGACCGCAAACACCCGTTTCAGCGGTTTCGGATCCATCGCATGGGCCAGCTTCACCCCCCAGGGGGCGGTGATCAGCGTCATCGCGATCACCACCACAAAGGCAACCATATTGACCGCCCCCAGCGTCAGCGGCGGGCGCGCCGACGGATCAATCGGCAGGAACAGAAAGCCAATCACCGACGGCACCGCGATGATCACACCAAAGCCCGCCGCCGTGGCCACAGCCCGGTGAATAGGCGTTGCATGCAGGCTCATCAATGGCACGCCAAAACTGCCGCCGCCGATGCCCATCAGCACCGACAGGAACCCGACCATGGGGGACAGGATGATGCGGCGCGCGCCCTTGGGCATCTCGTTGCCCAGCCGCCAATCGGAGCGGCCAAAGGCCATGTAACAGCCAATCACCAGCGCCAGCACGCCAAACAGCGCCTGCAATGTGGTTGACCGCAAAGAGGCCGCAACCGTGACGCCGACGATGGCGCCGATGGCAATTCCCGGCCCCCAGCCGCGCAGGATGTCCCAATCCACGGCACCCTTCTTGTTGTGGCTCATCACCGAGCGCAGAGAGGTCACGATGATCGTCGCCAGAGACGTTGCCAGACACATCTGCATCAGCTGGTCGCCCCCATAGCCCAGCGTCTGAAACACGTAGAAGAACGCAGGCACCAGAACGATGCCGCCGCCAACCCCCAGCAGGCCCGCCAGAACCCCGGCCACCGCGCCTGTCACGATCAAGAGACCGGCCATCTGCGCCAGCACGGCAGGCTCCGGCCACAGGGTGGCAGTGGTCACAAGACTGGTTGTCAGGGCTGACATCGGCGGCTCTCCTCTTACCCGGATCAGCGGCCGCAGACCGACCCCATCCGCAGCGGATATGGGCGGCTGTCTTGCGCTGACATTCCCATCCCCTAGCATGGGCGGGCAAAAATTGTCTCAGGAATTCGTGCGGCTTAGCAGCTTGTGGCGGTGACCCGTGGTCGCAGGGCTGCGCCGGTGGATCAGGCCGCGAGGCCTGTCACCTGCTCCAGGGCGGTCTCCACCAACCTTGTATCTGCGCCCGGTCGGCTGGCGCCTTCGGACAGCACCCGCCGCCAATTGCGCGCCCCCGGACGGCCTGCAAACAGCCCCAGCATATGCCGGGTGATCTGATGCAATCGCGCACCTTGCGCCATCTGATCGTCGATATACCCCAGCATCTGCCCGACAACCGCGACCGGATCGGTTCCGCTGCCGCTGCCAAAAATGAGCGGATCCGCCTGTGACAGGATATCGCTGGGCTGATGATAGGCGGCGCGACCGATCATGACGCCGTCAAGGCCCCGTTCCAGATGCAGAAGCGCATCCTCCAGCCGTGCGACCCCTCCGTTGAGCGAGATATGCAGCTGCGGGAATTCCGCCTTCATCTGATGCACGATCTCGTAGTCGAGGGGCGGGATATCCCGGTTTTCCTTGGGGCTCAGTCCCTTCAGCCAGGCTTTGCGGGCGTGGATCGTCACCCGCTCGCAGCCCGCCGCCGCGATCCGTTCAAGAAAGGCAGGCAGCACCTCCTGCGGGTCCTGGTCATCAACGCCAATGCGGCATTTCACCGTCACCTCGACATCGACCTTTGCCCGCATCGCAGCTACACAATCGGCCACCAGATCCGGCGTTTTCATCAGCACGGCGCCAAAGGCCCCCGACTGCACCCGGTCGCTCGGGCAGCCACAGTTGAGATTGATCTCATCATAGCCCGCCTCGGCGCCGAACACGGCAGCCTGCGCCAGCTCCTCCGGGTCAGAGCCGCCCAGTTGCAGCGCCACCGGATGCTCTTCGGCACTGAAGTCCAACAGATGCAACGCCCCGCCCCGCACCAAGGCAGGTGCCGTTACCATCTCGGTATAAAGCAGCGCCTCACGGCTCAGCAGCCGATGCAGATACCGGCAATGGCGGTCGGTCCAGTCCATCATCGGCGCAATGGACAGGCGCGCCGCGTTCCGAACTTCGGAAAACCTTATTTCTTCGTGGTCTTTCGAGTTGTCCATTGTCACCGTTTCCCTCGATCTGGCCCGATTCAGCCCCGTTATCGGGTGCGGCGCTACAGACTGTAGCGCCGACGGCGCCGTGTAGCACTGTTTCCGCCCCAAGTTCCAGCACCCGCCTGCAAGCGCTGCTAAGCCACTGTCCCCATCTGTTCTGCCTCTGACGACGAAAGCGGACTGATCAGCTGGGGCCGATCAAATGGATTGGGCGCGTTCTGGAAACAGTCCGGGTTTTCTAGAAAAATTTAGCTAAACATTGATCATTATTATTAACCATTTCCGGGCAATTTGGCCCAATTTTCTCCATAAATCTATTGATGCCCTGCTTTCGTGCTAGACGATTTGAAATCCGTTAATTCACGATTTCCGTTGTACGAAGGAAAGATGATGCCAGTAAATCCAGTGAACCCCGTCAGAGGAACAGTCAACGCAGACACGATCATGGGCACGGCGGGCGCGGATACGCTCGTTGGGCTGGGGGGCGACGACAGCCTGATCGGAGATGCGGGCAATGATTCACTTGTCGGCGGCAGCGGGAATGACACGCTGCGGGGGGGGCACGGCGACGATACCCTCATAGGCGGTGACGGCGATGACGAAATCGAGGGGCTATACGGCAATGATGTGATCGACACAGGCGCGGGCAATGACCATGTTTTTGGCCGCGACGGTGATGATCTTATCTTTGGGCGCAGTGGTGACGACCATCTGATTGGCAGCATTGGCACCGACACTGTCTATGGCGGCGACGGCAATGACGTGCTGGCCGGCAGCCAAGGCAATGATGAGATCCATGGCGGGAACGGAAACGACATCGCGTTCATCGGTACGTTCGAAGACTCCGACCGGATTTTCATGGATGCGGGCGATGATATTGTCGATGGCGCCCTGGCCGGTTCGTCGTTTTATGCAGAAGGCGGCTCGGGCAGCGACACGATGACCGCAGGTGTTGGCAACGACACGCTGCTGGGCGGCAGCGGTGATGACCTGCTGAGCGGCGGCAGCGGCAATGACCTGCTTTCCGGTGGCGGCGACAGCGATACAATTTCCGGCGGGGATGGCGACGATATCTTTCTGATCCAAGACGTGCCGGGCCGCCTGTTGATCACCGATTTCGGCGCAAATGGCGCTGCGGATATGATCGATCTGTCGGAGCTGACTGGCTATGGTTCAGCGGAGGCGGTGTCGTCCGGCATGACCTTCGGTCCCTATCAGACCACGTTGAACCTCAATGTCACCGGTGGGGAGCTGGTGATCACGATCCAGCATCAAACACCCCTGACAGCGGCGGATCTTGGGCTGTCTGGCGCTTTGACCGGTACCGACACCGGCGAAGGTCCGACCGAATTCGGCGGCGGTGATACCGGCAGCGGTGGCACAGGCCCCGACACACCTCCGCCTGATGTCGACACAGGCACCGGCACAGGCACAGGCGGAACTGGCGTCACCTATACGCTGGCCGGGCAGGACGCTGCTATATTCGTGGTTGATCCTGACACTGGCGATGTCTCCTATCAGGATTGGTTCACGCCAAATTACGAAGAGGTCTGGGACCTCGACCGGGACCATATCTATGAAATCTCTGTCATCGGGACCGATGCGAATGGTGCCGAAGTCAGCCAGCAGAATCTGGAACTGGTTGTCAGCGAAACCGGTGCCACCTGGCAGGACGCCACTGGCGACATCCCCAATCCTGGCAACGGCGGCTCGGATCAGCAAGACCCCGGTGCAGGCGTCTGGGAGGGGGAAAACGCTGCCGGTGTAACCTACACGCTGACGGGGCAGGACGCCGCGATATTCCTGGTTGATCCTGACAGCGGCGATGTCTCCTATCAGAGCTGGTTCACGCCCAACTACGAAGAGGTCTGGGATCTGGACCGGGACCATATCTATGAAATCTCCGTCATCGGGACGGATGCGAATGGTGCCGAAGTCAGCCAGCAGGACCTGGAACTGGTTGTCAGCGAAACCGGTGCCACCTGGCAGGAAGTCGGAGGAGACACCTCCGATCCTGACGACGGTGTTACCGACCCGGGTGATCCTGTGCTGGAGACGGATTACCTCAATGGCGATGCCGATGATGAGCTGTTGACCACCTTTGATGCGTTGGCCGACCGGTATCTTGACGCACGGGGTCATGCCACAGCGCCGATTTTCAATGGCTCGGTTGACTGGCATTCCAGCGTGCATGCCCATCTGGCCAATGTTGCGGCCTACGAGGCCACTGGCGATCAAGCCGGGTTGCAGGCCTTTGCCGATGACCGTTTTTCCGCCGAGGACGTGCAGGGCGAAATCGACCTCACCCATAACGACCCTTATGGCTGGGCGTGGCTGCTGAAACTGGACACCAAGCTTCAGGACAATGGCATCGACAACCTGGCACCTGCCGGCGATCATTTTGCCGCCGAACTGGAGGCCCGTCTGTCCCAGCGCATTGAAGCCGGAACATCCGATGCGGGTACGGGCTCCTACGGTGATGCAAACTGGCAGATCGCAAATCTGATCCAATACGCCCAGCATCAGAACGATGCGCCGGCTGAAGCGCGTTACATGCAGATGTTTGATCAAATTCAGTCGGATACGAATGTATCCGGGGAGACGGAAATTGATGAGGGCGATTTCTTTTCGTCGCTTTCGCTCTCGGCCTATGCCCATGTGATTGCGGAAGAAACAGATACGGCGCTGTTTGACGACATCCATGCCCAGATGTTGCAGAGCGTCACCGATGGTTCGCTTGAAGAGCTGCTGGATACCGAAGGTGCACGTCTGGATGCGGGGATCGGGTTTTCGCATTCGGCTGGTATCGCGATCTCTTCGGCCTATGGCTATTGGGCGATGTTTGCCGAAACAGAGAACCCGGCCTTTTATCATGCCTATTCGAATGTTGTGGAATGGACCGAAACTTATGCTGCGGAAATGGGCGCCAACATCGGGCCTGGCCATTGGCTGCCGAACTTCGCGTCTTTTGCAGCCGACCTGCCGACGCAGCTGCCGGTGGCTGACCCGGATGGCAGCCTGACCACGCAGATTGATGACTGGGTGCCCGGCGCCGGCGGCGATGGTGCGGATATCCTGATCGGCGGCAATGACAATGATCTGCTTTCCGGTGGGGCGGGCGATGATCTGCTGGACGGCCAGGGCGGCAAGGATACCCTGGACGGCGGCACTGGCGATGACACCCTGCGTGCCGGTTTTGACGATGGCACCGGCGATGTCTTTATCGGTGGCGCGGGCAGAGATACCTATGACATCGCAAATTCCGATGTCAGCGTTTATGGGTTCAATATCGATCTCCGGGATGGCACGGATCAATACGGCAATACCTACTCGGGTATCGAGAACATTCTGGGCAGCGATACGAATGATCGGTTGCTTGGCAACGGCTCGCGCAACTATCTGCATGGCGGCAATGGCAATGACACGCTTTCCGGGCGGTATGGCGCTGATGTGCTCGACGGCGGCAACGGCAAGGACATCCTGCGTGGCGGCCACGGCAACGACACGTTGCGCGCGGGTTTTGACGACGGAACCGGCGACGTGTTTGATGGTGGCGCGGGGAGCGATACCTATGACATCGCGAATTCAGATGTTCGCGGCTATGGCTTCAACATTGATCTCAACACGGGAACGGATCAGTACCACAACAGCTACACCCGCATTGAAAACATTCTGGGCGGCACCGCCGATGACACATTGCGTGGCGACGATGCGGACAACTACCTGAATGGCGGCGACGGCGATGATATCCTCAATGGCCGCGCGGGTGATGATGTTCTGACCGGCGGCGCAGGGAACGACATCTTTGCCGTGACGGCGGATACCGGGTCAGTGCAGATCACCGACTTTGGGCAAAACGGCGACGCTGATCAGATTGATGTCTCTGCTCTGACTTCCTTCTTCGCCGATCCCCAAGCCCTGATGGCAGCCTTGAGCCATTCCGACGGGCAGACCAGCTTCAATATTGAGCTTGATGAGGGAACCAGACTGGTGACGATTCAATCCGATCAGGAGCTTGAGGAAGAAGACTTCATCTTCTGATCGGGAGAATGGCAGGCAGGGTTCGAAAGCTGCTGTGGTCGCTGTAGGCGCCGCACCCTGCCTGCGTCCAGGCGGCTGATCGGTCAGATCAGCGGGCGCGTTTCGGGTTTTTCCAGATCGACAAGCGCCAGGTCTGCCAGCGCCTGAAGATCCGTGATCGACAAGAGCCCGTTCTGCCATTCGGCAAGGCCCGCATCCCGCAGCACCTTAAGCCGCTTGTTGGTGTGGACCAGCGACAGACCGAGGGCATCCGCCAGATCCTGCTGACGATAGGCCAGCGGAACCGTATTGCCGACCTCAAGACCGACAGCGCGCAGCCGCAGGTAGATTTTCACCAGCGCCCAGGCAATCCGCTGCGAAGCGTCGCGCTGCCCGAGCGAAGCGATGGTCTCGCCGAGGAAATGCTCCTCCACGGCGGCGATCCAGGTCAGATCATAGGCCCGCGCCGGGTTCTGTTCAAACAGGCGAAAGGTCTCGGACCGGCGAAACACGCAGAGCGTCATCGCGGTTGTCGCCTCGACCGAATGTTTCATCTCCCCCATAAGACCGGCCTGCAAACCGATGAAATCACCAGGAAAAATAAAGTTGATCACCTGCCGACGGCCATTCTCCAACGTGGTGTAGCGGGTCCCCATCCCTTTTAGCACGGTGTAGAGCTGCGGGCTGTTTGACCCTTCCAGCAGGATCGTGGTGCCCGGATCGACAACCAGTTCGCCGGTCTTGAACCCTTGGGTAAACCCCAGCTCCTGCTCCGTCATCGGCGTGAACACATCACGATGCCGCAGGGGACAATCTTTGCAATCGGTGGTCGACACTGGATTATTCCCTAAATGGTATGTCACAGATTAATGCGAGCAGGCTGAATTCGGCGCAGAATGCACGAAACGAAGGTCTATCAGCTTATGCAAGACGATGTTCCGGTCAATACGACCGCTGCGGAAACCCAAATTTATATCATTGCAACACAGGATCATCTGACCACCTGCGATATCTCAGATACAATTCATGAATGCGAGACCAACGCCGAGGTGCTGTGCCATCCGTCGATCGACGCGGCCATGCCGGATATCTGCAAGAGCCACACTCTGGCCGTGGTCTTTGCCGAGGTCGGCAGCGCACAGATCGACCAGCTGAAACTGGACGAGATCATTGCGGCGCGGTCTGGCACATTGGTTCTGATGGGCACCCGGGCCGAGGCTGAACTGGAGCTTGCCGACATAGGCACCTACCCCTGGCCCGTGCTGTTTCGCCCGTTTTCGGCGTCAATGATCAAGAGCTGGCTGACGCCGCGGCGCAAGGGGGCCAGGAAACCTGCCGGGAACAATTCGCAAGCTGAAACGTTGTCTCCTCATCTGCGGATCGTGGACTAACCTTTTGGAGGAGAGAGAGAATGCTTGGTTGGGCAATTACATTTCTGGTCGTGGCGCTGATCGCGGCCCTACTCGGATTTGGCGGCATCGCCGGGGCATCGGCAGGCATCGCCAAGATCCTGTTCTTCATATTCCTGGTGCTGTTCGTCGTGGCCATGGTCATGCGCGCACTCAAGGGTAAGCCGCCGGTCTAAACGCCGTCTGGCCAAATGCCGCCGGTTTTAGCCCCGCATGGGCTGGCATCTCATGACCTGATAGCCGGTGTTACACGTCTCGGCGCGCCAATACCCCTTCTGGGTCAGCGGCGCGCCGTTTTTGCTTTTACACGCGGCTGCTCAGCCGGCCGCCTTGCCGGGGAGATATCCACCGATTTCCGCGCTCGCCTGTTCCCACTCGGCCATGAGGGGCATCAGATCGGGCATGGCGTCCATCTCCGAATGTTCAAGCGTCAGCAGGGCCTCCCGCAGCGCGGTAAAGCCCAGCACCGCGGCGGAACCAGCGAGCCTGTGTGCCTCCTGCCGGTGCGCCTGCCCCAGCTCATCTGCCGCGCGCAGATCGGTCAGGAACTGATCGACCTCGTCACTGTAGCCGAGCAGGAACTGCGCCCCACGTTCAGCACCAAGTGCATGAAAAAATTGCGTTATGTCCGATTGCCCCTCGGCTGGCTGCGGTGCAGGCTGCGCCATGGGCATTGGGCTGGGAGGCGCGGCAGGCAGCTGGGCGGGCGGCTGTCCGGCGACCTCTTTTGCGGCGCTGCGTTGCAATCTGGCGCGGCGTGAAATCACCTCTGCCAATGCCTGCTTGCTCACCGGCTTGGTGACCACTTCGGCAAGCCCGCCTGCCAGGATCCGTGCGTGATCCTGCTGCCCGACATGGGCCGTCAGCGCGACAATCTGCGTGCCCTCCGCCAGCGCCTCGGCGCGGATGCGGCGGGTGGCCTCGATCCCGTCCACTTCAGGCATGCTGATGTCCATCAGGATCAGATCAAAATCCTCTCGCCGTGCGGCCTCCACCCCTTCGGCGCCCCCCTCGGCCAGCACCACCTCATGCCCAAGCGTGATCAGCATCCGTTCGACAAGAATACGATTGATTTCATTGTCTTCGACCACAAGGATCCGCGCGCACTGTGCCTCATCCGCGGCTGTATCGCCGGGCTGCGGAGACGTCTGTGCCGCATTCGCAATCAGCGGCGTATCGGGGGTCGCCTGACCGATCCGCCCGCGCCCGTCCGAGGCCGGCAGTGGCAGCGAAATGGTGAACAGGCTGCCCTCCCCCAGCTCACTTTCGCAGGTGATCTCGCCCCCCATCGACACCACGATACGACGGGTGATCGCAAGACCCAGACCGGTGCCTTCGCTGCTGCGCGCATAGCTGGCGTCCAGCCGGATGAAATCTTCAAAGATCCGGTCCAGATCATGCTCAGCGATGCCAGCCCCGGTGTCGGCAATGCAGATCTCCACGGTATCGCTGCCCCTCACTCGCAGCACGTCAATTGACACCGCGCCATCGGTGGTGAACTGCAACGCGTTTTCAACAAGGTTGACCAGCACCTTCTTCAGAGCGACGGGGCGGCCGAGGACTTCGTCACAGGGGCCAAGGCTGCAATGCAGGCTGAGATCGTTGCGGCCGCGGCGCGCCACGGCCTGATGGGAATCGACCAGTTCCTGCACCAGATCGCAAAGATCGAAGATGCGCTGATGTTCATATTCGACGCCGGTTTCCAGGTGTGACAGCTGCAGGACGTCGTTGACATGGGCCATCAGGCGATCGCCGGAGTCGCGGATCGCCGACAGGTATTCACGCTGATCAGCGGTGAGTGGCGTGCCGTCCAGCAGCTCAACCGCGCCCAGAACACCGGTAAGCGGCGTCCGCATTTCGTGGCTCATCACCGTGAGGAGATCCGCCTTTGCCCGTTCACCGGCCAGCGCCTCATCGCGGGCGCGCGTCAGCGCCTCCTCCGCGGCGATGCGGTCAGAAATATCGCGCAGGTAGCTGACAAAGACGGTTTCTTCTGCCGACTGGCTGGCCGTAATCGACAGCTCCACCGGAAAGACCTCGCCGGATTTACGCTTTGCTTCCAGCTGGATACGCCCCTGCCCGATGACCTTGGGCGTCGCCCCGGACCGATAGGCCTGCATGCCCTGCTCATGGGCGTCGCGCAGGTGATCAGGGACAATCAAATCCGCCATATCGGCGCCCGTCGCTTCGCCCCGCGAATAGCCAAAAATCGTCTCGGCGGCGCCGTTGACCTCCTGAATGCGCCCGTCGTCACCAACCACCAGAATGGCATCCAGCGATGATGTGATCATGGCGCGCATCCGGCTGACGGCAAAGCGTGTGCGCTCCGCCAGCCGCTTGCCGCGCTGGTAAAGCCGTCCCATCATCAATGCCGTCAGCCCCAGCGCCACACAGAGCGCGAGGACCACCCACGCCAGCCGGGACAGGATCGCAAAGAGGTTGAGGCGTTTTTCCTCGGTTGTGCGGGCATGTTCCGTCAACCCGGCCAGCGCCAGAACACGCAGATCGGCGCGATTGTCCCGCAGCATGTCCCGCACCTGGGGCAGCCCGAACAGGAGCGCCTCATCCGGGCCGTCGATATAGGTGATCAGCCGGTCGATCCGCGACATGACCCGCGCCAGAACCCGGGCGTTTTCGGGTTCGTCCCGCACCGGTTTGAAGGTGCGGCTTTCGCGGATGGTGGCGACCCGGCTGTAGAGGATGTCGAATTCGCGGCGGACCTGAGACAGATCCTGCTCACTCCGGGCGGAGAGCACCGCGTTTTCCAGTTTCAGCTGTTCGATTTCGGCCTGTGACAGGGTCCATTGCAGGCTGTCGGTGGCGGCGGTTGACAGGCCATCCAGACGCACCAGCACCTCGCGCCCCAGCCGAACGGACTGCACCGCGAGCAAGGCGAGAACCAAGCCCACGGTGATGAGGACGCTGCGCGACAGCAGAGGGTTTTCCCTGAGCCGCACCTATGAAAGACCTGTGCCTATGCCTGTTCGGGTCATTCGCCTATCGTGATCTCCTCAAGCTGCCAGATGCTGCGGGAATAAACCGCCTCGGTACGGTAGGTCGGATCGCTGTCGTAGGGGTAGACAATCCACAACGGGCCCTTGTCGCGGACCGACATTGTTGCGCCATTGCGCTCATAGGCGACCATTGGCCCGCCATTGGTGGCGTCTGAAACCGGAATCTCCACGGCATAATCGTTGATTGCCCGTGCCACGACGACACCGGCCTGATGTTGATCCACACCGACATGGGCCAGCAGCGCTGCCAGGCTGACACCGGTAAAGGCCTGTTCGCCGGAGGTCCAGATGGTGCGGGTATCGAACTGGGCGACCGGCAGGCTGCGCAATTCATCCATCGAGAAGACGAACTGCTGCGTATCGCCGCCGTTCTGGGGTTTGACGGCAACGGTCAGAACCGTCTCGCCGGATTGGGACGCCCGGGCGTCCTGAGGGGCCAGACCGCAGAGCAATGTGACCGCTGCAAGCAGGGCTACAATGTGGAGGTGCCAGTATTTCATCGCGTCTATCCTTTTGCCTGTGCCATTCCGCCGATTGCGGCCCCGCTACCGGGTGATGCACATTCTTGATCTGGGTCGAACCTGTCACAAACCGCCGTCCAGAGCATCTGTTCCTGCGGATAGACTGCTATTCTTTGGTATAGGATTCGTAACCAGCGCTGCATTTTTTTGGCAATTCCGGCCGATTTTATGCCTCGACGGCCGCAATGATGCGGGGAATACCTGCCTGTACAAAGTCCGGGTAACATCAAAAGGCGCCCCTGCACGCGCTGCGGTTGCGTGGAATTGACTTTTTATCAACCAAATTGAGGGTATGCTGACGTTCAGGCCGGTACTTTGCAGGAGCTTACATGCGTATTCTATTGGCGGACGACCACGACATGGTGCGTGAAACCATTTCCGCTTATCTGACATCAGAAGGCGGCGCGGCAGTAACCTCGACCGTCGATCTGCCTGGCGCGCTGAGCGAGATCGAAGAGAACGGCCCCTATGATCTGGTCCTGCTGGATTACAATATGCCAGGAATGCAGGGGCTGGACGGTTTGGGAACGGCGCTGAAGGCCAATGGCGGCAAGGGGGTTGCGATCATCTCCGGCAGCGCGCCGACCCGGACTGCTCAGGAGGCTCTGGATGCCGGGGCGATTGGCTTCATTCCAAAAACCATGGGCGCCCAATCGCTGCTGAACGCGGTCCGCTTCATGAGCGCCGGCGAAATCTATGTGCCCGTTGAATTGATGCGCAAGGAGGCCGAGGCCCCTGCCCATCCGCTTGCCGAAAAACTCAGCCCGCGCGAGATCGAGGTTCTGGACGGGCTGTGCCGCGGCCTGTCGAACAAGGAAATCGCCCGCGAGCTTGAGTTGCAGGAGGTGACGATCAAGCTGCATGTGCGCACGCTGTGCCGCAAGCTGGAGGCCAAGAACCGCACCCAGGCCGCTCTCACCGCTAAGGAAGCAGGCCTGTTCTGAGGGCTGCGTTGACGGGCAGCTCTCGGCGCCACAAATGACTGCGCCTTTATGTGGGGCATGATCGCTGGATCCATCTTGAGGGGGCTGCGATGGGTGGGGCCTGTGGTTGGTGAAACGTATCCGGTGAAAACTGTTGGCTCTGCCCAGCGAGGTCGGCCTGTCGTGAGACGCCGCAGGCGTGCGGAGCTGTTTCTGGGTCCGCGTCTATGTCGGAGCTGGATCGGTGTCCGGCTATGGATCGGTGTCCAGGTCGGGACCAGTCTCCGGGTCAGGACCAGTCTCCGGGTCTGAGCCGTAGGTCTGTGTCGCAGGGCTGTTGATCCCGAAACCGGTGCGACGAATCGTGTCCGCCCGATCTGCCAGTAGGCGGGAAGCCGCCTTCGGCAGCTGCCACTTGTTGCAGCGCCCATCCTGCGAGCAGGCGCCTGCGATGGCCCCGGTACAGCTGCGACCTCAGCCGGTGGGCACCTATGCGGTGGTCGATTACATGACGTGGCCGACCACTTGACGTGACCTGGCTGCATCCCAGCTGGCCTTTGCACTCAGAAAACCGGCGCGCGCCTAAGGTACGATTGCCCAGCGGATCAGCGCCGCGACACAGGCCAGCACCCCGACGCTGACACACCAGATGACCGCAAACCACAGCAGCCGCCCCAGTGGGTGATGCCTGACCTTTGCTTCGGGACTGGCGCTGCCGCGGGGTGTGGTTGCCCGCTCAGGAGGCTGTTCGGAGGTGCTCAATGATAGCCCTCCTCCGGGTTGATCTTGCCGCGAAATACCCAATAGGCATAGGCGGTATAGGCCAGGATCAGAGGCACCAGCACCACCGCGCCGACCAGCGTGAACATCAGGCTTTCATCCGGGGCGGCGGCCTCGGCGATGGTCAGACCCGGCGGCACGATGAACGGGTAGAAGCTGATGCCAATGCCGATGAAACCCAGCACAAAGAGCCCAAGTGCTGCCAGAAACGGCTGGGCGTCGCGCGCGCCCTTCAGCCCCTGAAACAGCGCGTAGCTGCACGCCACAACCAGCCCCGGTACCAACAGGCTGAACAGGCTGCCCGGCAGGTTGAACCAGCGGCGGAAATACTCCGGGTCCTGAAACGGGGTGAGCAGGCTGACCAGCGCAATTGCCGCCAATGTGACGACGCCGAGCCAGCGCGCGTAGCCGCGCATCTGATGCTGTAGATCACCCTCGGTCTTCATGTAGAGCCAGGTCGCACCAAGCAGCGCATAGCCGGTCAGCACTGCCAGGCCGGTGATCAGCGAAAACGGGGTCAGCCAGTCCCACCAGCCGCCTGCGTAGGCGCGGCCCTCGATCTCGATCCCCTGTACCAGCGCGCCCAGCGCGATGCCCTGCATGATCGCCGCCACAACAGAGCCGCCAAAGAACGCGACGTCCCAGACGCCACGCCAGCGGGTGGTGCGCCAGCGGTATTCAAAGGCGACACCGCGAAACACCAGCGCCAGCAACATCAGGGTGATCGGCATGTAGAGCGCCGGCATGATCACCGCATAGGCCAGCGGGAACACCGCAAACAGCCCGCCGCCGCCCAGCACCAGCCAGGTTTCATTGCCATCCCAGACCGGGGCGATGGAGTTCATCATGGTGGCCCGATCGCGTTCGGAACCGGCGAAGGGGAACAGGATCCCGACGCCAAGGTCAAACCCATCGAGCACAACATAGGTCAGCACCGCAAAGGCGATGATTCCGGCCCAGATAAAGGAGAGTTCAAACAGCATAGCGAGGACCTCTGTCAGTTGCCTTGTGGGGTGGGTTCATCGGTGACATCGGGATCGACCTGCTGCGCCGGGGTGATCCCTGCGGCCCGGATCGGCCCGTCGCGCAGCCCCAGGTTCCGGGTGGCAGGCACCTTGTTCATCATCCGCAGGATGTAGAAAGTTCCGGCGCCGAAGATGAAGAAATAGACTATGATGAAGGCCGTGAGTGAGGCGGCGACTGCCGGCGCTGCCACCGGTGCCAGACTGTCGGACGTGCGCAGCAGCCCGTAGACGGTGAAGGGCTGCCGCCCGACCTCTGTGGTGATCCAGCCGGCCAGAACCGCAACAAAGCCCATCGGTGCCATCAGGATCGAGGCCCGCTGGAGCCCGCGGTTTTCATAGAGCTGCCCGCGCAGACGCCCCCAGAGCGACCAGAGCGCAAGGCCGAGCATGGCAAAGCCAAGGCCGACCATGACCCGGAAGCTCCAGAATACGATGGCTACCGGCGGCTCATCTTCATCGGGGATTGTATCGAGCCCTGCCAGCGGTGCGTTCAGGTCATGTTTCAGGATCAGGCTGGAGAGTTTGGGGATTTCAATGGCATAGTCGACTGTCTTGGTCTCGGCATTGGGCAGACCAAAGAGGATGAGCGGGGCGCCGTCGGGATGGCTGTCAAAATGGCCTTCCATGGCCATCACCTTGGCGGGCTGGTGTTCCAATGTGTTCAGCCCGTGCATATCGCCGGCCACGATCTGCATCGGCGCCACCAGAACCAGCATCCACATCGCCATGGAGAACATCCGCCGCGCCGCCACATCGGTCTTGTCGCGCAACAGGTGCAGACTGCCGACACCGCCCACCACCAGTGCCGTGGTCAGGAAGGCCGCCAGCACCATATGCACCAGACGATAGGGGAAGGACGGATTGAAGACGATCTGCCACCAGTCCTGCGGTACGAATTGGCCCACCTCGTTGATGGCATAGCCCGCCGGCGTCTGCATCCAGCTGTTCACGCTCAGGATCCAAGTGGCCGACATCAGCGTGCCAAAGGCCACCATGGCGGTTGCAAACATATGCAGCCCATCGCCGACGCGGGCACGGCCAAACAGCATGATCCCGAGAAACCCGGCCTCCAGGAAAAACGCCGAAAGCACCTCATAGGCCATCAGCGGCCCGAGCACCGGGCCGGTCTTGTCCGAGAACACCGACCAGTTGGTGCCAAACTGGTAAGACATCACGATGCCCGAGACGACCCCCATGCCAAAGGCAACGGCGAAGATCTTTTTCCAGTATTCGAACAGCGTGTAATAGGTGTCGTCCCGGGTCCGCAGCCACAGCGCGTTCAGCACCGCGAGGTAGCTGGCAAGCCCGATGGAAAACGCCGGGAAGATGATGTGAAACGAGACGGTGAACGCAAATTGCATGCGTGCCAGTGTCTCGGCTGTCAGCCCATCGAACATATCTGGTCACTTTCCTAGAAACTGCGCCGCCCGCCTCGGTCTGGCCTGCCGGACAGTGGCGGAGCGAGCGATCCATTGGCACAGAAGTTAGTACGTGGTGGAGAAGTTGCAGGTGGCAGAAAGCCGCAGCGCGGCGACAGGTCTCAGTTATTCCAAGCCTATTCCGCTATGCTAGGCCTCGCGCAGCGACGCGGCAAGCGCGGGTTCAGGACCATCAGGGGCGGATTTACCTGCCGGTTCCCCCATCCCCATCAGACCGGACCTGCGGAGCGCGGGCGGCGGCACATTGGCGCAGGCAGAAACGGAGATGCAGATATGACCGAGGCACAGGCCCCCTGGATAGAGCGCTTTCCCGGCTTGGCCCGACTGGATGACAAGACCAAGGCGCATATTCTTGCGCAGTCGTCTCAGTTGAGCCTGCCCCGGGGCACGGTGATCTTTGGCCCCGGCAAATCCCCGGAAAACATGCTGTTCCTGCTGGATGGCACCGTACGGGTGCAGCAGGTTTCCGAGACGGGCCGCGAGATCCTGCTGTATCGGATCAACGCGGGCGAAAGCTGCGTGCTGACCACCGCCTGCCTGCTGGCTTATGAGGACTATGCGGCAGAGGGTATTGCCGAAACCGCAGTAACCGCAGCCATCCTGCCCCGTGCAGTGTTTGACGCGCTGGTCGCCGCCTCTGCTGATTTTCGCAGCTTTGTGTTTTCGGCCTTCTCCAAACGGATTACCGATCTGTTTCTGGTGATCGACGAGGTCGCGTTTCAGCGCGTCGATGTGCGACTGGCACAGGCGCTGCTGGATCTGGCCGCGGCTGGCGATCACCTCGCCGTGACCCATCAACAGCTGGCGGTCGATCTGGGCACCGCGCGCGAGGTGGTCTCGCGGCAGATCCAGGAGTTCCAGCGTCGCGGCTGGGTGCAACTGGCACGCGGCCGTGTCGATATCCTCGACCGCGCGGCATTGCAGCGGCTGATCCGGCGCTGACCCGGCACTGATCCGGCACTGATCCATGGGCGGGTCAGCGTCGCGCCCCGGTGGGGCGTCCCTTCAGAACCCAAGGCTGGCGGCTGGCTGCGGGTGGCGCGCAGCAAGGGTGACTTAGTCACAGACATCTGCGCAGAACCGGCGTTTTCTGGTGCGAGACATCGCAAAGGAGTGACCAGATGACCAGAAACATAGGTACGCTTGACCGGGCCATTCGGCTGATGCTCGGTGTTGGGCTGATCGCCGCCCCCTTTCTCAGTGATTATGCCATCTTTGCCGCAGGCTGGGCGAAACTGCTGTCGGTGGCGCTTGGCAGTGTCATGCTGCTGGTGGCGCTGACGCGCAGCTGCCCGATCTACACGATCCTTGGCCTGCGCAGCTGTCGGCGCTGACCGGTTGCGGCGCGCGGCGCTGTCGCGCCTTGCGCGCCCTTGACCCGACGTGATGATCACTGTTCAACATCACGCCAAGCGCACTGAGCGCCAAACGCTACCGAACCGCCCCCCGGTCCGGTGTCACGCGAAGAAAGACCTGAATGCCTCCTCTGCTGATCCGCTATGTGCCGCTGCTGACCTGGGGGCGGGCGTATAGCCGCCTGAACCTCACCAATGATCTGATCGCTGCGGTGATCGTAACGATCATGCTGATCCCGCAATCGCTGGCCTATGCGCTGCTGGCCGGATTGCCGCCCGAGGCCGGGCTATATGCCTCTATCGTGCCGATCCTGCTTTATGCGGTGTTTGGCACCAGCCGGGCGCTGGCCGTCGGACCTGTGGCGGTGGTCTCGCTGATGACGGCCGCCAGCCTGAGCGAGATCGCAGCGCAGGGCAGCATCGGCTACGGGGTTGCAGCACTGTCGCTGGCGGCGCTATCCGGCGCGATCCTGTTGGCGATGGGGCTGCTGCGGCTTGGGTTTCTGGCCAATTTCCTGTCACATCCGGTGATTGCCGGTTTTATCACCGCCTCCGGCGTGTTGATCGCCACCAGCCAGATCAAACATGTGCTGGGGGTGAATGCCGACGGGCACACGCTGCCCGAACTGCTCCTGTCGCTGGCACAGAACCTGCCTGAGCTGAACTGGCCGACGGCACTGATCGGGGTTGGGGCGACGGGGTTTCTGGTCTGGGTCCGGCATGGGCTGAACCCCGCCCTGCGTGCGCTTGGGGTCGGCGCACCGCTGGCCGGCTTCCTGACCAAGGCCGGACCGGTCGCCGCCGTGATTGCCACGACACTTGCGGTCTGGGGGCTGGATCTGGCGGAGCGCGGGGTCAGAATTGTCGGGGCCGTCCCACAGGCGCTGCCGCCCTTCACCCTGCCGGATCTGTCGCATGAGCTGCTGGCGCAGCTCATACTGCCGGCGGTGCTGATCTCGGTCATTGGATTTGTCGAATCCATCTCCGTGGCGCAGACCCTGGCGGCGAAACGGCGCCAGCGTATTGACCCGGATCAGGAGCTGATCGGCCTTGGCAGCGCCAATCTCGGCGCGGCCTTTACCGGCGGTTTCCCGGTGACGGGGGGATTTTCCCGCTCGGTCGTGAATTTTGATGCCGGCGCCGAAACCCCGGCTGCGGGGGCGTTTACCGCCATCGGGCTGGCCATTGCCGCCGTGGCGCTGACGCCGCTGATCTACTTCCTGCCAAAAGCGACCCTGGCGGCGACCATCATCACGGCGGTTCTTGGATTGGTCGATTTCTCCATCCTGCGGCGGAGCTGGGCCTATTCAAAGGCGGATTTCGCCGCAGTGCTGGCCACCATCGCGCTGACCCTGCTGCTGGGGGTCGAGGCCGGGGTCACCGCCGGGGTGCTACTGTCGATCCTGCTGCATCTTTACAAATCCTCGCGCCCGCATATTGCCGAGGTCGGGCGGGTGCCGGGCACTGAGCATTTCCGCAATGTCCTGCGTCACGAGGTGGAAACCCACCCCAGCCTGCTGACGCTGCGGGTGGATGAGAGCCTGTTTTTCGCCAATGCGCGATTTCTGGAGGACTGCATTCACCGGCGGGTCGCCGATGATCCGCAGATCGACCATGTGGTGCTGCAATGCTCAGCGATCAATGACATTGACCTGAGCGCGCTGGACTCGCTGGAGGAGATCATGCACCGGCTGTCGGAGATGGGGGTCACCCTGCATCTGTCGGAGGTTAAAGGACCGGTGATGGACCGGTTGCGGCGCGGCGATTTTCTGACGCATCTGAGCGGTCAGGTCTTCCTCAGTCAGCACGACGCGATAGAAGCCCTATGCCCGAAAGATGCGGCCATGCGAATCTCAGTCCCCGGGCTGCACGGCGGATAATCTGGTGCTGGACACAGACAGCGGGCCGCTGACTGTCGCGGCCTGCTGTTCGGCGGTTAGCTATGCGCGGATTGCGACCGGCGAGAGGTTTTCGCGCCGCTCTGATCGGGTCAGGCAACCACCTGGACAAACTTGCGCTTCGACATCTTGGCACTGCGCGCCGGGGCCACTTCGACCAAGCGCAGCGGACGGATACCGATATTGTCGATTCGCTGGATTTCGCCACCGCTGGTGAGGCTCTGATCACGCCAGACCATCCGCACCCGCTCATCCGAGGTCACCATCGCGGAGCCTTCGACCACCCGCCAGTAGGTGCCAAGGGTCGCAACAGACAGCGGCAGGCTCTGCCCCGGCAAGACGGTCAGATGTTTGACAATGTGATGAGCGCCGGTGTCGAGGGTCTCGCTGCGGCCCCAGCTTTCGGTTTCGATTTCGCTGCTGTTGCGGGAGGCGCCCTCGCTCAGCTGATCGGCGTACCAGCTGGCCAGGCTCGCAGCGTCGCTGACACCGGTTGCGGTCTGGGTCAACTCGGCGGGGCCCTGCGCGCCATCCTTGCGGCTGTGCGGCATGGTCTTGCACCAGGTCGCCTCGCCCGAGACGCTGCCGGCCAACCAGGCCTCCCACTCGGCGTCGCTGGCAACTTCCGGTTCCACCTGCCAGGCCGACATCTCGTCCCAGCCTGCATCCATTTCGACCACAGACAAGCGCGCGGCATGGCACAGGATCGCGCTTTCGAAGGTGCTGCTGCGGGCCCGACGGTAGCTGTCGGCATCAAGCGCGAGGATCCCGTCGACCTTCATACCGCGGGTGGCGGCGGCCTTTGCGGGCATCAGAATGCGGGCGGCGTATTTCTTGTAGGCGGCCATCAAAGTGTCGAGCCGCGCCAGATAGATACCAGTGCTCCAGAGTTTGGCGGCAGGCTGATCACGCCAGCCATCAAAGGCCGGGTTGCGCTGATCGAGGAAGCTGCTGACCGGGGTGGCGCCTTCTGAGTTGAGGCTGCGTGCACATTCGATATAGCCGTGGCTGCGGCAGGCGCGATCGGTCTGCACGCCAAGCATCACGATATCGCCGTTCTGGGCCGCCTGCATCCCCTGAGCCAGAGCATCCTGAAGCTGATCCGCATCGTCAAAATCCTGATCCGCAGGCAGGATCAGCACCAGGCTGTCGGCAGCCGCCTTCAGGCTGTGCAGCGCTGCAATTGTGCCGGCAGCGGTTTTGGTGGCGCCCGGCTCCAGCAGCAGTTGGCCCGCGACCTTCATCGCCTCCATCTGGGTGGCCGCCACCTCGGCAAAAGCGCCGCAGGTGAGCACGGTCGGGGCGTGAAACTCGGCAGTGGCAACGGCCGACAGCAGGGTCTGGAAGCGGCTTTGGACACCGGCAGCATCCTCAAAGTGCATCGGCACCATGTCGGCGCCATTGGTGACATCGGCGTCTGTGGCTCCGGCGAGAACGATGGGATAGATCATGCTGCATTCCTTTCGGCGTATCGTGGCGTGTCTGGCTTGAACCAGGGATGGCGTGTTGATCTCACACTAGGGAAGTCGGTGCTTGCGATCTTCTATCCAGTGGGCGTTTTGAAGCGCGAAAAAGGATAGTACCCGCACAACCTTAGCGTTGGGCCTTGGCACAATTCATCATAGAAATGTTTCAAATTTCCTTAAAATACGGTCGTGACAGGCAGAGATGCCTTGAGTATGTTCCCGATATGTCCGCATCTACCTCCACCCCTGTGTCGTCGATCCGCAATCTCGGCCCCGCCTTTGAAGAGGCCTGTCGCAAGGCAGGGATCACCTCGGCCGAGGCGCTGCGCGCCCTGGGGGCAGATGCCGCCTACACCCGCCTGCTGGAGGCTGGCAACAGACCGCATTTCATCGGCTATTATGTTCTGGTGATGGCGCTTCAGGGACGGCCCTGGAACGACTGCAAGGGGGCGGAGAAGGCGGCGCTGCGAAAGCGGTTCGATGCGCTGAAGGCGGGCAGTTTCGATGCCAATCGCTCGGCACTGGAACGGGCGCTGGACGAGATCGGCGTGATCGAACGGCGCTGAATCCGGGAACATTTGCCGAATGATGCGCGTTGTCCTCGCAACAGCAACCGCACATCCGGGAGAATTCTCATGGATCTTATCCGCATCATCGCCGCCGTCATCCTGCCCCCGCTGGGCGTCTTTCTACAGGTCGGTCTGGGCAAGCATTTCTGGCTGAACATCCTGCTGACCCTGCTTGGCTACATTCCGGGTATCGTCCATGCCGTCTGGGTCATCGCGCGGGAGCCGCAGCATGCCTAACCTGCAGATCCCGCAGGAAGACCGCCTGCAATCGCTTGAGCGGCTGGCCCATGGGATGGACCGCGCATTTCGCCTGCCGGTGATCGGCACGCGGATCGGCTGGGACAGTATCCTGGGGCTGGTCCCCGGCGTCGGCGACGCGCTGGCGCTGGCGCCTGCGGGGTATATCGTGCTCTCGGGCTATCGCATGGGGGCCTCATCCGGGACGCTGGTGCGGATGGTCGGCAACATCGGCATCGACGCGCTGATCGGCACCGTGCCCCTGATCGGTGACATTTTCGACATCGGCTGGAAGGCCAACCTGCGCAATGTTGCCCTGCTGAGGCGGCATCTCGAAAAAAAGACGATGGCGGGCGAGCCTCTGGCCAAACGGCTGGCCCGCAGGGGGTTTGACCATATCAACGCCCCAACCCGCAGAACACTGAAGGCCGCCCGTGATCTGCCGCGTCGGCTGCACGCGGGCCGCGCGCGCCCGGCCGCAGAGCCGCGCCACGGCTGATCGCTGCCGCTTACTGGCATCATGACCATGTGATACCCTTGACCGCAAGAAAAAGGCCGCGCCGGATGATCCGGAGCGGCCTTTTCCAATTTTGGTCAGGCTGAAACAGCGGTGGCTTAGCCGACCAGCTCCAGACCGGAGAAGAAATAGGCGATTTCAACCGCTGCGGTTTCCGGTGCGTCGGACCCGTGAACGGAGTTTTCGCCGACGGATTCGGCGAATTCGGCGCGGATGGTGCCGGGAGCCGCGTCTGCGGGGTTGGTCGCGCCCATGATTTCGCGGTTTTTCGCGATGGCGTTTTCACCTTCCAGAACCTGCACAACAACCGGCTCGGAGGACATGAATTCGCAGAGTTCGTCGTAGAAGGGACGCTCAGCGTGGACAGCGTAGAACACGCCGGCCTGCTCTTTGGTCATGTGGATGCGCTTCTGCGCGACGATGCGCAGACCTGCGTCTTCGAACTTCGCGTTGATCTTGCCGGTCAGGTTGCGACGGGTTGCATCGGGTTTGATGATCGAAAAGGTACGTTCCAGAGCCATTTGGCATACTCCTGCAATTTGGGTCGCGGGATGGACCTCCCGGGACCGGAAACTTCGCGCGCCGCCTAGCATGGCTTGCGCGCCATGGGAAGGGGGGTTGTTGCACTGCCGCTGCCCCGTGCGGGCCATCGGCGGGCCAAAGTAGCAGGCCAGAGTCGCGACATATATGTCCGTTCGGACGCATCGCGGCACGCTTTGGCCCATTGGACGCCCTGAGGCCAATTGACAGCACCGGGTCACTGGGTCACACCGCTGCCATGTTACGTATCAGCGATATCTCCTATGCGGTCGAAGGCCGTCTATTGTTCGATGGCGCCAGCGCCACGATCCCCACAGGCCACAAGGTCGGATTGGTGGGCCGCAACGGCACCGGCAAGACCACCCTGTTCCGCCTCATCCGCAATGAGCTCTCGCTGGAATCCGGCAGCATCTCGCTGCCCAGCCGGTCGCGCATTGGCGGTGTCGCGCAGGAGGCGCCAGCCTCGGGTGTGTCGCTGATCGATACGGTGCTGGCCGCCGATACCGAGCGCGCCGAGCTGCTGGCGGAGGCCGAGACCGCACAGGATCCGGGCCGGATTGCCGAAATCCAGACCCGCCTTGCCGATATCGACGCCTGGTCCGCCGAAGCGCGCGCCGCCTCGATCCTGAAGGGGCTGGGGTTTGACTATGAGGCGCAGCAGCGCCCCTGTTCGGATTTCTCCGGTGGCTGGCGGATGCGGGTCGCGCTGGCGGCGGTGCTGTTTTCGCAGCCCGATCTGCTGCTGCTCGATGAGCCGACCAACTATCTGGACCTGGAAGGCGCGTTGTGGCTGGAGGCCTATCTGGTCAAGTATCCGCACACCGTGATCATCATCAGCCACGACCGCGAGCTGCTGAACCGCTCGGTGAATGGCATCCTGCATCTCGAAGATCTCGGGCTGACGTTTTATTCCGGCAACTATGATCAGTTTGCCCGCCAGCGCGCTGCCAACCGCGCCAATCAGGCGGCACAGGCCAAGAAGCAGGACGCCCGCCGGGCGCATTTGCAGGCCTTTGTCGATCGGTTCAAGGCCAAGGCAAGCAAGGCCAAACAGGCGCAGAGCCGCGTCAAGATGCTGGAGAAGATGGAGACCATCCGCGCGCCCGAAGACGCCGCGCGCACGGTCTTCACCTTTCCCGAACCCGAAGAACTGTCGCCGCCGATCATCGCCACCGAGGGCGCATCGGTGGGCTATGACGGCACCACGATCCTGAGTCGGCTGGACCTGCGCATTGATCAGGACGACCGCATTGCGCTTCTGGGCAAAAACGGTGAGGGCAAATCCACCCTCTCCAAGATGCTGTCGGGCCGGCTGGATGTAATGACGGGCAAGATGACCCAGTCCAGCAAGCTGCGGATCGGCTTTTTTGCCCAGCATCAGGTCGATGAGCTGCATATTGACGAAACCCCGTTGCAGCATCTGCAACGCGAACGCCCCAATGAGGGCCAGGCCCGTCTGCGCGCAAGGCTGGCAGGCTTTGGTCTCGGGTCGGATCAGGCGGATACCGAGGTCGGGCGCCTCTCTGGTGGGCAAAAGGCGCGTCTGTCGCTGCTGCTGGCCACCCTGCCCGCGCCGCATCTGCTGATCCTCGACGAGCCGACCAACCACCTGGATATCGAAAGCCGCGAGGCGCTGGTGGAGGCGCTGACCGCCTATTCCGGCGCGGTCATTCTGGTCAGCCACGATATGCACCTGCTCAGCCTTGTTGCCGACCGGCTGTGGCTGGTCTCCGGCGGCACGGTGAAACCCTATGAGGGCGATCTGCCCTCCTACCGCGATCTGCTGCTTACACGGGACAAACCGGCGGGCAAATCCAAGGCCAAGGCGGAAAAGCCCAAACGCCCGTCGCGCGATGCGCTACAGGCGCTGCGCGCCGAGGTGCGCAAAGGCGAGGCACGGCTGGAGAAGGTCAGCGAAATGCGCGACAAACTGGCCAAGAAACTGGCCGATCCTGCCCTCTATGACGAAGATCGCAAGGATGAGGCGCTGGTCTGGCAACGCAAATACGCCGAGGTGATGGAGGCGCAGGACCGGGCAGAGGATCTGTGGCTGAAGGCGGTTGAAAAACTGGAAAAGGCAGAAGCGCTATGATTGATACCGCCTTTTTGATCACCTCCTTTGTGACGCTGTTCGTGATTGTCGATCCGATTGGATTGACGCCGATCTTTCTGGCGCTGACCCAGGGCATGACGCCAGCGCAGCGGCGGGCGATTGCCCTGCGCTCTACCATCACCGCTGCGGTGCTGCTGGCGGTGTTTGCGGCCTTTGGCGAGGCGGTGCTGGGGTTTGCCGGGATTTCCATGGCCGCCTTTCGCATCGCGGGCGGCGTTCTGCTGTTCCTGACCGCGCTCGACATGTTGTTTGAACGTCGCAACAAGCGGCGCGAGGACCGCAGCGAGGAAGATGACTTTGACGATCCCTCGGTCTTTCCACTGGCGATCCCGCTGATTGCCGGGCCGGGCTCAATTGCCACGGTGATCCTGCTGACCGGTCAGCAGCCGGGGTTTGCCGGATTTGCCATGGTGATGGCGGTGGTCTTTGCAGTGCTGTGCATCCTGTTGCTGATGTGCCTGTTCTCAGGCCTGTTTGAACGGCTGCTGGGCAAGACCGGCATTACTGTTGTGACACGGCTGCTGGGGATGCTGCTGGCCGCGCTGTCGGTGCAATTCGTGCTGGACGGGTTGCAGGCCTTTGGATTTGCCGGGGGCTGAGCCTCTCGAAACTTTCCGGGTGCCTCCCCATATTGAGGGGAGAGATCGGCGCAAGGCAGGAGAAACAGGTTGGACGGCATCGAAACTCCACGATTGATCTATCTGGTGTTGCTGCTGGTCGCGGTTGGCTCCTGGGTGTTTGTGCAGAACCGGCAGGGGCTGGGCAAAACCGTGCAGCAGCTGGCGATCTGGGCGTTCATCTTCCTTGGCGTGATAGCCGGTTACGGCCTGTGGGAGGACATCCGCAGCACGGTGCAGCCGCAGCAGGTGGTGATGCGCGACGAGGGGCGCGTGGATGTGCCGCGTGCGCGCGACGGGCATTATTATCTGACCGTCGATGTCAACGAGGTGCCGGTGCGCTTCCTGGTCGATACCGGCGCCAGCGCCGTGGTGCTGAATGCAAAGGATGCGCGGCGGGTTGGCATTGATCCCGAAAGCCTTGCCTATCTGGGACGGGCGCGCACCGCCAATGGCGAGGTGCGCACTGCGCTGGCCACGGTCAAGAGCATGTCGCTGGGCGGCATCACCGACCGCGATATCACGCTTTCGGTGAACGAGGGGCAGATGGATCAGTCGCTCCTGGGAATGGATTACCTGCAACGCTGGTCCAGCATCGAGATCCGCAACGGATCGCTGATCCTGACGCGCTGAGGCCAGCGCCGCCCCCCTTCGCGGGTTGATACCTAGGCGGTTTTCTCGGCCTTTTTCTCCCAGCGCCCGCTCTCTTCGGACCAATATTGCGCTGAGCATCCCGCATCGGTGAGGGATTTCCACTGCACCCGTGCGCGGGCCACCGCGTCCGGGTTGGTGCCGTCAAACAGAATGCAGACCCGCTCCAGCGCGGCAACCTCCTCCGCAGTGACCTCGGCGCCATCCACCGCCATCAGGCAGCTGGTGCCGGGCACCGGCGTCGTCTCATGGCTGAGCAGAACGGGCTGAAGCGCATCATGGGGGCCGCCGAGAATACCATGCGGAAGAAACTGCTCCTCCGGCCCAAGCCACAGCCGTTCGTCCAGCTGCGTGATCCGCGGCAGGTCCACCCCGCGCACGACAATGCGCCACCCGGCGCCAAGCGCCTTGTCGAGGAGGACCGGCAGCGTCTCTTCAAGCGAACGCCGGGTCAGATGGTAGAAATAGGCCGCCCCCATGGTCTGTATCTCTGCCTGTCTCAGTCCGTCTCGAACATATTCTGCACCAGCCGGTTCAACGCCATGACGCCCCAGCCGGTCGCGCCTTTGGGGGCGTAGTCGGTGTCTGTCTTGACCGAGGCGACGCCTGCGATATCCAGATGGACCCAGGGGGTGTCTTCCTTGACGAAACGTTGCAGGAACTGCGCGGCGGTGATCGACCCGGCCGGGCGGCCACCGATGTTCTTCATGTCGGCAATGCGCGATTTCAGCATGTCGTCATAGGCCTTGCCCAGAGGCATCCGCCAGGCGCCCTCGCCCTCGGCTTCGGCGGCTTTCAGGAAGCGGTTGCAGAAGGTGTCGTCATTGGAGAAGACGCCCGCGTTTTCATGGCCAAGGCCGATGATAATGGCGCCAGTCAGGGTGGCGAGGTCGATCATGCCCACCGGTTTGAAGCGCTCCTGCGCGTACCACATCACGTCGCAGAGAACCAAGCGCCCCTCGGCGTCGGTATTGATCACCTCGACGGTGTCGCCCTTCATGGATCTGATGACATCGCCCGGGCGGGTCGCATTGCCAGACGGCATGTTTTCGACCAGCCCGACAAGACCGACCACATTGGCTTTCGCCTTGCGCAGGGCCAGCGCCCGCATGGTGCCCGCAACAACGCCGGCACCGCCCATATCCATGGTCATGTCTTCCATGCCCGCGCCCGGTTTCAGCGAGATGCCGCCAGTGTCAAACACCACGCCCTTGCCCACCAGCGCCAGCGGTGCGGCATCGGTTTCGCCGCCGTTCCACTGCATCACCACCACTTTCGACGGGCTGTCGGACCCCTGCCCCACGCAGAGCAGCGTCCGCATGCCCAGCTCTTCCAGCTGGTCCTCGTCGAGCACCTCAACCTTCAGTCCGAGGCTTTCCATCTCCGCCAGCCGATTGGCAAATTCGGTGGTGGTCAGCACATTGGCAGGCTCATTGACCAGATCGCGGGTCATGTGGACACCTTCGGCCACGGCTGCCAGCGGGCCATAGGCGGCCTCGACATCGGCGGGGGATTTATGGGCGATCACCACCTCAGCGTCGGAGGGGGTCTTGTCGCCGGTCTTGTGATCGTCAAAGCGATAGTCGCGCAGCGCCATCCCCAGCGCCAGATCCGCAGCGCGTGGCATGGAGCCTGCCATCACCGTCACCGATTTTCCATCGCTGCGCGCGGCCAGCTTAGCGCCGGCCTTGCGCGCCTCGATCGCGCTGATCTTGCGCGGGGTGACCAGAATATCCAGCGCCTCGGCTTTCATGCCAGCGGGCCAAGCCAGCGAAATCACATCGCCCGCCTTGGTCTTCTCAAAACCCTTTGCTTCAACAAGACGTGCCAGCGCCCCTTTGGTCAGCCGGTTTGCCGTGCGCGCTGCCTGCCCCAATGTCCCCTCCGGGGTGATCTGAACCACCACACGGCCCTCAATCTCGGAGAGGGTCTTGGGATCAAATTCGACAAAACGTGTAGGGGTCAGCGGACGCATGTGCGGGGCTCCTGTCAGGGTCAATTCCTCAATCCCCAACAGGTAGCCTGCCTGTGCGACAATGACTAGGGCCAGATATGGTTTGACCGCCGTCGAAGGATGCGCCGAACGGGCTAGGGGGCGGCCACCGGCCGACTGTCGCGCGTCCGCAGAATGCAGTTTTCCCCGGCCAACAAATCCTCTAAGGTCTCCTCAAAACAAGGGCAGTAGGATCTGGGGGGATCGCGTGTCACGATACGACAGATATGTGCTGTCCCAATACCTGCTGTTTTTTGGGTTCTTTGCCTTGATTCTGGTGGCCGTATTCTGGATCAACCGCGCGGTGGTGCTGTTTGACCGGCTGATCGGCGACGGGCAGTCGGCCTTGGTTTTCCTGGAATTCACCGCCCTTGCCCTGCCGAATCTGGTGCGTATGGTGCTGCCGGTTGCGGCCTTTGCCGCATCGGTCTGGGTGACCAACCGGCTCAACAGCGAAAGCGAACTGACGGTTCTGCGGGCCACCGGCACCAGCCCCTGGCAGATGGCGAAACCGGCGCTGGCCTTTGGCCTGATCACCGCGCTGATGATGTCGATCCTGACCCATGTTCTGCTGCCTGCCTCCATCGCAACGCTGGAGCAGCGCGAATCCGAGGTCGCCCGCAATGTGACAGCCAAGCTGCTGAGCGAGGGTGATTTCCTGCATCCGGCGCGCGGCGTCACCTTCTACATTGGTCGGATTGACCCCGATGGGACGCTCAATGACGTGTTCCTGTCCGATCGCCGCAACCCGGCAGAAAGCGTCACCTATACCGGCGGCAAGGCCTATCTGGTGCGCGACGACGACAGGACCCATCTGGTGATGGTTGATGGCATGTCACAGCGTATCGACGCTGAGACCCAGCGCCTTTCTTCCACCATTTTTTCCGATTTTTCCTATGATATCAGTAGCCTTGCCAACAAAGCTGAAGAAAAGACCCGCAATATCCGCGCCATCCCCAGCCTTGAGTTGCTGCGCCAGATGCCGAAGCTGATCGCCGATGGCCCCTATAGTGCCGGCGCGCTGGCCGAAGAGCTGCACCTGCGGTTTGCCCGTGCCCTGGTCTGTGTCGCTGTGGTGCTGATCGGCTTTGCCTCCCTGATGCTGGGCGGTTTCTCGCGATTTGGGGTCTGGCGGCAGGCGCTTCTTGCATTTGTGCTACTGATCTTTGTCGAGGGGCTGCGCGGCGTGGTCTCCGAGCCGGTGCTGCACAACGCCGATTTCTGGCCGCTGATCTACCTGCCGACGCTGATCGGGCTGCTGGTCGGGCTGGCGTTTCTGCAATTGGCGGCCAAGCCGCTGGGACCGCTGCTGGCGCGGCGGCGCCATAGCCGCCAAACCCGCAGGGAGCGCGCCACATGACCCTGGACCTGTATTACGCGCGCCGCTTTTTGCAATGGTTTGCAGTGATTTGCGGCGTCCTGTTAACGCTTGTGATGTTGATCGACCTGAATGAGCAGATCCGCCGTTTTGAGGCGCAGGACCTGTCGCTGGGTCAGCTGTTCGGCCTGACGCTGCTCAATACTCCTGCGGCGCTGAGTGAATTTCTGCCGTTGATCATGATCCTCACCACCATCGTGCTATTCATCGGGCTGGCGCGCAGCAGCGAGCTGGTGGTGACCCGCGCCATTGGCCGCTCGGGCATCCGCGCGCTGGCGGCTCCGGTGCTGCTGGCGGCGCTGATCGGGGTGCTGGCTGTCAGCACGTTGAACCCGATCGTGGCGGCGACCTCCAACCGCTACCGCGATCTGGCGGAGACCTACCGCAACGGCGGCCCGGCGGCGCTGTCGCTTACCGGTGAGGGCCTGTGGCTGCGGCAGGGCGGCGCGCTGGGGCAATCGGTCATCCACGCCACCGGCTACAGCGGCGATACCGGCGATATCACGCTCCATGATGTGACGATCCTTTCTTACGGCCCCGAAGGCCGCCCGATCCGCCAGACGCTTGCGGAACAGGCGACGCTGGATGGCGGCGACTGGGTGCTGACCAAGGCCAAGGTCTGGCCGCTCATCGTGGGTGTGAACCCCGAGACCAACGCCGAGCGGCACCCGACACTGCGCCTCTCGACCACGCTGACATCGGAGCGGATTCGCGACACGCTGGGCACTGCGACCGGGATCTCCGTCTACGATCTGCCGGCCACGATCCGCGAGCTGTCCGAGGCCGGGTTCTCCACCAAGCGCTATGAGGTCTGGTTGCAGGTGGAACTGGCGCGACCGCTGTTTCTGATCGCCATGGCGCTGGTTGGCGCCGCCTTTACCATGCGCCATGCGCGGTTTGGCGGCACCGGTCTGGCGGTTCTGACAGCGGTGCTGCTGGGGTTCGGGCTTTATTTCCTGCGCAATTTCGCCCAGATCCTGGGGGAAAACGGCCAGATCCCCGTGGCGCTGGCCGGCTGGGCACCGCCGGTGGCGGCGATCCTGCTGACGATGGGGTTACTCTTACATGCCGAGGACGGATAACATGCGCCGCGCCCTGCTACTCTCGACGGTTCTGCCCTGGCTGGCGGTTGGCCAGCTGGCGCTGAGCGATGTCGCCCATGCCCAGAGCGCCCGCCCCGGCGCCGCTGCGCAATCGGCTGATACGCCCGCAATTCTGGTGGCAGACCAGCTGTTCATCACCCCGGATCGTACCCTGGTGGCCGAAGGCAATGTCGAAGCGTTCCAGGGCGATGTCAGGCTCCGGGCGCGGAAGATCACTTTTGATCAGACCCAAGGCGCCCTGCAGATCGAAGGCCCCATTCGCATCGACGAAGGCGGCGACATCACCATTCTGGCTGATGCTGCCGAGCTGGACCGGGATCTGCGCAATGGCCTGCTGGTCGGCGCGCGCATGGTGTTTCAGCAGCAGCTGCAACTGGCCTCCCTGCAGATGACCCGCGTTGGCGGCCGCTACACGCAGCTTTACAAAACCGCCGTCACCTCCTGCCATGTCTGCACCGACGGGCGGCCGCCGCTCTGGCAGATCCGGGCCGAGCGGATCACCCACGATCAGCAGGAGCGCCAGCTCTATCTGGAGAACGCCCAGCTGAGGATCTTGGACACGCCGGTGTTCTATTTCCCCGGCATCCGCCTGCCCGACCCGACGCTGGAGCGGGCCAATGGATTTCTGATTCCGTCGATCCGCACCACCTCGAACCTCGGCACCGGGGTGAAACTGCCGTATTTCCTGACCATCGGCCCACATCGTGACCTGACGCTGTCGCCCTACCTGTCGTCGCGTACCCGGACGCTGGACATGCGCTATCGTCAGGCCTTCCGCCGTGGCGAGATCGAAATCAACGGCGCCTATACCCGGGATGAGCTCTACCGGGGCGAGGATCGCGGCTATGTCTTTGCCGAGGGGACCTTTGACCTGCCCAATGCGTTCAAGCTGCGGTTCGATCTCAAGACGGTGTCGGATGATGCCTATCTGGTCGACTACGGCCTGCGTGATCTGGACCGTCTCCGCTCCGAGGTTGTGGTGACCAAGGTCGAGCGCGACAGCCTGTTCCGCGCCAGCGCGATTTCCTACAAGACACTACGCGATAGCGAAAATCAGGATCTGATCCCGTCCTCCGTCGGCAACCTCTACTATGAACGGCGGTTTTTCCCGACGCAGATCGGCGGCGAGCTGCGCCTGTCACTGGAAACCCACGGTCATAACCGAACCTCCGACATCCGGGGCAACCTGACCGATCCGGGCGGCCGCGATATTGGCCGGGCGACATTTGATGTGGACTGGCACCGCAGCTGGCGCTTTGCCAACGGGCTGGTGGCGGACTGGTCGCTGGGCGCTGCGGCGGATGCCTTTGCGGTCTATGACGACGATGTCTTTGCCAACAACACCTCGCGCTTCAGCCCACGCAGCGCGCTCACCTTCCGCCTGCCGATGACCCGGCGGGAGCAGCCCGGCGCCACGCAGTTTCTGGAACCGATCCTGCAGATCGGCTGGACTGATACCGGCGATACCGCTGTCCCCAACGACGAAAGCAATTTCGTGGAGTTCGACCGGGGCAACCTGCTGGATCTGTCGCGGTTTCCGGCCACCGATGCGCGCGAGGACGGGGTGACGGTGGCTTTCGGGCTGAACTGGGCGCGGTTCTCGCCCAGTGGCTGGCAGGCCTCTGCCACCATCGGGCAGGTGTTCCGCGACAGCGACGATGGTCGGTTCACCAAGAGCTCCGGCCTCGGCGGCACCTCCTCCGACCTCCTGATGGCCGCGCAGCTGAAACTGAACGACGATCTGGCGATCACCACGCGGGGCCTGTTGAACGGCTCACTCAACTTCTCCAAGGCGGAGGTGCGCGGCGACTGGATGACCGACCGCAGCCGCCTGACCGGCACCTATATGTGGCTGGGCACCGATCCCGCCGAAGGCCGCGCCGAGGAGGTCTCCGAACTCTGGTTCGACGGTGCCTATGAGGTCAGCCCCGGCTGGACCGCCAGCGCCAATCTGCGCTACGACATCTCTGACGCCCGGGCCACCCGCGCAGGCCTCGGGCTGGTCTATTCCAACGAATGCGTGACGGTCGATCTTTCGGTCAACCGACGCTATACATCGACAACAAGTGTTGAGCCGACAACGGATTTCGGCTTTACCATCGCGTTAAACGGGTTTTCCGTGGACAGCGGCAGCAAGAAGTACAGGCGATCATGCAAAAACACCTGAGTTTCCGGCCCCAAGATGCGGCCCCCTTCGTTCAGCGACTGACCCAGACCGCAACAGCCGTGGCGCTGGCAGCGGCGGTGATCTTCGCCCCCGCCCCCGCCACCCTGGCACAGGGGCTGTTTGCCCCGGCGGTGACGGTGAATGACGCAGTGGTCACAAATTACGAGCTGCAACAGCGCGCCCGGTTCCTGACCCTGCTGCGCGATCCGGGCGATCCGCTGGAAAAAGCCCGCGAAGACCTTATCGAGGACCGGTTGAAACTCGACGTTCTGGCCCAGGCCGGGATCGAGCCGACCGAAGAAGAAATTGTCGCAGGTATGACCGAACTGGCCGGCCGCGCCAATCTCAGCCTGCAGGAATTCCTGAATGTGCTGGGTCAGAATGGCGTGGCGCCTGAAACCCTGCGCGATTTCACCCGCGTCGGCATCGCATGGCGAGAATATGTTGCCGCTCGCTATCTGGCACAGGCCCGCCCCAGCGAGGAAGAGATCGACCGCGCCATGGGGCTTGCCGGTTCCGGTGGTGTCGAGGTGCTCCTGTCCGAGCTGATCATGCCGATCAACGCGCAGAATGCCGCCCAGGTCGAGGATATCGCCCAACAGGTCAGCCGGATCACCACCACCGGCGCGTTTTCGCAGGCCGCGCAGCAATATTCGGCCACGGCCACCCGGCAAAGCGGCGGACGGCTGCCCTGGATGCCGCTGACCAACCTGCCCCCCCAGCTGCAACAGGTCGTCCTGGCGCTGCGCCCCGGTGAAGTCACTGCGCCGCTGCCGCTGGATGGCGCGGTTGCCCTGTTCCAGCTGCGTGATCTGCGCGAAACCAGCGGCGCCGCACCCAGCTACGCCGCCATCGAATACGCGGCCTACTATCTGCCCGGAGGCCGCACCCCCGAGGCGCTGGCCGCTGGCACCAAGGTGGTCAATGCGGTTGACAGCTGCGATGATCTCTACGGTGTGGCCAAGGGTCAGGATCCCTCTGTACTGGACCGCGAGACCCTGGCGCCGGGTGAGATCCCGCAGGATATCGCCATTGAACTTGCCAAGCTCGATCCCAATGAGACCTCGCTGGCGCTGACCCGCAACAATGGCCAGACCCTGATGCTGCTGATGCTCTGTGGCCGCACCGCTGAAGTGAACGCCGAAGCCAGCCGCGAAAGCGTCGGCAATGCGCTGACCCAGCAACGGCTCGGCGCCTTTGCCGACAGCCTTCTGGAACAGCTGAAAGCCGACGCGCGGATCAGCGGAGAATGAGCCGCCCTGCCCGCCCCTTGCCCATCGCGCTCAGCTGTGGGGAACCGGCGGGCATCGGCCCGGAACTGGCGGTCAAAGCCTGGCAGGACTTGCGCGACAGTTGCCCGTTCCTGTGGTTGGGCGATCCGCGACACCTGCCCACGGGAACAGACTGGCAAGAGATCGACAATGCCGCTGAGGCCGTCGATGTCAGTGCCAGCGCTGTGCCTGTGCTGCGGGTCGACTTTGCCGCCCCAACCGTGCCCGGACAGCTCAACCCCGACAATGCCGCCGGTGTCATCCGCGCCATTGAGGCCGGTGTCGCGCTGGTGCAATCCGGCGAGGCCAGCGCGCTCTGCACCGCGCCGATCCACAAGAAGGCGCTGATTGACGGCGCCGCATTTGCCTACCCCGGCCATACCGAGTTTCTCGCCCATCTGGGCGGCACGCCAAATGTCGTCATGATGTTGGCAAGCCCGGAGCTGCGAGTGGTGCCCGCCACCATCCATATCCCCCTGTCACAGGTCCCGCAGCAGCTGACGGCCGACGGCCTGCGCCGCACGATTGAAATCACCGCGCAGGGGCTGCGGGACCAGTTTGGCCTGGCCCACCCCCGGATTGCGGTTGCCGGGCTGAACCCCCATGCCGGTGAAGATGGCGCCATGGGCCACGAAGAGCTGGATTGGATGCGCGGGCTGATTGCCGATATGCAGGGCGGCGCCTATACGCTCTCTGGGCCGCACCCTGCCGACACGATGTTCCATGCCGCTGCACGCGCGCGTTATGACGCGGCGATCTGCATGTATCACGATCAGGCGCTGATCCCGATCAAGACGCTTGATTTCGATCGCGGCGTCAATGTCACGCTGGGGCTGCCGTTCATCCGCACCTCGCCGGATCACGGCACTGCCTGCGATATCGCCGGTCAGGGGATCGCCAACCCCTCCAGCCTGATCGAGGCGCTGCGGCTGGCGCAATCCATGGCGCAGCGCCGGACCCCGAACGCGGCCAGCAGCACTTGAAACTTCTTCTGGCCGGAAATATCCCCGCCGGAGGCATGAAAATCTAAGGCGCAGCCGCTGCGCCCCGTCCCAAGGTACAGATGATATGAGCGCTATCGACTCCCTTCCTCCCCTGCGTGAGGTGATCGAGACCCACCAGCTCTCGGCGCGCAAATCGCTGGGGCAGAATTTTCTTCTGGATCTGAACCTGACGGCAAAAATTGCCCGCCAGGCCGGAGACCTCAGCGAATGCGACGTGCTGGAAATCGGTCCCGGTCCCGGCGGTCTGACCCGCGGTCTGCTGGCCGAAGGCGCGCGGCGCGTGCTGGCGGTGGAGAAGGACAGCCGCTGCATCCCCGCACTCGCAGAGGTGGCCGCGGCCTATCCGGGCCGGTTGCAGGTCATCGAAGGTGACGCGCTGGAGGTGAACCCGCTCACCCATCTGACACCGCCCATCCGCATCGCCGCCAACCTGCCCTACAACGTCGGCACCGAACTGCTGGTGCGCTGGCTGACACCAAAGGCCTGGCCGCCCTTCTGGCAGAGCCTGACGCTGATGTTCCAGCGCGAGGTCGCCGAACGGATCGTCGCGCAGCCCGGCAGCAAGGCCTATGGACGACTGGCGCTGCTGGCGCAATGGCGCGCCGATGCCCGCATCGTGCTGGCGCTGCCGCCGGAGGCCTTCAGCCCGCCACCCAAGGTCCATAGCGCGGTGGTGCATCTGAAAGCGCTGGAGGCACCCCAGTATCCGGCAGATGCCGGCACCCTGAACAAGGTGGTGGCCGCCGCCTTCAACCAGCGCCGCAAGATGCTGCGCGCCAGTCTCAAGAGCGTGAGCCCCGATATTGAGGATCACCTTGTGGCGGTGGGCATTCCACCAACCGAGCGGGCGGAACAGGTCGGGCTGGAAGCCTTCTGCGCGCTGGCGCGAAGCCTGAAGAACGAATCCTGACCAGCCACGCCAGACAGGCAACAACATCCATCCCAGGCTGTCCGCAATGTGACCGACAAGAGAAAAGCCCGGTCTCAGCTGAGACCGGGCTTTTTATCTATCCCTGTATTCGTCGATCCGGTCGAACGACCGGTCTGCGGATCATTCGGCCGCTTCGGGAGCGTCTTCAGCCGTGGGTTTCGGCTTGGGCTTGCGCCGGGGTGCTGGTTTGCGTTCCGGTGCCGCGGCCCCATCTGCTGCCGGGGCATCGGCGTCCGCTTTGGGCGCGTCCGCGTTTGCCTCATCTGTCGAGCCACTGTCAGGCTTGTCGCCCTCAGCTTTGGGCTTGCGGCTGCGCGGTTTGCGCGCTGCTGGCTTTGCCGGTTTGCTGTCGCCGTCGCTGTCGGCGGCGGACTGATCGCGGCTCTCGGGTGTTTCCACCAGGCCACTGTCACCATTGCCATCGCGCGGATCCATCACGTCGGGCTGGGGCGCGGCGGACGGATCGTCGGAGCGGCTGCCCGCCTCGCGTTCCTGGCGCTCCAGACGCTCTGCGCGTTCACGGTCCCGCTCAGCCTGACGCTCGCGGTTCTGGCGTTCCTGCTCTTCGCGACGCGCATCAATTTCGCGTTGCGCTTCGTTCAGCATGCGCAGGTAATGCTCAGCATGCTGTTGGAAATTCTCGGTGGCAACGCGATCATTACTCAGCTGGGCATCGCGCGCCAGCTGATTGTATTTGTCGATGATCTGTTGCGGCGTTCCGCGTACCTTGCCTTCGGGGCCGGAGCTGTCGAACACGCGGTTGACAACATTTGCGCCTGCTGGGCGGTTCCGGTTCGACTTGGAACGCGAACGTGATTTGGACGATCTCATATGCCTAACGTCAGCCTTGATTGTATTTGTCGTGGATCCATACCAGCGCGCCTCTGCGCCGGATCATCGACCATTTTGGGCTTGATGTCGCCGGGAGGTATTCTTTACCTCACCCTAAAGCGACTTCTTTGAGTAATCATGTTCCGCCCTTTCAGACAAGGGGGTCCAGGCGATTATCGGTGCTTTTTCTTACGAAACTGCAAATTCAGGCCATTTTCACGGGTTTAGGAGCTGTTTTGGCCACAGCTGCGGCCACAGACCACCCGGTCGCGCCCATCCATATCCGGCAGGATGCGGACCTCTTTCAACCCGGCCGACAGCAGAAGATCACTGACCGCCGCACCCTGCGTCGGGCCGATCTCCAGAAAGACCCGCCCCCCTGCGGCCAGATGATCGCCGAGATCGGCGGCGATGGTCCGATAGGCGCCAAGCCCGTCGCCGCCATCCGTCAGCGCCATCTCCGGCTCATGGGCGCGCACCTCATCCGAAAGCTCCGACATTTCGTCAAGTGCGATATAGGGCGGGTTGGAGACAATCAGATCGAACTTCCCCTCGACGGCGGAAAACCAGTCCGACCGCAGGATTTCGGCACGCGCCTCAACCCGGTGCAGCACCGCATTGGCGCTCGCCTGAAGGCAGGCAGCTTCGCTCAGATCGACGCCAACGCCGGTCGCGGCACGCTGCTCGGCCAGCAGGATGACCAGAATGCAGCCCGAACCAAGGCCGAGGTCCAGCACCCGCGAGAACGGTTCGGCCAACGCCGCCTCGATCAGGGTTTCGGTTTCAGGACGCGGATCCAGCACATCGCCGGAGACCTTGAAGCGGCGGCCATAAAACTCCCGCTCGCCAATCAGCTGAGACACCGGCACCCGGATGGCGCGCAGGGCGATGAGCTGCTCATAGCGCTCGGCGATTTCAGGCGCCAGATCTTCGGGCGCGATCAGGGTCACGCGGCTGGCCTCGATCCGGGCGGCATGGGCCAGCAGGATCCGCGCATCACGCGCCGGGTCCGGCACACCGGCCGCGCGCAGCCGGGCCGCAGCGGCAGCCATCGCCTGCGCGGCTGTCTGCGGCGCGTTCATTGGCCCATCTCGGCCAGCAGCCGCGCCTGATCGTCCGCCGTCAGCGCGTCGATGATCTCGTCCAGATCGCCCTGCATGATCTGGTCAAGCTTATAGAGCGTCAGGTTGATACGGTGATCCGACATCCGGCCCTGCGGAAAGTTGTAGGTACGGATCCGCTCCGACCGGTCGCCAGAGCCGACCTGACTGGCGCGATCGGCGGACCGTTCACTGTCGATGCGCTGGCGCTCCAGATCGTAAAGCCGCGTGCGCATGACCTGCATCGCGATCTCGCGGTTGCGGTGCTGCGATTTCTCGGAGCTGACCACAATAATACCGGTGGGAATATGGGTGATCCGCACCGCGGAGTCGGTGGTGTTCACATGCTGGCCACCGGCCCCGGAGGCGCGCATGGTGTCGATCCGCAGATCCGCCGGATCAATGCGCAGATCGACATCCTCCGCCTCGGGCAGCACCGCAACCGTGGCGGCAGAGGTGTGGATGCGCCCGCCGGATTCGGTCACCGGAACGCGCTGCACACGGTGGACACCGGACTCATATTTCAACCGGGCAAAGACGTTTTCGCCTTTGACATGGGCGACCACCTCTTTCAGCCCGCCGAGTTCGGTTGTCTGTTCCTCGATGATGTCAAACCCCCAGCCCCGCGCCTCGGCGTAGCGCTGATACATGCGCAGCAGATCCCCGGCGAACAGGGCCGCCTCATCGCCGCCGGTGCCGGGGCGGATTTCCAGAATGGCCGGGCGGCTGTCGGCCTCATCCCGGGGCAGCAGCGCCAGTTGTAGCGCATGTTCGGCCTCGGGCAGCGCCGCGCGCAGCTGGGGCAGCTCCTCCTCCGCCAGCGCGGCCATATCGGGATCGGCGAGCATGTCTTCTGCTTCCTGAAGATCGGACAGCAGGCGGCGATAGGCGCTGATCTGCTCGGCAACCGGGCGCAGATCGGAATATTCCTTGGCCAGAGCCGCAATATCGCCGCCTGCGACACCCTCTGCCATTGCGGCCTCAAGATACTGAAACCGTTGTAAAATCTGCTCGAGGCGGTCTTCGGGGATCATGCGTGCAATATCCGTATCGATCTGTCTTTTGCGCAAGGCTGCCCTTGTGATATGCTAGGGTCATGCAACATGCCAGTCCTCATATTGCGGGAAAGGATCATGCGCAGCGCCGCCTGCCTGAGCTTGGGTGGCTGCCCCCTGCGACACCAGGCCTGCCCCGCTCTTTGCTGTATCTGCTGGGGTTTGCGCTGTCGTGGAGCGCAACCGCGTCGCCCATTCAGGCCGATGTTGTCGCGCCGAATGGGCGCACGATCGACTGTTATTGCACCGACAAGAGCGGCAGCCGGGTTGAGCTCGGCGAATTTGTCTGCCTGCAGGTCGACGGGCGCATGTTCACGGCCCAGTGCCAGATGTCGCTGAATGTGCCGATGTGGCGCGAAGTTCAGGCGGGCTGCCTTGCGGCTGAGGCTGATGCGGCGCCGGCCATCTCGACGGCTGCGGAGCCGCTGCCACGGATCTGACCCCTCCGATATGCGTTTGTTGAGATTGGCCTGTCATATCAGACCGGGCAGCATACGCGGCCGGGAGATCCGCATCAGGGCGCTATTGCGGTGTGGGCGCCATCTGCGCGATCCAGCTGTTGATCCGGTCATTGTTGGCGCCCAGATCGGAGCGGCCAAACCGCAGACGGGCATAGACTTTCAGCAGATCGCCATCCTGCCGCGCGGTGGTGTAATCGGGAAAGCCCAGAAACCGCGTACGCGTCACATAGGTGACCATCTCGTCCTCAACCGAACCGGCCAGCACACGGGTGCGCGGAGCGTTGCTGGCAACGTTGTGGAACCGCTCCAGCCCGTCCTCGCCACTGCGCAGCACCCGGAACACGCCACCGCGAAAGGTCTTGTCTTCGGTGAATTCCGGCTGGGTGTTCCAGTCCAGCGGATCGCTGGGCGCCAGCCGGATAAACCCGAGCACCACAACGACTGCCGCGATGCTCAACCAGACAAATATCATCACTCGACCCATATGGTCCGCTCTCCCTCGTGGCGGCTGCCACTGGACAGCCGGCCTTATTTGGTTGTCACACCCGGCAGCACACAGAGCAGCTCATACAGCAGGTTGGCCGCTGTCAGCGCCGTGTTGCCCGACGTGTCATAAGGCGGCGATACTTCGACCATATCGCAGCCCACAATATTCAAACCCCGCAGGGCGCGGATCAGTTCCAGCGCCTGCGGTGTGGTCAGCCCACCGATTTCCGGCGTGCCGGTACCCGGTGCATAGGCCGGGTCCAGACTATCGATATCATAGGAGACATAGACCGGCCTATTGCCGATATCGCGACGAATTTCCGCACCCATCCCGTGCAGGGAGCGGTTCCACAGCTCGCTTGCGGGGAAATGCTGAAACCCCCAGCGCTGCGCCTCCTTGAAATCATCCGCCCCGTAGCCTGTGCCGCGCAGGCCGATCTGATAGGTCTTGTCCGCGACGATCAGCCCCTCTTCATAGGCGCGCCTGAAGACCGTCCCGTGGGTCTCGCGCTCACCGAACATATCGTCGTTCACATCCGCATGGGCATCGACATGGACCAATGCGACAGGCCCGTATTTTTCCGCAATCGCGCGCAGGATCGGCAGGGTGATCGAATGATCGCCACCCATCGCGACCGGCGTCACGTCGCTGGACAGGATGGCGCTGTAGCTTTCCTGAATGATGCGCAGGCTGTCGGGCAGCGAGAACGTGTTGATCGCCAGATCGCCGATATCGCCAATGTTCAGACTGTCAAAGGGCGCCGCACCGCTGGTCATGTTATAAGGTCGGATCATCGCGCTTTCGGCGCGGATCTGCTTTGGCCCAAAGCGGGTCCCTGAGCGCCAGGAGGTGCCGATATCCATCGGCACACCCAGAATGGCCACATCCAGCCCCTCCAGAGAGGTCGCCTGCGGCAGCCGCATAAAGGTGTTCGGCCCGGAGAACCGCGCCAGATCATTGCCGCTGATCGGCTGGTTAAAGTCAGTCATCGGCCCGTAATTCTCCAGCTCAGAAGACAGATAATGCTCATGGCGACATGCGCGCCTGCGATGGCGGTGGCGCCGGTGGTGTCAAAGGGGGGCGACACTTCAACCACATCGCCGCCCAGGATGTTGATACCGCGCAGGTTTTTCAGGATGGCGTCGGCCTGCGCCGAGGTCAGACCGCCCCAGACCGGCGTGCCGGTGCCCGGCGCATAGGCCGGATCCAGACAGTCGATATCGAAGGTCAGGTAAACCGGCCAGTCACCCAGCACGTCGCGAATACGGCGCGCGGTTTCGTCCGGGCCAATCTCATGCACGGTGGGCGCGTCGATGGTGGGCACGCCGAGATTGTCCTCATTGGTGGTCCGAATGCCCACCTGAACCGAGGTCTTGGGGTCAATGATGCCGGATTTCACCGCCTTGTAGAACATCGTGCCATGATCGACGCGGCTGAAATCATCATCCTGCCAGGTGTCGCTATGGGCATCGAAATGCAGCAGCGAAATCGGGCCGTATTTCTCGGCATAGGCCTTGAGGATGGGGAAGGACACATAGTGGTCGCCACCGATGGCCACCGAAGCCGTATCGGTCGCCAGAATGCCGCGGATGTGCTCGGTGAGCGTGTCGGGGAAGGCCGCGACATTGGCGTAGTCAAAGGCCAGATCGCCGTAGTCGACAATCGCCAGCTCGCTTGCCGGGCAAATGTCCCAGCCATAGGGGGCGTCGGGGCTTTGCAGGGCCGAGGCTTCACGCACCGCGCGGGGGCCAAGCCTGGTGCCGGGGCGGTTCGTCACCGCCTGATCAAAGGGAATGCCTGTGACGGCAATATCCGCATGGGTCAGGTCCTTGGTGTAGCGGCGCCGCAGAAAGGACGTCGCCCCGCCAAAGGTGTTTTCAAAGCTCAACCCCTTCAGGTCGTCGCGGGTGAAGGCCTGATCGACCTGTTTCTTTGCGTCTTCTAGCGCCATGCAGACTGCTCCCTCTTCTCGGGTTATGGCCATCTCCTAGCGAATGCGCGTGGCCTTGTCATCTGAAAGCCCCCGCGCTGTCGCCAGATCAGCTTGCGGGCTGTGCTTTCTCGACCAGACGGGCAAAAAACGAGGCTCCGACCGGTGCGATATCGTCATTGAAATCGTACTTTGGATGGTGCAGCCCGGCACTATTGCCCTGGCCCAGAAACAGATAGGCGCCGGGACGGGCCTGTAGCATATAAGAGAAATCTTCCGCCCCCATCTCGCGGCCGGCCTCGGCCTCGACATGCTCCGCGCCTGCGATCTCGGCCGCGACGGAGACCGCAAAATCGGTCTTGGCCGCGTCATTGATGGTCGCGGGATAACCGATCTCATAGTCCAGTTCCGCCTCGACCCCGTAGCTGGCCGCCTGCCCGGCCACGATCTCACCCATGCGCCGTATCACCATTTCCTGCACCCTGGGATCAAAGGTGCGCACGGTGCCGTTGATATAGGCCGTATCGGGGACCACATTGTCCACCGTGCCGGTGTGGATCTGCGTCACCGACACCACCAGATCATCCAGCGCGTAATGGTTGCGCGAGACGATGGTCTGGATCGCCTGGGCGATGCCGCAGGCCGCCATCACCGGGTCGCGGGTTTCATGGGGCATCGCGCCATGGCCGCCAACGCCCTGAATATGGATATGGAAACTATCCACCGCCGCCATCAGCGGACCCGGAGTTGTCATGAAATGCCCCTCCGGCAGACCCGGCGCATTGTGCAGCGCGTAGACCTCACCGATGTTGAACCGTTCCATGATCCCCTCTTCGACCATGATGCGCGCACCGCCGATGGCCTCCTCGGCGGGCTGGAAGATCAGCGCCACCCGGCCCTTGAAGTTGCGTGTTTCCGCCAGATATTTCGCCGCATCCAGCAGCATCGTCGTATGCCCATCGTGGCCGCAGGCGTGCATATTGCCGGCATGGGTCGAAGCATAGGCCGCACCGGTCTCCTCCGGGATTGGCAAGGCGTCCATGTCGGCGCGCAGACCGATACAGGGGGCATCCGCCGCGCTGCTCTCCTGACCGTTGATGATGGCCACGATGCCGGTCTTTGCGATCCCTTCATGCAGCTCGTCAACGCCGAAGTCCCGCAGCCGTTCCGCCACGAAGGCCGCTGTTTTCGGCAGATCCAGCGCCAGCTCGGGGATCTGGTGCAGATGCTGCCGCCAGGCTGTCATGTCCTCGGCGTAATCGGCAATTCGGTTCACAACCGGCATGGGGGTGGACTCCTTGGTCAGACTCGGGATTGATGCATCTGACACAGGAACAAGAGCCGCCGCAATGCCCGATACCAACCTGATCCACGATGAAACCGCCGGTATCGACCGGCTCCTGCAGATCATGGCGTGCTTGCGCGACCCACAGCATGGCTGCCCCTGGGATATTGAACAGGACTTTGCCAGCATCGCGCCCTATACCATTGAAGAAGCTTACGAAGTTGCCGATGCAATTGAGCGCGAGGCCTGGGATGAGCTGAAGGGCGAGCTGGGGGATCTGCTGTTCCAGTCGGTGTTTCATGCGCAGATGGCGGCGGAGGCCGGGCATTTCACCTTTCAGGATGTGGTCACCACCATGTCCAACAAGATGGTCGCGCGCCATCCGCATGTCTTTGGTGACGAGAGCCGCGAGAAATCCGCCGACCAGCAGACCGCTGACTGGGAGGCGATCAAGGCCGCGGAGCGCGCAGGCAAGGCGCAACAGGGGACGCTGGACGGTGTGGCCGTCGGCCTGCCCGCCCTGCTGCGCGCCTACAAGCTGCAAAAACGCGCCGCACGTGTCGGCTTTGACTGGCCGTCGGCGGACAATGTGATCGCCAAGATCGTTGAAGAGGCCGCAGAGCTGGTAGAAGCCCGCGATAGCCTGAGCCAGGCCGAGGTGGAGGAGGAATTCGGCGATCTGATGTTTGTGATGGCCAATCTGGGCCGCCATCTGGGGGTGGAGCCGGAAGCCGCACTGCGGGCCGCCAATGCCAAGTTCACCCGCCGCTTTGAAGGGGTCGAGGCCAAGCTCTCCGACCGCGGCAAACGTCCCGAAGACAGTGACCTGGCGGAAATGGACGCGCTCTGGGACGAGGTAAAGGCAGAGGCGCGCGCGGCCACGCCATCCTGCGATGACTGACGCGCTGCCCACCGCGCGGTCTGTCGGGCCACGCGCCTTGTCCGCTCTCACCGCCAGCCCCATATCCTAAAGCATGTTGCGTCTAACCCCCATCCTTCTCGCCGTGATCTACGGGTTGGTCATGTACCGCCTGTCGGTCTGGCGCACCCATCGCGCCCTTGATCAGCAATCGACCGAGCTGGCCGATGCCCGCCTGCGCCAGCTGACGGATCGAATGGCAGCGGCGCTCGGCATCAGCCATATCCCGGTCTATATCTACGAGGTCGATCCGGTAAACGGGCTGGCGGCGCCGGATGGGCGGATCTTCATCACCCGTGGGTTCTATCGCAAATACCGCAATGGCGAGGTCAGCGATGTTGAACTGGCGTCGGTGATTGCACATGAGCTGGGCCATGTGGCGCTGGGGCACGCGCGAAAACGCATGATTGATTTTTCCGGGCAGAACGCGCTGCGCACGGCGCTGATGCTTATCATCGGCCGTTTCGTGCCCTTTGTCGGGCCCTGGATTGCCAATGTGCTGACCTCACTGCTGGCGGCACGGCTGTCGCGCAGCGATGAATATGAGGCCGATGAATATGCCGCAGCACTGCTGACCAAGGCAGGGATCGGCATCGCTCCGCAGAAAAGCCTGTTTCGCAAGCTGGAAGAGCTGACACAGGCCCGCAGCGGCATGGCGCCCGCCTGGCTGATGAGCCACCCCAAGACCGAGGAGCGTATTGCCGCGCTGGACCGGCTCGAACAGCGCTGGAGTAAGGGAAAGAGCTGAAGATCAGGCTGCAAACCATTGGTTCACTGAAATTTACACAAGATCAAGCGCAACCGGGCGCGTCATCCCCCTTGGCCCGTGCGGCCGCCATCCCCATCTGTGGGCAACCATTCCGCCGTTGTAGGCGTTTCAGTCAGATATGTCCCTGCGGACACAAGACCTAACGACCCGCCTGGGCGGGCTCCCGGAGACCTACCATGCGCTATTCCGTTCTTGACCTTGCCCCCGTACCCGAAGGCCATGACATCGCTCAATCGCTGCGCAACAGCACTGATCTGGCACAGCGGGCCGAGGCCTGGGGATATCACCGCTACTGGCTGGCGGAGCATCACAATATGCCGGGGGTCGCCAGTGCCGCCACCGCTGTTCTGATCGGCCATATCGCCGGACAGACCAAAACGATCCGGGTCGGTGCCGGGGGAATCATGCTGCCCAACCACGCCCCCTATATGGTGGCCGAAGCCTTTGGCACGCTGGCCAGCCTATATGGCAACCGCATTGATCTTGGGCTGGGACGCGCGCCCGGCACGGATCTGCAGACGGCCCGCGCCCTGCGTCGGGGCTTGCAAACCGGTGAGCGCAATCCCGATACCTTCCCGCATGATGTGATCGAGCTGATCAACTACCTTGGCCCCGAAACACCCGAAGCGCGGGTGCGGGCCTTTCCGGGACAGGGCACCAGGGTGCCGCTGTGGATCCTCGGCTCCAGCCTTTATGGGGCGCAGCTTGCGGCACAGCTGGGGCTGCCCTATGCCTTTGCTTCGCACTTTGCCCCCGCCGCGCTGGAGCAGGCGCTGGCCGCCTATCGCAGCGGCTTTCAGCCATCTGAGCATCTCGACGCTCCCCGCGCCATGATCGCGGTCAACGTCTTTGCCGCCGATACCGACCGCGAAGGGCAGCGGCTGAGAACCACCATGCAGCAGGCCTTTGCCCGGCTGCACGAAGGCAAACCCGGCAAGTTGCCGGCTCCGGTGGAGGATATCACCCAGCATATCGCCCCGCCGGTGCTGCACGGGGTGAATGAGGCGCTGCGGATTTCCGCGACCGGCAGCAAGGCAACGGTGGCCGCCGAACTGTCTGGTATTCTTGAGCGGTATCAACCGGATGAGATCATTCTGACCGGGCAGATCCATGACCACGATGCACGGCTGCGATCCTTTGAGATCGCCGCTGAGGTGCTGGGCGACATCTGAGCCGCGCCAAGGTCTCAGCGGCCGAGCACGCTAGGCCGACAGCGCCTTGGCCACCCTTGGCAGCCGCGCCTTCTTCAGCAGCGGGCGCAGCTCCCAGCCGCCGCCTGACAGCCGGTTTGCTTCGGCGAGCACAGCCGCAGCCACGCCCGAAATCCCGTCCGGATCCTGTCGCCACAGATCATAAAGCAGCTGGTCCGGGCCGATCCGTTCCAGCCCCTCCTCGGCAAGCGTGTGGCGTGGGAAGTCCTTGTTGTTGACGGTCACGATCCCGTCGGCATGGCCGGCAATGGCGGCGGCCAGCACATGGATATCGGCCACGTCCGGCAGCCAAAGCCGTGCTTCAACCGCCGCTGTCGGGGTGACGGCAGCCTTTGGCCAGGCCGCAGAGATCAGCGCGATCTCTGCCCGCGCCTGCGGCTCCCCCGTAGGACCGATCTTGCGCGCCGCCAGCGCCCATTCCTCAAGGATGCGCTGTGACCACAGCGGGGTGAAATGGCCAATCCGGGCCGCCCCCAGCAGCATCTCACGCATCACGGTCGGATAGAGGACACAGGCGTCCAGCAGCAGTTTCATGGCCTGATCAACCGCAACAGATCAGTCGAGCCGGAAGAACACGGCCTTCAGATAGCCGCTTTCGGCCAGCTGAGGCAGCTGTGGATGATCCGCCCCGGCATACCCGGTGTGCAGCAGCTGGCTGCGCCGCCCGCCGCGCCCGATGCCACGCGCCGAGGCATTGCGGAACCGGCTGAGGTCAGCCGCATGCGAGCAGGAGCACAGCCCCAGATAGCCACCCGGCGCCACCAGAGGGGCGGCCAGTTTGGCAATCCGCTCATAGGCCCGCAACCCCGCCTCAAGCGCCTGTTTCGACGGTGCGAAGGCTGGCGGATCGCAGATCACCACATCAAACTGCGCCCCTTCTTCGGCGAGCTGGGCCAGCACCTCAAAGGCATCGCCCTGCCGTGCGTTGAACCGATCGCCAAAACCGCTGGCACCTGCGCCGTCCCGCGCCAGATCCAGCGCCGGAGCGGATCCGTCTACACAGGTTGCCGTCGCTGCGCCAGCCGCCAGCATCGCCAGACCAAAGCCGCCGACATGGGAAAACACGTCAAGCACATTTGCGCCCGGCCTGACCAGCTTGGCGGCAAAGGCGTGATTGTCGCGCTGGTCGTAGAACAGGCCGGTTTTCTGCCCGCCGGTCAGATCCGCCATATAGGTGGCGCCGTTCATGGACACTTCTACCGGCGCCTCGGGGGCGGTGCCGCGCAGAGCAGTGCTGATATCGTCCAGCCCTTCCAGGCTGCGCGTCCGGCCCGAGGCGTTTTTCAATACGGTTGTCACCCCGGTCACCGCCACCAGCGCCTCGGTCAGCGGTTCGATATGGGCTTCGGCCCAGGCGGCATTGGGCTGCACCACGCAGGTATCGCCAAAGCGGTCGATCACCACGCCGGGCAGACCATCGGATTCAGCATGGACCAGCCGGTAGAACGACGCATCATACAGCTGTTCGCGCAGCTCCAGCGCGCGGCGCAGGCGGGCGCTGAACCACTCCACGCTCAGCTCGGCCGCAGGATCGCTGTCCAGCATCCGCGCGATGATCTTGCTTTCGGGGTTGACCGCAACCAGCCCCATCTGCGTCATCGCGTCGTCTTCCAGCACCGCCAGGGTGCCGGGTGCCAGTTTCCGGGTGCGCCGGTCGGTGACCAGTTCATTGGCATAGACCCAAGGAAAGCCGTGGCGCAGGGCACGGGCATTGGCTTTGGGTTTCAGTTTTACGCGGGCGCGCTCGGGCGCGGAGGAAGATGCTGTCATGCGCCTCTCTTACTCCCAACGACGCGCGGTTGAAAGGGCATCCGCAACGCAGAGACGATGCCTTGGTCGCGTCAGGCTCTGCGGCCCGATCCCGCGCGGCGCAAGTGAGTTCACCGCGGGCGGGAACGCCAGCCGCCGCGCCTGCGAGGCCTGTCGGCAGCCTCCTGCCCCTCGCGCAGAACAGCCGTCATCGGGTGATCGGGATGCACTGCCGCCAGCTGCTCCACGAGCGCGATGGTTGCCACACGGCTGTCGACCCCATCAGGCAGGCTCAGCGCCCAATCCAGGAAGATGCTGCGGCATTCGCCCTCGCCAATCCCCTCGATACGGTAGCTTTCCCGGATCAACCCCTTGGGATCCAGACGCGCCAGCTGCGCCGCATCAACCGTCGCCTCATTCGTCATGGCCTGTCGCCTCCTCTCTCTCCAATGCGGCGGCGATGATGTCACCGCATCTGCGGTAGCTCTCGGTCAGCGTCGCCTCCAGCGCGGCGAGATCGTCATAGCCGGTGCTGCGACACAGAAAGAGCGCGCCGCCCTCTCCCAATGTCCGTGCATCAATTGCCTTGCCCGAGACCAGCCGCGCCGCCGTCTGTACCGACCAGAATAGATCATAGCCGCGCTGCAATTCCGCTGCATCTGCGGCATCCAGCCAGCCACAGGCGACAGCGCCCGCCAGCCCGGCGGCCACGTCCTGCCCGGTGGCATCGCTCAGCAGGACCCCGGCCTGGGCGATCAGCTCGATATCCATCAGCCGACCCGCGCCGGTCTTGGCGTCCCAGGGACCCGTCGGCACCTTGGCGGCGGCCAGACGGGCGCGCATTTTGGCGACCTCGGGCAGGATCGCCGCGCGGCTGCGCGGCGCCCCGAGAAAACCCGCTCGAAATGCGTTGATATCCTCTGCCAGCCCCTCCGCACCCGGTGCTGGCACAGCCGCCATCGCCCGCGCCCGGGTCAGCGCCAGATGTTCCCAGACCCAGGCGTCATTGCGCTGATACGCGCAGAAGCTCTCGAGGCTCGTGGCCACCGGGCCTTGGGTGCCGGAGGGTCGCAGCCGCATGTCCACCTCATAGAGCTGCCCCTGCGACATACGCGCAGTCAGCGCCGTGATCAGCGCCTGGGTCAGCCGCGCATAATACGGGCGTGTCGCCAGCGGTCGCGGCCCCTCCGAGGCCTCCGCGGTTCCGGGGTCATAAATCACGATCAGGTCGAGATCCGACAGCGCATTGATCCGCCCCGCACCCAGCGATCCCATGGCCAGAACCGCTGCCCCGCGCCCCGGAGGCGTTCCGTGTTTCTTTGCAAACTGCTGCAGGACAACCGGCGCCACCCCGGCAATCACCACCTCGGCCAGTTCGGCATACTGCGCCCCTGCGGTGGCAGCATCGATCAGCCCGCGCAGATGATGCACCCCGATACGGAAATGCCACTCCTTGCACCAGCGCCGGGTGGCATCCAGCTGGGTTTCATAATCCTCTTCCTGCGCCAGCACCGCCGCAAGCGACTGGCAGAGCCCCTCCCGCTTGGGCCAGTCACTGAAGAAAGAGCCGCCGATCACCGCATCGAATACCCCGGAATTACGCGACAGATAGCTCGCCAGCGTACCAGAGGTGCCGACAATATCTATCAGCAAATCAATCAGTTGCGGGTTGGCTTCAAAGAGTGAAAACAGCTGCACACCGGCAGGCAGCCCCGCCAGGAACCCATCCAGCGCCACCAGCGCCTCGGCCGGCTGGGCGGTGCGGGACAGCCGCGCCAGCAGCTCCGGTTTCAGCCGCTCGAATATCTGCGCACCGCGCGCCGAGCGTAGCGCAGGATAGGTCGGCCAGCGCGCCAGGATATCGCCATCCAGAGCCTCCGGCACCGCCGCGGTCGGTTGCGGCCTTGGCACATCCGGGGCAAAGAACCCCTCGGTCAGCTCATGCACCTCCTGCAACCGCCCACGGATCTCCGCCTGCAGCGCCTGCGGGTCGCGGTCCATCAGACAGGCAATCCTGGCAATGCCATCTTCGGACTGCGGCACCCGGTGGGTCTGGGCGTCATGCACCATCTGGATGCGGTGCTCCACCTCGCGGTGGGCAATGTAATGCGCGCTGAGCTGCGCGCAGGCCTCCTGCGGCACCCAGCCCTTGGCCGCGAGCGCGGTCAGCCCGTCGAGCGTGCCGCGCTGACGCAGGCTCTCATCCCGCCCGCCGGCGATCAGCTGCCGGGTCTGGGTAAAGAACTCGATTTCGCGGATGCCGCCACGCCCCAGTTTCATGTCATGGCCGGGCACCGTCAGTGGCCCGCCGGTCCCCTTGTTTTCGCGGATCCGCAAACGCATGTCATGGGCGTCCTGAATAGCCGCGAAATCCAGATGCCGCCGCCAGACAAAGGGGCGCAGCGTCTGCAGGAACTCGGCCCCCGCCTTCAGATCACCGGCGCAGGGGCGCGCCTTGATATAGGCGGCGCGCTCCCAGGTGCGCCCGAGGCTCTCGTAATAGCGCTCCGCCGCCTCCATCGCCATGGCCACCGGTGTAACCCCCGGGTCGGGCCGCAAGCGCAGATCGGTACGGAAGACATAGCCGTCGGCAGTGCGTTCGCTCAGTACCGTGCACATGTTGCGCGTCGCCCGCACCATGCCCTGACGCGCCTCATAGAAGTCGGCCGGATCAAACCGTGTCTCGTCAAACAGGCAGATCATGTCGATGTCGGAGCTGTAGTTGAGCTCATAGGCGCCCATCTTGCCCATGGCCAGCAGGGTCAACCCGCCGGCGGTCTCCACATCGGCCTCGGTCAGGCCCGGCAGTTTCTGACGGCGGATCAGTGCGGCAATTTCCGCCTTGATCGCCCGATCGGCGCAGAGTTCGGCAAATTGCGTCAGCGCCTTGGTCACCTGCATCAGATCCCAGGCCCCGGCCAGATCGCAAAGCCCGCTCAGCAGCGCAAGTCGGCGCTTGGCCTGCCGCAGCCCCGGCTTCAGCTGATCCGGTGCCAAACCGCGCACAGCCTCCATGATCTTACCAAGCCCAGCCAGCGGATCCGCCAGTGCGGGCGCCAGCCAGGTGGCCTCGCGGGTGATCAGCTCCTTCAGATAGGGGCTGGAGCCCGCCGCCCCTGCGACCAGGCGCGCCTCATCGCCGCCAAGGTCCGGCACAAGCGCAAGCGCATCGCCGGCCAGATCCGCATCAAATGCCCGTGGAAGGCGCTGAATATCAATCGACTGTCCCATCCGCAGACACTGGGGTGAGACGCCGCCGTCGTCAATTGAGGAAACCACCCTTTGGCCCTGCCAGAGTTCAAAAGGTTACGTAAGATAAGGAATACCGGAATAGCCCTTTTATGAATGAGACATTAATGCTGGTACTGCGGCTGCGCTCAAGTTCCGGGGGCATGTCAGACAGCGTCTTAGTAACCAGTGCACCAGTGACCGACCGGCACCCTAGTATTGCCAAAATGGCGATACAACGCGTGTTCAGGTCATCGGATATGTATCACAAAGTCTGACAGCAAAGCGCAGCCGTTTATCTACCCTTAGCCACAAAATCATCAATAAATAAAAACATATCAACAGGTTACCTGTTTCGATCTGCGAAAATGTGAAAAATGTTTACATGCAGGCTTGAAACCGTGCGAGGGCAGTCCGATATTCCATAATGTGAAGCGCATTTACATGGACGCCGAACCTCGCAACGTTAACCTGGAGACCCCGATGACGAGTTACACCTCTACCGCCCCGCACCCGTCCGAACAGGGCTGGTTTTCCCGCAGTGAATCCTGGCTCGACAGCAAAGGCAAAGGCGCCTGGATTGCCGCCATGGTCCTCGGCTTCGTCTTTTTCTGGCCGGTTGGCCTCGCCCTGTTGTTTTACATGATCTGGAGCAAGCGCATGTTCTCGAAATCCTGCACCACACGCCGTAAATCCTGGGCCCGTCATGGCATGTCCGCGATGACCCCGTCCGGCAACAGCGCTTTTGACGCCTACAAGGCCGATACGCTGCACCGGCTGGAGCAGGAACAGCATGATTTCGAAGCCTTCCTGCAACGTCTGCGGGCTGCAAAGGATAAATCGGAATTCGATCAGTTCATGCACGAACGCGCGCTGCAGAACGACGATGAAGCCATCGAAATCGATGATGCAGAGGATGACGCGGACAGCCCGCGCAGCAAGCGTCACTGACCAGCGCCAGCTCCGCCCGCATTGGGCGGGGCCTATCCCGGCGGGAGCGGCCTGGCGCCATAGCTGATGATCAGCCCTCGTGTCAGCCGCCACCCTGGCCAGACGGCCAAACCATGAGCCCGGTTCCCCGCCCCGGTTCTTTCGACCCCGTTATCGCGATAAGGAAGCTTTGATGACCGCCCTGCCCGATCCAGACTACCAGACTGATTTCTATCAGCTGGTCCCTGCCAAACGTCTGTTTGCCTGGCTTATCGACAGCCTGTTGATCACCGTTCTTGCCAGTATCGCCGTGGTTTTCACCGCCTTTACCGGGCTGTTCATCTGGCCGCTGCTCTATCTGGTGATCGGTTTCATCTATCGTGCTGCAACCATCGCTTCTGGTTCCGCGACCTGGGGCATGGCCGTCGCAGGCATCGAATTGCGCGACCTGTCGGGACGCAAGCTCGACGGCCAGGGCGCCTTGCTGCATACCGCCGGATATACAGTCTCCATGGCCTTCCCGCTGCTGCAGGTGATCTCCATCCTCATGATGCTGATGTCCGCGCGCGGTCAGGGGCTGACGGATGCGGTGATGGGGACCGTCATGCTGAACCGGCGCCGCTGATCTGCCGTCTGGTTCAAGGCGAAGATGGGCAATCTGTAAACCTTAATCCCAACTGGCCTCTTGGCGCAGTGCGATGGCATTGCTATCATTCAAGATAACCCTGTGGCCAGAATGCCCCGATCTGTCAGCGGCTCCGTGATCAGTACTCGGCGCCCGCGCGACACTCGGGGCCATTTGTGCCAAGCCCAAACGGACACCTGACCGCCTGATGCGCCACACTCTGCCGATTGCCCCACAGTTCTACGTGACTGCGCCGCAGCCCTGCCCCTATCTGGCAGATCGGATGGAGCGCAAACTGTTCACCGCCCTGCAGGGCGATGGTGTCGAACAGCTCAACAACAGCCTGTCGCAGCAGGGATTCCGCCGCTCGCAGAATGTTCTGTACCGGCCATCCTGCTCCGATTGCTCCGCCTGCCTGTCTGCCCGGATCAATGTCGCCGCCTTCACCGCCAGCCGGGGGCAGAAACGCACGTTGAAGCGCAACGCCGGGCTGGATCGGCGCGCGACCTCTCCCTGGGCAACCGAAGATCAATATACGCTGTTCCGCAACTACCTCGACAGCCGGCACGCCGATGGCGGCATGGCCGATATGGATGTCTTCGAATATGCCGCCATGATCGAGGAGACGCCCATTCGCAGCCGCGTCGTCGAATATATCGACCGCGACAGCAACGCGCTGACGGCGGTGTCGCTGACCGATGTGCTGGAGGATGGGCTGAGCATGGTCTATTCCTTCTATCGGCCCGATCTGCCGCAGAACTCGCTCGGCACCTTCATGATCCTGGATCACATCGACATCGCGCGCGAGGCCGGGCTGCCCTATGTCTACCTGGGCTATTGGGTGCCAGGCAGCGCCAAGATGGGCTACAAGGCGAAGTTCACCGGGCTTGAAGTCTATCATCGCGGCGCCTGGCAGCCGATGACCGATCCCGACGCCTTTGATGACACGGCGCATCCGCTGTCGACCGATCCGATTGCGGAACAGGTCGCTAATATTCACCTGCCGGAATCGCGCAGCCACAGCAGGTAACCCAATGCAATCTCTTCATGCCGTGACGCTGATTGTCCCGGACTACGACAGCGCGCTCGCGTTTTACTGCGGCACCCTCGGATGGCAGCTGGCCGAAGATGTCGATCAGGGGCGCAAGCGCTGGGTCAGGATCCTGCCGCCGGGCGCCCGTGAGGGCAGCCTGATCCTGGCCCGGGCCGACAGTGATGCTCAAAAGACCATCATTGGCAATCAATTTGGTGGCCGCGTCGGATTGTTCCTGCATACCGATGACTTCGCCCGAGACCATGCCGCCATGCTGGCCGCGGGCGTCACCTTCGACGAAGCACCCCGCCATGAACCCTACGGATGGGTTGCGGTCTGGCGCGACCCGTTCGGCAACCGCTGGGATCTGCTCCAGCTCACCTGAACCGCAGGGCGCCGGTCCCATTCGGCACCGCCCCTTCAGCTGCCATCGGCAAACGGCTGCATGGCCAATCTTCTGGCGTCAAATATCCCGGGGTGAATGCGCCGCATGGCGCAGAGGGGCAGCGCCCCTGTTTCTGCTTTCGCCCCGGTGCCGACATGAAAAAAGGGCCCCGCAAGCGGGGCCCTTTGTCGTCTTTGGCTGATTGCAATCAGTTTGGCATCAGCGCCGGCACGATGGTCACAATGGAGGGGAACATCCACAGGATCCCCAGACCCACCACCTGGATCAGCACAAATGGCAGGATCCCGCGATAGATATGGCCTGTGGTCACCTCCTTCGGTGCCACCCCGCGCAGATAGAACAGCGCAAATCCAAACGGCGGCGTCAGGAACGACGTCTGCAGGTTCACCGCAACCATGATGGTCACCCACTTCGGATCGAAGGAGCCGCCGTAGATCACCGGCCCGACAATCGGGATCACGATGTAGATGATCTCCAGGAAGTCGAGCACGAAGCCAAGGATGAACAGCACCACCATCACGATCAGGAAGACCTTCAGCTCGCTGTCAAAGCTCTTGAGGAACTGCTGGATATAGTGTTCCCCGCCAAAGGAGATCACCACCAGATTGAGCAGCTGCGAGCCGATCAGGATGGTGAAGACCATCGACGTGACCTTGGCCGTTTCGCGCACCACCGGTGTCAGCACCCCGCCCTTGAACAGCACCCAGCAACCGTAGAGCAGCCCGAAGAGCGCAAAGAGATAGGCGCCATAGGCCACACCAAAGGCGATGATGGTCTCTGCCGAAACCCCATCCTGCCCATTGATCCGCAGATCGAAGTTGACACCAACCAGGATACAGATCGCCACTGCAAGGGTTGCCCAGATGATGATCCAGCCGGATTTCCCCTGGTCCTGCAGCTTGCGGTAGGCCGCCAGCATGATGGCGCCCCCAGCCCCCAGCGCCGCAGCGGGCGTCGGGTTGGTGATGCCGCCCAGAATGGACCCCAGCACCGCAATGATCAGGATCAGCGGCGGGAACACCACGCGGATCAGATCGTTCTGTGAACTGCGCACCGCCGCGACCTTGCACCCATAGAGCGCCAGGAGGCTTGGCAGCGCGATCAGCAGCACGGTGACCCCGGGCGTCGTGGTCGGTGAAATTGCCACGATATCGACCAGCGCAATCAGCAGCACGCCAATCGCCCCCAGGATCAAGGGCTTGGGATCCCGCGAGGGCGAAACCCCGCGACCAACCGCCAGCGTTAGCCCCATCAGCACCATCAGCACGGTCAGACCGGTGCCAATCGGAGCCGCGGCTTCGATCTTGGCGACACGGGCTGCGGCCATCTCGTCCTCGGTCAGCTTGGTTGCCTGGGCAACGCCGCCTGCGTCGTCGATGCTCTTCTGCTCGGCGACGGCGGCATCCCAGGCCTCCTGGCCATGCAGGTCAATCATTGCCGCCTGACAGTCCGCACCCACATTGGTGCGCAGCGATGCCGTCTGCCCCGCATCGGAGAAGGTCGAAACCGTGATGTTCTGGCTACCGATCAGGTTCACCTGGCCCAGCAGCAACGCACCGGCAATCAGCGCCACCGGCACACCGAGGAACCAGGTGAGGCCTTCGCCACGGGTGATCGGCTCGCCAGTACCGCCCTCAAGCACAACCGCCGGAGCTTTTTCCGGATTCAGCAGCGCATAGCCAAAGGCATAGAGCGCATAGAGAAGCGCCAGCAGGATACCCGGCAGCAGCGCGGCCTGGAACAGCGTCCCGACCGAAACAACCGCTGGCTCACCCAGATAGGTCAGCGCATCGGAGCAGCCGAATTCCTGCGCACGGGTTTCCTGTGCGGTGGAATAGAGATCCCCCGCAAGCGTGCCCAGAAGAACGATCACGATGGAGGGCGGAATGATCTGCCCCAGCGTGCCCGAGGCGGCGATCACACCGGTCGCCAGTTCCGGCGAATAGTTGTTGCGCAGCATGGTGGGCAGCGCCAGCAGGCCCATGGTCACCACGGTTGCGCCGACGATCCCGGTGGAGGCCGCAAGGAAAGCGCCTACAACCACGATGGAAACTGCCAGACCGCCGGGCAGCGGACCAAAGACGCGCGCCATGGTGGTCAGCAGGTCGTTGGCGATCTTCGACCGTTCCAGCGTGATGCCCATCAGGACGAACATCAGCACTGCCAGCAGGGTCTCGATCGAGGCACCGGCCAGAACCCGTTCGTTCATACGGTTCACGACAAAGGAGATGTTGCGGTCCATCGCAACTTCCCAACCCTGCGGGAACACCGCCTCGGCGACCCGTGGCAGTTCAGGATATCTGAACACCGATATGACATCCGGCTTGACGCCGGAGCCCACCAGGTCGCGATAGACCTGCGACGAGGTGTCGATGGCCTGGTGAACCAGGATCCCGGCACTGTCGAGCGCCGCAATGATCCCGAAGGAGATGATGCCGGCTCCGCCAATGGCAAAGGCCACTGGAAAGCCGGAGAGAATGCCTCCGAAAAGGCAGAAGAAGACAATGATCAGGCCGATTTCAACGCCATCAAGTCCGAATAGCATGGGGGCTGTCCCTTATTTAATGCGCGCCTTCATAGGCTTCTTCACCTTCACCAAGGCTGTCCTTGTCGAGGTGTTTGTTCTCGCTGCCGGGGCCTTCCACAAACTCAAGATACGAGCGGTAGAAAAACGCGATGGCATGCAGGAAGACGATACCGGCGAATGTCACCAGAAGGATCTTGAACAGGAAGTATCCGTTGAACCCATTGGGGCTGAAGCCGATGGTCTCAATGTTCCAGCGCAGCGCGCGGGATTTCATCACCAGACGCTCCAGCGTGTCCGAGGCCGAGGGCTTCGGCACGATCAGGTGGCGCCACAGGAAGTACCAGCCATACATCCAGGTCAGCACGGCAGCGGGCATCATGAAGATCAGCGATCCCAGCATGTCCACCACCCGCTTGGCCCGGAAGCTGATGCCGGAGTAGATCAGATCGACCCGCACGTGGCCGCCCTGCACAAAGGTGTATGTGACACAAAGGCAGACCACCAAGGCATTGTAAAGCTTCAGTTCTTCTGCGAACCAGCTGATGTCTTTTTCCAGCGCGATACCCAGACCAAAGCTCATGTCCGGGCGCGCAAACACCCGCTGCATGAAGACGATGATGATCTGTTGCAGCACCATCAGAAGACCTGCCCAGGCAAACAGCCGACCCAGCGTGTTGGCAAAGCCCTCCAGTCCGCGCACGACCCCCCACATGATGGAGCGGCGATACATGCCGACCGCCGTCAGCACCAGAAACGCGGTGAAGACAACAAAGAAGAACTCAACCGACCCGCCATAGTAGACGAACCGCATGATGGAAGCCTTGTCCGACCAGTCGAGCCAGAGCTGCGGGTTGGCGACGGCATAGCCGAAGTTGTAAAAGGCGCCCGCGATGTTCTGTACCAGCCAGATCAGGCCGTCCAGTAAGGTCCCGAAAAAGGAAACGCCACTTTCGTCCTGCATTTTTCCCTCGAATAAATGCGTGCAGCGCGGGCGGTCTGGATCGTCATCATAGGGATAATAATCAGGCCGCACGGATCCTGGGACCCGATGGACACTAATGGCGCGAGCCATCCGTGTCGGCTGCTATTGCGAAAGGATCCCCCGCCGATGCGGAGGATCCGATTGAACCCACTCTTGGGGCGGTTAGCCGAGAACGCGGTCGCGCTGGGTGCGATAGGCACCTTCAGATTTGGTGATCCAGCCCGAAGAGGCTTTCATCGACGCTTCGACGCTGTTGCGGATTTTTGCGAACAGCTCGTCACCCATGAACTCGTCCAGGGTTTCCTTGGTCGCGGAGCCAAAGGCATCCCAGACGCTGTCAGGGAATTCCAGGGTCTTCACGCCACCGGTCTGCAGACGCTGAAGAGCCGCACCGTGGTTGTTCATGAACTGCGACAGGCTCCACTGGTGACCTTCGGCCGCCGCGATTTCGATGATTTTCTGATGCGCGGGCGACAGGCTGTCGAACACGTCACGGTTGGTCGCCACGGACAGCGCCGCACCCGGCTCATGGAAACCGGAGGTGTAGTAGACCTTGGTGATTTCCTGGAAGCCCATCTTCTCATCTGCCCAGGGGCCGATCCACTCGGTGCCGTCGATCGCACCGGAGGACAGCGCCTGATACACTTCGGAGCCGGGAATGTTCTGAACCGATGCGCCCAGTTTGCCGAGCGCCTTGCCGCCCAGACCCGGCATACGGAACTTCAGACCATTGAAATCTTCGGGGCTGTTGATTTCCTTGTTGAACCAGCCGCCGGCCTGAGGGCCAGTGTTGCCGCCAAGGAAGGATTTCAGACCGAAGATCTGGCCCAGCTCATCATGCAGGGCCATGCCTTCGCCCTGGTAGTACCAGTTCACCAGTTCCTGCGGAGTCATGCCGAAAGGTACTGCAGTGAAATAGGCATAGGCCGGGTGCTGGCCGGTGAAATAATAGTCGGCACCGTGGTACATGTCGGCCTGACCGGCGGTCACCGCGTCAAATACCTCAAATGCACCAACCAGTTCGCCGGAAGCTTTGAGGTCGATGGTCAGGTCGCCATCGGACATGGCGGTGATCGAATCTGCGACGCGCTGTGCGGAGTCATGAACGCCCGCGGCGCCACGGCCCCAGGTGGTGACCATGGTCAGGGTACGCTTGCCCTGCGCATAAGCCGGTGCGGCCAGAGTGGTTGCTGCAGCGGCGCTGCCCCCCAGCGCGGATGTCTTCAAAAAGGAACGACGATCCATAGGTTTCTCCTCCCATTTAATTGGATTGCCCCGGGTCTGTGCCCGAGGCGGGTCTTGTCGAGTGACGCAAGCCTAGCTGTACGCTGCGTCATGTGAATACCTACTACTGCGTAGAAAACCGCATTTTGGACAAATTATTTGGCCAAAATCTGGGCAGCCTGTGACAACCGCCAAGGCCGATCCCGAGATTCGCGCGCTGAGCGCAGCTGTGGGGGCTTTGATTCTCCGGGCGGATTGCGTAACGATTCGACCATGCAGCTGATCCCCCAATTCTTGCGCCCCAACTACGCCCAGAAGCTGTCCCTGCTGGCGACGCTGCCGCTGATCGTGGCCGGGGCCGCCATTGCCGTGCTGGTCTCCGTGCAGTCGCGCGCATTGGCCGAACGCGAGATCAAAGCGTTGGAACAGCAGCTGTTGCAGGCCAAGATGGCCGAGCTGCGCAACTATGTGACCCAGGCCCGCAATGGGTTTTCGCACATCTACGGTCTGGCGGCGCCAGATGACGAGGAGGCCAAGGAAAAGGTCACCCAGATTCTCAGTGCAATGATCTATGACCGCGACGGGTTTTTCTTTGTCTATGACTACGACGGCACCAATCTGGTTAGCCCGCGCCAGACCGAGTTCATCAACAACAACTGGAAGGGGCTGACCGATAGCCGCGGCACACCGGTCGTGGATGAATTCATCCGCTTGGCCCGTCAGGGCGCCGGATGGCACACGTTTATGTGGGAGAAACCCTCAACCGGCGAAGAGGCGCAGATGGTTGCCTATGTGCTGGGCTTGCAGGACTGGCAATGGGCCATCGGCACCGGGGTGTTCATTGACGATGTGCTGGCCTCTGTCGCGGCCTCGCGCGCCGAGGTCGAGACCCGTGTGCGCCGTACGTTCTACTACATCGGTGGCATCACCCTGTTTGCACTGGGGCTGGTCTTTGCCTCCGGCATGGTGCTGAACATCCGCGAGCGTCGTCTGGCGGACGCCAAGTTGAAAGAGCTGACCCAGCGGGTTTTCGACGCCCAGGAAGAAGAGCGCGGCCGGGTGGCGCGCGAGCTGCACGACGGGATCAGTCAGCTCCTCGTCGGGGTGCGCTACGCGCTGGACAACGCGCGCAGACGCCTGTCGCGGGGAGATTTTGACCGGGTCGAGGATCCGCTAAACAAAGGGATCTCGCATCTGGGCACCGCCATCACCGAGGTGCGCCGCATCAGCCGCGACCTGCGCCCCGGTGTGCTGGATGATCTCGGCCTTGGCCCGGCGCTGAAGGCACTGACCGATGATTTCGCCGCACGCACCGGCATCGAGACCCGTTTCAGCACTGTCGTGTTCCGCAACCGCCTGGACGGGGATGCCAAGATTGCGCTCTATCGGATCGCGCAGGAAGCGCTCACCAATATCGAACGCCACGCCGAGGCGACGGAGGTCACCATGGATCTGCGCGGACACGCGCGCGGCGCCACTATGCGGATCACCGACAATGGCCGCGGCCTGCCCCCGGTTCAGGACCGCAGCGGGCCCGGCATCGGGCTGCGCAATATGCAGGAACGAATCGAACAGCTTGACGGCACCCTCAGGATTTTGTCATCACGGGGCACGCAAAGCGGCACCGTGATCGAGGTCCTGCTGCCGCTGAGCCATCTGCTGCCCCCGGGTGATGCCTCCAAACCGGCGTCCAAGCGGGTGTCCTGAGCCAATCGGCGCTCTTGCCAGACTGTCGCCGCCGCACCGGTGGATGCACGCGACGGGCTGGACCGCGCCACGCCAAATGAGGGGGGAGACCATGCCAAATACCATTCGCGTTCTGATCGTTGACGATCACCCGATGGTCGCCGAGGGCATTCAATCCATCCTTGAAAGCTATGACGATATCGAGGTTGTCGGCATCCCCGGCAACGGCGAAGAGGCGGTGGCCGAGGCCCGCGCGCTGAAACCCGATGTGATCCTGATGGATCTCAATATGCCGAAACTGGGCGGGTTGAGCGCCACGGAAATCATCCTCGAACAGACCCCTTCCACTCGCATCCTGATCCTGTCCATGCACGACAGCCCCGAATATATCTCCAGCGCGCTGGCGCATGGGGCCATGGGCTATGTGCTGAAAGATGTCCCAACCGAGGAGATCCGCCAGGCCATCGACACGGTGATGCGTGGCGAGACCTATCTCTGCACCGGCGCCGAAGGCTCGCTGAAGCCCAAGGACGACCCCGCCCGCGAGGCGCTGACCGGACGTGAGCAGACCATTCTGCTCGAACTCGCACAGGGCAAATCCAACAAGGACGTTGCCCTGGCGCTGGATATCTCGGTGCGCACCGTGGAAACCCATCGCAAGAACATCAAACGCAAGCTTGGCATTTCCTCGACCGCCGGTCTCACACGCTACGCGCTGGAACATGGCGTGCTGCAGGGCACCGGTCACAGTTTCTGACCCGCCCACCCCGCCGCCTGGTGGCAGAGCTAAAATTGCGCCGCAATGCAGCAGAAACTCCCGCAAACTAGGTCCGAAGCGCCTCGCAATTTGGCAAAACGCCGTCGCGCGTGATCTGACCTTGGCCTTTGGTTCAGGGAGATTTTCGACTTTAGGACCGAAGTGGCCCGATTTTTAACCGTGCGAAAGGCGAAAATGTCGCCAGGAACCCCTCCAGCGCAACAAAATGTCCGAAACTGGGGTATTTTCGGTTCATTTCCCTGTTGACGCCCCCGGCCACCGGTCCTAAGGTCCGCTGCAACGCTAAAGGAGCCAACACGATGAATATCCTAGTCGTAGTCGTAGGAACCACGCGCATGGGCCGGTAACGGTAGACCATAATCGAACCCATGCGCCTCCGACCAGAAATCGGGGGCTTTTTTTATGCGAAACGGACGATGCCGCCAATTGGAGCTAAAGCAGATGAAACGTGAGATGACCGGCGCAAAAATGGTTGTTCAGGCCCTGAAGGATCAGGGGGTGGACACGGTCTTTGGCTACCCCGGCGGTGCCGTTCTGCCGATCTATGACGAGATCTTTTTGCAGAATGATATCCGGCACATTCTTGTGCGCCATGAACAGGGCGCGGTTCACGCCGCCGAAGGCTATGCCCGCTCAACCGGCAAGCCCGGTGTTGTTCTGGTGACCTCCGGTCCCGGCGCCACCAATGCGGTGACCGGCCTGACCGACGCGCTGCTGGATTCCATTCCGCTGGTTGTTCTCACCGGTCAGGTTCCAACCTTCATGATTGGCTCAGATGCCTTTCAGGAGGCCGACACCGTGGGCATCACCCGCCCCTGCACCAAACACAACTGGCTGGTGAAAGACACCGAAAAGCTGGCCAGCACCCTGCACGAGGCCTTTCATGTCGCCACCGCGGGTCGTCCCGGCCCGGTGCTGATCGACATCCCGAAGGATGTGCAGTTTGCCACCGGCACCTATCAGGGGCCGAAACCCGCCGCGTCGCATTACCAGCCGCCGGTGAAGGGCGATCTGGAGGCCATCACCGAGCTGGTCGCTGCGATGGAAACCGCCAAGCGCCCGGTGTTCTACACCGGCGGCGGCGTCATCAACTCCGGCCCCGGCGCCAGCCAGCTGCTGCGCGAGCTGGCCGAGGCCACAGGCATTCCGGTGACCTCCACGCTGATGGGGCTTGGGGCCTATCCGGCCTCGGGCAAGAACTGGCTCGGGATGCTGGGGATGCACGGTCTTTACGAGGCCAATATGGCCATGCACGGCTGCGACCTGATGATCAATATCGGCGCCCGCTTTGATGACCGCATCACCGGTCGTCTGGATGCCTTCAGCCCGAAATCGACCAAGGCGCATATCGACATCGACCCCTCGTCGATCAACAAGGTGATCCGCGTCGATATTCCGATCGTCGGCGACATCGGCCACGTGCTGGAAGACGTTCTGAAAGTCTGGAAGAGCCGCGGCCGCAAGGTGAACAGCGCTGCCATCGCAAAATGGCAGGAGCAGATCACCGAATGGCGCAATATTCGCTGTCTGTCCTACACCGCCTCGGAGACCTCCATCAAACCGCAATACGCGCTGGAGCGTCTGGAAGCCCTGACCAAGGACCGCAACCGCTACATCACCACCGAAGTGGGGCAGCACCAGATGTGGGCCGCACAGTACCTCGGCTTTGAGGATCCCAACCGCTGGATGACCTCCGGTGGTCTGGGCACCATGGGCTATGGCACACCGGCCTCGATCGGCGTGCAGGTCGCGCACCCCGATGCGCTGGTGATCAACGTCGCAGGTGAGGCCTCCTGGCTGATGAACATGCAGGAGATGGGCACCGCCGTGCAGTACCGCCTGCCGGTGAAACAGTTCATCCTCAACAATGAACGTCTGGGCATGGTGCGCCAGTGGCAGGAGCTGCTGCACGGCGAACGCTACAGCCATTCCTGGTCCGAAGCCCTGCCCGATTTCGTCAAGCTCGCCGAGGCCTTTGGCGCCAAGGGCATCATCTGCAAAGATCCCAAGGATCTGGATGATGCGATCATGGAAATGCTCGACTATGACGGGCCGGTGATCTTTGACTGTCTGGTGGAGAAGCACGAAAACTGCTTCCCGATGATCCCCTCGGGCAAGGCGCATAACGAAATGCTGCTGGGCGATGCCGAGACCCAAGGCGTCATCCAATCCGGCGGCGCGGTGCTGGTTTAACCCGGTTCAGGAACAGATACAGCGGGGCGCTATCGCCCTGCCCCGATTTCTAGGAAAGGGACGTAAATGTCTGCCCTACACATCAAAAAAGGCTCCACCAGCCATTCTGCCTATAACCTGCGCCCGAATTTTTCGGATGTTCAGGAACGCCACACCATCACCATTCTGGTGGAAAACGAACCCGGTGTTCTGGCCCGTGTGATCGGCCTGTTCTCGGGTCGGGGTTATAACATCGACAGCCTCACCGTGGCCGAGGTCGATCACACCGGCCATCTGTCGCGCATCACCATCGTCACCACCGGCACGCCGCAGGTGATCGAGCAGATCAAGGCGCAGCTGGGCCGGATCGTTTCGGTACATGAAGTCACCGACCTCACCGTCGCAGGCCCCTTTGTCGAGCGGGAACTCGCCATTGTGAAAGTGGTCGGCGAAGGCGACAAGCGCGTGGAAGCCATGCGGTTGGCGGATATTTTCCGCGCCAAGGTTGTCGACACCACGCTCAACAGCTTCATTTTTGAACTGACCGGCGCACCGGACAAGATCGACGCCTTTGCCGAGATGATGCGCCCGCTGGGCCTGACCAAGATCGCCCGCACCGGCGTAGCTGCCCTGCTGCGCGGCAATTGATCATTCCGACAGGATGACAAAAAGGGCTGCGCCATCGCGCAGCCCTTTTTCGTGTCCCATACAAACTGATCCGATCACGCTCCTGCGGCGGATCCGCTCTGTAGATCAGCTACGGATCAGCTTTCGATCAGCGCTGCGCCGTTTCGCCTGCGCGCGGGCGTCACGGGCCTGTTTGTCAGGGAAGGACAAAATGGTCGCGCTGGACGGCTGGCTATCACCGGCACCACGAACAGGCGCTTTTACCTCATGGGCGTTATGCTCCGGGTAGACCGAGGGATCCACAAACAAGGGATCGTGGCGCGCGTCCTCCCAGGTCATCACCGTCGCCTCCGAGCGGCTGTTGGGCAGCGATTGGCTGGCTTCATGCTCGGCATCGCCAAGCTTCGCCGCCAGTTCCGGACTCTGGCTTTCTTCGATGACATCCAGATCACTGGCGAACCGCAACGCGCCCTTGGTCTCAACCCGAAAAGCGACGCAGTCACCCTTGCGCAGCTCTATGGGTTCATCGAGCGAGGTCCAGCGATAATATACCAGATCACCGTGATCTTCGCTCCAGATCACCGCCTGCCGCAGATCGTAGTCCGTCCAAAGAACGACGCCAATCATATCATACCTCACATTGGTCCCGAGCTATTCTGGGATAAATCATGGCAAAGGAACACCAAAAACCTGTAACAAGATCTGTGTCAATTTGTGTCCGGTTTGCGCAAAATTGATGCTGGATAGCGTCAAATCCTCATGTATTATCTACAAGGGCATTAGGGAGTCCCTAGGGAAACCACAAGATCTGGTGTAACACCCGGTCCACGACACAGAGGGAGCCAATCTTGAACCAGGCCGATCGTTCGCCGGCGGAACTGCGCAATATGTTCGGTGCCAACCTGCGTCAGCTCGCCAAGGGCTACCGCTCAATTTCGGATCTGTCTCGACGCCTCGGGATCAATCGCACCCAGTTCAACCGCTACCTGACCGGCGAGAGCTTCCCCCGCCCTGACGTGCTGGACCGGATCTGCAATTTCTTTGACGTTGATGCGCGGATTCTGCTGGATCCCGTCGATCAGCTCTCCTGCAAAGGGCAGATCCTTCAGGGGCCGTTCCTCGGCGATTTTCTTGGCCCCGGCGTTGCCAATGTGACCGAGGCATTCTTTCCCTCCGGCCTCTATCAGTTCGTACGCCGCAGCTTTGTACGCACGGATCGCTATATCCTGGGGTTGGCGCTGGTCTTTCGCACCGAAGGCATCACCTACCTACGCGGTTATGAAGCGAAATCCGCCATGCGCTACCAGGGCCTGCCGTCGGATCCGCAATCACGGGAGTTCCGTGGCTACGCCTCGGCCCATGATGATGGGGTAGCCTTCCTGCTGTCGCGGCGTGGCGGGCGGACCTCCTCCTTCAACTATCTGGCCAATGTGCCGTCAATGCAGGCCAACATCTGGGCAGGCTATGTTGCGCGCACCAGCCGCGAAAGCGACACGTCGGACCGGGTAACCCGCATGGTCTATGAACATCTCGGCCAGGATCCCGCCGCCATCCTCGGCGCCGCGCGCCGGGCCGGGTTCATAGAACAGCATGAGCTGAGCCCGTTTCAGCAGCGGTTGCTCGGCGTGGGAACCCGGTTTCGCTAGCTGCCGCTCAGGCTGCGGTCGCGATCAGCCGATAGATATGCCAGCTGGCATGGCCTAGCAATGGCAGCACCAGAAACAGCCCCAGAAACCCCGGCACCATGGCCAAGAATGTGGCTATGGCAATGCCTGCGGCCCAGACAAGCATCACCAGAAAATTGGCCTGCACATAGGAAAAACTGGTGATCATCGCGGTGACAAAATCCACCTCACGATCCAGCAGCAGCGGCAGGGAAATCACTGTGATCATGTAAAGCAGCAGCGCAAATACCGCCCCGACCAGGCTGCCGACCAGCAGCATGGTTATCCCGTTTGCTGTCAGGAAAACCTCGGGCGAGCTGGAGATATTGGTCATCGTCGAATGGCCCAGAAACAGCGCAAAGATCATATGACCAAGGAAGAACCAGAACAGGAAGACAATGATGATGATGGCGCAGATCGACGGCAGCTGACGGCGGCTCTGTTGCAGCACAACGCTCAGGATCGCGCCAAAACCCAGCGCCCGCCCCTGTTCCAGCCGGTGCGAGACCTCATATAGGCCGACCGCGGCAAAAGGGCCGACCAACGGAAAGCCGATGGCCGCCAGAACCAGCCAGAAGGTTGTGCCGGTCGCAACCGTAATCCAGGCCATGATCCAGCCCGCCAGCACATAGACCCCGGCAAAGAACAGCCCATAGCCCGGTTTGGCCCGAAAATCAGCCCATCCGCGCCGCAGCGCCTGCCCCAGGGTCGACAGGGTCATCGGCTGCAACTGCGGCACGCCAAAGGCTTTTTCGTCCATATGAGGATCTCCTTACAGGGGCGTGTCCGAGCACGGCAGCTCGGGCGGGCGCCGCTCTGGCCAGCAAGTCGCAAGATGATACTGCTGCCCCAGCGCCAGCAGGTCACGGTCGCGGCCATGGGCGGAAAAGATCTGCAGGCCCATCGGCAGCTGACCAGCTCCAAACCCCGCCGGAGCCGCCAGACAGGGCAGGCCCAGCAGGCTGACCGGTGTCACCACCTCCATCCAGCGGTGGTAACTGTCCATCGCGGTGCCGTTGATCGCCTGCGGGTGCTCAAGCGTGATATCGAAGGGCCAGCATTGCGCGGTCGGCAGCACCAGCGCGTCATACTGCGAAAACAGACGCGCCGCGACGCGTTGCCAGTCCGACCGCAAATCAGATGCTGCCTGAACCTCCTGCCCGCTCAGCGCCATGCCCCGTTCCAGCTCCCATTGGGCGCTGGCTTTCAGCTGTTGCCGCTGCCCGGAAAACACCCTGAGACCAGAGGCCACGGAAAAGGAGCGCAGCGTGCTCCAGCTCTGCCAGATCCGCTCCGCCGCAAAAGGCGGTGCAATCGGCTCGACCTGATGCCCCAAGCCGCGCAGCACCTCCAGCGCGGCCTCGCAGGTCTCCAATATGCCCGCCTCCATCGGATAGGCACCGCCCCAATCCGCAAGCCAGCCAATGCGCATCGGTCGCGCGGCAGGCAGGGGGGCGACACCATCCGCCGCCGCAAACCCGGTCGAGAACGGCTGACGCGGATCGGGACCGGAGAGAACATCCAGCAGCAGCGCCAGTTCCTCGGGGCTGCGGGCCATCGGCCCATTGGTGGACAGCGGATGCAGGAACAGATCGCCGCGTGGCTCATTCGGAACCCGCCCCCAGCTGGGACGGAAACCGTAGACATTACACCAGCCGGCAGGGTTCCGCAGAGATCCCATCATGTCGGACCCGTCCGCCAGTGCCACCATCCCGGTCGCCAATGCCACCGCCGCGCCGCCGGAGGAACCGCCGCAGCTGCGGCTGCGGTCATAGGGGTTGGCCGTCGCCCCGTAGACCGGATTATAGGTATGCGACCCAAGGCCGAATTCCGGGGTGTTGGTCTTGCCGATAATCACAGCCCCCGCCGCCCGCAACCGCGCCACCATCAGATCGTCCGTCTGCGGCACGAAATCTGCGAGCAATGGCGAACCCTGCGTCGAAGGAACACCAGCCACATTTGCCAGATCCTTGACCGCCATCGGCAGCCCGTTCAGCGGCCCCCGCGTCTCTGCCCGATCGGCAGCGGCCGCCTCGGCAAGCAGCACGTCTCGCGCCCGCAGGGCCACAATTGCATTGACGCTCGGGTTGATCGCCTCGATGCGGTCCAGCGTCTCCTCCATCAGCGCCTCTGCGCGACGACGCCCGGTCGAAAGATCGCGCAGGATCTCGCGGGCGCTGGTCTGGATCTGGGTCATCTCCGGGGGCTCCTGGCTGGCAGATGATGTCAGCCTAGCCGCAGCAAAACACAAAGAAAACCCGCTTGCCGAGGCAAACGGGTCTGCAAATTCTCAACCGGGGGTGCTGCTATCGCAAAGCGGCAGGATGCCGCGTCGAAATCACTCGCCCTGCGCTTCCGAGCGGCTCTTTCCGGCGACGTTCAACGCCAGCGTTGCCGCCATGAACCCGTCCAGATCGCCGTCCAGCACACCTTTGGTGTCGGAGGTCTCGTGCTGCGTGCGCAGATCCTTCACCATCTGGTAGGGCTGCAACACGTAAGAACGGATCTGGTTACCCCAGCCGGCATCGCCCTTGGCCTCATGGGCGGCGTTGATATCGGCGTTCCGGCGGTCCAGCTCCAGCTGATAGAGCCGCGACTTCAGCGCTTTCATGGCGATGTCACGGTTCTGGTGCTGCGACTTCTCGGAGGAAGTGACCACGATGCCGGTAGGCACGTGGGTGATGCGGACCGCAGAATCGGTGGTGTTGACGTGCTGGCCACCGGCACCGGAGGAGCGATAAGTGTCCACCCGAATATCCGACGGGTTTACCTCGATCTCGATATTGTCGTCCACCACAGGGTAGACCCAGACCGAGCTGAACGAGGTGTGGCGCTTGGCTGCGGAATCATAGGGGGAAATCCGCACCAGACGGTGCACGCCGCTTTCCGACTTCAACCAGCCATAGGCGTTGTGGCCCGAAATCTTGTAGGCGGCGGATTTGATCCCCGCCTCTTCGCCCGCGCTTTCGGACTGCAGTTCAACCTTGTAACCCTTTTTCTCTGCCCAGCGGACATACATCCGTGCCAGCATCGACGCCCAGTCGCAGCTCTCGGTGCCGCCTGCGCCTGCATTGATCTCAAGGAAGGTGTCATTGCTGTCGGCCTCGCCATCCAGCAGCGCCTCCAGCTCCTTTTCGGCGGCCTTTTCCTTCAGCGCCTTCAGCGCGGCCTCGGCATCGGCGATGACCTCATCGTCCTCTTCCATCTCGCCCAGCTCGATCAGCTCCATATTGTCGCTGAGATCCTGCTTGATGGATTTATAGGTATCGATTGCATCAACCAGCATCTGCCGGTCGCGCATCAGGGCCTGCGCCGCCTCGGCGTCGTCCCACAGGTTGGGATCCTCAACGCGGGCGTTGAACTCTTCCAGGCGGAACTCTGCGGTTTCCCAATCCAGACGCTGCGCCAAAAGCTCCAGCGACTTTTCGATATCGGCCACGATGTTCTGAGTTTCGGCGCGCATGGCAATCCCTTGAAATCACGTATCAGGCCTGCGTGATAAACCACCCGCGCCCTGCGGGCAAGCCGACGCAGCAGGCAGCAGCGCGATTGGCGCACCACGCCACCGCAGAGCATAAAACGGGCGGGGTCATGAATTCCACGCCCCGCCCCTCAGATAGGTTCTGCCCAAAACAGTCGGCGTCAGTAAAGCCCGCCTGAACTGATGGTGCCAAAACTCGCCTTCGGTCCCAGAACCGCCGTGCCACCATCCGATGTGGTCACCCGGCGCGCTGATTGCGCGGCTTCCTCAAACAGCGGCAGGTTCGACCCCATCGCAAAACCACCGTCAAATGCCAGACCAAAGATCGGCTCCTCACCATCGCGGAAATACTCCGCTACCACATTGGCCCCCGAAGCCGCATCGGCAAGGCGCGCACCAGTGTAGCGGTCGATCTTGATGAAATGGCCGCCCTCCGGCACCGCAAACTTACCACCGCCATATTTGGCCGTCGCTTTCTGCATGAACTGCTGGAACACCGGACCACACATGGTGCCACCATAGGCGCCGCGGCCCATCGGACGCGGCTGGTCATAACCCATGTAACAGCCCGCCACGATATTGGAGGTAAAGCCGACAAACCACACATCGCGCGAGTCGTTGGTGGTGCCGGTTTTGCCTGCGGTCGGCACCGGCAGGTTGATCACGCTGGAGGCGGTTCCACGCTCCACAACGCCCCGCATCATCGAGGTGAGCTGATAGGCGGTGATCGGATCCATCACCTGCTCGCGGTTGTCCACGATCCGGGGCGCCTGCCCCGGTGCCAGCGCGGGCGAGGCGCAGTCCACGCAGTCACGGTCATCATGGCGATAGATGGTCTCGCCCCGGCGGTCCTGAATGCGGTCCACAAGTGTCGGCTGCACCCGTTCGCCGCCATTGGCAAACATCGCATAGGCCGCCACCATCTTGTAGAGTGTGGTTTCCTCGGCCCCCAGCGAGTTGGCAAGGAAAGCCCCCATATTGTCATAGACCCCAAAACGCTCCGCATAGCCTGCAACCACCTCCATGCCGACCTCCTGGGCCAGTCGGATGGTCATCAGGTTCCGGCTCATCTCGATTCCGGTCCGTAGCGGTGTCGGGCCGTAGAACTTGTTGGTGGAGTTCTTGGGGCGCCACAGCCCCTGCGGGGTGTTGATCTCGATCGGGGCGTCCACAACGATGGTCGCAGGGCTATAGCCGCTGTCCAAAGCTGCCGCATAGACAAAGGGTTTGAAGCTGGAGCCCGGCTGGCGCTGCGCCTGTGTGGCGCGGTTGAACACCGAATGCTGGTAGGAGAACCCGCCCTGCATGGCCAGAACCCGGCCCGTATTCACATCCATCGCGACAAAGCCGCCCTGCACTTCCGGCACCTGACGCAGCGACCAATGTTGCAGTGCGCCGTCCTTTTCGACCGCGCGGACCAGCACCACATCCCCGGTGGCGAGATTGTCCTTGAAGCTGCCCTTCATCCATTTGATGTCAGAGCGCGGAACCGAGCCGATTTCGGCCACCTCCTCGACGCCTACGCTGATGCTCTGGTCACCGACCTCCAGCACAACCGCCGGATGCCATTTGCCGCCCAGTTCGATATCACGCGGCACGGCAGCAGCGCTGAGCGCCGCGCGCCAGCTGTCTTCGGATGCCAGCAGATCGGCGTCCAGCGTCACGCCAGTGCCCCGCCAGGTGCCACGCGACCGGTCATAGTCCTGAAGACCCGCACGCAGCGCAACAGCGGCCTCGGCCTGCATCTCCTCGTCGATCGTCGCCCGCACCGTAAAGCCGCCGGTGAAGAATTCGCCCTCGCCAAAATCCTCCGAAAGCTGACGACGGATTTCATCGGTAAAATAATCGCGCGGCGGCAGCGCGGTGCGGAAGCTCTCAAAATCGCCATTCTGCACCGAGCGCAGCGGCAGATCGACCTCGACCTTGTAGACCGCATCAGAGATATAGCCGTTTTCGCGCATCTCGCGTAGCACGTAGTTGCGGCGGGTCAGCAGGCGGTCCTTTTGGCGGACCGGGTGATAATCCGACGGCGCCTTTGGCATGGCGGCCAGAGTCGCGGCCTCATGCGGGGCCAGTTCGCTCAGTGTCTTGTTGAAATAGGTCTGGGCGGCTGCGGCCACGCCATAGGAGTTCTGCCCCAGAAAGATCTCGTTCATGTAAAGTTCGAGAATGTCTTCCTTGCTCAAGGTATCTTCCAGACGGGAAGCCAGGATCAGCTCCTTCACCTTCCGCTCCGCCTTGCGGTCCCCGGAGAGCAGGAAGTTCTTCATCACCTGCTGGGTGATGGTGGAGGCGCCGCGCACGTTCGACCCGCGCGAGCGCACCGCCTCGACCGCCGCTGCGGCGATGCCGCGCATGTCATAGCCATTGTGGCTGTAGAAATTCTTGTCCTCGGCCGAGATGAAAGCCTGTTTGACCAGATCGGGAATTTCCTCGGAAGGCGTGAACAGGCGGCGTTCCTGGGCAAATTCGTCAATCAGCTGCCCCTCGCCGGAGTATATCCGGCTGATCGTCGGCGGCTGATACTGCGCCAGCGATTCATGGCTGGGCAGGTCCCGGCCATAAATCCAGAACACCGCACCAATGGTCAGCGCGATCATCGCGATGCCCAGCGTGATGGTGCTGAAGATGGAACCAAAGAACGATAGAATATATCTGACCACTGTAGAGCCTTTCTCGCGCAGTGCCGCCTATATAGGTGCAGCGGCGCGTGGGGTCAAAACGGGAAACGGCATATTGATGCCGCTGACCCGGAGAAAACAGGGGGAAAGCGGTGCTGGCCGTCCCCGGATATCAAACGCCGCTGCGCCAGATCCGTTCCGCCTGACCGGCGATCCCGGCGAGCGGCAGCTACTGACGCACCAGCGGGCGGGTCTCATCATCGGCAATGCGCCAGGACAAAAGCCCATTCAGGATGCCCCGCGCCGTGCGTTCGCGCCACTCCGGGTCCATCAGATTGGCCAGATCGCGCGGGCTGGACAGAAATCCGATTTCCACCAGCGCCGAGGGGATGTCGGCCGATTTTAGCACAGAAAAGCCCGCCTCGCGCAGCGGTCGGCGGTTCATTGCCCCACCTTGGGTCTTGAGCCCCTTGACCAGCGCCCGGGCCAGCGCCTGACTGCGCGGATGTGTCTCCACCCGCGCCAGATCCAGCAGCACATCGGTCACCCGGTCATCGACCTGACTCAGATCGGTCCCCGCGAGCAGATCACCGCGTTCATGACGTTCCACCAGCGTCGCCGAGGCCGCATCAGAGGCGTCTTTCGACAGCGTGTAGACCGTGGTGCCATGAGCGCGCCCTTCGGACAGGCTGTCGGCATGAAGCGACAGGAACAGATCCGCCTTGGCCTGATGCGCCAGCGCGATCCGCCGCTCAAGCGAGACGAAGTAATCGTCGTCGCGCGTCAGCTGCACATTGAACTGCCCCGACCGCACCAGCATCTCGCCCAGTTCGATGGCGAATTGCAGCATCAGATCCTTCTCCTGCACCAGACCGCCCTGAACAAAGGCCTCCGCCCCCGGATCAATGCCCCCATGACCCGGATCAATCACCACCAAGAGCGGCGCCAGCGAATCCTTGTCCTCGGGTGCGATCATTGGCGTTGGTGCGGGCAGATCCCAGCGGGCATCGCGCGGCGCGCCGGTGGTTTTGGCAAATTGCTCCGCGCTCGTTTCGCGCAGGGCTACGGTCAGACCCGCAGCCGCTGTCACCGGATCAACCTCCATCGCCGCCGTCTGGACCTGCATTGGGCGCGTCAACTCCAGCACCAGCCGCGACCAGCCCGGCACATAGGTGCCAAACTGCGCCGTCCGTATGCCGTCCTCTGTCACCAGCGCCTCGGCCCCGAGGCCGCTCCAGTCGACCTCCTGAAAATCCAGCACCACGCGCGGCGGGCCATCCAGCGTGAACAGCCGATACGGCACCCCCTGGCTCAGCGCCAATGTCACATCCACCCCCGAGCGGCGATCGGCGGCGCGGCTGTCCTGCGGCAGGATCCGCGCCAGACCGCTGAAGCCCTGCGCGCTGATCTGACTGCTGGCCGCAGCTGTTTCCTCAGCGACAACCGGCGGCGTCATCGCGATCACCAGGGCCGACAGCAGCGCTGCGAGGGCTTTTATAGGTCTGCTCATGGCTGTTGCTCCGCCCGTTTTTTTGTATTGCCCGGCCATAAGGACACAGGATGGCCGCGCGGCTGGTGGCGGCACGGCTTTTGGCCAAAGACTAAGCCATCGCGAGGCCTGATTGCCAGCCTCATCCGCTTGCCCCGCACGGCCTGCCCTTTCGCGACGCGCTCTCAGACCCGACGCTGCTCCATAAAGCTCTTGAGCCGCGTCAGCCCCTCTTCGATATCCGCCGTCGACCGCGCATAGGAGAACCGCAAGGTGGTCGCGCCGCGCTTGGGATCGAAATCCAGCCCCGGCGTCACCGCCACCCCGACCTGATCCAGGATTTCCTTGGCAAAGGCGCGGCTGTCATTGGTCAGCTCGGAAACATCCGCATAGACGTAGAACGCCCCGTCCGGTGGCGCGATCCGGTCAAACCCGGCCTTTGGCAACCCCTCCAGCATCAGCGCCCGGTTGCGCGCATAGACCGCCAGATTCTCCTCCAGCTCCGCACCGCAGTCCATCGCCGCAAGCGCGGCAACCTGACTGGCATGAGGCGCGCAGATGAACATGTTCTGCGCGATGCGCTCGACCACCCGTACGTGGTCTTCCGGCACCACCATCCAGCCCACGCGCCAGCCAGTCATGGAGAAATACTTGGAAAAGGAATTGATCACATAGCACTCATCCGTCACCTCAAGTGCGGTGACCGCTTTCGCCTCATATTCGATGCCGTGATAAATCTCATCCGAGATAAAGGCCGCCCCCTGCCCCTGTGCCGCATCAATCAGCGCCGCCATCGCATCCCGGTCCAGCATGGTGCCGGTCGGGTTGGCCGGTGAGGCCACCATCAGACCCGCCAGATCCAGCCCCGCCAGATCCTGCGGCACCGGTTGCAGGCGGTGATCAAGCGAGGTTTCGATATCAACAGGCGTCAGCCCCAGCGCATGCAGAATCTGACGGTAGGAGGGATAGCCCGGCGCACCGATGCCGACCCGGTCGCCACTGTCAAACAGCGCGGTAAAGCTCAGCAGGAACGCCCCCGAAGAGCCCGGCGTGATCACCACCCGCTCCGGATTCAGATCAACATTGTACCAGTCGCCATATAGCTGCGCGATCCGCTTGCGCAGCGCCGGCAGACCCAGCGCCACCGTATAGCCGAGGCTGTCGCGATCTAGCGCCTCCGCCAGCGCCCTGCGCGCGGCATCCGGCGCCCCGGTTGAGGGCTGGCCCACCTCCATATGAATGATATGGCGTCCAGCTTCCTCGGCCCGGCGTGCGGCGTCCATCACATCCATCACAATGAAGGGATCCACGTTGGACCGGCTTGAGTTTCGCATGTTGATCTCCCATGGTGCGGCCATGACCTTTGACCGCTTCTCCCGCCTCGCGTCAATCCCGGCTCTGGCCCTTGCCGCGCTGTGTTTCGTCGCGGGGTCACTGGCCCCCGCGGCGCAGGCGGCCTCGATCTCGCTGCTGCGCGATCCTGATATCGAACGCGGACTGAACGAGCTGGCAGCCCCGGTGCTGCGCGCCGCCGGGCTGAATGCCAAACGGGTGCGGGTGCTGGTGGTCAATGACGGCTCCTTCAATGCTTTCGTCATCGATTCCCAAACGATTTTCATACATTACGGGCTGATCCTGAAGGTGGACCGCCCCGAGATGCTGCAGGCCGTGATCGCCCATGAGGCCGCGCATATCACCAATGGCCACCTGTCCCGGCGGATGCAGAACATGCGCTCTGCGCGCTCCGCGGCGGGGCTTGGCGCGGCTCTTGCGGTGCTGGCGGCTGCCGCTGGCGCCGGGGAAGCCGCCGCCGGAATCGCGCTTGGCACGCAATCCTCCGCGCTGCGCGGCTTTCTGGCTCATACCCGCGCCGAGGAAGCCTCTGCCGACCGCACCGCCGCAGGCATCCTGCAACGGGCCGGTGTCAGCCCGCGCGGACTGGTCGATGTGCATAAGATCTTTGCCGGGCAAGAGCTGCTGAGCCCGGTCAATCAGGATCCCTATATGCGCTCGCATCCGCTCAGCCGCGACCGGATCCGCGCCGCCGAGGCCTATCTGGCGAGCCACGGTGACAGCGCCAAACCCGATGCCAACGCGATCTATTGGTTTGCGCGGGTGCGCGGCAAGCTGTCAGCCTTTACCCGGTCACCCAAATGGACCCTGCGCCGGATCGGGGATGAGCCTTACAAGGATGTGCGCCTGATGCGCGAAGCCATCGCCCATCACCGCCGCAACGATCTGAACAAGGCCCTGCGCGCCATCGACGGCGCCCTCGCGATCCGCCCCTCCGATCCCTATTTTCAGGAGCTGAAAGGCCAGATCCTGATGGAGAACCGCCGCTGGCAGCCGGCACTTGCCGCCTATGGCCGGGCCGTTCAGAAGGCGGGGCGTGATCCGCTGATCCTCGCCAGCCTTGGACGCGCGCAACTGGCGGCGGGCCAGCCGAAAGCGGCGCTGAAATCCCTTGAGGCCTCCCGCGCGCAGGATTTCCGCAACGCCAACATGCTGCGGGACATGGCGCAGGCCTACGCGAAACTTGGCCAGTCCGGCATGGCAGCACTGGCCACCGCCGAGCGCTATGCGCTACAGGGTCGGCTGAAGGATGCGGGTCTCCATGCCAAACGGGCCACCGCGCAGCTGCCCACCGGATCCCCTGCCTGGCGACGTGCACAAGATGTGCTGATTGCCGCCGAACAACACGAAAAAAGGAAATCGAGATGACCCGTATTGCCCGCCTTCCCGCCCCGGCGCTGCCTGTTCTGTCGGCGGCCGCCCTGTCGCTTGGGCTGATGATCGCTCCTGCCGCTTCGGCGCTCGACCTCGGCAAGATGAGCGCCGAGGAACGCGCCGCCTTTGGCGCCGAGGTGCGTGCCTATCTGCTGGAGAACCCGGAAGTGATCCTGGAGGCTGTCAACAAGCTGGAACAGCAGCAGGCCGCCGATGAGGCCGCCCGCGACGATGCGCTGGTGGCCGAGAATATGACCGCGCTGCATGATGACGGGTTTTCCTGGGTCGGCGGCAACCCCGAGGGCGATATCACGCTGGTCGAATTCATGGACTACCGCTGCGGCTACTGCCGCCGCGCCGCGCCGGAGGTGGAAAAACTGGTCTCCGGCGATGGCAATATCCGCCTGATCATCAAGGAATTCCCGATCCTCGGCGAGGCTTCCGTGCTGACCTCGCGGTTTGCGATCGCCACCAAGATGGTCGCCGGGGATGAAGCCTACAAGATGGTGCATGACGCGCTGATCACCCTCGGAGGCGAGCCGAACGAAGGCACGCTGCGCCGTCTGGCAGAGGGGCTGGATCTGGACGCCGATGCGATCCTCGCGCGGATGTCAGATCCCGAGATTGCCCGTCAGCTGCAGGAAACCCGCGCGCTGGCCCAGCAGCTGGCGATTTCGGGCACCCCGACCTTTGTCCTCGGCGATGAGCTGCTGCGTGGCTACCTGCCCGCCGATCAGATGGAAATCATGGTCGCCGAGATCCGCGAGAACCGCAGCTGATTTTTCTGGGGCTGTGACGCAGGTTGCCCCCTATATGCAGGGCGGACTGGGGGCCAGCCCCCAGGCACAGGTCACACTGGGGGCCAGCCCCCAGACCCCCGGAGTATTTCGGGAAAGATGACGGGCGAAACAGACACGAGAAAAGGGCGCTGATGTCATCATAGCGCCCTTTTGCTCATCTCGTTGTCAGTTTGTGGTCGCGGATCTATTCCGCCGCGGCGGCCTCTGCATCCAGCTGAGCCGCCTTTTTCTCTACCTCTTCGACGATGTGATCCACCATCTGATCATTGGACATCTTGTGGCTGGCCTTGCCGGCCAGATAAACCATGCCGGATCCCGCGCCGCCACCGGTGAAACCCACGTCTGTCATCAACGCCTCGCCCGGGCCATTCACCACACAGCCGATGATGCTGAGGCTCATCGGGGTCTTCACATGTTCCAGGCGCTTTTCGAGCGCCTCCACCGTCTTGATCACATCAAACCCCTGCCGAGCGCAGCTGGGACAGGAGATGATATTGACGCCACGGTGGCGCAGGCCGAGGGATTTCAGGATTTCAAAGCCCACTTTCACCTCTTCCACCGGATCGGCGGAGAGGCTGACCCGCAGCGTGTCACCGATGCCCATCCACAACAGCTGGCCAAGGCCGATGGCGGATTTGATGGTGCCGGAGACAAAGCCCCCGGCCTCGGTGATGCCAAGGTGGATCGGCGCATCGGTTGCCTCGGCCAGCTGCTGATAGGCGGCGGCGGACATGAAAACGTCGGAGGCTTTGACCGAAATCTTGAACTCGTGAAAATCGTGATCCTGAAGGATACGGATGTGATCGAGACCGCTCTCCACCATCGCCTCCGGGCAAGGTTCGCCGTATTTGTCGAGGAGGTGTTTTTCCAGCGAACCGGCATTGACGCCGATGCGGATCGAACAATTGTGGTCGCGGGCCGCTCGGATCACTTCGGCCACGCGTTTTTCATCGCCGATGTTGCCCGGGTTGATGCGCAGGCAGGCAGCGCCAGCTTCGGCGGCCTCGATGCCGCGTTTGTAGTGGAAATGGATATCGGCAACGATAGGCACCGGGCTTTCGCGAACGATTTCCTTTAGTGCCTTGGAGGAGGCCTCATCCGGGACCGAGACCCGGACGATATCGGCGCCAGCCTCCGCTGCGGCCTGCACCTGGGCCACCGTCGCGGCAACATCCGTGGTCAGCGTATTGGTCATCGTCTGCACCGCAATCGGCGCATCGCCACCCACAGGCACATTGCCGACATGGATCTGGCGGCTTTTGCGGCGTTCGATGTGGCGCCAGGGGCGAATGTGGTTGATCGACATGAGGTCCGGTCCGCGCTGTTCAGGGTTCCGGGCATAGATACGCGCAGTCTCGCGCAGCTTCAATGGGAGGCGGGCAATCCTGAAGGTCGCAGGCCAGATGTCGCAATCACCACGCGTGGCCCATGAGGGAGGCCCGGGCTCAGAAAGGTCAGCTGTACGGCAAAGGCAGGTCCGACGCCCCGGCTGGAGACATCCGGCCGGACGGGGCCTATTCGCCCGTGGCCTCGGTCACGGGAACGGTGAGGCTGCTGGCCTGCAATTCAGCGACCAGCGTGGCCAGTGCGCTGTTGCGATCCTCGCTCAGATCGGCCAGCGCAAACCGTTCGGTGAGCGCATCGGAGGACAGCACGACGTTCTTCGTCACCTGCCCCCGTTCGCCGACCGGTCCGTAATGGGCGCCGTTCACTGCGAAGTAAATCGCGCCGCTCTCGCCGGTGCGCAGCAGCGGTGCCTCTTCGGTGGCGGGAATTTCGAAATGCTGACCCGGCTCCATGATGGTTTCAAAGATCACGCTGCCATCCACGGCAGTGACCTGAACCCAGGACGGGCGCACGGCGACCATCTGCAGCGCGGGCGCGGTCTCTTCCACGACCTGCGGCATGGCGGGCAGCGGTGCTGCCGTGCTGAGGCTGGCATCTGCCAGCGCAACCGAGGGCAGCTCCGGCATGACAAAATTGCCGAAGCCGCGTGGATCAAGCGTCGCGATCGGGCCGTCGCGCGGCACCATGACCGGCACGTCCAGCGCCTGCGGGCGATAGAGCCGATCCAGCGCCTCAAGTGCGGGATCTTCGTTCTGGGCATCCCCCTCGCGGGCAGCCCCGGCCAACGGATCCAGATCAGCCAGCACGATGGGGGTCTGATCCACCGGCGCCATCTGCACCTGCTGGACCTCTTTCAGAACCGCCCAACCGCCGTAGCCAATGCCGCCGATCAGCGCCACCAGCACCGCAAGCGACCCCACCGCGCGCAACTCGATCTGGCTGAAGACGCTGCTGGCTGCGGGTACGAAGGGAGTATTGGGAGAGGTGAAGGCATCGCTGCGCAGCCCACCCATGCCGGTTGCAATCGGTTTCCCGGCGGATTTGCGCACTGATGCCTCGGCGGACATGCCATGGGCCACCTGGAAACCGCTTTCCTGGCAGAAGGCGTCAAATGTGGTGTCGGGATCCATATTGAGATAGCGCGCATAAGAGCGCACGTAACCCGCAATAAAACCCGGCGTGTCAAAGACAGTCGGGTCAGAATTCTCAATCGCGGCGATGTAGGAGGCTTTGATCCGCAGCTCACGTTGGACATCCAGCAGCGACTTGCCCATCGTGGCCCGTTCACCGCGCATAATGTCACCCAACCGAAGCTCGTAATCATCAAAGCTGCGAGGCCTTGGCGATTCGTCGTGCGTCTTCGATTTGCGCTGAGTAAGGCGCCCGATCATGCCTGCTGTCCCATTTTAGCCTGCCGCATTCGACATTCAGGACGTCATGGATCCGCGGAATGCGATTCGCCTGCGCCCTTTGATTATGGTCATACTACCACAATCTTACCATTTTGACACAGCGCTATGATTCAGCCCGCCATTTCGGCACGATTCAGCGCACAATGCGACCAGAGCCCATCCATTGCCTTGACCAGGGCGTCAATCTCTTTGGGACCATGTACCGGGGATGGGGTAAAGCGCAGCCGCTCGGTGCCGCGCGGCACTGTCGGGAAGTTGATCGGCTGCACATAGATCCCGTGATCCGACAACAGCATGTCGCTCAGCTTCTGGGTATGGACCGGGTTGCCGACGATCACCGGCACGATATGGCTGCCATGGTCGATGATCGGCAGGCCAAGCCCCTTCAGCCGCATCTTCAGAATACGTGCCTGCAACTGGTGCTGTTCGCGCAGTTCCGGCGCCGTCTTCAGATGGGCAACCGAGGCCGCCGCCCCTGCCGCTACCGCCGGGGCCAGCGACGTGGTAAAGATGAAGCCCGGCGCATAAGATCTTATGGCGTCGCACATTTTTTCCGATGCGGCGATATAGCCGCCCATCACGCCAAAGGCCTTGGCCAGGGTTCCGTTCACAATGTCGATGCGATCGATCAGCCCGTCGCGTTCGGTCACACCGCCACCGCGCGCGCCATACATGCCAACCGCATGAACTTCGTCGATATAGGTGAGCGCGCCAAATTCATCAGCCAGGTCGCAGATCTCGGCAATCGGGCCAAAGTCGCCATCCATGGAATAGACCGATTCAAAGGCGATGAGTTTGGGGGCCGCAGGATCCGCCTCTGCCAGCAGCTCCCGCAGATGCGCAACATCATTGTGGCGGAAGATGCGCTTGGCCCCGCCATTGCGCCGCACACCTTCGATCATCGAGGCGTGGTTCAGCGCATCGGAAAAGATGATCAGACCGGGAAACAGCTTGGGCAGCGTGCTCAGCGTGGCATCATTGGCGATATAGGCCGAGGTGAACAGCAGCGCCGCCTCTTTCTGATGCAGGTCCGCCAGCTCGGCTTCCAGCTGTTTGTGATAGACCGTGGTGCCCGAAATATTGCGGGTGCCGCCGGAGCCTGCACCGGTGGCATCAATGGCCCCATGCATTGCCTCCAGCACAACCGGGTGCTGACCCATGCCCAGATAATCGTTGCCGCACCAGACCGTTATGTCCTGTTTACTGCCGTCGGGACGGGTCCAGACCGCATGTGGAAACTGACCGTTCTGCCGTTCGATATCAATAAATGTCCGGTAGCGACCTTCGGTGTGAAGCTGAGCAATCGCTTGGTCGAGTTTCGCGGTATAGTCCACCGGCATCTCCATGGCATAGTTGGCACCAGCGGATCTGGCGCGAGCTGTGGTCGGGCTGATATATTCACGTTACCGAATAAATAACCCGATCCCTCCGTTTGATCAATCAAATACGGTGAAGGGGCCGGTCCAGCCTTGATGCAGGTCAAATAGACCTTTGCGCCGACGGCAGCAAGAATTGTAACGCCCGTTTGACGCTACAAACCGACGCATATCACAGGCTTATCACTGGCACATCACAGGTGGGCAGCCTCTGGCCCCTGCCGGCGGGCACTGTTAGGCTCCGCGGCGAGCCAATCATCAATTGCAGGAGCCCCCTGACCATGTCCTTGAACGACGTCCTGAACCGGATTGACAGCGACCTTGATGCCGCGACGCAGCGGCTGATGGATTTGCTGCGCATCCAGTCGATCTCAACCGATCCCGCCTATAAGGCCGAATGCGACAAGGCTGCCGATTGGCTGGTGGCGGATCTGCAATCCATCGGCATCGAGGCCGCAAAGCGCGTCACTCCCGGCCACCCGATGGTGGTAGGTCACGTCGGCCCTCAGGATGAGGCGCTGCCGCATGTGCTATTCTACGGCCATTACGACGTGCAGCCGGTGGATCCGCTGAACCTCTGGACCACTCCCCCGTTTGAGCCGCAGCTGGAAGAGACCGCGCGCGGCACCGTCATTCGCGGCCGTGGCGCCTCGGATGACAAGGGCCAGCTGATGACCTTTGTCGAGGCCTGCCGCGCCTGGCAGGCGGTCAATGGCACCCTGCCCTGCCGTATCACCTTCTTCTTTGAGGGCGAGGAAGAGAGCGGCTCGCCCTCTCTCGTGCCCTTCATGGAACAGCACGCAGCCGAGCTGAAAGCGGATCTGGCGCTGATCTGCGACACCTCGATGGTGTCGCGCGGGGTGCCGTCGATTTCCTCGCAGCTGCGCGGCATGCTGAAGGATGAGTTCACCCTGATCGGCCCGCGCATCGACCTGCATTCCGGCCATTACGGCGGCCCCGGCCTCAACCCGCTGCGCGAAATCAGCCGCATCGTCGCGTCCTTCTATGACGAAGACACCGGCAAGGTCGCGGTTGAGGGCTTCTATGAGGGCGTGCATGAGGTGCCGGAAGAGCAGCTGCGCCAGTGGGAAGGCTGCGGCTTTGATGAAAAGGACTATCTCTCCAACGCAGGCTATACTCAGGCCCACGGGGAAAAGGACCGCTCGGTTCTGGAACAGCAATGGGCCCGCCCAACGCTGGAGGTGAACGGCCTCTGGGGTGGCTACAACGGTGCCGGCTCCAAAACCGTGATCCCGTCTGAGGCGCATTGCAAGATCACCTGCCGTCTGGTCGGCGACATGGACCCGGATGCGCTGCGCCTGAAAATCCGCAAACATGTCGAAGACCGGCTGAAGCCTGACTGCAAGGTGGTCTGGGACAATGATCTGGAGGGCTCGCGTGCCTCGGTGATGAATATCGCCCGCCCCGAATTCGAAGCCGCCCGCGGTGCGCTGTCGGATGAATGGAACCGCGAAGCCGTATTCTGCGGCATGGGCGGCTCGATCCCCATTGCCGGCTTCTTCAAATCCATCCTCGGTATGGATGCGATGCTGATCGGCTTTGCCAATGAAGATGACGCCATCCACTCCCCAAATGAGAAATACGATCTGGAAAGCTTCCACAAGGGCATCCGCTCCTGGGCACGCGTGCTGGACGCGCTGACCAAAGCGTAAGATCACCAGTGGTGTGCGCTCCGGCGCGCACCACATCTCGACAGGGCAATCACCGTAACGCCACGCCACAAAACGCAAAAACCCCGCCGAAGCAGGGAGCGTTCATCCACAAATTTAGGGAAGAAAGTGGCGCGGTTGACGGGGCTCGAACCCGCGACCCCCGGCGTGACAGGCCGGTACTCTAACCAACTGAGCTACAACCGCGCATGGGCCTTTCGGCAAATCAGGCAGCAGCCTGACCTATATATCCCCTCCGGGGCGGACCCTGAACGACAGGGCATCGTATGAAAGTGGCGCGGTTGACGGGGCTCGAACCCGCGACCCCCGGCGTGACAGGCCGGTACTCTAACCAACTGAGCTACAACCGCGCATTTACTTTCATCTGGATCCCTTAACCCGGATCCGGGGCGGACAGCAGTGGCGCGGTTGACGGGGCTCGAACCCGCGACCCCCGGCGTGACAGGCCGGTACTCTAACCAACTGAGCTACAACCGCTTGCTGTTCCATCCAACGTCGCCGCTGAATGTTGGGCTGTAATATTCGCAGCACCGAGGGATCGTCAAGCGGTGTTTTGGCATTTTCTCCGGTTTCCGTGAAAAAAAACAAAGCCACCGCCAAATTGCCGCCTAACCCATTGTTTTTCCGAAATTCCCATCTGGCGTCCCGCCGGACACCAGGGATAATCCATCGAGAAAATCACAGCCGACCTCAGATCCGCGGATCACGGAGCCAAGCGGCGACAACAACAGCGCCATCCAGCCGCAAGATGCCGCAGCCAGCACCGATGGCGCGCCATACCAGAGCCGCGCCACCGGTTATCCTGATCAGTTGGAGATAACCATGACAACGGCCGCGCCCCGGCCCTGCTCGCGGATAAACTGCATCTGGTTTCCAGAGACGCCGATTTTCTGGCAGTCCGTCCCCCGCTCCGGCTGCTTGCCGATGCGGACATTGCGGCACCACAGGGCGCCATTCCACTGCCAGGCGCCAACCAGCTTGCCCTGGTTGGTTTTTCCCTTGATTTTCCCGTTTGGCAGGATCTGCATACTGCCCCAATCGGCGCTGAGGGTCTTGCCACCGACAAGAGCGAGAAACTCCGCCTCGGTCTTGATCGGTTTATAGGATCCGGCCTGCCCCGCTGCGGGCAGACAGAACAGGACAGAGACCACGACTGAAAGGATTGCAAAATATTTCACGACATAAACTCCACGTCATATACTCGGTAAAAAAACTCCCCTCCGGCGGGAAATGCGCCGAAGGAGCGACATGAGCCTACTGTGAAACCATATGCCTCGCAACTTTGGCGCTGGCAGAGCTTATTGATATGGAATTCAAGGGGGAAATGGTGGGTCGTGAGAGGCTCGAACTCCCGACATCTTCGGTGTAAACGAAGCGCTCTACCAACTGAGCTAACGACCCGGTGAGCGCGGATTTAGAGAATGCGCGCGCTCTGCGCAAGAGGCAAATCGCAAAAATCTGCGAAAAAATTCCCGCCCCTAGCGCAGCACCCGCTCCATGCCCTGCGACAACTCGTAGATGCAGCCCTGTTCATTGGGCAAGGCGGCCATTTCCGCGCGCGACAAGCCGCAGATCACCCCCCGCAGGACCTGCCCCCACAGCCCATGCGCCACCACAACGGTCGGCTCACTCAGCCCGGTCAGGAAATCCGTGATCCGGGCCTGAAACGCAGCAAAGCCCTCGCCCTGTGGCGCCGCACAGAACAAATCCAGATTGAGCGGGTTGGCGGCGTAGATATCCGGGTATTCAGCCGCGACCTCGGCACGGGTCATGCCCTGAAACACGCCGGCCTGCGCCTCGGCCAGCCGGGCGTCCGTGACATAGGGTTGACCGCCAAGTGCGATCTGCGCCGTCTGCTGCGCCCGCCCCAACGGCGAGACATAGCAGGCAGGCCCCTGTGCCAGAATCGGCGCCATCAGCCCCGCCTGCTGCTGCGCATGCTCAATCCCCAGCGGACTCAGCCGCGATTCCAGCTGTCCCTGAATGCGCCCTTCGGCGTTCCATTCCGTCTGCCCATGCCGCAGAAACCAGATCTTCGGATAGTCCATGCCCGCCCTCGTTGATGCCCGACCCTCCGGCCCTTGCCTAAACATCTAGACAGGTTTCTCCGGCCTGAGAAGAACCAAGCGCGAAACGCGACACCACGTCCGCACCACAAGACGCAGAGGTCAGCTAATCGGCACTGCAAAAGGAGGATGGTGGGTGATAAGAGATTTGAACTCCTGACATCTTCGATGTGAACGAAGCGCTCTACCACTGAGCTAATCACCCTTGGCGGCGGTCATACCGCCGGTCGCGCGTCGCTGCAAGAGGGGGGTGATGAAAAATCCCGCTGCGCTGCGATTTTTGCGCCGCACGGGCGCTGCCCCCTCCTACTCCAGCGGCAGCACATTGCGGCAGATCATCGTGCGCAGGGTGAAACTGGACCGGGTGTTGCGAATGCCGGGGACCCGCATCAGACGATGCTCCAGAAACTGATCGAAATCGGTCAGATCCTGCGCCACGACCCGCAGAAGAATATCGCGGCTCCCGGTCATCAGATAACATTCCATCACCTGATCGAACCGCCGCACCGCTGCCTCAAAGGCCTGCAATCCCTCACTGGACTGGCGTTCCAGCTCCACCGCGACAAAGATGGTGACCGGCAGGCCAACCTCGGCCTGATCTACCCGCGCTGAATAGCCCGAAATCACGCCGCTGTCCTCCAGATTGGCGACCCGCCGCGCACAGGGCGTCGCAGAGAGGCCGACTCTCTCCGCCAGCTCGGCGATCTTCATCCGACCGTTCTCCTGCAGGGCGGCCAGAATCCTGCGATCAATCTTATCCACGTGTTTCCCCCTAATTTTGGCCAGATATTAGGGAAAACCACCAACAGCATCAATAACTGCGACGTATTTTGGAGGAAACCGGCGGTTGCGTGGCGGTATTCTGCGGTGAAATGGAGGAGCAATCCAAAGATGACAGCCACAATCACCCCCGTCGCCACCTCGACACATGAAGAAATCTACCGCGTCGAGGATGCCTCGGTTGGTCTCACCGGTTTTATCGCCGTGCATTCCACCTTGCTTGGCCCGGCGGCCGGCGGGCTGCGGATGCGCCCCTACGCCAGCGCCGATGACGCGCTGACCGATGTCAAACGCCTGAGCGAAGGCATGACCTACAAAAACGCCGCAGCAGGCCTCGCGCTTGGCGGCGGCAAGGCGGTGATCATGGGTGATCCCGCCACCCAGAAAACCCCGGAGCTGCTGCGCGCCTTTGCCCGCGCCATCGACAGCTTGGACGGGCGTTACATCACCGCCGAGGATATGGGCATGAGCCCCGCGGACATGGCCATCCTGGCCGAGGAAACCAGCTCCGTCGCCGGGCTTGCCGATGGTGAATATGCCTCCGGTGACCCCTCACCCATCACGGCGCGCGGCATCTTCAATGCGATCCGCACCGCCTGGGCGCATAAGACCGGTCAGATCGACCTCAGAAACCGGGTTGTTTCGGTTCAGGGCCTGGGCCATGTCGGCTGGTATCTCTGCGATTTTCTCAACAAGGCCGGCGCCAAGCTGATCGTCACCGATGTAAACAGCGCACAGGTTGAACGCGCAGTTGCCGCCTTTGGTGCCACGGCTGTCGCCCCCGATGAGATCTACGCGGTGGAGGCCGATATTTTTGCCCCCTGCGCGATCGGCGGCATCCTCAACAGCGAAACCATTCCGCAGCTGAAGGTTGCCCTGGTCGCAGGCGGTGCCAACAATCAGCTGGCCTCGGCCGAGGATGCAGCCGCACTGCACAAACGCGGCATCCTCTACGCGCCCGATTTCGTGGCCAATGGCGGCGGCATTATCAATGTCGCCACCGAGATCCTGAAAATCGGCAACCGCAACAGCTTTGTGGCCGAACGGCTTGAGGCGCTGGAGGTCACCATGGCGGCAATCCTGAAGCAGGCCACCGCCGATGACGTCAGCCCCGACGCCGTGGCCATCGCCACCGTGCAGGCAAAAATGGCGCCCAAAGCGGCCTGACCCGGCATCGCGACCCTGTCGCCCGCCCCGAACATCCAAGATGCGCTGCCCAATGCAGCGCCTTGGATCAAGCCCGCCGAATAAGAGCGGGCGCCAGACGGAAGAACCCGAAACCTCGGGAAAACAATAATAAAACCTGATTTGGGCGGCCCTTTGCGGTCGCCCTTTTTCTTGCGAGGCCTGCGGGGAAACCCTGAGATGCACTGACTGCCGCTATGAAGATCCCCTTTGAACCAATCCTCCCCCCGCGCGTTAGGGTAAAAGCAGCCGACACCGACCGACGGAGGACATGATGGCCCTGTTCCACCCCGACAATCGCAATCGCAGCGACCGCCACAAGAAGATCTACGCCTATTGTGAAATCGCCTACACGATGGTCGATGTCTCCGCTGCGGTGCTGTTTGTGATAGGTTCGATCCTGTTCTTCAACGACGCAACCGTCACCCCCGGCACATGGCTGTTTCTGGTAGGATCCATCCTCTTCGGCCTGCGCCCGACGATCAAACTCTACCGTGAATACGCCTATCTGCGACTTGGCGATTATGACGATATCACCCGCCAATGACACGGCCCGCGCCCGCGTCTCCGCCAAGCCACCGCCCGGCGGACCGGCCAACAACCGGTTTCTCGTCGCCCTGTCATATCAGGCCTGCGTATCCCCTGTTTCGGCAATCAAGCGGCCCAACAATGCGGCGAACTGATCTATTTCTTCCTATTCCAACGGCCGACGAACCGACAGGTCGCCTGCTTCAAGAAGGTCGCAAACGCATCTCACAGGACATAAGGCAGATGGGCGCCCCGGATAAGGGACGCCCATCTATTGTTACCTATTGCGGATTGATCTCAACAGCTTAGGGGCAGCACCCGTGGCCTGGATCAATGCGCGGTGGCGCTGGCGCCATCCTCGGGAACACCCAATGCTGCCTTGGCAGCGGCGGCGGCCTCTTCTGCCGCCTCATCCCATTCGATGGGTTCGGGCGTATCGGTCAGCGCATGTTTCAGCACCTCGGAGACGTGGCTGACGGGGATGATCTCCAGCCCCTCCTTCACGTTATCCGGGATATCCGGCAGGTCTTTCTCATTCTCCTGCGGGATCAGCACCGTCTTGATACCACCGCGCAGCGCGGCCAGCAGTTTCTCCTTCAGACCGCCAATCGCGGTCGCATTGCCGCGCAGCGTCACCTCGCCGGTCATGGCGATATCCTTGCGGACCGGGATGCCTGTCAGCACCGAGACAATTGCCGTCACCATGGCCAGACCCGCGCTTGGGCCGTCCTTCGGCGTTGCGCCATCCGGCACGTGGACGTGGATGTCCAGCTTGTCGAATTTCGGCGGCTTCACCCCAAGTTGCGGCGAAATCGAGCGGACATAGCTTGAAGCCGCCTCGATCGACTCTTTCATCACATCGCCCAGCTTGCCGGTGGTCTTCATCCGACCCTTGCCCGGCAGGCGCAGCGCCTCGATGCTCAGCAGCTCACCCCCGACCGAAGTATAGGCAAGACCGGTGACAACACCGACCTGATCTTCCTTCTCGGCGAGACCATAGCGATACTTCGCAACCCCAAGGAATTCATCCAGATTCTCAGGCGTGACAGAAACGCTCTCCGCCTCTTTCTTGACGATCTTGGTCAGCGATTTCCGCGCCACTTTGGCGATCTCACGCTCCAGATTCCGCACCCCCGCCTCACGGGTATAGGTGCGGATGATCTCGGTCAGCGCCTCATCGGTGAGCTCGAATTCCTTGGCCTTCAGACCGTGGTTCTTCACCTGCTTGGAAATCAGGTGCTGCTTGGCGATCTCACGCTTTTCATCCTCGGTGTAACCGGACAACGGAATGATCTCCATCCGGTCCAGCAGCGGCCCCGGCATGTTGTAGCTGTTCGAGGTGGTCAGGAACATCACGTTCGACAGGTCATATTCCACTTCCAAATAGTGGTCCATGAAGGTCGCGTTCTGTTCCGGGTCCAGCACCTCCAGCATCGCCGACGCCGGATCACCCCGGAAATCCTGCCCCATCTTGTCGATTTCATCGAGCAGGATCAGCGGGTTGGTGGTCTTGGCCTTCTTCAGCGCCTGAATGATCTTACCGGGCATGGAGCCGATATAGGTCCGGCGGTGACCGCGGATCTCGCTCTCGTCGCGCACGCCACCCAGCGAAATGCGGATGAACTCTCGACCGGTTGCCTTGGCCACCGATTTGCCCAGCGAGGTCTTGCCGACACCCGGAGGGCCAACAAGGCAGAGGATCGGCCCCTTCAGCTTGGCCGAGCGCTGCTGCACCGCGAGATATTCGACGATACGTTCCTTGACCTTCTCAAGCCCGTAGTGATCGGCGTCCAGAATATCCTGCGCCCGGCTCAGATCTTTCTTCACGCGGGATTTGGTGCCCCAGGGCAGGGCCAGAATCCAGTCCAGATAGTTGCGCACAACCGTGGCTTCCGCCGACATCGGCGACATGTTCTTGAGCTTCTTCAGCTCGGCCTCGGCCTTTTCGCGCGCCTCTTTGGAGAGTTTGGTCTCGGCAATCTTGGCTTCCAGCTCGGCGACTTCGTTAGAACCGTCCTCGCTGTCGCCCAGCTCCTTCTGAATGGCTTTCATCTGCTCATTCAGATAATATTCGCGCTGGGTCTTCTCCATCTGGGATTTGACGCGGGTCTTGATCTTCTTCTCGACCTGCAGCACAGACAGCTCGCCCTGCATCAGGCCATAGACCTTCTCCAGACGTTCGCTCACCGACAGGGTTTCCAGAAGATCCTGTTTGTTGTCGACCTCGATCCCCAGATGACCGGCGACCAGATCGGCCAGCTTGGCCGGCTCCGTGGTCTCTCCAACGGCGCTCAGCGCCTCTTCCGGGATGTTCTTGCGGACCTTGGCATAACGCTCGAACTCATCGCCGACCGTGCGCAGCAGCGCCTCCACGGTGGTGACATCGCCGGGAATCTCGCTGAGATACTCCGCGCGCGCTTCAAAGAAGTTGTCGTTGTCCAGATATTCGGTGATTTTCACCCGCGCATGACCTTCGACCAGCACCTTCACGGTGCCGTCGGGCAGTTTCAGCAGCTGCAGCACATTGGCCAGCACGCCGACACTGTAGATGCCATCGGATTGCGGATCATCTTCCGCCGGGTCGATCTGACTGGACAGCAGGATCTGCTTGTCGTCGGTCATCACCTCTTCCAGGGCACGCACCGATTTTTCCCGCCCGACGAACAGCGGCACGATCATATGCGGGAACACAACGATATCGCGCAGCGGCAGGACGGGGTAGGATGAATTGAGTGGCTCTTGCATACTCGGTCCTTTGGTTTGGCAAGACGCCCCCGCCCCGATTATCGGCAGCTTCGGCGCGTCTCCTCATTGGCTGTTTATCTGGTGCAGCGGTGTCGGGATTTCAACCGCCGTGCCTCAATGTTTGGTGTCACATTGCCCGCAGCGCGCCCGGACCACAAGGGCGCAAATGCAGCTAGGGTGAGCAAATGGTGAAGGCCGCGCGCGGCAGCCTCCGCCGATGACCTGACCCGCAGCATCAGCGCCGCATCAGGGAGATCACCCCGCGTTCCAGCCGCCCACCCGGTCCGGTTTCGCGGTAGGTGCCGCTCATCCGGGTCTGATCAATCAGGAACAGACGGATATCCTGCCGCAAAACGTCTCCGGTGCCGGTGTCGCGTTCTGATTGCAGCCTCAGTTGCAGCATCTGCTCCACCCCGCAGGGCAGCCGCCCCACGCCCAGCTCATCGAGGAAGACCTCCGCGCCATCCGCCAGATCGCCGCGGCCAACGCTTTCGGCCCTCAGCCCCGTGCCCGGCTCAGGTGGCGCCCGGTCCAGCACGCCGATGGGGATCACCCCGGACACGGCAGAATCCGCCACCAGACGGCCATTGCGAAATCTCAGTGTCAGCACCTCACCCGCGCGCTGCGGCAGCGGTTGCATATCGACGCGGCCGCCAACCGGCAGCCCGGTCTCCCCCGGCCCCTTCTGCACAAACCACTGGCCCCGCAGCGCTTTGGAGCCGCCCTTGATCAGATCGTCAAATGCGATCCGGCAGCCATCAAGCGGTGGTGCCTTGAAAAAACTTGAGGCCTCGGCCAGCGACCCCGGCGCCTTAGCTGCCTGATCCGACTGCGCCACAGCGCCAGAGGCAGCCACAAGGCCGCCCAGCAGCACCACGCTCCCCCATGCCTGAAACCAGCTCATCGCGACCCTTCCCGTTTTGGCGGAATCTAGCAGCGAGGTCTTCATAACCGGTGAACGCGGACCGGGATCATCCCTGCCCAAGATCGCAGCAAAAAGCGCACGACATCAGGCCGTTGCCTTGTGTGCAGTCGCGCTCCGGCAATCCTTACCGCTGCGCGGCCGACGTCAGGTGCGCCAGCGACCCCGGCTGCTCCCCATAGGATCCGCCATGGTCCAAAAGCGCAAAAACAGCAACGCCCGCCGCCAGCAAAATCATCAGCGAACATTGCGCAAGTCCAGTTGAAGCCGTCTCATTCATCGGATCTCTCCACGTTGGTCATCAGTGCCTGATTGACAGATCACCGCTGATTTGTGGCGCAAACGTGTTCAGGGCAGGACCCGCCGATGAACATTCGCTCAAGTTTTCGACAATCCGGGCGCATCCCCCTTGCCGGCCCCTACAATGGCTCAATATCGCCTTCGGCACGGGTGTCGTGGAAATCCTTCTGCCAGGCGTCGAAGGTGCCCGCAGCAATCGCCTCCCGCATGCCGCCCATGATTTCCTGGAAGTAATGCAGGTTATGCCAGGTCAGCAACATCCCCGAAATCATCTCGTTGCTGCGGAACACATGGTGCAGATAGGCGCGCGAATAGTTCGAACACGCCGGGCAGCTGCACTGCTCATCCAGCGGGCGCGGGTCATCCTGGTGGCGGGCGTTCTTGATATTGACCACACCGTAGCGGGTAAACGCTTGCCCCGTGCGACCCGAGCGCGATGGCAGCACGCAGTCCATCATGTCGATACCACGGGCCACCGCACCGACGATATCATCAGGCTTGCCCACCCCCATCAGATAGCGCGGCTTGTCCTCAGGCAGGAAACCGGGCGCATAATCAAGACAGTCAAACATCGCCTCCTGCCCCTCGCCCACTGCCAGGCCGCCAACCGCATAGCCCTCGAATCCGATCTTCTTCAGCGCCTCGGCGCTTTCTTCGCGCAGATCCTGCTCCAGCCCGCCCTGCATAATGCCGAACAGCGCATGGCCAGGACGGTCGCCAAAGGCCTCGCGCGAGCGCTCCGCCCAACGCATCGACAGGCGCATCGACTCGGCGATCCGGTCGCGGTCCGCAGGCAGCGCCGGACATTCGTCGAAACACATCACGATGTCCGAACCGAGCAGGCGCTGGATTTCCATCGACCGTTCCGGCGTCAGCTCATGTTTGGATCCGTCGATATGGCTTTTGAAGGTCACACCCTTTTCCGTCAGCTTGCGCAGACCCGCCAGCGACATCACCTGAAACCCGCCCGAGTCCGTCAGGATCGGCCGCTCCCAGTTCATGAATTTGTGCAATCCGCCCAGACGGTCGATCCGCTCTGCCGTGGGGCGCAGCATCAGATGATAGGTATTGCCCAGCAGGATATCCGCCCCGGTCGCACGCACGCTCTCCGGCAGCATTGCCTTCACTGTTGCGGCCGTGCCCACGGGCATGAACGCAGGCGTGCGGATCTCGCCGCGCGGCGTATTGATGACACCGGTGCGGGCCTTGCCATCGGTGGCTTTCAGGTCAAATGAGATTTTCGGCGCCATGTTCTCTTCCTTGGGCTGTCTTGTGCGTGGTCCCGCCGCTGCGGGGAATTTCCTACGGGATCATCTGCCACCTGAACCCTGCTCCGCCGCGATCCGGGACCATACCGGCAGAGCCTGCCGGATGTGCCTTATCCCGGTGCGGTTTTCAAGCCTGCATGACCGCAGCCCGCGCCAAAGCCCCGACAGCCCTAGCCAGCCCCCACCCCGCACGCCACGGATGCGCCGCAGACGGGGCCGTTCCCCTTGCCTGCCACCACCGCACACGCCATAGAGAAGAGGAACGGGGCGCCGTCCCCCCACGCTTGAATCCCGGGTCCACGACCCCCAACTGCATACCATAGCATACAAATTTATTGCGAGGCATAATGACCGAAGAACTCCTGCTGAGCCTGCTGACGCAGAACATCATCTATATCCTGGGCGCGATCTTCCTGATCATCCTGATCCTCAAGGGGGTCCGCATCGTGCCGCAGTCCGAAAAATACGTGGTCGAACGCTTTGGCCGCCTGCATGCGGTGCTTGGCCCCGGCATCAACTTCATCGTCCCGCTGCTCGACTCCGTCGCCCATAAGGTCTCGATCCTGGAACGCCAGCTGCCCAACGCTAGCCAGGACGCCATCACCAAGGACAACGTGCTGGTGCAGATCGACACCTCGGTGTTCTACCGCATTCTGGAACCGGAAAAGACCGTCTATCGGATCCGCGACGTTGACGGCGCCATTGCCACCACCGTGGCCGGCATCGTGCGCGCCGAGATCGGCAAGATGGACCTGGATGAGGTGCAGTCGAACCGCTCGCAGCTGATCGGTCAGATCCAGCATCTGGTCGAAAGCGCCGTTGACGACTGGGGCATCGAAGTGACCCGCGCCGAGATCCTTGACGTGAACCTCGATCAGGCCACACGCGACGCCATGCTGCAGCAGCTCAACGCCGAGCGCGCCCGCCGCGCCGAGGTGACCAAGGCCGAGGGCCAGAAACGCGCGGTCGAACTGGCCGCCGACGCCGAGCTCTACGCCGCCGAGCAGATCGCCAAGGCCCGCCGCATTCAGGCCGATGCCGAGGCCTATGCCACCGGGGTGGTCGCCAAAGCCATTGCCGAAAACGGTCTGGAGGCCGCGCAATATCAGGTGGCCCTGAAACAGGTCGAGGCGCTCAATGCCCTTGGCGCAGGTGAAGGCAAACAGACCATCCTGGTGCCCGCCAATGCGATTGAGGCCTTCGGCAACGCCTTCAACATGCTGAAAGGGGCCGGAAAATGACGGCCCTGCTCTCCGTCTGGTGGGTCTGGATCGCGATTGCCATCGGCCTCGCCATCGTCGAGGTGCTGGCGCCGGGCTTCATCTTCCTCGGCTTTGCCGTCGGCGCCGTGCTGGTGGCCCTGCTGCTGGTCGCCACCCCCGCAGGCAGCATCACCCTGCCGGTGCTGCTGCTGATCTACGCCACCCTCTCCCTGATCGCCTGGCTGGTCTTGCGCCACTTCTTCAAGGGCCCAAAAGGCCAGGTGAAACACTTCGACCACGATATCAACGATTGAACAAAGCCCCGTCCGGTCTGCACTGGGCGGGGATCCCCCCTAGCCTCACCAGTCCCGCAATCCAATACAACAGCCGCAACCGTCAAGCTCAGCAGTGTATAGATAGCGACATTCGGAGCTGGCGCCCGTCTCCCCTGCTGGAACGCAACAAAGCGTCCGAAGCGGCCAGAGGCTATGTTGTCTTGCAAGACTCTCCTCTCTGCAAATCCTGTCCAGCGTCCAGTCTGCGATCGGATGTTATGCAACCGAGATCCGGCTGCGGCTCGGAACCTTTTCCTGCTCTGGCTGTCGCCGCTGCTGGCCTTCGGCAGAGACCGCTGTCTGCTCCGGGTCGGTCTGCTCTGCCGTTGCGAAACGTCTACCCGCGACATGCTGATATCACACGGAGATACGCCCCATATTGGCGGGCAACGCCGATCAGCTGGACGTGGTCGCGCTCATTTCGGTCGTAAAGCCACTGAGCTGACGGAGGGCTTTCAGGTAGGGATATCCTAATCTAGCATGTGATCGTCGGTCATATGACCGCGCATCCACACAAGGAAAGACCAGAGCGAATGAAGAGACTTGCCCTTGATGCAGCAGACATCCGCATTCTCAGCGCGCTCCAGCAGCACGGGCAGTTGAGCAAGGCCAAGCTGGCAGAGCTGAGCGGGCTTTCCGCGACCCCCTGCTGGGCGCGGCTGACCCGGTTGAAAGCGGGCGGATACATTCGCGGCTATCATGCCGATATCGCGCTGGAGCGGCTCGCAGATTTCGCGCAGGTGATTGTGACGGTTTCCCTCAGCCGTCATCGAAAGGCTGATTTTGAGCGCTTTGAAGCTTTTCTCAACAGCCGGGATGAGATCATTGATTGCATCGCCACCGGTGGTGGGGTCGATTACATCATGAAGATCATCAGCCCCAGCCTCGCCGCGTTTCAAGACCTGATGGAAGATTTCCATGCCGAAGACCTCGGCATTGACCGCTACATGACCCATTTTGCCACGCGCCAAGTGAAATCAGCTTTGCCGAACCTCTCGAAATTGGCCGCTGCAAATCCGAAATTGCCGCTCTGGCCCAATCGGTCCTGATATGGCCCCCCAAACGGCCTGAATGGTCTGAGAAGTGATAATCTTCGGACCACTTTCGCCGCCTCTCCTGGACTACATCTCGCAAAGGTTTTGACAGTCTCCGATCAAAGCGGTCGGGGACAAAACGGGAGGTAGTTCCAATGCAAGCAGATGATTTCGGTTTCGGCACACAGATCCGTAAGTCGCCCTATTTTGACGCGACAGTGCGTTGGGGCGCGCAGGGGTTCTCCGTCTACAACCACATGTATATCCCGCGCGATTTCGGCAATCCGGAGCAAAACTTCTGGAACCTCGTGAATGACGCGATACTCTGTGATGTCGCCGTGGAGCGTCAGGTGGAAATCACCGGGCCGGATGCTGCCAAATTCACCCAGATGCTGACCTGTCGTGATCTGTCCAAGATGGCCGTGGGCCAGTGCAAATACATCCTCATCACCAACGCCGATGGCGGCATTCTGAACGATCCGGTCCTGCTGCGTCTTGCCGAGAACCATTTCTGGATCTCTCTTGCTGATAGCGACATTCTTCTTTGGGCGCAGGGGGTTGCGGTCAACTCTGGCCTTGATGTCACGATTGGTGAGCCGGATGTCTCGCCGCTGCAATTGCAAGGCCCCAAATCCGGCGAGATCATGCGCGCGCTGTTTGGCGACGGGATCATGGACCTGCGCTACTACTGGCTGCGCGAAGTCGAGCTGAACGGCATCCCGCTGATTGTGTCCCGCACCGGCTGGTCCAGCGAGCTGGGCTATGAAATCTACCTGCGCGACGGTTCCAAAGGCGATCTGCTGTGGGAAACCATTATGGCAGCCGGTCTGGAATTTGGCCTCAAGCCCGGCCACACATCCTCCATCCGCCGCATCGAAGGTGGGATGTTGTCGTATCACGCAGATGCCGACATGGGCACCACCCCCTTTGAGCTTGGGTTTGACCGGTTGGTGAACCTCGACATGGAGGCTGATTTCATCGGCAAGGCCGCGTTGCGCCGTATCAGGGACGAAGGTGTCAGCCGTAAGCAGATCGGCCTGATCATCGACGGCGATCCTCTTGCGGGTCCCAACACGACATTCTGGGACATCAATTCGGGTGGCGAAGCAATCGGCAAGGTCACCTCTGCGGTTTATTCCCCGCGTTTGGAGCAGAACATCGCCTTGGCCATGGTGTCAGCGGAACACGCCAACATTGGCGCACAGGTTGAGGTCGTCACGAAATCCGGCCCCGTCCGCGCAACAATCTGCGAGCGTCCGTTCTATGATCCCAAAAAACAGATCGCTGCCGCTTAACGTCCTGCTACATGAAAGAATACCGAAATGTCAGATCTCGCGATTGAGCTGCACTGGCAGCGCGCAGCGCCCGTATTGCAAACCGGTGCCTATTCGAACGAGCACACCGTGCAATACAACAACCGCTATGACCTGCTGGTCGATTCCGCCCCTGATTGGGGCGGAAACCCGGAGAACACAAACCCCGAACAGGCCCTCGCCTCGGCGCTGTCGAGCTGCCATATGATGACCTTTCTTGCGCTGGCCGCAAAGGCGGGCTGGCCGGTGGCCAGCTACCACGATTACGCCGAGGCCCATCTGGGCAAGAACCCCAAGGGCCAGATGTCGGTAACGCGGATTGATCTGCATCCGGTGGTGCGTTTTGACACCGGCTTTACGGTGGGCGACGCCGAACTGGCGCAGATGCAGGACCGCGCGCACCGCTACTGCTTTATTGCGAACACCCTCGCCGACAGTGTCGAAATCAACATTCTTTAGCGCTCGAATAAGGGATACCCCCGTGACCACATCTGACATCCTGCTGCGCGTTCTGGACGGGACCGGAATATTGCGCCTGACCTTGAATGACGTGCGTCGGCGCAATGCCTTGTCCGAGGCGATGCTGGCGGAACTCGGTGCTGCGTTTGCAGCCGCCGGGACCGATCCAAATGTGCGGGTCATTGTCCTGGCGGCCAATGGCCCTGCGTTTTGTGCAGGCCATGACCTCAAGGAAATGACCGCTGGGCGTTTGAACGGAGATGGTGGTAAAGCCTATTTTGCCCATGTCATGGCGATGTGCGCAGGCGTGATGCAAGGCATCGTGAATTGCCCCAAACCCGTCATCGCTGAGGTCACAGGCATCGCAACGGCCGCAGGCTGCCAGCTGGTCGCAAGCTGTGATCTGGCCATTGCGGCGGACAGCGCCGGGTTCAGCACACCGGGTGTTCACATCGGGTTGTTCTGCTCCACCCCGATGGTGGCGCTGTCGCGCAATGTGGCGGACAAACACGCGATGGAAATGCTGCTGACCGGTGACATAACCTCAGCCGCGCGGGCCGCCGAAATCGGCCTTGTGAACCGCGTCGCGGCACCTGACGCGTTGCAAACGGTAACGATGGAGTTGGCGCGCAAGATTGCGTCAAAATCCAGCATGACGCTGGCAACCGGCAAACGCGCCTATTACGCGCAACGCGAAATGACGCTGCCCGATGCCTATGATTACGCCTCTGCTGTGATGGTCGATAACATGCTAGCGCAAGACGCCGAAGAAGGCATTGGTGCCTTCATCGAAAAGCGCGCGCCCCAATGGCAGGACGCCTGAGCCATGACCGCAAACCCCTATAATACCGATCTGGACCGCAATCCTGCAAACCATCAGCCGCTGACGCCGCTGACATTTCTGGAACGCGCGGCCTCGGTCTTTCCTGATCACACTGCGATCGTGCATGGCCCGTTGCGGCGCAATTATTCGGCGTTTTATGCGCGATCACGTCAGTTGGCCTCTGCTTTGGCACAGCAAGGCATCGGGCGCGGTGAAACGGTGTCGGCCTTGCTGGCCAATACGCCCGCAATGCTGGAATGCCACTACGGTGTTCCCATGTGTGGCGGTGTCCTGCATTCCGTGAACACCCGGCTAGATGCGTCGGTGATTGCGTTTCAGCTGGACCATGCCATGTGCAAAATCGTCATCGTAGACCGCGAATTCATGCCCTTGATGCAGGATGCGCTGGCGCTGGCAACAGTGCGCCCGCTTGTCATCCAATACGACGACGCTGAATTCTGCGGGCCCGTTACCGAGGCAGATGCGCAGGATTACGAGGCCTTCCTGTCGACGGGCGATCCTGAATTCGACTGGCTGATGCCGCTGGATGAATGGGACGCGATTTCGATCAACTACACATCGGGGACGACAGGCGATCCAAAGGGTGTGGTTTCGCACCACCGGGGGGCCTATCTGCTGGCGCAGGGCAATGCGCTGACGACGTCGATGGCGAAACATGCGGTCTATCTGTGGACGCTGCCAATGTTCCACTGCAATGGCTGGTGTTTCCCATGGACGCTGTCGGCGATCATCGGCACCCATGTCTGCCTGCGTCAGGTGCGGGCAGAACCGATCTGGGCCGCTTTGGCAGATGAGCACGTCACCCACCTGTGCGGCGCGCCAATTGTCATGTCGCTGATGATCTCGGCGCCGGAAGCCGACAAGCGCCAACTTGATCATACCGTGCAATTCTTTACCGCCGCCGCCCCGCCGCCGGAGAAGCTGCTGGCGGATATGAAAACCTCAGGCTTTGATGTCACGCATCTCTATGGGCTGACTGAAACCTACGGCCCTGCCGTGGTGAATGACTGGCATCAGGACTGGTCCGATCTGCCGCCCGCCGAGCAGGCAAAGCTGAAATCGCGCCAAGGCGTGCGCTATCTGCCGCTGGAAGGATTGGATGTGCTGCACCCCGACACCATGCTGCCAGTGCCGCGCGACGGGAAAACCATGGGCGAGGTGATGTTTCGCGGCAACGTCGTCATGAAGGGTTATTTCCGCAATCCCACAGCCACCCAAGAGGCCTTTGCAGGCGGCTGGTTCCATTCCGGCGATCTCGGCGTGCGGCACGCGGACGGCTATATTCAGCTGAAGGATCGCTCCAAGGACATCATCATTTCGGGCGGCGAGAATATTTCGTCCATTGAGGTGGAAGAAGCGCTTTATCGTCACCCCGCCGTCGCGATTGCTGCCGTGGTGGCCATGCCGCACGAAAAATGGGGCGAAACGCCCTGTGCTTTTGTGGAACTGGCTACAGGTGAACATGTGGATGCCGCCACATTGCGCGCGTGGTGCAAGGACCAGCTTGCGCCCTACAAGGTGCCCGGACAGTTCGTGTTCATGCCGATCCCGCGCACGTCAACCGGCAAGATCCAGAAATTCATCTTGCGCGATCAGGCCCAGAAGATCGCGGAAAACGCACATGCAGGTCAAATGACACCGGCTCAGTAAGCCGGTGTCAATTGCGATCCTGTCAGGCTGGCAAAACCTTTGATCGTTGCTCGCCCAATCCGTCGATACCCAAGGTCACAACCTCCCCGCCGTGCAGATACCGCTGCGGGGATTGACCCATCCCCACGCCCGGAGGCGTGCCGGTTGAAATGACATCCCCCGACTGCAGGCTCATGAACTGGCTGCAATAGGACACGAGGTGCGGGATCTTGAAGATCAATGTCGCGGTTGATCCTGTCTGCATGCGTTTGCCATCCACATCCAGCCACATCCCCATGTTGTCCATGTCTGCGATCTCATCAACTGTGACGAGCCAAGGCCCTGTTGGCCCAAAGGTATCGCAGCCTTTGCCCTTGTCCCACGTGCCTGCCCGATTGAGCTGAAAATCGCGCTCTGACACATCGTTGATCACACAAAACCCTGCGACATGGTCCATCGCGTTGCCCTCGTCGATATAAGATCCCGGTTCGCCGATCACGACGCCCAATTCGACCTCCCAATCGGTTTTGACCGAACCGCGCGGGACCTGAATGTCATCATTCGGGCCGACCACCGCAGAGGTCCATTTGTTGAAGATGATGGGTTCTTCGGGGATAGGCATCCCCGCCTCTTCGGCGTGATCGGCGTAGTTCAGGCCGATGCAGACAAATTTGCCGATATTCCCGACACAGGCCCCAAGGCGCAGATCGCCCTGTGGTGTGCCGTCAACGAGCGGCAGCGTTTCCGGGTCCAGCCCGTGCAGCGCCTTCAGGCCAGCGGGGCGCAATGTCTCACCAGAGATATCCGGGACCAGGCCCGACAGATCGCGCACGCGGCCTGACGCATCCAGAAGCCCGGGTTTTTCTGCGCCGGGCGCGCCGTAGCGGAGAAGCTTCATATCGTGTCCTCATAATTATGACTTGAATATCGTGTCATCACGCCGCGCCGCGCGGCGCCCACAGTGCCCCACGGCGAATAATCTCGGTGACTTGCGGCACCTTCAGGTCGTCCAACTCGTGGCCGATTGAGCAATAGAAAACGCGGCCCTTGTTCCAGCGGCGTTTCCAGACAACCGGGATCACGGTGCCTTCGATCCACCACAGATGATCGCCCGAAAACGTCGTGGTCGCCAGGACCTCGTTCGATGGATCGACGAGCATATGGTATTGCTCGGTCGTCAGGCGGAAACTCTTAATGTCTTGCACAATCGGATCGTCGGGTTTGCAGATGGTCACATCGTAATCAATATGGTCTTCGCGCGGCTGCAGGTTGTCGGGCCATCCGGGGGGATGAGCCACAAACTGACCGCCGATCAGGAAATGATAGGTCGGGCGATCGCGGAACGCATCCCCCATATGCCCGTGCCAACCAGCCGCCAACAAACAGCGCCGCTTTCATGGTGTATCCTTTCGCATGTAGGTCGATATCGACGCCATATCGCGGGCGCCATAACTTGCCTTTCCCCCTCGATCAATTTGGCCAGTGTGGTTCGGCCTTGCGGCATCGCAGTGCCAAGCCGATCTGCAAGCTGTGGCGTCACTTCCATGTCTTTGCGGGCCAGTGCCACGGTAAAGGTGACATCGTGATCTGCCTCATTCAGATAGAGCGGCCGGCGGCATTTGAGCATTGGCGCACAGGCCGCAGAGGCCGCGATCACATCGAATGCCTGCTCAGACGTGATGCCGGAGGCTTCGGCCATGGTCATCGTTTCGGCAAGCGTCTGAATAATCCCGTGGATCAGCGAATTCACCGCCAGTTTCATCACAGCCCCGCCCCGGACCGATCGAGATAGATGGTTTGTCGGCTCACCGCATCGAATACGGCCGCAAGATCAGCATCTTGTGTCGCCCCGGAAACCGGCGCATCAATCACCCGGATATTCTCTGGCGCCGTTGCGACCAGATCGGCGATGTGGTCAGGCCTCATCGTGCCCATTTCCACCAAGGTCGCGCTGCCTGTCGAGGCAAACAATCCGCCGCGTCCGAGATGCACTGCATAAGAGGCCGCGCCATCGGCCAACATCGTCACAACGATGTCAGCCCGCGCCGCCAGATCCGCAGGGGTCTGCACTGCCAGACGCCTTCGGATTTTGATCCGACCCGGCGATCAGGCCTTCTTTGATATCCTGCAATCCTATCAGGGATATCGCACCTGCTACTACCGCAGGTTCAACGTCGGCCGCGCGACCCCATGGCATAATGACGCCTATGTGAAGGCGCGCGAATGGATTGATGCCTCCATCGCGACGATCAAACCCGGCGTCTCCACCGACAAGGTGGTCGAGGTTTGACCAACAGCCCAGGAACTCGGCTTTGCGAATGAAGATCAGGGCGTTGGGCACCAGGGCTGCCGCTGTATGCGCCGACTTTTCCCATATGGATCAAGCCGGGGCCGAGGACGTGATAGGCTTTGCCGCCGGCGCGGTGCTGGTGGCCCTGCTGCTGGTCGCCACCCCCGCAGGCAGCATCACCCTGCCGGTGCTGCTGCTGATCTACGCCACCCTCTCGCTGATCGCCTGGCTGGTCTTGCGCCACTTCTTCAAGGGCCCAAAAGGCCAGGTGAAACACTTCGACCACGATATCAACGATTGAACAAAGCCCCGTCCGGTCTGCACTGGGCGGGGTCCCCGAGCAGCCAATCGACATTCGGGAGACCACTGAGCAGCGCCCGCGCGCCGATGTAGTCGCACCTGACCGTCGGTAACGAACAGATCGAGCGGGTCCCCTGGCTGTCGCAGATGGCATGCAGCTTGGTGTTCATTCTACACTTGTCTCGCCCCCTCTCTGGACATTGCTGCGCAATGCCCTGCCGGGCAAGGGATCAGGCGGCCGCACCTCCCCTCGTCGGGGAATTGATCCACTGGATCAGTTCCTGATCCTCCATAGTTCGCGGCCATGCTGATCGCTGTGCGGTGGGCTTTTAGATACGTCGCGTCGATCATCACGGCCTGTTCTTAGCCGTGCCCGGCGGCCGGCCCCGCCATCATCCGCGCGAAGATGCCTTCTCGCTCCAGCGCGTCCAGCGGCTGTAGAGAGTCCTATGCGGGCCGTACTCCCGAGGAGCACCTCGCCAGCGCAACCCATTGCAGTTGATAAAGATATTCCGCTCAACACACGTCGGCCATCAACGCGGGTCTCGTCGATGAACTTGGGAAAGAAGGGCACAAAGCGCGCCATATGCGCATCCGTCAGCCAAAAAAATCAGACAATTCACCGCTCCGTTTTCGGAACCGTAAATCACGCGTTGCAGCAGAAACCTTCTGATCCTGTCCCTAGGCCTCTCGTTTGGCAGACACCATCAGCCACCATGCGAGTAGCGGAAAACCAACAAGCTCGAAGGCGAACGAAGGGGCAATAGCAGCGCTGAATATCCCGCCGGTGTCCATGGCGCTTAGTCGGAACAGACCCGCGACTGCGATCATCGCCGACAGAATGATCAAGGTTGGGCGAAGCTGGCGCATTGCAAAACCTCCGATCATGAACACAGCACCGACGCCAAACCAGACACCACCAATAAATCGTATGTGACTATCTTGAGCATGGAATGCTGCCGTATCGGTGATCGAAACGAAATCACGTGTCGATTGCCATCCCAGTGTCTTTATCCCGCCAAGGCCGACGTTCAAACCTAGGAGGACAATGACGGCACCAATGATCACGACGACCGCGTTCAGTAGTTTGATCTTCTTCATTTCATGTCTCCTAGAGGTTGGCGCTGAGGCTGAATAATAATTGGTACGCGTTCCATATTAATGAAAACTTGACATTGCAAGATTTATTTGGGACGCGTTCCAGATTAAATTGGAGTGTCCAACCATGGCTAGACGCGCTGGCAGACCTCGCCGAAGCGAGACCGATATCCTTGGATTCCAGGCAAAAATTGGGAAGCACGCGCTTGAGATTTACCAAGCAGAAGGCTTCGAAGCGATTTCAATCCGGCGTCTGGCGAAGGAGGTTGGATGCGCGCCGATGACGATCTATGCGCATTTCGAGGGCAAGACAGATATCCTGCGATACCTTTGGGCGGACGTCCTATCGGACATGTCAGATGAAATCCGGAAGACGCTAACGGTTATCGCTGCTCCAAGTGAACGGTTGCAGTCGGCGGCACAAACCTTTGTCGCCTATTGGACCAATCATCCCGATCATTTTCGACTTGTCTTTATGTCCAACGACGTGAACCGCGCGGATGTCAGTACCTTCGTGAGCGATGAGAAGACTCTGGCACATTTCGCAGTCTTTTCAGATTTGATCCGAGAGGTTCTTCCGGACGCAGCCGATGTTCGAGTGAGGACCGACACGCTCATATCGGGAATGATCGGCATTGCTCTTTGCATGAACACTATCCCTGATTACCCTTGGGTCGATGCACCACTGATGACCGAACGTTTATTAAAAAGCGTCGTTGCATAAGCCGATAGGCAGTTTCGGAATGAGACAGACTTCCATGCGATCAGCAGCATTGGACACAGTGGGCCGACAGCATACTTGAGGCGATGCGGCGCCGAGAGACCAGCCCAAGCTTGTCCCAGGCCAACCGTGATAGGCTCAGGCCCGCCGAAATCACCCAATGCCGCACCTTAGACGGACCGTGGCTTTCAAAAACTAGCGGTTGCGCTGCTACCCAGCTTTGACAGCGGCGCAGGACGGGACGGGTCGCCGTTGCCATAGCATCACGATGATCGCTGTCACCACGATCTGGACAGATGCGAAAACGATCATGGCCGACAGCAGGCCGAGCCTGTCCGCCAGTGCGCCGCTGGCAATCACGGGCAGCGAGAAGCCGAAATAGGCATAGACGAAGAGACCCGCCGTCGCCCGCGCCCGATCATCCGGCGCATGTAACGAGACCTCTGCCAGAGCGGCGAGATAGGTAAAGCCATAGCTGGCCGCACTGGTGATGCAGGTGCCGATCAGAACAAATGCCAGAACCTTCAGCCAGACACCGGCCAGAAGAACGAGAAAGCCGAGCGGGATCAGGACAAACCCGAGGGCGAGCGCCCGTTCGTTGGTCATGCGGCGGGCAATCGGCTGGCACAGAAAGCCCACGAAGATCGCAAGAAAGATGACAAGGCCCGTCCAGCCGCCAAGGTCGTTCGCGGCGAGTTCCAGCGGAACAACCGCAATGGTCATACCTGTCGTTGACCAGGCCAGCGCCATCGCGGCCCCGAAGACCCAAGCGCCAGCCGGGAACACCGGAAGGCGCAGAACCGATACCGGCTTGGGCGTGTCGACCCGCGGCAATGCAAGGACAAGGACCGCAAGCACCGGTGCTGCCACAAACAGCGCGATATAGCTCGCAGGCAGCAAACTTGGCCCCTGCACACCAAGGCTGATACCGGTCGCCAGAGCGCCACCACCAAAGCCGAGAGATGTTGCCGAGGTGACAATCAGAGCGGCGCTCCTTGCGCGCTCCGCGCCGCGAATTTCCGTCATATAGGCGGTTCCGGCAGTCGTCGCGAGACCTGTCCCGATCCCGAGCAGGAAGCGCGCGATGACCAGAGTTGTCCAGCTTGGGACCTGCACCAGCAGCGCGGTTGCGACGACTCCGAAGATCAGCGCCAATGCAATCGGAACCCGGCGACCGATCCGATCCGATAGCCCGCCCACCAGCAGCAGCGTCGGCATGAGACCTCCGACATAGGCCGCGAACGCGACCGTCACTGCCGTCGCCCCAACATCGCTTTCGGCGGCATAGACATCATAGAGCGGAGCCTGAAGGTTCACAGCGAATGTCACCGTGAACAAACCAAAGGCAAGAAGCGAAATCGGGATGAGTTTGGACATGGGGTGGACCTTGAAGGTTGACTTCAGATCGGAATGCCATGAGCCTTTAAATATGACAATTTTTCTATTGTACTAATTACAGTGAAGATATGAGGAAATCCAGATACATACGCTTGGCCGACATGCTCTCGGCAGTGATCCGGCAGGGCAAGCTTGCCCCGGGCACCAAACTCCCGACACATCGGGCGTTTGCGGAGCAGTTCAACGTCGCCCTCGCCACGGCGACGCGCGCCTACGGGGAGCTTGAACGTCGCGGGCTGATTGTCGGCGAGGCTGGTCGCGGCACCTATGTGCGCGACCTTGACCTGCCGACGACGCTTGGTGTTCGACAGACCGTCAGCGATGGTCTCGTCGACCTCGTCTTCAACATGCCGGGTGACGCAGCCGATGCAGATATGCTGCGTGCTGGCCTTCGGCGGCTTGCGACCACGGGTGATCTTGAGGCGATGCTGCGCTACCAGCCCCATGGCGGACGCACCCACGAACGCCGGATCATCGCCGAAAATCTCACATCAACGCTTGGGCCCATTGATCCCGAATGCCTGTTGGTCACCTCCGGTGGCCAGCATGGATTGGCCATCATCGCCCTTGCGCTATTTCAACGCGGTGACGCCATCGCCACCGACACGCTGACCTACCCCGGCTTCAAATCCATCGCGACATTGCAGGGGATTGACCTTATCCCGGTGGACGGGCGGGACGGCGTGATGAGCCCGGATGATCTGGACAGACAGTGCCGCGACCGAAAGATCCGGGCAATCTATCTGATGCCCACCGTCCATAATCCCCTGGGCGCAGTCATGGACGAACCAACGCGCCACCGTCTGATCGGCGTCGCGCGCAAACATGATCTTCTGGTGATCGAGGACGCTGCATACGCCTTTCTGGAGCCGGACCCGCCGCCGAGCCTCATCTCGCTTGCGCCGGAGCGTACCGTTCATGTGGGCGGCTTCTCCAAGAGCCTCGCTACGGGGCTACGCCTGGGATACGTGATCGCCCCTGCAAACCACTGCGACAGACTGCTTGAAGCGATCCGGGCGACGACATGGAACACTCCGGCGCTGATTTCCGGTCTGGTCACGGGCTGGGTGGAAGATGGCACGCTGGTGGCTTCGGAGGAAAACCGCAGACGGGATGGCGCTGAGCGCCAGCAGCTCTGCCGGACCGCGTTGGGTGGCGCGCGCATCCTGTCGCACCCGAATGCAGGTTTTGCCTGGCTGCCGCTGGAGAAAGGTGTCCGCGCCGAGCCTATCGTCACACGTCTGAAAGAACACGGCATCTCGGCATCGGGAGCAGACCCCTTTGCGACAACCGTTGCTGTGCCACAGGCATTGCGGCTCGCTTTCGGTGGCATTTCAAAGAGTGAGTTGAGGGAGGTTTTCCAGACCGTCCGAAAAGCCGTCGAGGAAACTTCGATAGCCTAGGGAAGCTCCGGCACCGGCTGTCGAGCGAATACCGCGAACTGACGTTTGCCGCCGGTTCATCTTTGGTGCCGCTTGCTGACGGCACATCCGGCAAAGGGGGGAATGAGCATTGGCAGCCGTGTCATGCCAAACATCCAACACTCCGCACCCATCCGAAAGGCAGGGCTTCAGACACGGGCGGCCTCATCGGCCAGAAACGCCCCCTGACACCAGACACGTATGGCGCATGGACAGTTGCAACCGCAAACCGTGCGAAAGCAGGCACCTTGATGTGGTGCCTGCTTCGATTGCTATAATGGTCCCCTAGGCAAACAGGATGTCATCTGATCCCAAAATGGTGATCGTCACAGTTTCCGTATCCAGACCGCCATCGCCGTCATCGACCGTGTAGGCAAAGCTGTCTGTGGCCGTCTCCCCGCTGTTCAGGTGTTCGAACATGCCGTCTGCGGAATAGGTGAACGTGCCGTCGCCGTTGTTGATGACATCGCCAAGCGTGTCGCTGTCGTCAATCGTAAACACAAAGGTATCGCTGTCAGGATCGGTGACATTTGCTGCAACCGTGACCGAGGGGCTGGGGCCATTCAGGGTCGAGCTGAAAGAAGCGCCGTCGACACGCAAATCATCTGTCCGCAAAAACTCGTAGTTCAGCGGGCCGACCGAAATCTGGGCATCCACCGTGACACCGCCTCCAAGATCCAGGCCTGCGATGTCCAGCTCGATGCTGTCGATGTTCTGATTGGTGTCGGCAAACAAAATCCACTGAGGGTTCGACAGGTCGACATCGCCGTTGCCCCCGTTGATGACCCAATCGGTCGAGGCGATTGTCTGTCCCGTCCCATCCACGAACACCTCGCCCGCGAATGCCCAGCCGGTGCTATTGGGGTTGGGCTGGACGATCACGCCGTTGCCCTCGCTGAGATACTGCGCGGCGATCTGATCAAAGGTGAAATTCGCGCCCCCGTCGCGCTGGATAGACGCCGCCGTGCCCGTGTCGAAATCGTAGACATAGAAACGCCCGATATTGGGGATCGTTTGGGCCCCGACGCTGTCGGAACTGGCGACCTGCGGATCTTCGCCAACCGTGCCGGTCACCGCTTGTGCCACCGGGGCGTCGTTTGTGCCGTTCACTGTGAACGACAGGGTTTGCGTGTCAGAGCCGCCGTTGCCGTCCTGCACGGTCACGTCATACTCAATCATCAGCGTCTCGCCCGCGGCCAGATAGGCCGCATCCACCGCGCCTATGTCAAAAGCCCAGTCCACAGAGCCGGACGCTTGCGCTGCGGTGCTGTTCACGCTGAGTTCGATCAGGGCCAGCGCCTGCGCCGAGGTCAGCCCGCCTGCATCGCCCACAAAGCGCACCGCATCAATCTCTGCCGTGTGCTCATCCGTGACATCGACATCGTTGAATTCAATCGTGCCCTGACGGGTGATCTCCATATCGTAGTCAAGGCCGACAAAGTAATTGGTCTCGTTGTCACCATCACTCGCCAGGAACAGCTTGAGACCCAAAGACGGATCAATCGCGTTGGTTTGATCGGGGGTTGAGGACGCCGGGTCAAAGCCATCAAACGTGCCAATCAGCGCTCCCGAACTGCTGTACACAGAGATGACATCGCTGAGGCCGTCGAGGACGATTTCGAGGCTAAAGGTATTCTGCTGCCCCCCGCTCAGATTGAGTAGGTTCAGCTCAATCGCACCATCCTGTAGCGAGTCTCCCGGCTGCGAGTCCGTCTTGAGCTCGCCGTTATACAGGCGTCCCGCCCTGCTGTTGACAGAGAAATACGACACCTGGCCGACACCATCGGTGAGACCAAAAAAGACGTCCTGATCGCCGCCTGTCCGTGCGACTTCACCCTGAACAGTCACGACGACCTTGTCGTTCGCCTCCAGCGCGCCTTGCTCGACAATATCAAAAACGGTGTGTGGCGCACGCCTGTCTTCGGTGTTGATATTCACCCGCATCGCATCCTGACCGCCGACCGTCTGGATCGAAGCCGTGCCGCTTGTGGGATCAAAGGCCTCGATGAAATCTTGCGCGTCAAAGCTACCGGATGTGGCAAAGCCCGCGCCGATCTCTTCCACCAGATCAGAGTTCGCGACATTGATGACCGGCGCGTCGTTCTGGCCGGTGATGGTGACAGTGACCGTCTCAGTGGAAGTGCCGCCATTGCCGTCATCCACAGTGTAGGCGAAGCTGTCGGTTGCTGTCTCTCCAACCGCGAG
>NZ_JAYMWO010000014.1:0-24557 GCF_048056175.1 Phaeobacter sp. JH20_29
CTCCTGGAGCTGGTCGAGATGGAAATCCGCGAACTGCTGTCTTCCTACGACTACCCGGGCGACGATATCCCGATCATCGCAGGGTCCGCTCTGGCGGCGATGGAAGGCCGTGACGACGCGATCGGCGCCGACAAGATCAAGGAACTGATGGCGGCTGTTGACGATTACATCGACACGCCTGAGCGCGCTGTTGACCAGCCGTTCCTGATGCCGATCGAAGACGTGTTCTCGATTTCCGGCCGTGGTACCGTTGTGACCGGTCGTATTGAGCGCGGCGTGATCAACGTTGGCGACTCGATCGAGATCGTTGGTATCCGTGACACCTCCACCACCACCTGTACCGGTGTGGAAATGTTCCGCAAGCTCTTGGACCGTGGTGAAGCAGGCGACAACATCGGCGCGCTGCTGCGTGGTGTGGACCGTGACGGCGTTGAGCGTGGTCAGGTTCTGTGTAAGCCGGGTTCCGTGAAGCCGCACACCAAGTTCGAAGCTGAGGCCTATATCCTCACCAAGGAAGAAGGCGGTCGTCACACCCCGTTCTTCGCGAACTACCGTCCGCAGTTCTACTTCCGGACCACCGACGTGACCGGCACTGTGACCCTGCCCGAGGGTACCGAGATGGTTATGCCCGGCGACAACCTGAAGTTTGACGTTGAACTGATCGCACCGATCGCGATGGAGCAGGGCCTGCGCTTTGCGATCCGCGAAGGCGGCCGCACCGTCGGCGCCGGCGTTGTGTCGAAAATCACCGACTAAGGTCGAGTTTCCACCGGAAACTCTGGCCTGCGGTGACAGGTGGTTTTCGCTAGAAAATCACCGAGAGCCACTCAGGTGAGAAAATAGAAAGGCCGCTCCAACCGGGGCGGCCTTTTTCTATGCGATGACGCTGGAACAGGGCAGGGGGCGACCTGACCGCCAGGCCTCTAGCCATGTCTATCTGCGCGGAGGCTGCCCGACGGCCCGGTCGGCCGTGTCCGTAATCTTGTCCAGCGAAGCCTGCAGGCTCAGCCGCAGCGTCTCAACCTGCTCATCGCTTGGCTTCTTCGGCACCTCATCCGTCCATTCCTGACAGAGGAGAACACCACGTGAGAACGGCAGAGGCAGCATCTGCTGATCCCAGGTTGGCAGCTTAATCACTTTCCGTTCTGCAAACGCGACAGTGAACACACGGCATCCGGTCATCCGCGCCCAAGTGATCGGTACGCCCGAGGATATGCGAGCCGGCCCTCTTGGTCCGTCAGCGGCAATGCCGATAGAACACCCCTCCTTGGTGCGGCGCAGGACTTCGCGGGACAGCGCCACATGGCGTTTGTGGCTGGACATCGGGATGGTCTCAAACCCCAGACGCACCAGAATCTGTCCCGCCAGCCGCCCGGCCCGCGCCGCAGAGGTCAGCGCGCAGATCCGGCCCAGAGAGGTGTCAAAGAGATAGGGGGCCATGATCAACCGCTGGTGCCAGAGCACAAAGATCACCGGCTCTCCAGAGGCGACACAGGCATCCATTTCCTCGAACCCGCGGCGCTCCCAGCGCGAGGTGCGATGGGCGAATCGCACATATCCCGCCAGCAGGGCCTCGATGGCGCGGTTCACTTTCGGACTGTCGGCGATCTTTTTGCGCAGGCTCACTCTGGGATCTTTCCTCTGGATATTTTTCTCTGTCATACTGAAGCATGGCGAGTGGGGCCAGTCATCGCGGGAGGACGGGCGGAAATCCGGGCGATTTCGTTGATTTCCCTCTTGCCAGCCGCGCAGCTCTGGCTTAGGAACTGCCGCACCGTAGGGGTATAGCTCAGTTGGTAGAGCGACGGTCTCCAAAACCGTAGGTCTCGGGTTCGAACCCTGATGCCCCTGCCACTCTCTCATCTCAGACACAAGACATCCCAGCACGGGCCTCGTTTCGATTGGCGGATCCGCAGCTGCGCCTGTCCGCTCTCTCTCGTCGTGGATCGGTCCCGCCGGATCCAGTCCATATGGCAGGCAAAACGCCTCCGCCGCCTTTCTAGGGCGAGGGAAGCGTTGGGTTTCAGGGTGAAGATTGCCCTGATCAGGCGGCGTGATTGGGCGTGCCTGCGGTCTGTGCCGCGCTGTAGCTGTCGGTTGGTTTTGCAGGCACCACATCCTCGGCCGGAACCGTCACATGCTGTGGCAGCAGTGCGTCGCTATGGCGGGCAAAAACCATGTCCAGCCCGCGTTCCAGATCCCGCATGTAGCGCGTGGTATCAAACAGCGGTGCTTTCGTCTGCATCAGCCGCAGTTTGCTGCGCAGTGCCAGCAGCTGATCCCGGTCCTCGGCCAGTTCCAGCGCCCGTGCCTCATAGGCCTGGGGCGTGGTGGTCAGCAGGTCTTCCATGTCGGCAGCGGCCAGCAGGCTTGCGGTGGTGCGGGCAGCGAACTGGCGCCCCGCCATTGTCAGCACCGGTAGCCCGGCAGCCAGTGCGTCGCGCGCTGCCGGACCGGCATTGAGGGTGAAGCTGTCCAGGAACAGATCTGCGACCATGCTGCGCGCCATACGCTCCTCGCCGGTGCTGGCGGCGGCAAAGATCACGCGATCCGGGTCGACACGGCGGTCGCTTGCGGCCTGTCGCAGTGCAGCCTGTGCCTCTTCTGGGTAGTCCGGGAGCCACAGAACGCTGCCCTCCACACGGGCCAGCAGGCGCATCCAGATATCAAATTCACGTGGGGTTAGCGCATGGCTGGCGGTAAAGCTGCAGAAGACAAAGGCATCATCGGGCAGGCCGCAGTCGCGTCGGCTGAACTGGTGGCCGGAGAGGTCCTGCAGAGCTGTAACACTCTGATAGCTGTGCGGCATGCGGATCACATGTTCCTCGAAATAGCGCTCGCTGCCGGGCGGGCAGGTAACCGCATCGCCGAGGATATAGTCATACGCCGGAGTGCCCATGGTGCCCGGAAAACCGGGCATGGCAATCTGTACCGGCGCGATCCGGGCCGAAAACACGGTTGCGTCGGCTTCGTGGGTATAGCTGGTCAGGTCAATTGCGATATCCAGCTGATCCGCGACGGCCTGTGTCTTGATGGTGGTTGCGGACAGTCCGCGGATATCGCGGTGGTGGACGCCGACCAGATCCGCGCGCGGTGCGCTGGCCGCATAGACGTAAAGCGCGAATCGGCTCTGATCGTGGCGGGCCAGCAGGCTGTCGAGCAGTCGCAGCGCATCGAGATCCTGGGTCGAGCTGACGAAATAGCCGACACGCAGCCGCTGTGGGCGTGTTTCTGCCCTCGGCCGTTGCGGCGCCGGGTCAGATTGCGGGCGGGAGCTGGCATGGGCCTGCATCCGGATGCGCAGTAGGTCTGGATTGTCCTCAAGCGCGATCTGCGCTTGCGGGGCGCAGGCGGACCCACGCAGCCCAAGGTGCCGACGGTGCTCCTGATATTCGTCCAGCCAGCGCCAATCGCACAGCTCCGCCATCAGGCGCAGCTTCTGGGCGCGGGCGCGATCGTCATTGGGGCGGGCCAGTAGAATCTGGTCCAGATGACGGATCGCCTCGCTCTGCTGGCCGATCATACCGGTGAGCTGGGCAAGGTTGTACCGCGCTTCCAGGAAGTTCGGGGCAAAGCGCGCGGCCTGACCATAGAGATCGCGGGCGATCCCCATGTTCCCCAGCTGACGCTGGATATTGGCACGGTTGTAAAGCAGTTGCGCGTTGTCAGGCGCTTGATCAATCGCGGTGGCGAAACACTGATCGGCCTCGATGATGCGATCCTGCTCCAGCAGCGTGTTGCCCAGATTGTTGAGCGCGGGCAGGCAGGTCGAATCCAGTGTCAGAGCCTTTTTATACAGGGCAATCGCATCCACTGGCCGGTTCTGGCGCCGGTAGACATCACCCATCGCGGCAAAGGTCGTGGCGGAGGTCGGGTTCAGCTCGCAGGCTTTGTTCAGGCAGGTCGCCGCTTCATCCAGGGCGGTCTGCGCAAGATGGCAGCGGCCCAGCAGTTCCCACAGGAATGCTGATCTCCGATGGCTGTTCAGCAGCTCTGCGCAACGGGTTGCGGCCTGCTGGAAATGTCCATGCTGAAACAGCGCGGTCAGTTGCTCCTGATGTTCGGGGTCCAGCTTCGCATTGTCTTGCGGTGGCAGCCGCCGACTACGGCCAGAGAGCTTGCTGGAAATCTGCATTGTCAGCGGCGGGGTTGCCTGCGCTTCGCGCTGGGTGGCAGCCCCTGCCGGGGTGGTTTGGCTCAGGCTGGTCGCCTGCTGATCGTTCTGTGCGAGGGTCATGGAATCCTATCTCATAATCGCGCTCGGTAACGGGCAGGGCGCGATGTGCTGACATCTGCGGTGCCCCATGGCGGATATTTATGGCCCGCGAAAATTAAGATAGAATTGATTGCTTCTCGGCGGATGCTGCGGCGCGGACCTGAAGAACCCGCCCCGAGCCATCGGTGAAGGTGCAGCAGGGCTTGAAATTGCCATGGTCTGCGGTTAAATCGCTGCTTGATTGCAAGCAGAGAGAACCCCGCCTCATGGCCACCACAAACCCCGTCCAGTTCATCCAGCAGGTTCGCGCCGAAGTTTCCAAGGTCGTCTGGCCGACCCGCCGTGAGGTGCTGCTGACCACCGTGATGGTGTTTGTCATGGCGGCGTTGACGGCCGTGTTCTTTGCCATCGTGGATATCCTGATCCGCTTTGGCCTTGAGGGCATTCTGGGCATGTTCGGCTAAACCCGTCTGGCAGCCCCGATCGCGCAACCCGTTGTGGCGAAGGGCAGCTTGGCTTCGCAATTGGCGGCTCACCTCTTGATCTTGGACTCCCGGGGCGGTAGGTGAGCGACTAACTCTGACGTAGGCGTGTGGCGATTCGTGTCGCGCGCCGCTTTTTGTTAGAGCGCAGCCCCAAGGCTGTATCTTATTTTAGCAGTGGCCCGACGCACTTGTCGGCCAAGAGACACAAGGACGATCAGGTTCATGGCGAAACGGTGGTATTCGGTCAGCGTTCTTTCGAACTTCGAAAAGAAAATCGCAGAGCAGATCCGCACGTCGGTCGCAGAGCAGGGTCTGGAAGACGAAATCGACGAAGTTCTGGTCCCCACCGAAGAGGTGATCGAAATTCGTCGCGGCAAGAAAGTCTCGACAGAGCGTCGCTTCATGCCCGGCTACGTGCTGGTGCATATGGAAATGTCCGACCGCGGCTATCACCTGATTTCCTCGATCAACCGCGTCACCGGTTTCCTCGGCCCGCAGGGCCGTCCGATGCCGATGCGCGACGCCGAAGTGCAGGGCATCCTGGGCCGCGTTCAGGAAGGCGAAGAAGCGCCGCGCACGCTCATCTCCTTTGAAGTGGGCGAAAAGGTCAAGGTCAACGATGGACCGTTCGAAGATTTCGACGGCATGGTCGAAGGCGTCGACGACGACAATCAGAAACTCAAGGTCACCGTGTCGATCTTCGGCCGCGAGACCCCGGTGGAGCTGGATTTCACGCAGGTGACCAAGCAGGGGTGATAGCCCTTTCCGGTAGAATTCAAGGCGCCGCGTTGCATCTGCATCGCGGCGTTTTTGTTTGTGGCTGGGCTAGTTTTCGGCGGGCAACAGCCCTGACCCTTCATTGCGGGCTGTAGCCCTGTTTTCGGGCATTTGGGTGCTCGGCGCCCCATATCTTCTGCGCATCCTTTACCGTCAGCTTGTGTTCAATCCGACTTAGCTCATGCAACGCACGGGCCCTGTCGCCAGTTCGAGACAAAGCCTTTCTGAAGGTCCGTTCAACGGAGATCGCACTCCACGGCAAAGCGGCAGAAGAAATCCATCTGCGCAGGTCTGGGGGAAGTTGGTCGTAGTCCTGCATCGGATTGCTTCGCTTCTGCGAGCGCTTCAGGCTGGTGCGGCCAAGATTTCCAGACATGATCGGATTGCTCCTCAGGTGTCGACGCCGGTTCCTATAGGGAGACCGTTTCAGCGAATGTTATGTGATAACATATACATCTGCAAGCCGGTTGCTAATTGTAGTTGCTCTGGCAAGGCCAGTTGGTCATGTTGAATCGCCTGGCGTCCCCACTTGCCAACCCCCGCAATCCCCTATACATGCCGCCTCTATCGTCTTCGGGCGAGATTCTCTCGTGGGAGATGGAGGGATCGCGATCCTGATATCGGACCACGCAACATACATAGGGTGAAACGCGTTTTGCCCGAGTTGAAAGGAACACCAAATGGCTAAGAAGCTTGTTGGCACGATGAAGCTGCAAGTGCCCGCCGGTAAGGCAAACCCATCCCCGCCGGTTGGTCCGGCACTGGGTCAGCGCGGCATCAACATCATGGAATTCTGCAAGGCGTTCAACGCCAAGACCGCAGACATGGAGCCCGGCGCGCCGTGCCCGACCGTGATCACCTACTATCAGGACAAGTCCTTCACCATGGACATCAAGACGCCGCCTGCGTCTTACTACCTGAAGAAGGCCGCCAAAGTGAAATCCGGCGCGAACAACCCGTCGCGCGAAACCGTGGGCACCGTCAGCGTCGCTCAGGTGAAGGAAATCGCCGAAGCAAAAATGAAAGATCTGAACGCGAACGACATCGAAGCCGCGATGCAGATCATCCTGGGCTCTGCCCGCTCCATGGGCATCGAGGTGAAGTAAGATGGCTAAGCTCGGTAAACGGACCCGCGCTGCGCGCGAAGCTTTCGCTGGCAAGGACAACCTGTCGGTGGAAGAAGCGGTTGCCCTGATCAAGGCAAACGCAAACGCAAAATTCGACGAAACCGTCGAAATCGCCATGAACCTCGGCGTTGACACTCGTCACGCAGACCAGATGGTTCGCGGCGTGGTTGGCCTGCCCAACGGCACCGGCAAAGACATGCGCGTTGCTGTTTTCGCCCGTGGCGCGAAGGCTGACGAAGCCAAGGAAGCTGGCGCGGACATCGTCGGTGCAGAAGACCTGATGGAAACCATCCAGGGCGGCACCATCGATTTCGATCGCTGCATTGCAACCCCTGACATGATGCCGATCGTTGGCCGTCTGGGTAAAGTGCTTGGCCCCCGCAACCTGATGCCGAACCCCAAGGTCGGCACCGTGACCATGGACGTGAAAGCGGCCGTGGAAGCAGCCAAGGGTGGCGAAGTTCAGTTCAAAGCTGAAAAAGGCGGCGTTGTGCACGCTGGCGTTGGCAAAGCTTCCTTCGACGAAGCCAAGCTGATCGAGAACGTACGTGCCTTCATCTCTGCGGTTGCCAAGGCAAAGCCGTCGGGTGCCAAGGGCGCTTACATGAAGAAAATCGCTCTGTCCTCCACCATGGGTCCGGGCGTCACCGTTGACGTGGAAACCGCTGTTACCGAGTAATCTCGGCAGGCGGGGCGAGGGCTGACAGTGCGCCGAGTCGCATGTGTCAGAAACGCCGCATTGACGATAGACCGGGGTCCCTGATGGGGGCCCCGGTTTTGCCTTTTCGGGGGTGTCATTGTGGCGATCTCGGCTGATCCTGGCCTTGGTGGTCTTTCGGACGATTTTGCCCTTGGAAATCCCTAAAAATGGGACTAACTACGACCCCGAGATAAAGCGTGCGATTCGTCGTGCGCTTTATTTCATTTCGTCCAAGATGGTGGGTGGCCTGTCGATCGGGTCTTAATTTCCCTCCTGAGACGGGAACGACCAAAGGATCGAGGGAATTCCTACCCTCGGGTGATTTTGGCTCACCCCGTTAAAACGGACTTGAACGCCGGGCAGCAATGTTCGGCACATCAATGAGCCGGGATGCGCAAGTGTCCCTAAACTTGGAGAGAACTGTGGATAGAGCCCAGAAAGAGAGAGTGGTCGAGGAACTCGGCCAGATCTTCGAAAGCTCTGGCGTGGTGGTCGTAGCCCACTATGCCGGTCTGACAGTTGCAGAGATGCAGGATCTGCGGGCGCGTGCAAGCGACGCCGGTAGCTCCGTGCGTGTTGCCAAGAACAGGCTCGCCAAAATCGCCCTCGAGGGTAAGCCGTGTGAAAGCATGTCTGACCTGCTGACAGGGATGACCGTACTGACCTATTCCGAAGATCCCGTGTCCGCCGCTAAGGTGGCCGAGGATTTCGCCAAGGAGAACAAAAAGTTCGAGATCCTTGGTGGCGCGATGGGTGAGAACGCTCTGGACCGTGCCGGCGTTGAAGCCGTGTCGAAAATGCCTTCGCGCGACGAGCTTATTGCTCAGATCGCAAGCTGCATTGGCGCACCTGCTTCCAACATCGCTGGCGCAATTGGCGCACCTGCAAGCAACATCGCAAGCATCCTTTCGACCATCGAAGAGAAGGCGGAAGCTGCGTAAGCGGTTGGCACTGAATGACTGGCGTCGGGCATATGCCCGCACGTTGGAACACACACACTGTAAACGGAAAGAGCTGATAAAATGGCTGATCTGAAGAAACTCGCAGAAGACATCGTTGGTCTGACCCTGCTTGAAGCACAAGAACTGAAAACCATCCTGAAGGATGAGTATGGCATCGAGCCCGCAGCTGGCGGCGCCGTTGTCATGGCAGCTGGCGGCGACGCCGGTGGCGCAGCGGAAGAAGAAAAGACCGAATTCGACGTCGTTCTGAAAAACGCTGGCGCATCCAAAATCAACGTGATCAAAGAAGTTCGCGGCATCACCGGTCTTGGCCTGAAAGAAGCCAAAGAGCTGGTCGAAGCTGGCGGCAAGATCAAAGAAGGCGTCAGCAAGGACGAAGCCGAAGACATCAAAGGCAAGCTGGAAGCAGCTGGCGCCGAGATCGAACTGGCCTAAGCTACGCGATACGGGACAACATGGGGTGTCGGTTTCGACGTCCTCTGAACATCCCGGAAATTTGGCTGGGCCCGGTGAAAACCGGGTCCAGCCGAACCTGTCTTAGAAAGGGCCCAACTAAACGGGCGTTTTTTCAGGCGAGGTTCAAAGGATCGGGAGGCCGCCATTCGGGAAGGTGGTCATGAATTGATCCGAACACGCTGTCTCGTATGGACAAGGTGCCGGGGCCCGGCGGCATCCTTGTTCAGTGAGAATTGGAAAGGTGACATCTGACATGGCTCAATCGTTCCTTGGCCAGAAACGTCTTCGCAAATACTACGGTAAAATCCGCGAAGTCCTGGACATGCCGAACCTCATCGAGGTCCAGAAATCTTCTTACGACCTCTTCCTGCGCTCTGGTGATGCAGAACAGCCGCTCGACGGCGAAGGCATCATGGGCGTGTTCCAGTCGGTATTTCCGATCAAGGACTTTAATGAGACGTCGGTTCTGGAGTTCGTGAAATATTCCTTTGAACGTCCGAAATATGACGTCGAGGAATGTATGCAGCGCGACATGACCTATTCGGCTCCGCTGAAGGTCACTCTGCGTCTGATCGTCTTTGATGTGGACGAAGACACCGGTGCAAAATCGGTGAAGGACATCAAGGAGCAGGACGTCTACATGGGCGATATGCCCCTGATGACGCCGAACGGCACCTTTGTGGTCAACGGCACCGAGCGTGTGATCGTGTCCCAGATGCACCGTTCGCCGGGCGTGTTCTTCGATCACGACAAGGGCAAGACACATTCTTCGGGCAAGCTGCTGTTTGCCTGCCGCATCATCCCGTATCGCGGCTCCTGGCTGGACTTCGAATTCGACGCCAAGGACATCGTCTTTGCCCGTATCGACCGTCGTCGTAAACTGCCTGTGACAACCCTGCTTTATGCGCTGGGTCTGGATCAGGAAGGCATCATGGATGCCTATTACAACACCATCTCCTTCAAGCTGGAGAAGAGCCGTGGCTGGGTCACGCCGTTCTTCCCCGAGCGCGTGCGCGGCACCCGTCCGACCTACGATCTGGTTGACGCCGCCACCGGTGAGATCTTTGCCGAAGCTGGCAAGAAGGTCACACCGCGCGCCGTCAAGAAGATGATCGACGAAGGCAACATCAGCGAGCTGCTGGTTCCCTTTGAGCATATCGTTGGCAAATATGTCGCCAAGGATATCATCAACGAAGAAAACGGCGCCATCTATGTCGAAGCCGGCGATGAGCTGACCCTCGAGTATGACAAGGGCGGCGAAATCATCGGCGGGACCGTCAAGGAACTGCTGGATGCCGGTATCACCGACATTCCGGTTCTGGACATCGACAACATCAATGTCGGCCCCTACATGCGCAACACCATGGCGCAGGACAAAAACATGGGTCGCGATACCGCGCTCATGGATATCTACCGTGTCATGCGCCCGGGCGAGCCGCCGACCGTCGAAGCTGCCTCCGCGCTGTTCGACACGCTGTTCTTCGATTCCGAGCGTTACGACCTCTCCGCCGTTGGCCGTGTGAAGATGAACATGCGCCTTGCTCTGGACGCCGAGGACACTCAGCGCACCCTGCGTAAGGAAGATATCATCTCCTGCATCAAGGCGCTGGTTGAGCTGCGTGACGGCAAGGGCGACATCGACGATATCGACCACCTCGGCAACCGTCGTGTGCGCTCCGTTGGCGAACTGATGGAAAATCAGTACCGCGTCGGTCTGCTGCGCATGGAACGCGCCATCAAGGAGCGGATGTCCTCGGTCGAGATCGACACGGTGATGCCGCAGGATCTGATCAACGCAAAACCGGCTGCTGCTGCGGTGCGTGAATTCTTCGGCTCCTCGCAGCTGTCGCAGTTCATGGACCAGACCAACCCGCTCTCCGAAGTGACGCACAAGCGTCGTCTCTCGGCGCTTGGGCCTGGCGGTCTGACCCGTGAGCGTGCTGGCTTTGAGGTGCGCGACGTTCACCCGACACACTATGGTCGGATGTGCCCGATTGAGACACCGGAAGGCCCGAACATCGGTCTGATCAACTCGTTGGCGACCTTTGCTCGCGTGAACAAATATGGCTTCATCGAAACACCTTACCGCGTCGTCAACGACGCCAAGGTGACAGACGAAGTCCACTATATGTCCGCGACCGAGGAAATGCGTCACACCGTGGCGCAGGCCAACGCGACGCTGGATGAAGACGGCAAATTCGTCAACGATCTGGTCTCGACCCGCCAGTCCGGCGACTACACGCTGGCACCGCGCGAAAGCGTGGATCTGATCGACGTCAGCCCGAAACAGCTGGTATCGGTTGCGGCCTCGCTGATCCCGTTCCTTGAGAACGACGATGCTAACCGCGCTCTGATGGGCTCGAACATGCAACGTCAGGCGGTTCCGCTGTTGCGTGCCGAGGCGCCGCTGGTCGGCACCGGCATCGAAGAGATCGTGGCACGGGATTCCGGCGCGGCCATCATGGCCAAACGCGCAGGCATCATCGACCAGATCGACGCGCAGCGTATCGTGATCCGGGCAACCGAAGATCTGGAACTGGGGGATGCGGGCGTTGATATCTACCGTATGCGCAAATTCCAGCGTTCGAATCAGAACACCTGCATCAACCAGCGTCCGCTGGTGAAAGTAGGCCAGGAAGTCCGCAAAGGCGAAGTGATTGCCGATGGTCCGTCCACCGATATGGGTGAACTGGCTCTGGGTAAAAACGTCGTCGTGGCCTTCATGCCCTGGAATGGCTACAACTACGAAGACTCCATCCTGATCTCCGAGCGCATCGCGCGTGACGACGTCTTTACTTCGATCCACATCGAGGAATTCGAAGTCGCCGCCCGTGATACCAAGCTTGGGCCGGAAGAGATCACCCGCGACATCCCCAACGTCGGTGAAGAAGCGCTGCGCAACCTCGACGAGGCGGGCATCGTTTACATCGGTGCCGACGTGGAGCCGGGCGATATTCTGGTTGGCAAGATCACACCCAAGGGCGAAAGCCCGATGACCCCGGAAGAAAAGCTGCTGCGCGCCATCTTTGGCGAAAAAGCATCTGACGTGCGCGACACCAGCTTGCGCGTGAAGCCGGGCGACTACGGGACCGTGGTCGAGGTTCGGGTCTTCAACCGTCACGGCGTCGAGAAAGACGAACGTGCGTTGCAGATCGAGCGTGAGGAAGTCGAGCGTCTGGCCCGTGACCGGGACGACGAGCTGGGCATCCTGGATCGCAACATCTACGCCCGCCTGCGTGGCATGCTGCTGGGTAAAACCGCAGTCAAAGGCCCCAAGGGTATCAAGGCCGGTTCCGAAATCACCGAAGAGCTGCTGGACACACTCAGCCGCGGTCAGTGGTGGATGCTGGCGCTGGAAGACGAGCAGAGCGCACAGGTCGTCGAGGCCCTGAACGAGCAGTATGAAGCACAGAAACGTGCTCTGGATGCCCGTTTCGAAGACAAGGTCGAGAAGGTCCGTCGCGGCGACGATCTGCCCCCGGGCGTCATGAAGATGGTGAAAGTCTTTATCGCGGTGAAGCGCAAGCTGCAGCCGGGCGACAAGATGGCCGGCCGTCACGGGAACAAGGGTGTGATCTCGAAAGTGGTGCCGATGGAGGACATGCCGTTCCTCGCCGATGGTACCCCGGTCGATTTCTGTCTCAACCCGCTCGGCGTTCCGTCGCGGATGAACGTTGGTCAGATTCTGGAGACCCACATGGGTTGGGCCGCACGCGGTCTGGGTATCAAAGTCGATGATGCGCTTCAGGAATACCGTCGTTCTGGCGATCTGACCCCGGTGCGTGAAGCGATGCACCACGCCTATGGTGATGACGTCTACGGTGAAGGTATTGCCGATATGACCGAGACCGATCTGGTCGAGGCTGCCGGTAATGTGACCCGTGGCGTGCCGATCGCGACACCCGTCTTCGACGGCGCCAAAGAGGCGGACGTCAACGATGCACTGGTGCGCGCTGGCTTTGACACTTCCGGTCAGTCGGTCCTGTTTGATGGTCGTACGGGTGAGCAATTCGCACGCCCCGTCACCGTCGGCATCAAGTATCTGCTGAAACTGCACCACCTGGTCGACGACAAGATCCACGCGCGTTCGACCGGCCCGTACTCCCTCGTCACGCAGCAGCCGCTGGGTGGTAAGGCGCAGTTCGGTGGTCAGCGCTTTGGTGAGATGGAAGTCTGGGCTCTGGAAGCCTATGGCGCCGCCTACACCCTGCAGGAGATGCTGACCGTGAAGTCGGATGACGTTGCAGGCCGGACCAAGGTCTATGAATCGATCGTCAAGGGCGAGGACAACTTCGAAGCGGGCGTACCGGAATCGTTTAACGTTCTGGTGAAAGAAGTCCGTGGCCTCGGCCTGAATATGGAACTCCTGGATGCGGAGGGTGACGAGTAAGGGGAACAGGATTTTTCAAAAAATCTTGGCAGATTTCTTCACAGAAATTTGCCTCCCCCTCCAGCCTTTCGCACGAATTTGAGGACATCAAAATGAACCAGGAACTGACGAATAATCCGTTCAACCCGCTGACGCCGCCGAAGGTCTTCGACGAGATCAAGGTGTCGCTGGCCTCGCCTGAGCGGATCCTGTCGTGGTCCTACGGCGAGATCAAAAAGCCGGAAACCATCAACTACCGGACGTTCAAACCTGAGCGTGACGGTCTCTTCTGCGCGCGTATCTTTGGTCCGATCAAGGACTACGAATGCCTCTGCGGCAAATATAAGCGTATGAAATATCGCGGCGTTGTCTGCGAAAAATGCGGTGTGGAAGTCACGCTGCAAAAGGTCCGCCGCGAGCGCATGGGCCACATCGAACTGGCGTCGCCGGTTGCGCATATCTGGTTCCTCAAGTCGCTGCCGTCGCGCATCGGCCTGATGCTGGATATGACCCTGCGCGATCTTGAGCGGGTTCTGTATTTCGAAAACTATGTTGTCATCGAGCCGGGTCTGACCGACCTCACCTACGGCCAGATGATGACCGAAGAAGAATACATGGACGCCCAGGACCAGTTCGGCATGGATGCCTTCACCGCCAATATCGGCGCTGAAGCGATCCGCGAAATGCTGGCGGCCATCGACCTTGAAGCCGAAGCCGAACAGCTGCGCGCTGAGCTGGCCGAAGCCACAGGCGAACTGAAGCCCAAGAAGATCATCAAACGCCTGAAGGTTGTTGAGAGCTTCTTGGAATCCGGCAACCGCCCGGAATGGATGGTCATGACCGTGATTCCGGTCATTCCGCCGGAACTGCGTCCGCTGGTGCCGCTGGATGGTGGCCGTTTTGCGACCTCCGACCTCAATGACCTCTATCGCCGCGTGATCAACCGGAACAACCGCCTGAAGCGGCTGATCGAACTGCGCGCGCCGGATATCATCGTCCGCAACGAAAAGCGGATGCTGCAGGAATCCGTGGACGCGCTGTTTGACAACGGCCGTCGCGGCCGCGTCATCACCGGCGCCAACAAGCGTCCGCTGAAGTCGCTCTCTGACATGCTGAAGGGTAAGCAGGGTCGTTTCCGTCAGAACCTTTTGGGTAAGCGGGTCGACTTCTCCGGCCGTTCGGTGATTGTGACCGGTCCTGAGCTGAAGCTGCACCAGTGCGGCCTGCCCAAGAAGATGGCGCTGGAGCTGTTCAAGCCCTTCATCTACTCGCGTCTGGAGGCCAAGGGCCTGTCCAGCACCGTGAAGCAGGCGAAGAAGCTGGTCGAAAAAGAGCGTCCCGAAGTGTGGGATATCCTCGATGAGGTGATCCGCGAACATCCGGTGATGCTGAACCGCGCGCCGACGCTGCACCGTCTCGGGATCCAGGCGTTCGAACCCACGTTGATCGAAGGTAAGGCGATCCAGCTGCACCCGCTGGTCTGCTCGGCGTTCAACGCGGACTTCGACGGCGACCAGATGGCTGTGCACGTCCCGCTGAGCCTTGAGGCCCAGCTGGAAGCGCGCGTCCTGATGATGTCGACAAACAACGTTCTGTCGCCTGCCAACGGCGCGCCGATCATTGTTCCGTCGCAGGATATGATCCTGGGTCTTTACTATGTGACCCTGGAACGCGAAGGCATGCCCGGCGAAGGCAAGATCTTTGGCACCATCGACGAGGTTCAGCACGCGCTGGACGCCGGCGAAGTGCATCTGCACACCAAGATCACCGCGCGGATCACTCAGATCGACGAAGAAGGCAACGAGGTCCTCAAGCGTTTTGAGACCACCCCGGGCCGTGTCCGTCTGGGCGCGCTGCTGCCGAAGAACGTCAAGGCACCGTTTGAACTGGTCAACCGTCTTCTGCGGAAGAAAGAGGTTCAGCAGGTCATCGACACCGTCTACCGCTACTGCGGTCAGAAGGAATCCGTGATCTTCTGTGACCAGATCATGACCATGGGTTTCCGTGAAGCGTTCAAGGCGGGCATTTCGTTCGGCAAGGACGACATGGTGATCCCCGACACCAAATGGACGCTGGTCGATGAGACCCGCGATCAGGTGAAGGACTTCGAACAGCAGTACATGGACGGCCTGATCACCCAGGGCGAAAAGTACAACAAAGTTGTCGATGCCTGGTCGAAGTGTAACGACAAGGTCACCGATGCGATGATGGGCACCATCTCCGCTGACAAGCGGGATGAGAACGGCGCTGTGATGGAACCGAACTCGGTCTACATGATGGCCCACTCCGGTGCGCGTGGCTCGGTCACCCAGATGAAGCAGCTGGGCGGGATGCGTGGCCTGATGGCGAAGCCGAACGGCGACATCATCGAGACCCCGATCATCTCGAACTTTAAAGAAGGCCTGACCGTTCTCGAGTACTTCAACTCGACCCACGGTGCCCGTAAGGGTCTGTCGGATACGGCTCTTAAGACGGCGAACTCGGGTTACCTGACCCGCCGTCTGGTGGACGTGGCACAGGACTGCATCGTGCGTGATCGCGATTGTGGCACCGAAGCAGCGATCACCGCCGAAGCCGCTGTCAACGATGGTGAAGTTGTGGCCTCGCTGGGCGAACGTATCCTGGGCCGTGTTGCGGCAGAGGATATCAAGAAGCCCGGCACCGAGGAGATCATCGTGGCCGCTGGCCAGCTGATCGACGAGCGCATGGCAGATGCAGTGGAAGAGGCCGGCGTTCAGTCGACCCGTATCCGCTCGCCGCTGACCTGTGAAGCCGAAGAGGGCGTCTGCGCCCAGTGCTACGGTCGTGACCTCGCCCGTGGTACGCAGGTGAACACCGGTGAGGCCGTCGGCATCATCGCGGCCCAGTCGATCGGTGAACCCGGCACACAGCTGACGATGCGGACCTTCCACATCGGTGGCGTTGCGCAGGGTGGTCAGCAGTCCTTCCTGGAAGCCTCGCAAGAGGGCAAGATCGTCTTCGAGATGCCGCAGACCCTGGAGAACGCCAATGGCGAGACCCTGGTTGTTGGTCGGAACATGAAGCTGATCATTCAGGACGAGCACGGCGAAGAGCGCGCCAGCCACAAGCTGGGCTACGGCTCCAAGCTGTTCGTCAAGGAAGGTCAGTCCGTGTCCCGTGGCGACAAGCTGTTCGAATGGGATCCCTACACCCTGCCGATCATCGCCGAAAAACCCGGTACCGCGAAATATGTGGACCTGGTTTCCGGCATCGCCGTTCGCGACGAGACCGACGAAGCCACCGGCATGACCCAGAAGATCGTGATCGACTGGCGTGCGGCTCCGAAAGGCTCTGACCTGAAGCCGGAAATCATCCTGGTGGATGGTGACGGTGAACCGGTGCGCAGCGATGCGGGCAACCCGCTGACCTACCCGATGTCTGTGGACGCCATTCTGTCGGTCGAAGAAGGCCAGCAGATCATGGCCGGTGACGTTGTTGCGCGTATCCCGCGTGAAGGCGCCAAGACCAAGGACATTACCGGTGGTCTGCCGCGCGTTGCGGAACTGTTCGAAGCCCGTCGTCCGAAGGATCATGCGATCATCGCCGAAATCGATGGTTACGTGCGCTTTGGCCGCGACTACAAGAACAAGCGTCGCATCTCGATCGAGCCTGCGGATGACTCGATGGAGCCCGTCGAATACATGGTGCCCAAGGGCAAGCACATTCCGGTTCAGGAAGGTGACTTTGTCCAAAAGGGTGACTACATCATGGACGGCAACCCAGCGCCGCATGACATCCTGTCCATCATGGGTGTTGAGGCTCTGGCGAACTACATGATCGACGAGGTTCAGGACGTCTATCGCCTGCAGGGTGTTAAGATCAACGACAAGCACATCGAGGTGATCGTTCGCCAGATGCTGCAGAAGTGGGAGATCTCCGACTCCGGCGACACGACTCTGCTGAAAGGCGAGCACGTGGACAAGCAGGAGTTCGACACCGCCAACGAAAAGGCGCTGGCCCGTGGCAAGCGTCCGGCTCAGGGCGAACCGATCCTGCTCGGCATCACCAAGGCGTCGCTGCAGACCCGTTCCTTCATCTCGGCGGCCTCCTTCCAGGAGACCACCCGTGTCCTCACCGAAGCTTCGGTACAGGGCAAGAAGGACAAGCTGGTCGGCCTCAAGGAGAACGTCATCGTGGGTCGCCTGATCCCGGCCGGTACCGGTGGCGCCACCCAGCGTGTGCGCAACATCGCCCAGTCGCGTGACAATGTCGTCCTCGAGGCGCGCCGTGAGGAGGCCGAAGCAGCCGCCGCTCTGGCCGCCCCGTCGATGGATGATGTCAGCAGCGAGGCGAGCTTCGACACTCTGGTGGAAACCCCAGAGAGCCGCGACTGATCCACGTTGATCTGAAATGAAAAAGCCCCCCGCAACTTATGTTGCGGGGGGCTTTTTCTTGGACATGTCCGCAAACCATGTTGGCCCGCTCTGCGGGACAAACCCGCCGTTCGCTGCGCTTGCGCGAGCGGCAGCTTTGCAGGAACATGCTCGAATGAAGCGAATTTTAAAATCAGTATTTGTTCTCCTGACCGTTGGCTTGGCGGTTGCTGGAAATTTGTCAGCGCAAGGTCTCAGTAGTCCTTTTGACGCCTGCTTGCCACCAACTTCAGATGGCAACGTCAACGCTGAAGATTGCCCTCTGACCTATCGCCAACCGCGACCAATTGGGCAAAGCATTGCTGTAAGCGAGTGCCGGTTTCTGCCTGAACGGGCAGAAGTACTTGGCAAAGTTCTTTTGACAATGGGGTGCTCCATTTCGAACCGCTCAGGGGAGCGTGTCGCATCCTTCAACTATGGTGTTCGTTACTTGGCAGCGGGCAGTTCGACAGTTCTGAAGGAGGTTGGTTTCGAAGGCGAACAACGCTTTGGTACGGCTCTTTTGGTGCCAATTGTACAACCACAGGAAACGCAGTCGCTCAGACTTGTCGCCCCCGACTTGCCACCTAATGCTATCACATCCGATTTAGACATTTCCGTGGAAGTTTTAAGCGTACGTACGCCGGATGGTCGTATCCTAAGATAACCACAGGAAGCAGCCCTTCCTGCGCCCCGTAGCATCGGTTACTTTGGGCTCCAAGCGGACCAACGCGATTTGCGGACATCTCGTTTTGCGTTGCGACTGCTTCGTTTGCGGGCCGACCGCGCGGTTCGCGTGATTTCGGATCTTCCCAATTTGCGCCGGGAATGGTCTCTTGCTGCGGATGACGAAGTGCCCCGTCGGGCCGAAACAGGACAGCGCAGAATGGATATCAGACTCAGCATCGTTGGCCTTGTGCGTTTCTCCGTGCTGACCCCGACCTATTATTCCGAGAAATTCGCGACCCTTGCCGATACGGCGGCTCATCTTTTCGCAACGGACCGGATGGAACTCAGGTTCCGGGTGTTTGAGCGGCTCTGCCTGCGCTCTCTCCTGCGCCAGAGCGATCAGGGATTTCACCTGATCGTCCTCACGGCTGAAGATATGCCCGAGTGCTATCTGGAACGCCTGTCGCGTCTGCTGGAACCCGCCGACAATATCACGCTGATGCCGGTGGGGCCCGGCGTGCATTACAAGATGCTGAAGCAGGGCTATAACGCCGTCCCAACAGAGGGGGCGACCCATCGCCTGATGTTCCGTCTGGATGACGACGATGCGGTGGATCTCGATTACATCGCCCGCAATCGGCGCCTCGCCACCGGGATGATCCCGCTACAGGGAGAGAGCACCCCATTTATTCTTGCCAACAATCGCGGCATCTACCTGCGCCGCCGCGAGGGGCCGGAGGGCGTGCAGGACGAGATCTTCGATGCCTGCGAAAAGGCGCCGCTCTCGGTGGGGGCCGCGCTTGTGGCACCTGTCGGATATGGCGGCAATCCCTACCGCTACAATCACCGCCGCTACGCGCAGCACTGGAACGTGGTGTCGGATATCTCGACGCCGGGTTTCCTGCGCACCATTCATGGTGACAATAAATCCAGACCTGCGCAGATGGGGATCACCCACAAGATGTCCGAGGCCGAGATCGCCGCAGCACTCGACCGCCACTTTGCGATGACGCCGGACCAGCTGCGAGCTGTGCTGCCGTGATGTCCCGGCTGACCGGAAACCAGCTGGGCGCGCTGCTGATGATTGGCAGCATGGCGGGTTTCACGATCAATGACGGGATGGTCAAACTCGCGGGGCAGAGCCTGCCGCTCTCGCAGATCCTGGTGGTGCGCGGTATTGCCGTCAGCCTGCTGATCTACGCGCTTGCCCGTGCTTATGGCAGCCTGCGCCTGTCGCTGAGCCGCCGGGATTGGGGGCTTGTCGCAGGCCGCAGCCTGACTGAGGTGGCCACCACCTATTTCTTTCTCAGCGCCCTGTTGACCCTGCCCATCGCCAATGTGACGGCCATTTTGCAGATGCTGCCGTTGACCGTGACCCTCGCCGCGGTGCTGCTCTTTGGGGAACAGGTCGGCTGGCGTCGGGCCGCAGCGATTGGCGCGGGTTTTATCGGAATGCTGCTGATCGTGCGACCGGGACCGGAGGGCTTTGATAGCGGCACCGGCTACGCCCTTGCAGCGGTTCTTTGTATCACCGCGCGTGATCTCTTTACCCGCCGGATGTCGGCGGCGGTGCCCTCGCTGACGGTCAGCTTGATGGCGGCGCTGTCGGTCCTGCTGTTCGGTCTTGTGCTTGGCTTGCAGGAGGACTGGCAGCCGCTGACCCTGACGACCACGTTTATCCTGCTTTTTGCAGCCGGTTGCATCTTCGTCGGCTATCTGTTCTCGGTGATGGTCATGCGGGTTGGTGATGTGGCGGCGGTTTCGCCCTTTCGCTACACCGGGCTGCTCTGGGCCCTGCTGCTTGGCTGGCTGATGTTTGACAGCTGGCCGGATGCGCTCACCCTGCTGGGGGCGGCCATCGTCGTGGCTGCCGGTGTTTTCAGCCTGCTGCGGGAACGCCCCCGCCGCCGCGCCAGCGCGCCCCTGTCACCGCCCGAGTAGACGCGTCAGGCCCGGATTGCAAAGCGCGCTTCGAATTCGCCTTCCTGCGCTGGGGTGAGGCGGCTCAGCTCCGGTTCTCTGGCACCTTTCTGACGGGAGTCATTATAGGCGTTGAGCGTGCGCACAAACATCGGCGCATCCGGTATCGTGATGCTGGGCATGAAACGCGCAATCTTGTGATGGGCAAAATTCATGATGCTCTGCTTGCAATTGCCGGCCACATACATGCCCATCGCCGCAACAAAATAGGGCCGGTACCCCTCTGCCGCATAGATCCCGTCCGACGCGAAGCGCGCGGTGAAGCCCTTGCAGAAATCAATCGCAACCGTCTGGTTCTGTGCGATCAGCCCCTGACACTGGCCAGCGGTCTGGCGCAGCCGCTCGACAAAATCCACCGAGACCGCATCATCATCGTCATGACGGAATTGCAGGCAGGGCGCGCTCAGGTCATTGCGGGTGGTATTCAGAACCTCCTTCATGACCTGCCGGTGGTTGCCGGGCGGGCGGGCGCGGATCTGCACCTGCGGCATATCCGCCGTCAGATCGCGCAGCCGTGCCAGATGTGGCGCTGGCAGGCTCTCGCCAATCACAATCACCAGCGTGAAGTCCTGATCGGTCTGGGCGCGCAGACAGGGCAGGGCGACCCGTTCCAGCAGGTCAAACCGCTCCTTCAGCCGGGCCTCGGCATAGAGATAGGCGATCCGCTCATCAAGCGTGTCATGTTCAACCTGAAACCCACCAATGGCGGGATAGGAAAAACGGCATAGACCTATGACCTGCATCGCTGTAGACCCTCGCGCCTGCGGCCTCTCATGAGGGTCCGCCTGTCGCGGCGCACTATGCACCGCGCAGGTTGTACGGGCAAGCTGTAGGCCAGCGGCGCTGTCCGGCCGCCGACGCGCGCAGACGCCACGCCGATGCGGCCGGGGGAGCCGCTGTTGACATCCCCCGCGACTCCCCATATACGCCCGCCTATCCGGCAACCGGGGGTCGCCCCAAAAGCCGATATCAAAATCTAAGTGGCTCAAGATCTCGTGCGCCTATTTGCGCGGATCCTCTGTAAACCCACCGCGTCGTTTACCTCGGAATGGAAACGATTGCGGTTTTTGCGCTTGCGGACGCGTAAGTGCGACGAATTTAGCCGTACGTTCAAGGACGTGCATGACACATGTGTTGTTGAGACGGGGAAAAAACCGGAATGCCAACGATCCAACAGCTGATCCGCAAGCCGCGGCAGCCGAAAGTAAAACGCTCTAAGTCCATGCACCTGGAACAGTGCCCGCAAAAACGCGGCGTCTGCACCCGTGTGTATACCACCACACCGAAGAAACCGAACTCCGCTATGCGGAAAGTTGCGAAGGTCCGCCTGACCAACGGTTTCGAAGTGATCTCCTACATCCCCGGTGAAAGCCACAACCTTCAGGAACACTCCGTGGTTCTGATCCGTGGCGGCCGTGTAAAAGACCTTCCCGGTGTCCGTTACCACATCCTGCGTGGTGTTCTGGATACCCAGGGCGTCAAAGACCGTAAGCAACGCCGTTCGAAGTACGGCGCGAAGCGTCCTAAATAAGAAGGATATTGATAAATGTCTCGCCGTCACGCTGCTGAAAAACGCGAAGTTCTGCCCGACGCCAAGTTTGGCGACCGCGTTCTGACCAAATTCATGAACAACCTGATGATCGATGGTAAAAAATCGGTCGCAGAAAGCATCGTTTACAACGCATTCGACCGCGTTGAATCGAAAATCAAACGTGCCCCCGTGGAAGTTTTCCACGAAGCCCTGGACAACGTGAAGCCTTCCGTCGAAGTGCGCTCGCGTCGTGTGGGTGGTGCCACCTACCAGGTGCCCGTCGAAGTGCGCCCCGAGCGCCGCGAAGCCCTGGCGATCCGCTGGCTGATCAAAGCCGCCCGCGCTCGCAACGAAAACACCATGGAAGAACGCCTCGCCGGTGAGCTGCTGGACGCTGTACAGTCCCGCGGTACCGCCGTGAAGAAGCGCGAAGACACCCACAAGATGGCAGAGGCTAACAAAGCCTTCTCCCATTATCGCTGGTAAGCTAGGGGACCTAGACCTATGGCACGCGAATATCCGCTCAACCTATACCGTAACTTCGGTATCATGGCGCACATCGACGCAGGTAAAACCACCTGCTCCGAGCGTATCCTGTATTACACCGGCAAATCCCACAACATTGGTGAGGTGCACGATGGTGCAGCCACCATGGACTGGATGGAGCAGGAGCAGGAACGCGGGATCACCATCACCTCGGCTGCGACCACCACCTTCTGGGAACGCACCGAAGATGGTCAGACCGCTGACTCTCCGAAGCACCGCCTGAACATCATCGACACCCCCGGCCACGTTGACTTCACCATCGAAGTTGAGCGTTCGCTGGCGGTTCTCGACGGTGCTGTCTGTGTTCTGGACGCCAACGCCGGTGTTGAACCCCAGACCGAAACCGTGTGGCGTCAGGCTGACCGCTACAAGGTTCCGCGTATGGTGTTCGTCAACAAGATGGACAAGATCGGCGCTGACTTCTTCAACTGCGTCAACATGATCGAAGACCGCACCGGCGCCCGCGCGGTTCCGGTTGGTATTCCGATCGGCGCAGAAACCGAGCTGGAAGGCCTGGTTGACCTCGTCAACATGGAAGAATGGCTGTGGCAGGGTGAAGACCTTGGCGCGTCGTGGATCAAAGCACCGATCCGTGACAGCCTGAAAGACATGGCCGAAGAATGGCGCGGCAAGATGATCGAAGCGGCCGTCGAAATGGACGACGACGCGATGGAAGCCTATCTGGAAGGCGAAGAGCCCGACGTCCCGACCCTGCGCAAACTGCTGCGCAAGGGTACTCTGGCCTTGGCATTCGTTCCGGTTCTCGGCGGCTCCGCATTCAAGAACAAAGGCGTTCAGCCGCTGTTGAACGCTGTGATCGACTATCTGCCCAGCCCGCTGGACGTTGTTGATTACATGGGCTTCAAACCCGGTGACGAAACCGAAACCCGTGACATCGCCCGCCGTGCGGACGACGAGATGGCGTTCTCGGGTCTGGCGTTCAAAATCATGAACGACCCCTTCGTCGGCTCGCTGACTTTCACCCGGGTTTACTCCGGTACCTTGGCCAAGGGCGACACGCTCCTGAACTCCACCAAGGGCAAGAAAGAACGCGTCGGCCGGATGATGATGATGCACTCCAACGACCGTGAGGAAATCACGGAAGCGTTTGCAGGCGACATCATCGCGCTGGCAGGTCTGAAAGACACCACAACCGGTGACACGCTCTGCGCCGTCAACGATCCGGTGGTTCTGGAAACCATGACCTTCCCCGATCCGGTGATCGAGATCGCGGTTGAGCCGAAAACCAAGGCCGACCAGGAGAAAATGTCCCAGGGTCTGCAGCGTCTGGCTGCCGAAGATCCGTCCTTCCGCGTGGAGACCGACATCGAGTCCGGTCAGACCATCATGAAGGGCATGGGCGAACTTCACCTGGACATCCTGGTTGACCGTCTGAAGCGTGAATTCAAGGTCGAAGCCAACATCGGTGCGCCGCAGGTTGCCTACCGCGAGACCATCGGTCACGAGGTCGAGCACACCTACACCCACAAGAAACAGTCGGGTGGTTCGGGTCAGTTCGCCGAGGTGAAGATGATCATCTCGCCGACAGAGCCGGGCGAAGGCTACTCCTTCGAGAGCCGCATCGTTGGTGGTGCCGTTCCCAAGGAATACGTCCCCGGTGTTGAAAAAGGCATCCAGTCCGTCATGGATAGCGGTCCGTTGGCCGGCTTCCCCGTGATCGACTTCAAGGTTGCCCTGATCGACGGTAAGTTCCACGACGTTGACTCCAGCGTTCTGGCCTTCGAAATCGCTGCACGTATGTGTATGCGTGAAGGCATGCGCAAAGCTGGCGCCAAGATGCTGGAACCGATCATGAAGGTGGAAGTTATCACACCTGAGGACTACACCGGTGGCATCATCGGCGATTTGACCTCGCGTCGTGGTCAGGTGACCGGCCAGGAACCCCGCGGCAACGCAATTGCGATCGACGCATTTGTGCCGCTGGCGAACATGTTCGGCTACATCAACACCCTGCGTTCGATGAGCTCGGGCCGCGCCCAGTTCACCATGCAGTTCGATCATTACGATCCGGTTCCGCAGAACATCTCTGACGAGATCCAGGCAAAATTCGCTTAAGCGAACAGATATTGAGGGGTTCGCGCCACGGCGCGTGCCCTTCTCAACACGAAAAGGAGGCCTCTCATGGCTAAGGAAAAGTTTGAACGTACAAAACCGCACGTCAACATCGGCACCATCGGCCACGTTGACCACGGCAAGACCACGCTGACCGCAGCGATCACCAAGTATTTCGGTGACTTCAAAGCCTACGACCAGATCGACGGCGCACCTGAAGAGAAAGCCCGCGGCATCACCATCTCGACCGCGCACGTGGAATATGAGACCGAAGGCCGTCACTACGCCCACGT
>NZ_JAYMWO010000015.1:0-3468 GCF_048056175.1 Phaeobacter sp. JH20_29
CTGAGACACGATGCTTTCGGCAACAAATTTTGCCCTTAATTGCGAGATTCGGCTGTCATGGGGCCTTTGCTTCTCGCGCGCCTCTGCGCGATATGATCAACCGCAGCAAGCAAACGTGGCTGCTTCTCGAAGGCGCGAAGTAGAGCAACTTTTGCATAGTCGTCGATGCCGGAACTGACGATGGCTGCTTTAGCCAAGGGGCGAGATCGAGCGGCGGCGATTGCGGCGAGACAGAATAGCCTCACTTCCGACTTGGGGTTTTGGAGAGCGAACGCCGGATCCCCGCGGAAGGTCTTTAGTGACATGGCAAAGGCGACTGCGCGCATTGCGCGCCGAAGTTGCTTGGGGCTGCGTGATCGCGCGGCGCACTCAAGCATCCCTGCCCCGCGTCGCGCTCGGTAGATCAGTTTGTCGGGTATTTGTTCGTCACCGGTTTTGCCAAGGGTTTGCACAAGTCTCGTCCCGCAAACCTGACAGTCAAATGCCCAGGCCCGCCTCCAATGCCTGAGTGAAAGGCCCTCCCTAGAGCATCGCAGGCAATGCTGGAATGGCATCTGGGCCGTCAGCGAGGCTTCTCGTGGCGTCATTGCCGGAAAGGTCAAAGACCGCACAACATCTGGGTCGACACGCGCGGCGTTTGCGATTTTCTCCGCCGCAGCCGCTTCGACGTTGAAATCCAAGGCGGTGCCATGCGCGGTATCGATTTTGATATGAGCCAGCAGTTCCGCGTCATCACAGTAGTTGGCCGCAGCCAGCCGAGACAACCAACCTGACAACAACTCGTCTGGCAGCGGTGCGACAGTCTTCGGCAGCCGGCGCGGCTTCACACTCCGGACTTCTCGAGCCGCCGATGGGCGTTCGCATGGCGCGACCAAACCGGCGTCCATTTTGCGATTGCGTCATCGGTGATGCATTCATCACCTGTGACAATGGCGTCGATGGAAAGATCCTTGATCAGGGCGAAGATGCGCGAGGTCACCCCACCGGTCAGCGCAAGAATCTGCTTGAGCGACTTGACCTTCAGATTGGATTTCTTTTCGAGGGGCATTGCCGCGATGAGTGTCTGGATCATGTCCGAGAACTCGGCATCGTCGCGCCAGTTTGGCAGGTGATGTTCGTCCAGCCGCCTGGCAAGCTGGATATCACCACGGATGGCATCAACGGCCTCGCTGACCCCCAGGCAGACCAGCGACACTTCGAGTTCATTGCTGAGATACCGCAGAACATTGAGAAAGCGGCGCTGTTCGCGGTGTGTCCCGGCCAAGAGGTTGTGAACCTCGTCGATCATGATCATCCGCAGGCCAAGGTCGCGCAAGAGCGCGATGACGCGAACTTCGAGGGAAGCCACATTTTGAGCGCGGGCGCTCAGCGCCGTCGCCGGGGCGCCGACGGCGGCCAAGATGTGCAGGTAGAACCGCCGTTCGTCTGGTGCGGGCGGCGCTTGCAACAGCAGCAGGGGCGTGCGGGTGATGCCTGACGCCGGATCGTATTCTGGTGCGTATTTGCGCGACAGGTTTCGGGCGATCATCGTTTTGCCGATCCCGGAGGCACCATGCACAAGAAGCCCAGGCATACGGGTTTGCCGTGGCGCTTCGATCATACCATGCAAGCGGTCCAACACCTGTTCGGCCCGCGGAAAGCCGATCCAGATATCCGATTGAATGAGGGCGATCCGACCGTCTGCCTCAGTTATCCCTGCCCTCAATTCACCATCTCTCCACCTTGAACAATGGGCGCGATGTATCACCCGTATCGATCGGGCGCAGCCCTTCGATTGTCGCGATAGCCGAGGCGGGGCCCTCCAATGGCCCTTTTCTTTCACGGGTTCTACGTTCGGCCTTCGTCAGGCCCCGGCTTTCAGCTTCGATCTGGCGTTGCTGGCGGATCAGCTCAGCCAGAACCAGCTCATTTGACCCGGACTTGCCAAGGGCCCGAGCCTTCCTCATGGCTTCGCGGTATTCCCAGAGGGACACTGGCGGAATTTCCAGGTTTCTGTACCGCGCTTCAACATACCGGCCATCGTCTAGTTCGACCCAGATCATTGAGATATCACGAGGATCGTAGCGAACGACCACCTTTCCATCCCCGCGCCCGATGTGGCCTGCAAGGGCATCGGACCAGTACCTTATCTGGAACAGATGGATGCCGTCACGCCTGATCTTGCGCAGTTCGCCCGGCAGGAAACTTACCTGAAAGGCTTCGATATCAAATGGGATGTCGCCCGTCATTTGCTCTGAGAGCGCCTCCCATTTGGCGACGGGCGTGCAGCCAAGACTTGAATGTATTCTGTTGTTGTAACGGCAGATTTCCAGAGCAAACCAACGATCGAATTCGCTCAAGGTCATCGTGGCCCTGCCTTCGGCATCATAGTCGCCCTTGGTCGCGACCGAGGATTGCGTTGTGCCCGGCAGGAGGTGAACGGCCCCCATCATCGTCCCGATCAAACGTTCGATGTGACCTCCGAAGTGAGGACTTCCCAAAGGCCGATAGACCAGATCGATCCCCCATTCCGCACATGCGGACCGAAAGGCCCGCGAACGGAAATCGCGGCCATTGTCGACATGGAGGCTGAGCGGTTTGCCCTGTGCGGGCCAAGGAATATTGCACGCCAATTCCGTCAGAAGTTCCGCCTTGGGGGCAACCGCCTGTGTCAGGCAAAGCGCCACTGACAGTCGCGAAGGGGCCTCGAGAGAAGTGTAGTATCCAGTTACCATCCGCGTTGCGATGTCGATCGCCAGCGTGACCCAAGGCCGCCCAATTGGTTGGCGTTCAAAGCTGTCGACAAGAATGATGTCCGCCGGCGTATGATCAATTTGGACGATCTCCAGTGGCACACTGGCCTTGTTCTCACCTGTGACCGGCGTAAATTTCTGGCGGGCCGCCTTTGCGCCCTCGCGTGCCTTCGCAACTTCGCGGGCATCCATCGCATCCAGACGACGCTGAACCGTCCGTCGTGTCGGCGGCTGCAAGCCCTGTTGCCAGCACGCGCTGCGGATTTCTGTCACGACGCGCGAGAGGCTCGGACGCTCCCGGCGCAAGAAATAGCGGCGAAGGTGCTCTTCGATCACCGCTTCGACCTGGCTGGATATCAAGGCCGTACCGGCTGGACGACCCCGTTTCCGCGGAGCAAGGGCACTGGTGCGTCCACCATCTTCGACCAGCCGCTTTATCCAACGCCAGACCGTCGCCCTGCTGACACCAAGCTCCCAAACGGCGTCATTGATGCCACGTTCCAGACTGCCAGTACCTTTCAGATATGCCTGAACAAGCGGACGCAGCACAACGGCCCTGCGCGCCTCTTCAGCACCAACGGCAACGGAGCCCTCGCCATCATCATCCATAGATATTTGCCGCTCAAGTCTGTGAACCCTGTCTCAGCTTTAAGGGCAAAAATATCGGAATTAAAGGCAAAATCTCATATTTAAGGGCAAAGCATAGCCGTTGATTTCGTTGGATTTCTAATCTCAC
>NZ_JAYMWO010000016.1:0-76286 GCF_048056175.1 Phaeobacter sp. JH20_29
CTTCTGCGAACTGCTGCCGCCTGAGCTTCTCTTCGTCGAAAACCCGAAGACGGGCGAAAAAATACCCGTTGTGCCTGGCGAGCTGCGGACGCGCTACGTTGAAGTTGGGCGGCACGTTGCCATCAGCCCTGGAGCGGTACCGCGATTTCTCGAACGTATGCACAAGGCTTACAACCTCCAAGGCAGGATCGAACCAATCCTAGCTGCGGCTTGCGCGCATCACCGGCTTCTCTGGGTGCACCCTTTCCTCGACGGTAACGGGCGTGTTGCCCGCCTCATGTCTTACGCCATGCTGCGCAGAACGCTCGATACACGCGGCCTCTGGTCTGTGGCGCGCGGGCTTGCACGTGAAGAGGCCGCCTACAAGGAGCACCTGGCCTCCTGCGACGGTCCTCGCCGTGGAGATCGCGACGGGCGTGGGACGCTCAGCGAAGCCGCGCTTGCTTCCTTCGCCGGCTTCTTCCTGCGCACCTGCATTGACCAGGTAGAGTTCATGGAAAGTCTTATGCGGCCTGATCGGCTGCGTGACCGTATCCTGATCTGGGCTGAAGAAGAAATCCGCGCCGGGGGGTTGCCTCCAAAATCCGATACCGTGCTGAAAGCCGTCCTCTATCAGGGACAGATTGAACGTGGAGAGGTCGAGTCCATCCTTGGCACGAGTGATCGCACCGCGCGGCGGGTGACATCTGCGCTACTTGAAGCGGGGGCTTTGTCATCGACCTCGACCCGCGCGCCGCTCAAGCTGGCGTTCCCGGCCAAGTATGCAGGTCGGTGGATGCCTGGGCTATTTCCCGAAAAAGGTGAGTGAGCATTTGCGCATCAGACGGAATGCAGCAATGACAGCTTGAGGTCAAAGCACTTGCCTTATGTCTTCTTATACATACATAAAGGTAATAACAAGACCGAGGATAGAAGCATTGCCTGCGTCATACCTTCCGCCCCCCGCAGCCAAGCGGGCGATCCGCAAGCTCGGATCCGATATCCGTGACGCACGTTTGCGCCGCGGCTTGCCGGCGTCTGTTGTCGCCGAGCGGGCGGGTATTGCGCGATCAACCTACCACAAGATCGAAAAAGGTGATGCTGGCGTGTCCATCGGCATCTATGCGGCTGTGCTGCAAGCATTGAACCTGATGGATGGATTTGCAGATCTCGCTGATGCCAGGAACGATCCCCAAGGTGCACATGCAGCTCTTGAGCGCTTGCCGAAACGCGCGGTTCTTGCGCGCAAGAAGCCTGGCTCCAAGGAGAGCAGCTAGGCCATGGCAGAACGGGTCGTCGAAATCGACATTGAGCTCGATGGAGCGATGGTGCCTGTCGGCACCATGCGTTGTGTGCCATCCCGGGCGCGCGAAACCGTCGTTTTCGAATACTCGGACGACTGGCTGAACCGGCCAGAGCGGTTTGCTATTGATCAGGGCGTGCCTCTCTCGCCCGGACCGTTTGTGCCTTCAGGCAACGGAGAGATGTTTCCAGCCCTTGGCGACAGTGCCCCAGACAACTGGGGTCGTGCCTTGATGCGGCGTCGGGAACGGCGCCGCTCTGTGCGGGAGGAACGTCCGGTTCGAACCTTGTTCGAGACGGATTATCTTATGGGTGTCTCCGATGTCAGCCGCATCGGAGCCTTGCGGCTGCGATGGCGTGGCGATGCCGCCTATGCAGCACCCATCCAAGATGGCGTTCCGGGGTATATCGCGCTCCAGCGTCTTCTCGACGCAGTAGGGCGTTTCGAAGCTGGCGAGGAACGAGACGAGGACCTCGATCTCATTTTTGCGCCCGGAGCATCGCTTGGCGGCGCACGCCCGAAGTGCTCGGTCTATGATGTGCAGGGCAAGCTCTCGATCGCCAAGTTTCCCAAGGCTGACGATGATTACAGCAAGGAACGCTGGGAGGAAGTCGCCGCGCGATTGGCAGATCGGGCCGGCCTGACCATGGCTGACCACTCTCTGGCAAACATCGGTGACCAGCCGGTCTATCTGAGCGCCCGGTTTGACCGACGCGCAGCAGGCGAACGCATCCCGTATATGTCAGCCATGACCATGACCCAGAACCGGGATGGCGTATCTGGCAGCTATCTCGAGATCGTAGACGCGATCACAAGGACGGGCAGCCAGGCTGCCAGGGATCGTGAAGAACTCTATCGCCGCCTTGTCTTCACTGTTCTGGTGTCGAATACGGACGACCATATGCGCAATCACGGGTTTCTATGGGATGGGCCAGCTGGATGGCGGCTGTCGCCGGCGTTCGACATCAACCCGACGTCCCAGCTGGAAAAACCGCGTGTCCTGCAGACACGGATCGATTTCGACGACGGGACCTGTGACATTGACCTTGTGTTGGCCGTGGCACCTGAATTCGGCCTCCGCACTCAACACGCCCGGGAAATCGTCGCTGAAGTGGCAAAAGCGACAGCGACGTGGCGCGAAATTGCGCATCAGGTCGGGGCTCCGGCACGCGAGCTCGACTATCTGGAAAGTGCTTTCGAGCACGACGATCTGGAGAAGGCTTTGACGCTTTAATGTCTGCTTATGCAGACACTAAAATCATATAGTGTCTGCTTTCAAAGTCTCCAACATGGAAACGATGAAAAGTCATTCCAATATCTCGACCAGCCTTCCGTAGTCCCGGCTAACCTCCTGTGCCTCGTGAAAGGCGCGTTGGCGCTCGGCGTCCAAGCAGCGGAAGTATTCTTGTATGTCGGCGATGTAGCCCTCGAAATCAGAGCGGAGCAGATCGGCATATTCTCGAATGTCTTCGGACCGCTCAGGCAGGAAGGGCCGTTCCGGTGCGGTACATGCAATGGCGATTTGGCCAATCGACGCGAGTGGCACAACAAGACCAAGCAAACCGTATCGAAATGCACAAAACATGCGCAGGGCAAAACTCCTTTGCCACTTCAAATTCATGGTTTCGTGCGGTAGCTACCTATTGCAGCCAAAGACGGTTCGTCAACTCAGATAAATTGTCTTGCAGTCAATTATGTTGTCTTGTATCGCCCGTGTGGAAATGTCCCCGCGGGCCGATACTCACGATGAGGAGGGCCCAGGGGAGGTCATGATAGAAGAAGCACCGAATGTGGTCACCGAAGACGGACTGCGCGGCTTGCTCGCCGAGGGCTACCTCATTGAGGTGGTCTGCAAGGAGCGAGCGGAGAAGCGCCATAACAGCTGGTACGGCTCGTGGGTCATCCGCGCCGTCGCCACTGATGGGCGTGACGATAAAATGCTCGTCACCAGCCGAAGCGTCCTCAAGCTCCGCGACTTCAAAACCATCGTTGGCCTTGTCAGTTTCCTGGCCGACATGGGCTGTACGACCGCTAGCATCCCACTTGAAGAAGGTGGCCGCGAACGCCACGCCGCGCCTCCGGTCAAAGGCAGCTGACCGCGCGACTGCGCTCATCGTTGCTTTGGGTACAGGCGTTTGTTCCGCGCCCCCGGCCCTGGCCGACGGTTTCATCTTTTCGGTTGGCCCAGACGGCCAATTGATTTCCTCTTCTCAAGAGGCAAACGGGCGCCTTTTTCTCTTCGCAGAACCTCGCGTTCCTGACGCAACGAGCGAGACAGCGATCCCGGCTCGATCCGCCGCCCGCGCCACCCCAGAAATCCTCCATGCGATCGAGACCACGGCTCTACGGTATGCCGGGCATGGTGCGCTGCGTCGCGCCGGGCTTTCAGTAACTGATTGGGCGCTCCTTTACCGGGCCAACATCGAAGTCGAGAGCGCATACAATCCGGCTGCACGCAGCCCTGTCGGTGCCATAGGCCTCGGGCAGCTTATGCCGGATACCGCCCGCGATCTCGGCGTGGACCCACATGACATTGCGCAGAACCTCGACGGATCAGCCCGCTACTTGCTGATGATGCTCGACCAGTTCGGCGAGGGCTCTCTGGCCCTTGCGGCGTACAACGCTGGCCCTGAGGCGGTCACACGCCACGGCGGCATTCCCCCTTTTCGCGAAACCCAAGGGCATGTGGCCCGTGTGACTGCCGTGTTTGAGCGGCTCAGAGGAGATCTTTCATGACATCGAGGAAACGTCAAAGCGTGCTCCGCACGCGGGCGATCACCGCGTCCGGCGCGATGGCCCTTATCTTGCTGGCGGGTCCAGCGCTTGCACAGAGCATCGACCTCTCGCCGGTACAGACCCTGCTTCAAGGCATTGTCGATGCGATCACCGGTCCCTTGGGGATCGTGATTGGCACGCTCGCACTGATCGGGGTGTTCCTTTCCTGGCTCTTTGGCATCCTCGACTTCCGTCAGGCGCTCTGGGTCGTGGTTGCAATCGCGGCATCGCCGCAGCACCCACCATCGTCGCCGCCATCTGGACCACCTGAGCTCCGTCCATGGCTGACCAGTCCCGCGTGTTCATCGGCCTTCTCAGGCCACCCAAGCTGATGGGCTTGCCGATCATGTACGCCATGGTCTGGCTCTTCGGCTCGACGCTCCTGTTCCTCTGGGTGCAGAGCTGGGTGGTGACCGTGTTCGCGGGGCTGGCCTGGCCGGCGCTTTGGAAAGCCGCAGACTGGGATCCGAACTTCCTCGACGTCCTGGTGATCACCCTGCAGGAAACCCCGCCGACCACGAACCGCAAGCTGCACGGAGGCGACAGCTATGCCCCGTGATGGACTTGCCAATGACGTCGCAGAGGCGCTCGATCCGCTGACTGCGCTGCCCGCATGGGTCAAGGGCGAGAAGCGGCTCTCGTCGATGCTGCCCTACGTGAGCCTCGTGACCGACCGGACGATCCGGACACGCGGCAACGAACTGATGCAGTGCATCAGGCTCGAGGGGGTGAACAGCACCACGAGCGAGGACGGGCATCTCGACCGGATCGGAGGGTTGCTGGCTGGCATCGTGGCGCAGGTCGGGACCGAGTTCTCATTCTACCTGCACAAGGTCTCGAAAGCGGTCGATGTGACCCTGCCGCCCATACCGGGCGAGGGGTTTGCTGCCGCCGTCGACAAACGATGGCACGCGCATCTCGGCCGCGCGGGCTTGCGCGACAAGACGCTGACCCTGACCGTGCTGAAGCGCCCCGAGGCGACCAGCCGTCTGCCCTTCGGTCTGGGGGCGTCTCGCTCGCGACATGCGGCGGACACGACCCGCCGCTTGCGCAAGCTCGACGAGGTTGTGGGGTTTCTGCTGTCGTCCTTCGATGAGCTGAAGCCCCGCCTGCTGGCCGCAAGCACCGGCGAGCTTCTGGGCTTCCTCGGTTCACTCAACACAGGCGAGGAGCACCCGCTCTTCCCCCGGTCGCGCCTCGGTGTGATCGCCGAGGACGTAGCCAATACCCGCGTCACCTTCCGCGGCACGACCATCGCCCTCTCTGACGGCGCTGTCGGCAACAAGCTCGGCGCGATCTTTGCGGTGAAGAACTATCCCGCCAAAACTGACAGTCTGATGCTCGACGAGCTGAACCTGCCCGTCGACATGGTGGTCACCCACTCCTTTGTGCCGATCAACGCCAACATCATGGCGGGCCGGATCAAACGGCAGCTGCGCCTGATGCAAGCCGCCAATGACGGGGCCGTCAGCCTCGCTCAGGAACTGGAACTCGCCCAGGACGATCTGGAATCGAAACGCCTGATCTTCGGCGAGCACCACATGACGGTGGCGGTCTATGCGCGCAGCCAAGCCGCGCTCGACGATATCGCGGCCGAGATCCGCAACATCTCCGCGACTTCCGGCATCAACCTGATCTCCGAAGCCTTCGGGGCGCGGGCGCATTTTATGGCGCAGCATCCCGGGAACACTGGGGCGCGCAGCCGCAAGGCTGCGATCACGAACCACAACTTCGCCGATCTCGCTACCTTCCACCGCACCCCGCTCGGAAAGACTGGTAGGGAAGTGCCGTGGGGCGTGCCGATCACACTCTTCCCGACGCCCGAGCGCAGCGGTTTTCGCTTCAACTTCCACGAACAGGGCGCGCCGGATCGCGAACCCACAGGAGGCCACACGCTGATCCTGGGCCGTCCCGGCTCCGGCAAATCCGTCCTGGCGGCTTTCCTGATGACCATGGCACGGCGGGCAGGTGCGCGGGTCTTCGTATTCGACTATCGCGCGGGCATGGAGATGGCCGTCCGCGCGCTCGGCGGCAGCTATTCGACCGTGCGGGCGGGGCGCCCAACGGGCCTCAATCCGCTCCAGACCGAGATCGACGTGCGGGGCCAGGCATGGCTTGCTGATTGGCTCGCGAGCCTCTTGGAGCGGCGCGATCGACCGCTAACCCCGGTTCAGACCAACCGACTGCAGGAAGTCGTGCGCCAGAACGCGAGCGCAGGACATGCGGGCCTACGGAACTGGTCGGATTTCGCCTCGCTGCTGGTCTCGACCGATGACGAGGGCGATCTCTTCGAGCGGATGCAGGAATGGACCGCCGAGGGCCGCTACGGCTGGATCTTCGGGGCGAATGCCGAGGACAGTTTCAGCATCGATGGAGACGTCGCGGGCTTTGACCTCACCGGCATCCTCGATTCCGAGAGCGAGCGGGAACGCATGGCGGTCCTGTCCTACCTCTTCCGCCGGGTCGAGCGGGTGATCGAGGACCGCAAGCCCACCATCATCGTCATTGACGAAGCATGGAAAGCCCTCGACAACGCCTACTTTGCGGAGCGACTCAGCAACTGGCTGGTGACCGCCCGCAAGCAGAACGCCGTCGTCGTGATGATGACGCAATATGCCAGCCAGCTCGAGCGCACGCGCACCGGCAAGACCATCGTGGAAGCGGTGCCGACGCAGGTGCTCTTGCCCAACATTCGTGCTTCCGCCGCTGACTACGCGATGCTCGGCCTGACCGAGAAAGAGCTCGACGTGCTTCTGGGCGTCGGCTCGGCCTCGCGGCTCGCGCTTGTACGCGACGACCGTGGTTCCGCCGTGATCGATGCCGATCTCAGCGCGCTCGGCCCGCTCGTGACCATCCTTGGCGGAATGGAGAAGGGCGAAGCGCTTGTCGGCGCCGATTATCGCGACCGTCCTGATTTCTGGAGAGTGACATGACCCGTACCATCAGTCGCAGCGTCGTGCTGCTTGGCCTTGGCCTGACCCTGACAGCCTGTGCACAGCATAACCCCCCGCAAGCCAACTGCTTCAATTTTCGCGAGGCTCCTGCGCAGGCAGGAACCGCCACCGCCACGATCTCGACCATGGGGGCGGAGGTCACGCGCCGCGACACGGCCTGCGATTTCGTCCTCTTGGGGGCAGGCGGCTGAGCCAATGCGGACCTGGCTTCCTCTCTCGATGATCGGCTTTGCACTGGCAGGTCCCACGGCGGGGCCAGCGGTCGCCCAAGGCGTGCCGACCTTCGATCTGCGCCTCTTCGCAGAGCGGCAGGCCATCCTTGAGCAGACCAATCGGGACCTGGCACTACAGCAGGACCGGCTAAGCCGCGAGGAGGAACTGGCCGAAATCGAGCGCCAGCAACTCGCCTCCCTCGAAGGGCTGATGGATGCCATGTCGCTTGGCGCTGGAGACGTGGCCGGAACCGTGGCGGGGCTCGAGGCGGGGCAGGGGGCGGTTGACGACGTCGAAAGCGCGTCCGCCAGTCTTTATGCGCCCGAGGACACCAATCCAGCGGCTGCACGGATGTTCGGCGATGCCCGGGAGGGGATCGAGGAGCTGATCATCCGCGCAGCACGCGACACCCATAGTCTGTCCGGGGTCGGCCGCGCGGGTCTTTCGCTCGTGCAATGGCGCTGTCTCTTACAGGCGCTGATCTGGCAGGAAAGCCGTTTCCAGATTGGGGCACGCTCACCCGTGGGGGCCTTCGGACTTACCCAGATCATGCCCGGTACCGCGGGCGATCTCGGGATCTACCCGGCCTATTACGACGATCCCTATCTGCAGGTCACCGGCGGTGCGCGATACCTCGCACAAATGCTGAACATGTTCGATGGCAACATTATCCATGCGCTCGCCGCCTATAACGCCGGGCCGGGCAATGTGCAGGATTATGGCGGTGTGCCACCCTTCGCGGAAACCCAGCATTATGTCGTGGTGATCCCGCAGCAGTACAACAGCTACCTCGCGGCCGTAGGGGGCATCGACGCGCTCGGCACCATCGACCCTGTGCTGCTCGCCAACGCGAGTTTCAGCCTCTCGGCCCACGGCGCAGGGGTCTATGGCGACTATTCGCTGGTCTCGGTCCGCGCCGCCGCCCTGCGGGTTCAGGACATCATCACCCGCATTGGTGAGACCGAGGATCTCTACGAGGCCATCGCGCTCAACACCTATGCCCGGGCAGAACTTGCCCGACTGGTCGCAATCCGAACCCGGATCAAGGCCGCCCGAACCGAGCCACTCAGCGCCGAGCAGATCGCCTTGGCGGCGGCCCAGGCTGCCGAGCGGCAATTCATGGATTTCAGTCAGGAGGATTTGCGTTGAACCTGCGCCTGCCCCGCTCCCTTTTCGCCGGTAGCATCGCTCTCGCGCTTGCCCTCAATGTCACCGGACCTGTCGCGGCACAGGGTGTGCCCACGGTGGACACTCAGAACATTGCTCAGGAAATCCGCCAGCTTCAACAGATGCTGCAGGATTTCGGGATCCAGACGGATCTTCTGGACAATGCGTTGGAGCAACTGGACATGCTGCAAAGCCAACTCGATCAGCTGAACGAGATGTATGCCTCGCTCACCGGGCCGCGCAGCATCCTTGGACTTGCCATGGGCGGGGACCTCGACACCTTGCTTGAGGCCAACTTCGAAGACATCCCCGGCCTGGTCCGAGGCATCCAGGCGGGCGATTGGAGCGCTCTGATCGGGCCCAATGCCGGGCCCATGCGCACGCAGATGGAACAGGCGCTGGCAAGTGCGGGGTTCGACGAGGATTCACTCCGCGAGATCGCCACCAGCGGCAATCCGGGCGCCGAAGGCGTGGCCACGCGGGCAACCACAGGTGCTGTGATGTCGGCGGCGGCGCAGAACAGCCACGCAGAGGCGGAACAGTCTCTCGAACGGGTGGAACGTCTGGTCGAGATGATCCCGGACATGGAAGATCTCAAAGCCTCAATGGATCATAACACACGCGTCACGGCGGAACTCGCCATCGCCATGACCCGGATGTGGGAGCTGGAAGCGATCCAAACCCTAGGCGCTGGCAATGCAGGCGTGGTTGACGCCGCCACCGTTGCTGAAGAACGCCGCTACATGGACTTCACCTTGCCGGATCTTGAGCCGTGAGTGGGGTAGGAGTGATGACTGCGCGCGAGCTCGTGGAAGAGGAACTTGTCTACGGTGCCCTGCGCCGGGAACAGCTTTGGCGGATGATCGGCATTTCCGGGGCAGGCTTTGGCGTATTCGGCTGTTTGACGGCCGCGGCTGTCGCGCTGATGGTCGAGACGCCGCCTCCCGTGGTTGTGCCCTACGATCCCGCGACCGGGATGGCGCTCCCCAATGCCACGGTTGAAACCGTATCGCTCGCCGAACGGCCTGCCGTGATCGAAGCGCAAATCTACCGCTACATTCTCGACCGCGAGACCTACAACCAGCTCGACAACGATCTTCGTGTCCGCCGTGTCCTCGCACAGTCTTCCGGATCGGCCGAGGCCAACATGCGCGCGATGTGGACATCGGGGCAGGAGAGCTATCCGCCGACGCGTTACGGGGCTGCGGCCGAGATGGCCGTTGAGATCGCATCGATCACCCTTATTGGCGATAACCGCGCCCAGGTGCGGCTCAGAAAGCGCCTGACAAGCCCGCAGGGGGTACAGGATGGATCGTTCACTGCCACGTTGATGTTCGAATTCCGGCCAGAGCGGACCCGCGCGATCGACGATGTCTGGCAAAACCCTTTCGGATTCACCGTCACCCAATATGCCATCCGATCGGACCGTTCCGAATGACCCGCACTCCAATCTCTGCGCTGCTGGCCGCCAGTATTCTCGCGTTCGCGGGAACGACTGCCTTGGCCGAAACTACGCCCCGCCCAGGTTCTCATGACAATCGCGTGCGCGTCGCGACCTGGACTGAAGGCCAGGTTTACCGTGTCGTCACGACTCTGACCCGCGTCACCACAGTCGAATTCGGTGAGGGTGAAACCATCCGCTCGATCATCGCCGGCGATACGGTCGGGTTTCAATTCGACGGTGTCCCGGGTGGCCGTGCCTTCGCCATCAAGCCGACAGCATCTGGCGTCGCCACCAACATCACCGTCTACACCAACCGCCGCTCCTACTACTTCCATGTCGTCGAAGCCCGGGAGACGCCGCATTATGTCGTGCAGTTCCGCTATCCTGAAAACCGCGTACAACCCACCAGGGCGGTTGCGGCCGATGCGCCGAACGCGAACTATGCGGTCAGTGCCCGAGAAGAGTTCACGCCGACGGCCATCTGGGATGATGGTACCTTCACGTATTTCCGGTTTGCACGGAACGCGCCGGTGCCTGCCATCTTCCGATATTCGAACGGAAGGGAACGCGCGGTGAACAGCCACACCTCAAGTGACGGCGTCATCCGCGTGTCTGGCGTCAACCGACAATGGGTCCTTCGCCTTGGCGAAGATGTGGTTTGCGTCCAGGACGCAGGGCAGGCCACATCATGACCGAAGGTACGGAAGACCTCGCCGCGCGCCTCGCGGCTCTCGAAGGTTCGACAGGCAAAGCGAAGGCAAACAAGCGGCATGCACCACTTGCCGCGATCCTTGGAGTCGTCGGCATCGCGGCAGCAGGTGGTCTGGCGTGGGCTGCCCTACAGCCGTCGGCAGAAGCACCAATGGCGACCGCCGCGCCGGAAGAGTTCCAGAGCAGCGGCCCCGGATTCGGAGATCTGGCGCCGATTTCTGCCCCGGAGCCTAGCCAAGCCCCGCCTGCGGACACAGGTCCGAGCGAGTCGGAACTCGCGCTGATGGAAAGCCTTGCGACATTGAGAGCGGAACTCGAGGACCTACGCGCACGGCCAGCCGAGGTCGCGGACAGCGGGGCGGAGCAGGCGATTGCGGACCTGTCGGCGCAAATTGCCACCTTACAGGAAGCATCCGCCGAGGCTCAGCGTGCCCTCGAGCGGCAGCTGACCGAGCGGGATCGCGAATTGAATCAGCTCCGCATGGACTTGGAGCTAGCACGGCTTGTACCACCAGAGCCGACCTCATTGGGACCAAGTGAAGAAGAATTGCGGCTGGCCGAACTCGAAAGGCGGCGCGCAGCCGAAGCCGAGGCCCGCGCAGAGCGTATCGCGTCTCCTATGATCGCGTTCTCCGGGATGGGCGCGGGTGCGGATAGGGAGAACACGCTGGAAGCCGCACGTCTGAATGCAGATGAAGCCTTTGTTCGTTCGGGCGCACAACCTGCGCAGGTGACACGTGCCGAAGTGATCGCGAACCCATCGAACACGGTTGTTCAGGGCACCATGATTCAGGCTGTGACAGAGACGGCCCTCGACAGCACACTGCCCGGCGCGATCCGCGCCATCGTCTCGGAAGACGTCCATTCTTTCGATGGAACGCGTATCCTGATCCCGCGCGGCGCGCGGCTGATCGGGCGCTACCGCTCCGATGTCGCACTTGCCCAATCGCGCGTCATGGTGGCATGGGACCGGATCATCTTGCCCGATAATCAGACCGTGCAGATCAGCGCCTTCGGTGGAGACGAACTCGGCCGTACTGGCACCACCGGGTTTGTCGATACCCGTTTCGCGCAACGCTTCGGCTCCGCCGCGCTGATCTCCTTGATCGGCGCCCTGCCTGCGGCTGCAGCGGGTCAAATCGACAGCGAGGCGGCGGCCGATGTTGCGAGTGATGTCGGCACGGATCTGCGCGATAGCACGCAAAGCGTGATGCAGGACTATCTGGCGATCCGGCCAGTGATACATGTCGATCAGGGTACACGGATCACGGTCATGGTCGATCGTGATCTCGAGATTTTCTGACATGGCTGCAAGTTATCTGGAAGCGTCGCTCGACCGTTTCGGCCCCGAGGTCCTGCGCGACAACACGATCGAGATCTGCATCAATCCCGACGGACAAGTCTGGGGCGAATTCCAGGGCGATCACTTCATGCGAGGTCTCGGCAGCCCGCTGAGCCAGACCGAGATCAAGGACCTCGGCAACCAGATCGCCTCAGCAGCCTCGACCACGCTCAGCACCAAGAAGCCCATCGTCTCTGTCTCGATCCTGTATCGAGATCGCCCGATCCGTGCGCAGGTGATCCAGCCGCCGGCAGTCGAGGGCGGTTTCTCGATTTCTCTTAGGTTCTTTTCCTCCCTGCCGCTTGAGAAGATCAAACTCGGATTCCTTTTCGGCAAGGAACGCAGCCTTGAGGGTCTGCGCCAGAAACGGAACGGCGCGCTGCGCGATGTGGTGAGGTCCGGCGACATCGACGCCGCGCTGCGGTTTTGCGTCGAGAACAAGCTCAACATGATCGTCTCGGGCGGTACATCGACCGGCAAGACGGTCGCGGCGCGCAAGATCCTTTCGCTGATCCCGCCCGAAGAGCGGATCATCACCATCGAGGAGGCGGCCGAGCTGCGCCCCGAGCAGCCCAATGCCGTGACGTTGATCGCGGACCGGGATACGGATGCCCGCAGTGCCGATGTGCTCTTGGCCTCAACACTTCGCATGCGACCCGACCGGATCGTCTTGGGCGAAGTCCGCGGGCGCGAGGCGATGACGTTTCTCGAGGCAATCAACACCGGCCACGGTGGATCGCTGACTACGCTCCATGCCGAGACCCCACAACTTGCTGTTCGCCGCCTCGCCATCGCTGCCCTGAAAACCGATGTGCCGATGACCTATGCCGACATGATCGATTATATTGAGGGCTCGATCGACGTGATCATTCAGGCAGGCCGCCATGAAGGCGCGCGCGGAATCACCGAGTTCTTTCTCCCGGGCCAAACCACAGATTTGAACCTCGACACGGTCGACGGCAGAGGCAACAAGAGCCCCTCCGTTGCCGCACAGTAAAAAAAGGAACCCCCCAGATGCGAAAACCAATTCTCGCAGTCATGCTTGCCGCCTTGGCGGGCCCCGTTGTGGCGCAGACTTCGCCGCAGGTCTCAAACGATCTCACAGTCGATATGTCGCCGCAACAATACCGGATCTGCAACAAACGTCCGGAGCGCCCGACCTGGATGGACGAAATCGACCCGCGGGACGCCTACAAGGCTCGAACCATGATGCGGCTCTATGAATTGCGTTCTTGGCAGGCGATCAAGTCATCAGGCGATTGTGGCTGTGAAATCCGCTTCCCACCATGGGATGCTGCCTCGGCGGAATATGAAGAACGTTTTGCGACAAGTACTCAGGCGGAACATACTCAAGCTCGGTTAGCCCTCAGGGACCAACAAAACCAGATCGCCCGTGAAGTGCAGGATATCTGCGAAGCGCAAGGGACCTGGTAGTGGGTGTCGTCAGTTGGATGGTTGGAACCGCAGACGCGTTCCTTGTCGATGCGGCCGAGTCCCAGTTCGGGGCTGTGGCAAGCAATGTCGGCGCGATCGTCCTGCTGATGGCCACTCTTTCGCTGATCGGCGTCTGCATTAATATGGCCTTCCAATTCCGCAGCATGGATGGGGCCAGCTTCTTTTGGTACCTGATCAAGCTGATGTTGATAGGGCTCTTCGCCTTCAACTGGGCCAACTTCAACGCGGTCGCGAATGCCATCATCGGCGGGCTCGACTATGTCGCTGGAGCCCTGATTTCCTCGGTCGGCGGCGGAGGGGCGGGGGCCACATACTTCGCGGCCGAGTTCGATGATCTCATTACAGAGTTCAGCCAATACTTGAACGCCATCGGCAGCAACCTGAACTGGATGACAGGTGCGATCTTGGGCGGCATAGGGCTCGTTCTGTTGAGCCTTCTTGGCTTCATGACCGGCATCGTACTCATTTTCGCCAAGATGATGCTGACACTCATGCTTGGCCTCGCTCCGATCATGATCGCTCTGTCGCTCTTCGATGCGACCAAAGACTTTTTCCATAGGTGGGTCTCGACGACGGTCAGCTATGCCTTCTACCCCATTGTCATCGCAGCCATGTTCTCGACCGTCGTCGGCATGGCGAATTCGCTTCTCGCCCAGATCGGCGATCCGAATTCGGCAACCAACATCGGATCGCTCGTGCCGTTCTTCGTCATGGTTTTTCTGGCCAAAGGATTTGTAGCAGCAACACCCCTGATCGTTCGCGGCATCTCGGGAAACCTAATGGTGGCGGCGGCACCGGCGATTGTCAGCGGGTCCGCAGGGGTACTGCGAGGGCTGGCTAACACATCTGGTGTCCAGGGCAGGGCGCGGATAGGGGCGCTCACGACGGGTGAGGCGATTGGACGTGGAACTGTACACGCTCCGGCTGCGGTAAAGAGCGCCGCGGCGACGGCGAGCGCGCAGGTGGTCAGAATGGCGGAACGGGCAAGACGTTTGCGAGAGTAGAAAGGAGAAAGCAGCCTTTCGCCGCACTGTGCATGAACTCACACAATGCGGACAAAGTGAGCTTTCGCTGCACGCGCTCCAATGGCCGCTTTGCAACAGCTGTTCGTCAGGCATTCGCAACTCGGGTAGAGACCTTCAACAGCTTTCGGAAACGGGAACACTCAAAATGGTCTACGACGGGACAGTTCGCGACATGACGCAGCATTTTGGCGAGATTGACCAATCGCTCGGCCTGCTCTTCTAGATCGCCTGCTTTGTCGACCAGCGCGTTGCGCGGAATCACTCGTGTCCCGGGTCGGCCCAATACCGACCCTATCTCGTCAAGTGTGAACCCTGCTGACTTGGCGAGACAGATCAGCGCCAGTTCCTCTAGGACTGCCGGCTCGTATTGGCGCCGTAGCCCGTTGCGGGCTACAGCCCCGATCAGCTTCTTTTTTTCGTAGTACCGCAGGCCGGACGCACTGACGCCGGACCGATCCGACACCTCGGCAATGTCCAGAAGTCTTTCCATTCAGACACCTATTGACTTAAACTTGACTTCAAGTTGTAGAGTGCCTGCTCCGCTTTTCAATGGAGTTGCTCGGATGAATGAAGTTTCCATTTCCGATAATAGAAACAAGCCGTTGGTGGTCCTGTCTGGTCCAGGTCTTTCAATTGTTGTGGCATCGCTCGGCACGAGCATGGTTGCCGTGACACTGCCGGAACTGTCGGAATACTTTCAAGGTCAGGACCTTAGCCCGACACTGGTGGTATCGGTCTACATCCTGGCAACCACCGCGCTCATCATCCCGGTGGGGCGGGCAGGCGATCTCTTCGGCAAGCGCACCGTGCTTTTCTGCAGCCTGTGCCTCTACATCCTAGGCGCATTCCTTGCCTTTGAAGCCCCAACATTGCCCATGCTGATAGCCGGCCGCTTCATTCAGGGCACAGGCGCTGCCGGAATGATGGCTATGCCCTTGGCAATGGTCCGCGATCTTGTGCCATCGGGACAGGTCGGAAGATGGATGGGAGCGATAGGAACGATGTCTGCCATCGGTACCGCCGCAGGCCCCGCAGTCGGTGGGGCTATCGTAGCCGCATTCGGCTGGCGCGCCGTTTACCTGATGCAGATACCGTTGGCCTTGGCCGCGCTGGCCCTCTGCCTGCTCTTTATTCAGAACCAGAAACCTGAGACCCGGCGCCAAGGCATCGACTTTCCCGGTGCAGGCGCCCTTGTCCTTTTCCTTATGGCCGTGACCTTTCTAGTATCTCATATGGCCAATGGCCTTGATGGCGCCACCGTACTGCTGGCAGCTATTGCATGTGGCGCTATCGTCGCGTTTTTCCTGATCGAGAAGCGGACCACCTCTCCAATCATCCCACTCGATCTTCTGCGCTCGGGGCACTTGCAGGTCAGCCTCGCCATGAATGGCATCGTCTCCCTCGTCATGATGGGTATACTGGTGGTGGGACCGTTCTTCCTGACCGGAGGGCTAGGGCTGACGACGGCCCAGATGGGTCTGACCATGTCAGTGGGCCCGATCTCATCGGCGCTCAGCGGCATTCCGGCCGGGCGACTGACAGAACGGATCGGAGCAGGTCGCGCGGTGCTTGTCGGCGCGTCGGCGATGGTCATAGCAACGGCAATGATGGCTGGCCTCCCCTACGTATTCGGGCTTGGCGGATTCATCCTCGCCTTCATGCTGCTTGCTCCAGGCTACCAGGTTTTCCTGGCCGCACTGAATACGTCGGTGATGGAACGGGCTTCGGAGCAGAACCGGGGCGTCACCTCGGGTGTCCTCAGCCTGAGCCGCAACTTTGGTTTCATCCTGGGCGCGGGTGCTGTCAGTGCCATCTTCTGGTCCTTTGTGCGGGCCGACATCGGTACCGTTGAAGGTGGCCAACAGACGGCCCTTGCCATGGCCGGAACATTTGCGTTCTGCTGCGCCCTGACCCTTGGGGTGGCGGTTCTGGCAAGCCGCTTGCACCGAGACCGAAACAACATTCCTCAATATGAAAACGGACATTCGTAGAGGTCGCAGCATCGGTCACAACGGGCTCGCAGTCAGATTTCGCGGCGCGCGGCGTCAACACAGGCTATTGATGTGGGGATGTCGGCACATCCGAAAAACCACCTATATCTCAGCTGCGTAGTCCGCTGGTCAAACGGCCGGTTCGAGAACGCCTCCATCGCCGGTGATGCTGCATTGGTATCGGGCGGCAGTGAGCCCAACCCGGTCATTGTGATTTTGTGCTGCGCGCGCTCGCAGCGTGAAAAATGCGGCGGGAGCGAAAACTGCCGTGCCGTCGCGCGGCGAGAGAACCGGTCATTGGTGCGGTCCGCAGCATGGTTCAAGTGTCGAATTTACGGGTCGCGGGACTCTTTGGACTTTCACCACAGCCGTACCAAAGTCCGCATTCCCAGATACTCTGCGCTCCATTTATCTCGGTATTGGCATTGCAACACGGAAAGCTTTGGAAAAAAACTCTCGCCTAATAGCCACGCCGATCATCAACGCGAGGCAGGGAAACAGTAGCCAGGCGGAGAACAGCCAAGGCAAAGAAGCAAACCCAAAATAATAGGCCCGAACGCCCCCTTGGAAATGACCGGACGCCAACGCACTCATCTCGGCAAGATGCGTACTTACGTATTCTGCTTCGATACTACCCCGTTCCGCTGGCTCCGGTGCAGCTCCGACCATCAGCAAGGTATTTGCGTGCAACCTCATGGCCCAACCAAACTTGAAGAACGCAACGACGGCCATGGCGAGGAGGGCACAGAGCTTCATGATGACAGTTTCCTCTGTGACGGTCTCGACATGGGGAAGTGCATTCAGCTTTTGAACAATGGTGCTGCTGGACCCAATAAGGGCGAGCAGACCACTGATCACAAAGACGGTTGTTGTGGCAAAGAAAGAAACATTTGCTATCAGCCCCCTTACGAGGCTGACATCGGTAATTCGTTCATCACGCCACATCATTTGGCGCGCCCAGATCTTTCGCCATTCCAACATCCGCGAGGAAATATTGGCGCCTAGAATGAACGCACTGATGGGCCCGTAGAGCGTAAAGCTGAAGCCAAGCGTCGCCAAAGCAACCAGATCTAACCAACCGACCTCCGCCAGAAAACTGTTCATTGCATTAGGTTTCCGCCGATACGGTGTCTGCCCAGTGGGCCATTATCTCGGTCGTTCCAAAGTTTGTTGACTTGTTTCGCTCAACAACCGACGGACAGGCAAAGTTATAAGGATACGTGGTACGCGGTGCAGCGGTTACACTTGGAAGCTTCAGTTTCAGAGCATCAAGGATTGAGTCTGGGAGCGTGTTGTCCGCGATTGTCGTTTCGGCAAGGCTGACGTCAATTCTTGGTTCATGCATTGCCGTGTCGGCGTCCATTCCATAGTCCAACAAGTAGGACGTTAGCTGGGCAACAGCGGGCATGATCTTGCGCCCGCCAGCAGCACCCAAACCAAACCGGGCTCCGTCCGCGCGCTCAAGCAGTGTCGGACACATATTTGCGAGGCAGCGTTTGCTTGCGCCTATTGAGTTTGGCTTTCCGGGTTCTGGATCGAACCACATGATCCCGTTGTTCATAAGTATGCCGCTTCCCGGCAACGTCATGCGCGAACCAAAGATCGAAAGAAGAGTCTGTGTGACAGCCACCATTGTTCCGTCTTCGTCCACCACATTGAAATGGGTTGTGCAGCTTGGGACAAGTTCATTCGCAACGTCACCCATTGTCGCGAAGCGCTCCTGGTTGGCTTGTCGGATGGCTCGATCAAAGGTGACAAGGTCTTCCGCTGTTGGCTTCGAACCTCCCGGGGTCCAGCCTTCGAGCAATTGGAGCACCCGCACCAAGGTTGGGCCCGCAGTCATCTCAGGTGTTCCGAATACGCGATGGCCTTTATAGTCGAATTCTGAAGCTGGGACGATCGTTGCTTCATAGTTTTGGAAATCCTCCAGCAGGTGACGTCCGCCTGCAGATTGCAGATCTTTCACGATGTTCCGCGCAATGTCTCCCCGATAAAAGGCCGCTGCCCCATGCGAAGCGATGGAGGCCAAAGTTGTTGCGAGTGCACTTTGATCGCACCGTGTCTGTCCAAGCGCCGTCCATGCAGACGCTTTCGGAAAGCCATCGTCATCCAAATAGGTTTTGCGGGATGCTGGGAACTTGGCCAGCCCCTTGGCGGCACCTGCTAGGATCAGCTGAGCATACCAATCGACCAACAGACCCTCTTCCGCTTCGATGACCGCAGGCGCGACAAGGTCGGCCCATGGCATTGATCCAAAAGCCTCATGGGCTTTGGCCATACCAGCCACTTGTCCGGGGATAGCGACTGATCTCGCACCAAAGACGTTGGCATCGTCCTTGACGACTGGCCAAGGAAAGAGATCGCCCGCCGTGCCGTCCATAACCGGATAGTCCTCGACCTTCAGCCCTGACGGTGCCCGCATACCAAAGTCGACCACCTGCGCGCCTTTGTCATTAGCTCGGCGGATGATCATATAGCCCCCGCCGCCAATTCCGCTCATCCATGGTTCGACCACGCCGAGCGCGAAGGACGTGGCGATCGCAGCGTCGATGGCATTTCCACCTTTTCGCAGAATCTCCGCGCCGATTTCCGAGGCGATGCGGTTTTGCGATGCAACAAGACCCTTCTCAGTTTTGATCGCAGGTTTGCGTACTTGCAAAGACTGACTTGCTGCGCGGCTCATGCTTTCGCCTCCTTACGATCCTTCAAAGTTCTGCGTGCAATGAACGCGATCGAAAGGACCGTCAGAACGAGAAACAGAATAGAGATTGGGGTTGAAATAAAGACAGACCAGTCACCCGAAGAGATCGTTAGTGCCTGCCTGACAGATTGCTCACCAATAGGTTCCAGCACAAAGCCGATCATCATAGGGGCGAGCGGGAAGGCAAGCTTGCGCATGCCGTATCCGAGAAAGCCGAACCCCAACATGATCCAGAGGTCCGTCGGACTGGAATTGAAGCCGAAAACACCTAGCAAACAAAGTATCGCGATGATCGGGTACAAGACGTATCGCGGGATCACAACAATGCGCGAGAAGAGCCTGATCGCAGCCAAACCGATCACAGGAAGCATTAATGCAGCAAGCAAAAGCGCAATGAAGATCGCATAAACGAGGTCGAGGTTTTCGGCAAAGAGCTGTGGCCCAGGGGCCAACCCGTGGATCAGGAAGGCACCAAGCAGAACGGCAGTTACAACATCGCCAGGAACACCCAAGGCCATAAGGGGGATCAAAGCTCCGCCAGCGGTCGCATTGTTTGCTGATTCAGCGGCTGCGACGCCGTCGAGCGATCCCTTCCCAAATTTTTCAGGAGTTTTAGAGGCACGCTTTGCTTCCGAATAGGACAGAAATGCCGAGGGTGTCGCACCAAGGCCCGGAATAGACCCCAGCACGATGCCGATAGCCGAACCACGCAGGATCGTAGGGAGTTTTTCGCGTATCTTTGCCCAACTCACTTTGGCTTTGGGCACGATGACCTTTGAGATCGAGGAGGCTGACGCTTCGGCTTGAATGAACAACTCTGAAACTGCGAAGAGGCCAATCAACATCGCCATGAGCGATATGCCGTTCAACATGGTGAGCTCGCCAAAGGTAAAGCGCGGTGTCGCCATCATCGGATCAAGACCAACTGTTCCAAAGATGAAGCCGACAGCAGCGGCGATTAGCCCTTTGATCATCGAGTCGCCTGAGACACCGGCAACAATCGTCAGCGAGAACAAGACCAGCATGGCGAATTCCGGTGGGCCAAACTTGGTGGCAAGCTGAGCGAGAAGAATAGCACCGAAGATGAGAGCTACAGTCGAGATCACATCGCCGATAACTGATGACCATAAGGCCATCCCCATGGCTTCGCCGCCACGGCCCTGTTTGGTCAAGGGATAACCGTCAAGGACCGTGGCGGCAGCCGCGGGAGTACCTGGTGTGTTGATGAGAATTGCGGGAATGCACCCGCTGAAAAGTGCGCCCTTATACGTTCCGAGGAGAAGCGCAAAGGCGGTGATAGGCTCAAATGCGTAGGTCAGCGGGATGATCAATGCGATGCCCATTGTCCCGGTCAGACCGGGAACTGCACCCATGAAGACGCCAAAGGCTACTCCGGCAAAGATTGCCACGAAGTTTTGGACCGACAGCAGCATGTCCAGGGCGGAGAAAAGTTCTGTTAGCATCGATGCACCTCAGACAAGTGGAAGGTTCAAACCGAGGCTGAACACGGCGTACAATGCGCCGGTAGCAACAGCTGCGGTAAGGATAATCATGAGCGGGTTCCGCGCGCCGAACAGGAACATCAGAACGGCGATGAGTGGCGGTGCAGCGTAGAAGTATCCGACCCACTGAAAGAGTAGAATAAACCCAGCCATTGCGGCAGCGATCAGCAGCGCGACGAATGTTGTTCCCGATGGGTCGGTTTGATCTTCCGCGTCGCTAGCGGTTTCTTCCGAGGCGCGTGTCACCACTGTGATAAAAATCAACGCCGCCCCACCAATCCCTATGAGAATTGTGCCAAGCCTCGGAAAGAACTGGGGCGACATAGCGCCGCTTTCGTTTCCTTCTACGAAATTCGGTATCAGGTAAAAATAGAGGACTGCTGATGCGCCAACCAGCACTAGTCCTGAGATTATGTCTGAAGTTGTTCGAGCCATGTCCCACCTCCCATGGAAAAAGAAGACCCGCCGCCAAATGCAGCGGGTCCTCAGACTGTCACGTTGCTATTTGCCAAGTCCGGCGGCGCGAATGATCTCGCCCTGGATCTCGTAGTTTTCGCGGACATTCTGCTCGAAATCGGCGCTGTTCCGATAGGTCATCTTCATCGCCAGTTTGTCGATGATGGCTTGCAGTTCCTCGCTCTGAGTTGCTTTTTGAATTGCCGCATCGAGTTTAGCGACCACATCTTCCGGCACGCCATCTGCAGCCGCGATTCCCAGGATTGATGGTGCTGCGATATCATAACCAAGGTCTTTCAAAGTTGGCACGTCCGGAAACTGGTCCATGCGCGAATCTGTGATGATGGCAAGCAATTTGAAATCGCCAGATTGTACTTGGGGGAGCCATTCGGTTGCCCCGGCCATCACGTCGACGTGATTTCCAAGCAACGCTGTCACTGACGCCGCTCCGCCTTTGAAAGGAACTGCCTTCCAGTCCAGCCCTTCTTCCGAAGCGAGGCGCTCCATTGTCAGGTGCTGAGGAGTGCCGGTGCCCGCGATCGCATAGCTGATTTCGCCAGGATTTTCCTTCGCGAAGGCAACCAATTCTTCAAAGGTCTGATACGGCGCATCCGCAGGCACCACGATACCGAGGTTCCAAGCCCCATACTGTGCGATGAAGGTGAAGTCCGAAAGAGTATCGTAGGGCAGATCCTGACGGTGCGGGGAAAGAACAGCCGCCCCTGTCGTGAAGGTAAACACGTTGTAGCCGTCCGGACGCTGCGCGGCTGCAAGGCCTGCTGCAACTGAACCGCCGCCACCGGGCTTGTTGATCACTGTCACCGAAGTGCCGAGTTCTTCTTCGAGCAAGGTTGCCAGAACGCGCGCTGTAGAGTCGGTCGTCCCCCCTGCACCATAGCCAACTGTTAGATTGATATTCTTCGATGGCCAATCATCTGCAAACGCTGGCGCAGACAGCGCAAGCAAGCCCAGGGCCGCGGATTTCAACAAGTTCTTCATAGGGTCCTCCTATTTTATCGAATATCGATTTTTATGTTCGATATAAAATTTAAAAAACATTTTTACCTACAGTCAACCGAATTTTCCGAATGCATGATTGCGAAAACCGACTGTTCCATGATCTACTCGAGCGTAAGTTAGGAGATCATACCCAATGAGTTCGAACGCGCTGCAGAAAGCCCTCGAAGTTCTTGAAGCATTCCAGAAATCCCCGGATTCTCTGTCAGTTAAGGACGTCGCGGCACTCAATCACGAAACGCAGAGTTCGGTGCAGAGAAGTATCTATACCCTTGAAACATTAGGGTATCTTGAACGAGAAGAAGCCGGAAAGAGGTACGTTCCGGGGCGCGCCTGTCTGCGACCAGTCTATGGATACCTACGCAACAACCGATTTCTTGAGACAGCTACGCCATATCTGATTGATCTGTCCGAACGGTTCGCCACGAGAGCGGACTTGACCGTCCTGGATGGCACAGAAATCGTCTACCTTTCGCGCATTCCAAGCCGAGACGAATTGCTGAACCTCTCTCCCCTCGGCCGACGATGGCCCGCAATTCAAACCGCGTCGGGGAGAGCGATTCTTGCCGCTATGGACGACGAAGAGCGGGAGAAGGTGATCGCTTGCTCCAAGATCCGCCAGATCACCCCACGCTCGTTGACCACCAAGGAACAAATTTACACAGCCATCAATAAAACCCGTGAAGTCGGATACGCTTATCAGAGCGAAGAAGTCCTAATGGGGGCTGCATCCGTAGGTGCCGCCGTTGTTGGGTCGAAGGGCAAAGTGCAGGGTGCAATCATTGTTGGGGGACCAACAGAAACCTTCAACGACCCGGACAAAAGGCACGCCCTCGGAAACGCGGTCAAACAAGCAGCGCAAGCTATTGGAGCCTATGTTTGATGCAAAAGCAGCAGATGAAACCAAACCCAAAGGAAGATCCTAGGTTTCTTAGTTCGGTCGAACGCGGATTTCAGGTATTGGACGCCTTGTCAGAGAGCACGGGACCAATGTCTCTTACCGAAATCTCTAAGAATACTGGCCTCACAGTTCCTACTCTGCAGCGACTGACTGCTACACTTGTCAAAGCAGGATACCTTGAGAAAGAAGCGAACTCCAAACGGTACGGAACGACGGTCAAGACAGTGGATCTGCTCTTCAGCTATCTTTCTCGAAACCAATTCGCCAAACGGGCATGGCCACATTTGGTGAAGCTGCGGGAAGACCTTGGACTGGACGTTTCGCTTTCCGTTCCAGCCGGTGACACAATGATTTACGTTCATCGCCTTCCTGGATACTCGGGTAACTTTGAAAACACCCTTCCTGGGCGGAAAGTCCCCATTCATCTGTCGGCTAGCGGCCGTTGCATAATGTCTTTGCAAGATGATGAACAAGTACGCCTGCTCTTGAACGTGACGAACCTGACTGCGGTTACTCCCTGGTCAAAGACCAACCCCGAAGAAATCTTGGTAGAGATTTCCAAGTGCCGGGAATTGGGTTTTGCGGTTGTGAAGCAAGAAACGTCAGCGGGAACAATTACGTTGGCAAGTCCGGTAACTAAAGGGTCGGATGCAATCGCTGGTGTTTCCGTACATTCACCTATCGCTGGCCAGGATGAGAGTGAATTCATCGCCAAAACGCTGCAGTCAGTCGTGGCTGTGTCGAGAGCGCTCAGCATGTAGCTGGCATAGAATAGCCGGGATGTGCAGGAAGGGCGGGCGGGGTCCGGCCCTCAGACCTCTTGCCGCAAGATGGGCCACCTAGGCTTGACCGCTTTTCAAAATCAAAGCTAGGCCGACATTCGTCCAGTCCGCAGCATTAGTCAGATAGGGCTCTTCGCTGCCGAATGCCCATGCAGAAAATCCCAACTTGCTGCCGGAACGAAACCAGCCACCCACAAATTCCAGCAAGTCGTTGATCCTGTGTCGTTTCATACAATGCGCGGTCATTGGCATTTCAAGAGCAGTGGTTCGCGCCGAAAGCCGCGAATTCGGGCAGCGAGCCCGACCCGGCCATTTTGTTTTTATGCTGCGTGCGCTCGCAGCGGGAGAAATGCGGCATGAGTGAAAAACTTCATGCTGTCGCGCAGCAGAACAAACGGCCATTCGTGCAGGTGGCAGCATCGATCAAGCGGCGAACTTACAGGTCGCGGGACTGGGCCGACATTGCCCATCCGAGTGTTTGCTGACGCAGCATATGCTCGCGGGTGCGGCACGCTCATCGTTGTGTTACAGCCTATGCCGCCACACCGGACATTCAAAGCAAGCCTGCGGCGTGAAATTCAAACCATCCCTGCGCTACATCCGGTTTCGCCGATCGAGGTGCGCAACTGGCGGTCTAACCGAGGCGAATAAGGTCCGCGGCCTTTTCGGCGATCATGATCGTCGGAGAGTTAGTGTTACCTGACGTGATAGCGGGCATCACGGAAGCATCGACCACGCGAAGCCCCTCAACACCATTCACACGCAATTCGGGGTCTACAACAGCTTCTTCCCCTGGACCCATGTGGCAGGTGCTCACCGGATGGAAAATGGTTGTGCCGATATCCCCCGCTACTTTGGCCAGATCAATATCGGATTGATAGGCACTTCCCGGCTTGATTTCGGATGGGGAATACTTGTTCATGGCGGTCTGCCCGGCTATTTCGCGCGCCAGACGAATGGCGCGAACCGCCACCTGGCGGTCCCCTTCGGTGCTGAGGTAATTGGGGTCGATCGTAGGATGGCTTTTGGGATCACGGGATGAGATGTGAACAGAGCCACGACTTTGCGGCCTCAACGGCACAACGCTGGCGGTAAATGCCGGGAACGGATGCAGCGGGTCGCCGAATTTCTCAAGCGACAGGGGCTGAACGTGGAATTCAAGATCGGCGGTTTCAACCTCGGGGCCGGACTTGGCGAAGATACCAAGCTGGCTGGGCGCCATGGACATCGGACCCGAGCGCTTGAGGGCATACTCCAGCGCAATCCCCATACGGCCCAGCAGCGACCCCGCGCGCTGGTTCAGCGTCTTTACGCCTTCAACACGGAATGCGGTGCGCAATTGCAGGTGATCCTGCAGGTTTTCCCCAACAGCATCGCAGTGATGAAGAACATCTATGCCGTGTTCGCGCATATGACCCGGGTTGCCGATACCGGACAGTTCCAACAATTGCGGAGACCCGATAGCACCCGCTGACAGGATCACTTCGCCTTTGGTCTGATAGAGAACGCGCTTTCCTTTCGCGTCCGCCTCGACACCGCAGGCGCGCTTGCCGTCGAACAGGACCCGATGCACCTGGGCGTTGGTCACGATCTTCAGATTGGCCCGGCTTTTCACAGGCCGCAGGAACCCTTTCGAGGTATTCCAGCGCCAGCCTTTCTTCTGGTTCACGCGGAAATAGGCAGAGCCCGCGTTGTCGCCGCGATTGAAGTCCTCCACTTTTGCGATGCCTGCCTGCTCGGCCGCATCCCGGTAAGCGTCGAGAATTTCCCAGGTCAGGCGCTGTTCCTCGACCCGCCATTCGCCGCCCGCGCCATGCATGTCATCAGCACCCGCGTAGTAGTCTTCGGACTTTTTGAAATAGGGCAGAACATCATCCCAACCCCAGCCGGTATTCCCCATCTGGCGCCAGTTGTCGTAGTCCTGAGACTGACCGCGCATATAGATCATGCCGTTGATCGAAGAGCACCCGCCCAGAACGCGGCCACGCGGATAACTCAGGGCGCGTCCATTCAGACCGGCCTGCTCATTCGTCTGGAAACCCCAATCCGTTCTGGGATTGCCCATGCAGTAAAGATACCCAACGGGGATATGGATCCAGATGTAATTGTCCTTGCCGCCCGCTTCTAGCAGGAGCACGCGGGTTTTTGGGTTTTCTGACAACCGATTGGCCAACACGCATCCGGCAGAACCACCCCCAACGATGATATAGTCAAAATCTCCGGTTTCCTGGGTCATTGCATCGCCTTTCATGCGGCAGGTTGCCGGCGTAAAGAGTTGTTGAGGATGGTTTCGGCAGTGTTGTTCGTCCATCGCGGCATATGGTCCTTATCGACAAGAACCGCACGCACACCCTCTGCCAGATCGGGGTGCCGTATTGCCCGGCGCATCGCCTCGTATTCCTGGGTCAGGCACCACTTCAGAGACTGTTCGGCTCCGTTTTTCAGCAGTGTCATCGTCTCAAGAAGGCTTCGCGCGGATGCCTTTCCGAGCGCTTTCAAAGCGGCTTTTGTTTCGGCCCCCTGATACCGCTTGAGACATTCGGTTATGCTGCACAGGGTCGGCTGATCAAAACACGATGTGGCACCTGCCAGCATCAGAATGCTGGGTTGATACCCAAGTGATGCGCAGTGAAAAGATAACAAGTTTTCGACGGGACGATCCGAATGGCACAATTCATCGAACAATACCGGTAGCGATTCGCACACAGTCATATGGGTCGAAATCCCCAACCCATGCGCATCGAAGCCACGCACCCTGGCACCGGTCAGCCCCATCCAGTACCCCGCGTGGTGTGGCATGCGCGGCAGAAAATAGCTGCCACCGACATCAGGGAAAAAGCCAATTGCTGTTTCGGGCATTGCGAATGTCGCGCGTTCGGTTGCGATACGGTGGCTGCCTTGCATCGCCAATCCCATTCCACCACCCATACAGACCCCATCAATCAATGGGATGAATGGTTTGGAAGTGCCGGCAATCCGCTCGATCAGCGCGTATTCCTCTTTGAAGAACTGTTCGGCCTCTTCGAAGTTTTCCGCAACACTCAAGTCACGAATGCGCCGCATATCTCCGCCAGCGCAAAAGGCCTGTTCGTTGTCGGACCGCAACACCACAAGCCTGACGCTATCGTCTGCCTCAAACACGTCCAGAGCATCCGAGATGCCGCGGATCATCTCCAGGTTCAACGCATTCATTGCTTTGGGTCGATCAAGACCGATGATGCCTGCGCGACCACGTTTTTCCGTCGTGACGAAAGTCATATCATTCTCCGCCAAAATCAGCGATTGCGGAAAACCGGGGCGCGTTTGGCGATGAAGGCTGCCATGCCCTCTTTCTGCCCTTCGGTCGCAAAGGCGGCCTGAAACAGGCGACGTTCATGCAGGACGCCTTCGGACAGGGCGGTTTCAAAGGCCCGGTTCACGGCTTCCTTTGCCATGGCGACCGCCGGAGCGTTCAGCCCGGCAATCTGATGTGCCGCCTCCAGCGCGGTCTGCAACAGCTCTTCGGTCGGAACAACGCGCGCGACGACGCCGGCGCTTTTCGCCTCTTGCGCATCAATGGTGCGGCCGGTCAGGATCAGGTCCATGGCCAGCGATTTGCCGATGGATTTCGTCAGCCGCTGCGAGCCGCCGATGCCGGGGAGAATCCCCAGTTTGATTTCGGGCATGCCGAATTGCGCGTCCTCAGAGGCAATGATCGTGTCGCATAGCAGTGCCAGTTCGAACCCGCCCCCCAGGGCGAATCCGCTGACCGCAGCAATGACAGGCTTTTTGATGAACCGCATCTGATCCCACTCGGCAAAGATGTCATCGCCCAGCAGATCAACCAGCGTCTTTTCGGCCATCTCTTCGATATCCGCACCGGCGGCAAAGGCGCGCGGGCTTCCGGTAATGACAACCGCGCCAATCCGGTCATCTGCATCAAATTCCTTGAGCGTTGCCATGACTTCAGATGCCAGTTTGAGGTTCAGCGCATTCAACGACTTGGGGCGATTGAGGGTGATCAGCCCGACACGTTCGCGGCGCTCGACGATGATCTCTTCGAGAATGGTGCGCGCTGGTTTATCCTTCGCCGCGTCTTTGGATTTCACCGGCGCGGCAGTGTTCTTTTCTTTGGCTGTCATGAAAACTCTCCCAAAATTTGTCTTCAGCGCATAAGGCCGAAATCAGTCCAGCTAGTCGCCTTGATATCGGCCTCACCGTCAGGGGACGTCCGGGCTGAGATGGTGTGGTCATAGGCTTCCGCACCGGCCATGACCTCGGCCAGGATGGCCTCGCGGTGCTGGTTCAGCGCCGGGGCAACCTGCGAGGATTGCGGGTCAATGTCGTGATAGGCAGACAGCTTGACCGGGTTGCCCGCCGTGCGGAACGGTTTGCCGCCCCGCCCCTCGACCTGAACGATCATGTTGCGCGACAGAAGCTGCGGATGATCCAGCAGGCGGTCAATCGTGTTGATCGGCCCGCAGGGAACGCCGGCCTCGTTCAGCAGGTCAAGCCAGTGTTGAACCGGCATCGTGCTGGTGACCGCATCAATCGCTGCAACCATCCTGGGCCGGTTCTGCACCCGCAGGTCATTGGTGGAAAAGGCCGGGTCCAGCGCCAGTTCGGGGGCGCCCAATGCGTCCGCCATCAGCAAAAACAGCTGGTCATTTCCCGCCGCGATGACAAAGCGTTCGTCCTTGGCCTGAAACGTCTCGAACGGCGCCAGAGACGGGTGGCAATCCCCGGTGCGGGTCGGAACCTTGCCCTCGACATCATAGCGCGCCAGCGCCGTTTCCATCAGCGCCGCCTGACAGTCGAGCATGCCGATATCAACGCGCTCGCCCTGAGCATTCTTGGTGCGTTTATACAGCGCCGCAAGAATGCCGATCACCCCGAACAGCGCCGCGCCCAGATCCCCAAAACTGGTGCCGACGCGGGCGGGCTGTTCACCGGGCCAGCCGGTCAGGCTCATCACGCCGCCCATGGCCTGCACCACCATGTCATAGCCCGGCAAATCCGACATCGGCCCGGAATGGCCAAAGCCCGAGATCGAGGCGTAGATCAGATGGGGGTGGGTCTTGGCCAAACGCTCAGGCCCATAGCCCAGCCTGTCCATCACGCCGGGGCGGAAATTCTCAACCAACACATCCGACGTGTCCAGCAACCGTTCCAGCAAATCTCGGTCGCGGGGCGATTTTATATCCAGAACGATGCTTTCCTTGCCGCGGTTAAAGCACATGAAATAGGCACTTTCCGCATCCACAAAAGGCGGGAAGGCCCGCGTGTCATCGCCGGTGCCGAATTTTTCAACCTTGATCACCCGCGCGCCCAGATCGGCCAGCACCATGGTGCAATAGGGTCCCGCCAGAACGCGCGAGAAATCAAGAACGGTGATGCCTGAAAGCGGCCCCCCTTCCAGTTTTTCAGCTTGAGCGTTTTGCATGATACCCCCGCTTCCCTGCAATCAACGCGCCACAGGCATGGCAAATTCTGCACCCTTCGAGATGCTTTCCGGCCAGCGCTGCATGATAGATTTCTGTTTGGTGTAGAAGCGCACGCCTTCCTCGCCATAGGCGTGCATGTCGCCAAAGAGGCTTTTCTTCCAGCCGCCGAATCCGTGCCAGGCCATCGGCACCGGGATCGGAACATTGACCCCGACCATACCCACTTGGACCTTACGGCCGAACTCGCGCGCGACATTGCCGTCGCGGGTGAACAGGCTGACGCCATTGCCGAACTCGTGATCGTTGATCAGCTGAACGCCCTCGGCAAAATCCCTGACCCGGACACAGGCCAGAACCGGCCCGAAAATCTCTTCTCGGTAGATCGTCATGTCGGGGGTGACATTGTCGAACAGCGTGCCGCCCAGCCAATAGCCTCCCTCGTGCCCTTCGACGGTATAGCCGCGCCCGTCGACAACCAGATCGGCCCCCTCTGCGGCCCCCTTGGCGATATATTGCGAAATGCGCTCATGCGCGGCCTTCGTCACGACCGGCCCCATTTCGGCGTCAAGCTCGACCCCGTTCTTGACCTTGAGGGTGCTCAGCCGCTCCTTGAGCATTGGCACGATCTTGTCGGCAACATCCCCCACCAGTGTCGCCACGGATATGGCCATGCAGCGTTCCCCGGCTGATCCATAGGCCGCGCCCATCAGGGCATCGACGGCCTTGTCCAGATCGGCATCGGGCATGACCAGCATGTGGTTCTTCGCCCCGCCCAGGGCCTGTACCCGTTTGCCGTGCCGCGCGCCGGTCTCGTAGATATAATTGGCGATGGGGGTAGAGCCGACAAAAGACACAGCCTTGACGTCCGGATGCTCCAACAGGGCATCAACGGCCACCTTGTCGCCCTGCACCACGTTGAAGACCCCATCGGGGAAACCGGCCTCTTTCATTAATTTTGCGTATAGCAGAGACGGCGTCGGATCGGTGGGCGAGGGTTTTAGAACAAACGTGTTGCCCGCAGCAATCGCCACCGGAAACATCCACATCGGCACCATGACCGGAAAATTGAATGGCGTCACACCTGCCACAACGCCCAGCGGCTGACGCAGGGTCCAGTTGTCTATACCGGTCGACACCTGATCGGTGAAATCGCCCTTCAGCAACTGCGGGATGCCGCAGGCAAACTCGACGATGTCAATGCCGCGCTCAACCTCACCACGCGCATCGGTAAAGACCTTGCCATGCTCGGCAGTGATCGCATGTGCAAGCTTGTCCTTGTTTTCCTGAACCAGATTGAGGAACCGGTTCATCAGCCGCGCTCGGCGAATGGCGGGCATTTCTGACCAGGCCGGAAAGGCTGCCTGCGCAGCGGCCACAGCGGTGTCCACGTCCTGAACGCTTGCCAAATCGACCCGTCCAGTTAGCGCGCCAGTCGCAGGATTGAACACGTCCTGTACGTTTTTACGCGTACCCGCAAAAGTTTTACCATTCATGTAATGGCCGATTTCAGTGGGTGTCATTTCAAGCTCCTGAACACTTTCGGCTTGTTTACAAAGGGAGACAGGAAAAAATCCAATGACTAATGACGCAAAGTATTATAATTGAAATTAATATGAGGCCGATCAACGATATCCGAATCCTCAATGCCTTTGTCGCCGTCGCACGGGAAGGCAACGTTTCGCGCGCGGCAGAAAAACTGCACCTCACGCAACCCGCGGTCAGCCTGCAGCTCAAACGCCTTGCCGAAGATACCGGACTGACACTGTTCAACCGCACCGCAAAAGGGGTCGAGTTGACACGGGATGGTGCCGCGCTTGTCGCAAAGGCCGAGAAGGTCCAGTCGGCACTAGGCGAATTCGGGCAAACAGCGCGCAGGATCAACGGTGACGTGCGCGGCACGTTGCGGCTTGGTACGATCGTTGACCCCGATTTTATCCGTCTGGGTCAATTCCTTGCCGCGCTGGTCGGTGGCTTTCCGGAACTTCAGACCAAACTTGTGCATGGCATGAGCGGCGAGGTCATCACGCGTATACTGAACAACGAGGCCGACGTCGGGTTCTTCCTTGGTGATCTGGAAGAATACGAGCCGGTCGACCACGGCAGCAGAACCGGCTTTTTCCATCAAAAAGAACTGACCCAATTCACCTACCGCATCATCGCGCCTGCCGGTTGGGGGAATCGGGTTTTGGGCAAGGACTGGCGCGCGCTGGCGGCGCTTCCCTGGATCGGAACGCCACCTGAGTCGGTCCATTGCCGGTTGCTAAAGAAGGTTTTTGCCGACAAAATCGTTGAACCCAATCAAGTGTGTCTCGTAGATCAGGAACCGTCGATGCTCGCAATGGTGCGGTCCGGTGTTGGGCTTAGCCTATGCCGCGAGTCGATCGCGCTGGAGGAAATGCAGTCACGGGCCATCGTTGTTTCTGACCAGGTCGCAATCAAGACATCCCTGCGCTTTGTGTCACTTGGGTCGCGCCGGGAGGACCCCAACGTCATGGCGGCTTTCGACGCGCTGGATGCGGTCTGGGGCACCAGCTGAACCCATGCGGGCCACGCCGAACCTGTCAGCGCGGCCCAATTGGTTATTCTGCGACTTCAAAATCAAAGCCGTCAGAGGCGAACATGAAGAACTCGCATGGCTCTTCAGACACGCAGGCCGTGGCATGTTTGGCCCCGGCGGCAACGGACCAGAATGACCCCGGGCCCATGACCGGCGGGTTTTCTTCGCCGTCAAAGGGGTTGGTCATCCTGCCCGAAATCACAATCGCCTCATAGGCGTGACTGTGCGTATGCATCGGAGTGATGAAATCGCCTGGAAAGCGGCCAAACGTACCTTGCGGCCCCTTTTGCAGGTCCCCCGTCACAACCGCAAACTGGATCGGGTCGGAGACGGTGAAAAACGCGCGCTGATCCTCTGGGACAATTTTATTTTCAACAGCACCTTCAGCCTGCGCGATACTGGCTAGTGACACAATGCAGAACAGGGCAGCCAGGGGAGTTCGGATCATATTTGGGCTCCTTTCAAGAGCATCGTTAGTTTCAGTGCGGCCAAGTTGCAGCGCAGTACCTGGATTGAGAATTGCAATAGGTCCAAATCTATATGCGCAAAATCCAGGCTTCTGGATTTCGCGCGTATTCAGTGGCAGACTTCCCGCATGGAAGATGCAATCAGCCCCGTTCTGCGCCTCGTTGGCGTCCAAAGCGCCGTGTATTTTCAGCGCGAATTCAGTGCGCCCTGGGGCATGGATGTCCGCGACACGGGATATGCCCAGTTTCATCTGATCGTCCAGGGCAAAGCCGTTCTGATTGATGACGACAACAATTTGCTCGAGCTCGGCACCGGTGACATCGTGGTCTACCCGACCGGTGCCGCACACCGGATTGCCAATTGTGCCGACACCCCGGCTGAGCCCGGGCAAAAGGTCGTGCAGGCGATCATGACCGGCAAACAGGTCTTTTCCGGTGACGGCACTGCAACCCGCCTGATCTGCGGTCATTTTGACTTTGACCTGGCCACGCGCCACCCGCTTTTGTCAGAGCTTCCCGAGTGCATCCTGCTTAAGGCAAGCGATGTATTCGGCCAGCAGCCGCTTGGCACTCTGCTTTCGGCGCTGATCTCGGAAAGCAAAAGTTCCGAGCTTGGGTCTTCCGTGGTCGCCGAAAAGCTGGCGGATACGATCTTTGTGGCGATCCTGCGCGCCTATGCCGTGCAATCCAAAAACGCGACCCGGTTTCTAGCCGCCTTGAAAGACCCAAGGCTCGCCCGATGCGTCGCTTTGATCCACCAGTCTTTCCCAAATGTGCCGTCCTTGTACGAACTGGCGCAAGTCGCGGGTATGTCACGGTCCAGCATCGCGTTTCATTTCCGCCGGGCCTTTGGTTTTGCACCCGGCGCCTACGCTACCAAATGGCGCTTGCTGCAAGCCGCAAAACGCCTGCGAAACAGCGACGACAACATCGAAACCGTGGCATCCTATTGCGGCTATGAATCGCCAGCGTCCTTTTCTCGCGCTTTCCGGAACCTGCACGGACAATCCGCCAGCAACTACAGGAAAGCAGCACGCTGAGATTTTTCGAGGTAGTTGCGTTCCAAAAATGTATACCCAGTTCAGCCTTGCAGGCATGCCTGATTTCTGAAAGCAATGTGTTCGCTTGGAGTGCAGCGACGAAATCTGTCTCCTAACGTTAATCCGCTGCGCGAACTGGCTATTGCCGGTATCAACTTTGCCTCAGGAATTCTCGACGGCCGCTCTCTCAACGCTTGCGCGAAGGAAGCCATTCTGCGCTGCCGAAAAACTGTCTCTGCATGCGCTTGCAGCGCGAATTCCAAAGGGCTGAAATGGGCTCGAAATCAAATTTCGCCGCTTGCAGTACGAACGGCGTCTGCCAAATGCGCGAATGTCTCGGGATTGGCCGACACGCTTACAAATCAAGCGCTTGGCCTTTTTGGAGAATAGCCGCTTTTATGCGACCCGGTGCCAGGGCCTTGCTGCATCGGCATCAGGCGGCTGTGAGCCCTCATTGTATATTTTCTGTACCGCGGCCAACGGCGGCTTTGGCCGTCGGCTCTTCGAGTGCACGTCACAGCACCCTTTCGAACACGTAGGCAAATGGCGATTTGGTATAGGCAATGCCTCGCCCTGATTTCATCAAGCTTTCGCGTGTAATCGTTTGCTCTTTCTTCGGCACCATGTAGCCGTCGAGGTTCTGATCAGTCACCCGGTAGCGTCCGTTTGCAGACGTGACGACCGCATTCAGCTTGAACCGTGGGTCGAGCGCTGCAAGCGCTGCGTCGCCATGGCTTGAATTCACCAGCAAATGCCCACCGATGCGCAGAAAGTGGCCGCAGGGTTCTGAGATGAACCCCGCATAGAGCGAGATCAGCAAATCAAAGCTTCCCGGCTCCAAATCCAAGGACCGATAGTCCCCATGCACGAACATGAACCGCCCACCGACGTTGCCGCCATGATCGCAAATGATCTGCCGCACTCCCTCGTTATCGGCAAAGAACGCTGCCGCCCGCTTGTCCATGTCCGCATAGGTGACGTCGTCGTAAACGAATGAGGGCGCAACATCGACGTAGTTGCCCGGATAAAGCACATGGCGAGCGGGCAGCGCGGCGTTCACCGCCTGAAACAGCCGCCAACGGTCGCCCTTGTGCTGATCATGCTTTTCCCACAGCGTCTTTGTCTTATCCTTCATTTTGAGTCCTGCGGCAGTGCCGCCCAACGTTCCATCGCAACCTCGTGGGCCATCATCTCCACGCAGAACCCGCCCTCCGAGACCGCCGCCGCTATGCCTGCAAAGCCCATCCGGGCATCCCCAACAACGTAGAGACCTGGGATATTGGTGGTGCCTGACGCAGCTGCAAGTTCAGACATGCCCCAATCATTTTCTTCTTGTGCGATAACCCCCAAACGTTCGGCAAAATCGGTCGCGGGCGACGAGAACTCCTCAACGACAAACCCGCTTTGACGCGCAATTTCGCGCCCGTCGTCCAAGACGACATGGGTGAGCGAGCCGCCTGTCGACCGCAGGTTCGCAACCTTGCCCTCTTCGATCGGAACACTCTTGGTTTGCAATTCTGCCTTTACCTTGGCGTCGAGCGAATTGCCGTTAGTGAACACGATCATATCGCGCGACCAAATCCGCATCATCGGAATAAAATGCTCGATCGCACCGTGGCCGAAAATGGCGAGCGCCTCGTCCGCATGCTCGAATCCATCGCAGAACGGGCATGGGTAAACCGATTTTCCGTAGACGTCCTCAATGCCAGGCAAGTCCAACTGGTCGAGGTTGTCCCGGTGACCCGTCGCAATCAACATGCGAGGTGCGGTCATTGTGGTGCCCTGCGCCGTCGTCGCGGAAAACCCTTCGGCTAAACGAGCGACGTCCGAAACACTGTCGGCGATGTAGTCCACGGTCGGGTATTTGCGCAGCTGATCTTTGGCCACCGCCAACAGCTCGCTCGGGTGTGCGCCATCGCGGGTTAAGAACCCATGCGAGGCAGTGGTCACAAGATTACGGGGGTTCTCGGCATTGATAAATGCGGTTTTCATGCGGGTGCGTCCGGCAATCAAAGCGGCGGATTGTCCGGCGGGCCCACCACCGATAATGATGAGGTCGTAGTGAAGGTTTGCCATGTCTCATTCCAGTCATATTGAAGGTTTCGTTGGCCTCAACATAGGCCCTCAGGCGGTGTTGCTTGAGAGCGTGGATTTGGGTACTATCGGCTGATCTTATGATTTTCGGAATTTCGTGTGACAGACTTTCAGCACCCCGAACCGCCGCATCCCTCTTGCTATGTGATCCATGAAAAGGGCGCCAGCACACACCCGACACCCGTCGCCGTGCATGCCGATCACGGGTTGATGTTTACCCGTGAGGGTTGGTTCACCATGGAGCAGAAATACGAAACGTTGTCCTTGGCAGGAAGCGTTACGATTGTTCCTGCCGGTGCGCCGCATCGGCCCCTGGCTGGCGAAAACCTTGACTATTGGCTCTTGGGATTTTCCGCAGGGGGCTTTGGGTTTGACGAGGCACAGGCCATCATGCGGCCATTTGCTGAGGTGCGCCTCGGGGCGTCCCCCGTTATCCATTTGGAAGAAGTGGCACAGACGCGTTTGCTGCGCTGGTTCGAAACCTTGGCGCAAGAAGCAGAAAACCAATCCGAGCTCACCGCAGAGGTGCAACGCAGCCTGATTACTCTCATCCTGTCAGAGGTCTCGCGGGCGATGCCAAAGGCAGATGAGGATAGGCAGCGCTCACCATTGGTCGCCACAGCACTGCGCTACATACAACGACACAGCCTTTCCCCTATCTCCCTCAGTGATGTGGCGTCGGCGGTTGGCCGCACCGCGGCTCATGTTGCGGCTGTCGTCAAATCCGAAACCGGTTTTACGGTCGGCACTTGGATCACGTCCGCCCGCGTCGCGAAGGCCGCGCAGCTTTTGCAACACTCGGACATGCCCGTGGATCAGATTGCCCCACACATCGGATGGCAGGACACGACCCATTTCATCCGTCAGTTTCGAAAAATCTATGGTATGACCCCTGCTGCTTGGCGCAAGAAGCAACGAGTGCGGGTGTAGTCGCTGGTGCTGAGTTCTCCTTTGTGGACATTGGCGCACCCGCAGCGAAAGTTCACTCTGTCCGCGACTTGTAAATTCGACGTTTGATCCTCGCTGCGGATTGCATGAATGACCGTTCCTTCCGCTGCACAGCGGCACCGTAATTTTCGCTCATGCGGCAATTTTCGCGCTGCGAGCGCGCGCAGCAAAAATTTGAGACTTCCGGTGTGGGCTCAGAGCCGTCCGATGCCACCGCAGCGCGGACCTGGCTCCGGACCGCATGAGACCGGCCTTTCAGGACAAAGGCCAAGCTCCTGATATCTTAGTGAGCCGGCCATTCCTCAGACATCCGTGCTTTGGCAGGAGACATTCGTGACGCAAGCGGCGAATTCTGACTGCGAGCCCACAGCAGAAGTCTTCAAAATATGCTGCGGGTGCACTCAGCACGAAAATCGCTGCAATCGCTCGGTCTGGTGCGCCGCGCGGCGGCAGAGGTCGCTGCCATTCGTTCATCGCGCAGCGACAAGTTCAACATCAATTAACGACTCGCGGACTAAGCTGCCTTTCGACGCGCATGCATAACCCAAGCAAAGTCAAATGGCCATTCTGTGCGTTGGACAGCAAGCGGTCGTTGGCCGCAGGACGTAAAGCAGTGAGCCCAAATGATTGCTCGCCAAATCTAAGAATAGGGATTTTTGAATTCCTCGCTTGGCATCGTGGACCATGTGATTTGATACTTGATACCAAGTTGTCCAATTAGGTAGTTTTTGCGAAGTCATCATCAGTTGATCGAGCGTGCAGCGTCACAGATTGAAAGCTGTGGCGAACGCCTCGGGCAGGGATGTTTTGAGGGACGATAGGTTTCTTTGCAAAGTGGACGCCTTGGCCGTGCCAATCAACACCGAAGCAGTCAGATCATAATGTTTGGCAAACAACAGTGCTGAGGTCGCCAAGGGCAGGCCCAGCCCCTCTGATGTGGTTTGCAAACCAGACACCTGCGCAAGGATTTCGGAACTGGCCGGCGCATAGTCGTAAGTTGCACCCTCCACTGCTCCCGTTGCCAAAATTCCGGAATTGAAGACACCTCCCAGTACAAGACTGGTTTCTGCCTCACGGCTTTTCTGTGTCAACTGTTCCTCGGCGGAGCGATCCAACAAGGTCAAACGACCCGCCAATAGGATCACGTCGAGTGGCCCGTGCTGCATCACCTCCAAGCAAACTTCATTTTCATTCACCCCAAGTCCAAAGGCGCGAATGCGCCCTTTTTCTTTCAGTTGCACAAGACGTTCGTAGCCGCTGTCCAGAAAGGCTTCTAAATGTGTGTCGTTGCGTACGCCGTGGGTGTAGCGGCCTAAGTCGTGCACAAAGGCAATATCGATCATCGTGGTGCCCAAACGTTCCAAGCTTGTTTCCAGTGAGGCTTCGATGCCGTCGCCGGAATAGTCATAACGGACGTCATTGGGCAGCGGATCGATGAAGCCATCGGCCTCAGTCATTGTGTGTCCGGGTGATAGCACGCGCCCAACTTTGGTGGAGAGAGTGTAACTGCCGCGCGGCTTGTGTCTCAGGAAATTTCCCAAACGCTGTTCTGACAGGCCCCGACCATAGTGCGGCGCAGTGTCAAAATAACGGATGCCTTCTTGCCATGCGGCGGCGATCACATCCTGCGCTTGGACATCGGATACCGCGTGATAAAGATTACCAATGCTGGCGCAGCCAAAGGAGACTTCGGTCACGGTTACGTCGGTTTTGCCGATGCGGTTGGTCTTCATGAGGAACCTATTGGTTTGATTTCGGAACAGCGTGTGCAGCTTACACCGCGGGATTGGACCACACCCGGAAAAATCCGGGTGTGGCAGGCGTTTATTCCGCCGCCATGGATGATTGAAAGCGATAGGTCACAATCGAATCTGGCTTCATTTCAATCGAAAACCCTGGATTGGTTGGAGCGCGATAAGCCCCATTTTCGACCACACAGGGGTCCACAAAATGCTCGTGCAGATGGTCAACAAACTCGATGCGCTTGCTGTCCTTCTCTCCGGTGATCGCAATATAATCGATCATTGAGAGATGTTGCACATATTCGCATAAACCCACGCCGCCAGCATGTGGCCAAACCGGCAAGCCGAACTTAGCGGCCATCAGTTGTACGGCTAGCACCTCGTTAAGCCCGCCCAAGCGGCAGCTGTCGATCTGAACAAAATCAATGGCCTCATGGGCAATAAACTGTTTGAACAGGATGCGGTTCTGGCACATTTCACCGGTTGCCACTTTGATCGGCGCGACCCCGTCGCGTATCTTGCGGTGGCCAAGCACGTCATCCGGGCTTGTGGGTTCTTCGATGAATAGCGGATTGGCGAATGCCAGTTCTTTGACCCAATCGATGGCCTGATCTACTTCCCAAACCTGATTGGCGTCGATCATGATGTTGATGTCATCGCCCAGCTCTTCGCGGGCAATGGTCAGACGACGGATGTCATCCTGAAGATCATGCCCCACTTTGAACTTGGTATGGGTAAAACCAGCCTGCCGTGCCTCTCGGCACAGGCGGCGGAGTTTTTCATCTGAATAGCCCAGCCAACCAGCCGATGTGGTATAACACGGGTAGCCTTCTGCTCTAAGCTTAGCGATGCGGTCCGCTTTGCCGGGTGCGGCTTTCCGCAGAATCTCCAGAGCTTCATCACGCGTAAGCACATCGCTGAGGTAACGGAAGTCGACCAAAGAAACGATTTCTTCCGGAGACATGTCGCCTACCAATTGCCACACAGGTTTGCCCGCTTCCTTTGCAAGCAAATCCCACACGGCATTAACCACTGCGCCAGTGGCAAGGTGGATCGCTCCCTTGTCAGGCCCGATCCAGCGTAATTGGCTGTCACCCGTCACGTGACGCCAGAACCGACCCATGTCTTCACGGATCCAGTCCAGTTCAACGCCAACCAGCAAATGCTCCATCGCCTGAATCGCGGCGACGCAGATGTCGTTGCCACGCCCAATGGTGAAGGTCAGCCCGTGACCTTCATGGGCACCATCCGTTTCCAAGACCACATAGGCGGCAGAATAATCGGGATCTGGGTTCATCGCGTCAGAACCGTCCAGCCCTTCCGATGTGGGGAAGCGCAAATCATGCGTGCGGATTGCAGTAACCTGAACCATTAACCCGCCACCACGTTTTGTATTTGCACGCCCAGACCTTCGATCCCCAGTTCGATTGTATCTCCGGGTTTGAGATAGGTTTCCGGGCTCTGCCCCATGCCCACACCCGGCGGCGTGCCGGTCGAGATCACGTCACCTGGCTGCAGGCTCATGAATTGTGAAAGATGGGAAATGACGGTTGCCACGTCAAAATGCATCGTCTTGGTGGAGCCATCCTGATAGCGGTGCCCGTTGACTTTCAGATACATTGCAAGGTTCTGCGGATCGGCAACGTCATCGCGTGTGACCAACCATGGCCCAATGGGCCCAAAAGTATCGCAGGACTTGCCTTTCACCCACTGACCAGAGCGGTGCAGCTGGAAGTCACGCTCCGACAGGTCGTTGACCACACAATAGCCGGCTACATGATCCAGCGCCTCTTCTTTGCTTACGTATTTGGTATCTTTGCCGATCACGACACCAAGCTCGACTTCCCAGTCTGACTTGACAGACGTACGCGGGATCTCAACGTCGTCGTAGGGACCGCTGATGGCGGATGTCGCCTTGAAAAAAATCACCGGTTCATCCGGTAAAGCCATGCCGGACTCCGCTGCGTGATCCGCGTAATTCAGACCGATGCAGATAAACTTGCCGACCTGACCGACACAGGCGCCGAGGCGTGGGTTGCCCTCAACCAAAGGCAGGCTCGTAGGATCGAGGTCACTTAGCTTGGTAATGCTCTCATCCTTCAGGGCGTCGCCTGCAACATCGCTGATCACTCCGGACAAATCTCGGATATTGCCATCTTGGTCCAGCAAACCCGGTTTTTCTGCGCCTCGCTCACCATATCGCAACAGTTTCATTTCTTGTTCTCCTAAAATTCTTATACGGACCAGCCGCCATCGATGGCGAAGGTCTGACCAGTGGTGAAGGCACTGTCATCGGATGCGAGATAAAGCGCCAAGGCGGCGATTTCCTCAGCGGTGCCGATGCGGCCCATGGGTTGGCGAGCGATGAAATCCTTCAGCGCCTGTTCATAGTTTCCGGTGGCGCGTAACCGACCGTGCATGGATGGACTGTCCACCGTTCCGGGGCAGATCGCGTTGCAGCGGAGGCCTTTGGTGACGTAGTCGGCAGCAACGGATTTCGTCAGGCCAATCACCGCACCCTTGGAGGCGCAATACGCGAACCGATTGGGCACACCTTTGATCGAAGAGGCGACCGATGACATGTTGATGATCGAGCCACCGCCATTTTCCAGCATCGCAGGCAGGGTCAGCTGGATGAGGCGGTACATCGCTTTCACATTCAGTTCGAAACTGAAGTCCCAGTCTTTCTCGTCACAATCCAGAATGGTGCCGTTGGCAACAAACCCCGCGCAATTGAACAACGCGTCCAATGCAGGCAGGTCGTTGGCGGCTTGCTTGACCGCGTCGCCGTCTGTCACGTCGAGCTTTAACGCGGTTACGCCGTCTATGGTCGCCAGTTCCGCCAAAGCATCGTCATTGATGTCACTTGCAATCACCTCTGCGCCCTCAGCGGCGAACAGCTCTGCAGTGGCTTGGCCAATGCCTTGGCCAGCAGCAGTGATCAATGTGGTTTTACCGGCCAAGCGGCCTTGTTTCATAGTCATCATCTCAATCCGTGTGAAAAACTTCTTCCATCATCGCCCATTGCTCTCCGTCTTTGCGGGTTGCGAGTGGCGACTGGCAGGGGTCGGTATGGGACCACCAATCCTGTGTGCGTGGGTCTTTGGCCATTTCCGCCATGTCGGCATCAAAGTCCGAGCCATGGTATTCCCAATAGCCAAACAGCAGGTTTTCCGGCTCACGCAGGAAAATTGTGTAGTTGCGAATGTTGCTGGTTTTGATCTGCGCCAGAACATCCGGCCAAACAGCGGCATGCAGCCGTTTGTAGGTCTCAATCATCTCTGGTTTGACGCCAATCACCATGCCCATACGTTGCATCATGCGCCCTCCTTGATTGTTTTTGGCTGTGCCATGCTATCAAGTCGCGCCCAGTCCCAATTGATGCCAAGGCCCGGATCATGGCTGACATGCGCCATGCCATTTTCAATCCGCAATCCCTCATGGGTGATCCTGTCCAGCTGAGGGATGTATTCCAGCCATTTCGCATTGGGCACCGCACAGACCAGTGGCAGATGCAGTTCCATCAAGAAATGTGGGCAGACCATGACGTTAAAGGCTTCGGCCAGATGCGCCACTTTCAGCCATGGGGTAATCCCGCCAATGCGGGCCACATCCACCTGAACAATGGAAGCTGCACCGAGCTGCAAATAGTCTTTGAATTGACTGAGAGAGTACATGCTCTCACCAACCGCAATGGGCACCGATGTTCGGTTGGCCAACTCGCGATGGGCGGCCACATCGTCGGCCTTCAGTGGCTCCTCGAACCAGCCGATGCCATAGTCCTCCAGCATCCGAGCCCGGCGAATAGCCTCTGAGAGGGTAAACCCCTGATTGCCGTCGGTCAGTATTTCATACCCCGGACCAACGGCGTCTCGTACCGCAGCAAGCCGCGCAGCATCTTCGGAGATATGCGGACGGCCGATTTTGATTTTGGAACCTTTGAATCCGCGCGCCTGCATGGCATGCGCATCCTCCACCAAAGCCTCCGAACTCAGGTGTAGCCAGCCTCCTTCCGTGGAATAAAGCGGGATGCTGTCCCGACTGCCGCCAGCCGCCTTCCACAATGGCAGGCCTTGCTTTCGACACCGAAGATCCCACAACGCAGTATCTATTGCCGCGAGTGCCAGAGAAGTGATCGCGCCAACAGATGTTGCGTGCGTTGCATAGAGCAGGTCACGCCAAATACCGTCGATCCGATCCGCATCCTGACCAATCAAACGGGGCAAAAGCGTATGCTCGAGCAGTGCCATCACCGATGGGCCACCAGTCCCGATGGTGTAGCTGTAGCCGGTACCGCTGGCGCCATCGCTGTCATAGATCGTCAGGATCGGTGTTTCCTGCGAGGCAAACGATTGGATTGCATCCACCCGTTCCACCTTGGGGGCAAGGTCCACCATGCGCAGCTCGATATGTGTGATGACTGCCATGGCTTACCCCCGCACAGCTTTGCCTGTTTCCGCGTCAAACACGTGGCATTTATCGAGCATCAGGCGGAAGCCTAGCTGATCACCCGGCGCGACAGGTCGCGGGTTGAACATTTTGGCCTGCACCTCAACGCCCGCCATATTGGCAAAGAGAAGAGTTTCGGTGCCCAGTGGTTCCGTCAGCGTGACCGACATATCGAGCTCATGAACTGCGCCTTCCTCTTCGACCGCATGACCGACCGGCATCAGGTTGTCAGCGCGGAAGCCAAATTTGACACTTTGGCCGTTCTCGAGTGGGCCAGCCGTGGCTGGAATTGGCACCGAAACTCCACCGTTCAGAATAATTTGACCTTTCTGCACGACGCCATCGACAAGGTTCATTGGAGGCGAGCCAATGAAGGTCGCGACGAAGGTATCCACTGGCGTGTTGAACAGATCCAGCGGGGTACCCACCTGCACGATGTGACCGTCACGCATCAGCACGATGCGATCAGCCAATGTCATGGCCTCCACCTGATCGTGGGTCACATAGATAATGGTGCTCTTGACCTTCTGGTGCAGCTTCTTGATCTCTACCCGCATTTGCGTGCGCAGCTTGGCATCCAAATTGGACAGCGGCTCATCAAACAAGAACACATCCGGGTGGCGCACAATGGCGCGGCCCATGGCAACCCGTTGACGTTGCCCGCCCGAGAGCGCTGCGGGTTTGCGGTCCATCAACTCGTTCAGACCAAGAATTGAGGCCGCTTCGTCGACAGCTTTGGCAATTTCCTGTTCTGGCCGTTTGGCAATCGTCAGACTAAAGCCAAGGTTCTCGCGCACGGTCATATGCGGATAGAGCGCGTAATTCTGAAACACCATGGAGATGTTGCGTTCGCGGGGGGGCAGATCGTTCACCACCCGTCCGCCGATGGCAACCTCGCCGCCGGAGATGTCTTCGAGCCCGGCAATCATGCGTAGGGTTGTGGACTTGCCGCAGCCGGACGGGCCGACAAGCACAACAAACTCGCCATCGTGAATGTCCAGATCGATGCCGTGCACGGCCTGATGCTGGCCGTATTTCTTGACGACTTGGGAAAGGGTTACTTCGGTCATTTCCGTTATCCTTTGACGCCGCCGAAAGTCAGGCCGGCGATCAAGTGTTTCTGAACTATGAAGGTGAGGATCAGGGCAGGGACGATCATCAGGACCGCCAAGGCGCACATGCCGCCCCAGTTGATGGTGAATTCCGCAGTGAAATCCAAAAGACCAACGGGCATGGTTTTGGAGCCCACCGAGCGGGTCAGTTGGGAGGCCAGGGCAAATTCATTCCACGAGGTGAGGAAAGCAAAGATTGCCGCGGATGCCACACCTGAGCGCGCCACCGGAAATTCCACTTTCCAAAATGCCTGCCAGCGGGTGCAGCCGTCGATTTCCGCCGCCTCATGCAATTCCTTGGGGATCTGGCGGAAGAATCCGTCTGTGAGCCAGATGGTGAAGGGGACGTTCATGGCCACATAGGCCAGGATCAGCCCAAAATGTGTGTCGATGATGCCCACTTTGGCGAAGACGATGAACAAGGGCAGCGAGAGTGCCACGCCGGGGACAGCGCGAAACAGCATCAGGCCGACAAAGTAGCCGTTTTTGCCTTTGAAACGGTACCGGGCAAAAGCGTAGCCGCCGGACATGCCAATCAGGATGGCAATCAGGGTCGAGGTGACGGACACGATCAAAGAGTTGCGGAAGTAGCTGAAGACAGGCACCCCGCCTTCGCCGGCGCCGGCAAACATGGCGCGGTAGTGATCCAGCGTGAAACTTGGCACCCAGATCGGCGGTTTGGCCATGATTTCCACCGTCGGGCGGAATGAGTTGAGCACGATCCATAGCCCGGGCACGCAGATAATCAGCATGGTCAGGAACAGGCCGGTGAAATGCAACGCTTTGAGAGCGCGGCGGCGGTTGCGATGAGATTGATTGCGGTCCATGTGCCTTACCCCGCCATGCCCAACTCAGCACGTGCGGCGCTCAGCTTGCGGAAGAAATAAATGGTGAAAAGGATCGACAGCAGGATGGAGACGTACCCCATTGCATTGGCCAGACCCATGCGGGCGTCGACGTAGCCTGTGCGGCTCATCAGCGTCCAAAGAAGCTCGGTGCGGCGCGCCGGGCCACCGCCGGTCATGATTTGCACGATGTCGTAGGCGCGAGCCACGTCGAGGCTGCGAATGGTCATCGCGATGTAAATGAACGGCATCAGGAACGGCAGAGTGATGTGGCGGAAGCTCTGCCATGGTGTGCAACCGTCCACTTTGGCTGCCTCCAGCGGATCACGCGGCATTGCAAACAATCCGGCCAGGATCAGGATCGCAAATACCGAGGTACTCATCCAGATCTCTGCGAACATGATTGAGAACATCGCCAGCTTGCCGTCCACCAGCCAGGGCAGGGCGGCGTCAAAGCCCATGGATTGCAGGACATTGTTCACGAGGCCGATATTGTCGTTGAAGATGAATTTGAACTGGAACCCCACAAGAATGGGAGAAAACATCATCGGGAACATAAGGATAGTGCGCAGTGTGCGCTGCCCCCAGGTGACTTTGTTCATCATCAGCGCGATGCCAAGGCCAAGCAGGAGTTCCAGGTTCAGAACGATGGTCAAAAACAAAACGGTGCGGCCAAAGGCAGCCCAGAATTTCGCGTCGCTCAGGATCTTTTCGTAGTTGTAGGTGCCGACCCATTTCCAAAGGGTCGACGGGCGGGTCAGCTTGTAGGGTGTAAAGCTGGAGTAGAGCGAGAATATAAGCGGGATCAGCACCACGGCGGCAATCACAATGATCGCAGGCAACAGCAGGACTAACCACTCGGGCAAGCGGCGACGGGTCATTTCGCACCTTTGTTTGAATTGGAGGTCGGTTCAAAGGCAGGTTGCCCCTGCCTTTGAACCTGGAAGGAGGCTTAGTAGTAGCCAGACTCGCGCATCAGCTCATCGACGGCTTCGGCCGCGTCGTCCAATGCTTCTTTTACAGTTTTATCACCGACAATCGCAGCCTGTAGCTCCGGGAAGACGATGTTGGTGCTTTCACCCCACTCTGGGATTGGCGGTACGGCAAAGGCATATTTTGCACCTTCCGCGAACGCAGCCAGCGCCTCGGCACGGAACGCATCATCGCCCGCCTGTGCGGCGGCGACATTGGCTTCCCAAACCGCTGTGCGGGTTGGCAGCGATCCACCGGCGCTTTCGGCCAGTTGGCTGTCTTCGCTGGTCAGGAAGTTGACCAAAGACGCCGCAGCCTCCTTGTTGGCACAATCATTGGTGACCGAAAAGCCGTGGTGGCCAGACCAGCCTGTGCGGGTGGCAGAACCCATTGGCTGTACAGCCACGCCAACATTGCCTGCGGCTTTGGAAGAGTCGGGATCATTGAAAAATCCGGCCCAGCCCGGCCAATCCAGATTCAATGCTACCGTGCCGGAGGCGAAGCCCTGACCAAGATCATCCCAGACATAGCTGGTGGTGCCAGCAGGCACGGCTTTGGCCTCGTACAGGTCGACAAACCATTGCAGGGCGCGTTGCCCGGCGTCAGAGTTGAATATCGGTTTCTTGTCTTCATCCAGATAGTTGCCGCCCTCGGCCACAACCATCTCATAGAAACGGCCTACGATGGCTTCGTCTTTGCCAGCGTATTGCGTGCCATAGAAGTTTGGCGGATCGGCGAAAAAGATGGATTGGTCTTTGACCTGCTCCCAGGTTTCCGGCACCGCGAGATCGTAGCCGTATTCGGCTTTGAAGGCGGCGGCTTTATCGGCGTCTTCATAGTTGGATTTCAGGTAGTAGAGCACGGAGACATCAAACTGCGCCCGCGGCAGCATCAGCAACTCTCCGTCAACAGTTGATGCACTGATGTTGCCGGGCACAAATCCGGAGACCACATCCGCAGAGACCAGATCGTTCAGGTCCGCGTAAAGCCCCTCGTATTGTGGCGCAAAGGACGAGTGGTTGGAGCCGACGCACCAGCTGGTGGTGCCCGCAGCCATGTCCGACTTGATCTCTTTGTCGATTTCAAAGTGGCTCTTCTTGGAGATGATATCCACCTTGGCGCCGGTTGCGGCCTCCCAATCCGCAATGCGGCCATACAGCCCTTCATACTGCTGACCGCCGATCAATTTTGCCTCGATGGTGACGCCATCAAAGCTGCCCCACTCACTTGCCAAGGCCGATTCGCTGACGGCCACCATGGCCGTACAGGCCATCAAGCCTCTAATAAAATTGGATTTTTGCATCTTATCCTCCCTTTGACGCAGGTCAGTTTGTCGCCAATTTCATGGCTAATATTTGCTTGTAAAACATGTATTCAAATACAAATCAATCTTGACTTGGGCTCGCTACGCAGCAAAACTTGCCTATAAGGACCGCGAGGCCTTCTTTGATTGGGCCAAAAAATTTGAATAGTGGGGCATGGCATGGCCGAAAAAGACGACAAATACCGCGCACCGGCGCTGGAGAAGGGCCTGGACATCATCGAATTGCTTGCCAGTCACGGTGAAGGCCTGACGCAAGGCGAAGTGGCCAAGGCGCTGGAACGCTCCCCAAATGAGATCTACCGGATGCTTTCCACGCTTGTACGGCGCGGCTACGTGATCCGATCTTTGTCGGGTGATCGTTATTCTCTGAGCCTTAAAGTGTTTTCGATCAGCCAGCGCCATCCGCCGATCGGGCGGGTGATTGAGGCCGCTCTGCCGCGCATGCGGGCGATCACGCGCAAGGCGTGGCAATCCTGCCATATGGGAATGGAAAGCAACGGTGATGTGGTGATTGTGGCCTCCGCAGAGTCGCCGGGCAATTGGGGGCTCGCACTTAAAACCGGCACGGTTGTCGGGCTGTGGAACACCGGTACTGGCCGGGTTTTGGCGGCATTTCGAGCGGATGAAGAACTGGAAAACCTGATAGAGCAACACCGCCCTGCAATCGGGGAACCGGCATTGAACCGTGCGGAGTTTGACGCGCACATCCAGCGCATTCGCACCCTAGGGTTTGAAAAAATGCCTTCCGCGACGGCCATTGGTGTGACCAACATCGCCTTCCCAATCTTTGGTCCCTCAGGTCACGCGGCGGCGGTGCTGTCTTGCCCCTATCTGGAAAGAGTGGATGACCTAGAAGTGCCGAGCCTAGACGACATTGTCGAAATGTACGGTGCCTTAGCGCGAGAGCTGACCGAGATTTATGGCGGCAAGCCAACTGAATTCACGAAGTCATCCTAGCTTGACCTCTACTCGTCCAACGGAGACACACAGATGAAAATCGACGCCCACCAGCATTTTTGGAAACTAGCGCGGGGCGACTACGACTGGCTCACGCCCGATCTAAAACCGCTGTATCGAGATTTTGGGCCAGATGATCTAAAGCCTCTTCTGGATGCGGCGGGTATCGGTGGCACAATCGCGGTGCAGGCTGCGGACACTGAGGCCGAGACCGAATATCTGTTGTCGCTGACCGACAGGCATGAATGGATTGTGGGTGTCGTAGGCTGGACTGATCTTGAGGCCAAAGACGCACCGGCCACGATTGAACGGATGGCCCAGCATTCCAAGCTGGTCGGTTTCCGCCCCATGATACAAGACATTGAAGATGACGCTTGGATGCTCAAAGACAGCCTTCGTCCAGCACTGGATACTATGGTGGCGCATAATTTAACCTTCGATGCATTGGTCATGCCACGCCACTTGGGTCATCTCTGTGAGTTTTTGAAGAAGTACCCCAACTTGAGGGTTGTGATCGATCACGGTGCGAAGCCTGAGATACACCAAGGCCACTTTGACGGCTGGGCGGCGGACATGACCCTTATTGCAAAGAGCAGTCAGGCCTTTTGCAAATTGTCGGGCCTGACAACCGAGGCGGGACCTGATTGGCGTCCAGATGATATCTCTGATTACATAGAGAAGATCCTGCAGGTCTTCACGCCCGCGCGCGTGCTGTTTGGCTCTGATTGGCCGGTTCTGAATTTAGCATCTGACTACGACGCGTGGTCATCCATTGTGCAATGCGCCGCGAAGGGTCACAGCCCGGACATTTTTGAGACCTCGGTGCAAAAAGCGTATCCACGTCTAAATGTAGCCAAAAAGCTTGAGTTTATGCGCCCCCCACCAAACACGCTGTCAACATGAGTAAAGTTAGCGCAACATTGATTTCGATGACTTGAGGCCCAAGTAGCCCAGAGAAGTTTCTGCAGTTGCAAGATACTGCAAGTGCATCCACGACAACTTTGGGCTCAGAGCCGCCGAGTGCGCATGCAGAGCCAACGCAGTTGAACGGCCTCTGACAGCTGCCATTGCCAAGGACGATACAATCTCATTGCCCGCATGGTGCTGGTGACTGGGTTGGAGGGAGGATCGGAGGGCAAAACATGCCAAGAGTCCAACTTCCTGCAACAACCCCGAAACGCAGAGCCTGGAACAAGGGGCGGATCATCGGTCAAAAACGGCCTTTGCTGCCAAAACAGGTCTGGGCGATCCGGGCGCGGCTCGAATTAGCGGGTTATCTACGCGATCTGGCGCTATTCAACGTCGCAATCGACAGCAAGCTGCGTGGCTGTGATCTGGTTAGGTTGGCCGTGTCCGACCTCGTCAAGGATGACCGCGTCCGGGAACGCGTATCGGTCATCCAAAGCAAGACCAAGCGCCCTGTCCAATTTGAACTAACGGAAAACACGCGTGAAACCGTCTTGGCCTGGGTCAAAGCACCTGAGATGTTCGCGTGTCGGTTCATGTTCCCAAGCAGGTTCCACGACCGCCCACACATCTCAACCCGCCAGTATGGAAGGCTTGTGCGCGACTGGGTAACGGCAATTGGCCTTGAACCGAGTGGGTATGGAACCCATTCACTTCGGCGAACAAAAGCAGCTGAGATTTATCGAAAGACCGGCAACCTCCGCGCGGTCCAATTGCTGCTCGGCCATACCAAGGTCGATAGCACTGTTCGTTATCTTGGAGTCGAACTTGAAGATGCCCTAAGCATCGCTGAGCGTATCGATATCTGAACTACCTTGGCGAACGGGCCCTGCCGTTCGCCATTCCAAAGCGGGTGTCTGTCCCCTTTGCGGCGTTGTTCGGTACTGAGCCCATAGCAGAAGTGTTGAAACTTGCTGCACGCGCTCGCAGCGCTGGAAATGCGGCATGTGCATGGTTTTCTTTGCTACCATGCAGCGGAGAATTCTGTCGTTCAGACGAAACGCCGCGAAAACGAGTTGGTTCGCTCACACGTCGCGGGCGATCCGCAATCAGCGCGCGCCCAGCATTGCGATGGACGTGCTGATGCATTTGCTTGCAAGAACTTGCGTCGGGTCAATGACGCGTGTTGAACGGGTCAGTTCTTCGCTGAGTTTTATCAAGGGGAGTTCCGTGCATCCAAGAATGATCGCTTCGGCGGACTGCGCCCTGAGCGATTGCACCACCGCAGTGATGTGTTCTGCACATAGGCCAAAGGTATGGCCTGCCTTGACCCCAAATGGGCCATAAATCGCGTCCATCACCCGGTCCTGTTCGCCCTTGTCGGGGACAACAGCCAGGATGCCTGCGGCCTTGAGCGCATCCTGGTACAGTCCACTGGCGATGGTGCCCGATGTGGCCAGAATACCAACGGTTCGCACCGCTGGGGAAATCTTCGCAATATGATCAACCGTTTCCGTGAGCATGTTCACGATTGGAATATCCAGATGCCTTTGCAATCGGTCAACATAGGCATGGGCAGTATTGCAGGGAATTGCGATGATATCTGCGCCACCGCGCTCCAGTTTTTTGGCCGTTGCATAAAGCGCGAGCGTCGGGTCGAGGCCGTCTCCGACAAGGTTGTCGGTACGGTCAGGAATCTGTGGGTTCTGCTCAACGATCACCTTGATATGGTCCTGATCTTTCGCAGCCTGGGTTGTGTTCACGATCTTGGTCATGAAGTCAGCGGTCGCGGCCGGGCCAACACCGCCCAACACACCAATCTTGAAGGGTTTCAGCGAGACCTGACCGGTTTCCTGGAGTGCGAAGCGGGCATAGATCTCGTTGATGGGCAGGATCGTGGGCGTGCGATCCGTCGGAATATCCGCCAGAATGAGAGGAATCTCGGTCATCCCGGGTACGATGACTTCGGCACCCTGATCCTCCAGACTTTCGATGGCGGTACGGATCACAGTTGCGATTGCCTCAACCGGCCCACCGGCCTTGAATCCCGCAGGGCCATAGATTGCCTTGATCATGGCATCTTCGGTGCCGGGCGAGGGAAAAATAGCAGTTCTGCTCGGCCCAAGCAGGCGGTCAAACAACCCGTCATTGCGTACAAAGGGCGTTGTCAGAACGCCCACCCGCTTTGCGGCGCCATGGTGCTGATCAAGATACGCCCAGATAGCGTCGGTCATGGAAATCAGCTTCAGACCCAATTCCGCGCGCAGTTCTTCCAGAAAGGTATGGGTGATAAAGCAGGGCAGCATCGCGGCGTCGCACCGGGACTTTTCCATCCGACTGAGCGCGTCAAAGACATAGAACTTGCGGTGCACCGGCGCATAGTCGGGGCTGGCTACGGAAAGGGCTTCAACAAGCGGCTTTTGTTCGAACGAAATTTCCCGGTGATCGCCCTCGGATTTCACCGGGGTCAGGCGCACCAGCTGGTTCAGAATATCGGCACCTGCGCGTGCGCCCAGGCCGCCAACGATTCCGAGTTTCAAACCGGGCCGTGCCATCAGGCGATCTCGTCAAACAGGGCGCTTGCCACGCCTTGAGCGGCACCAGCGTCCCGTAGGGTCAACCCCTCGGCCTGTGCATACTTCGCCAGCTTTGTCGCCGCTTCATACCCGATGAGCGGCACCAATGTGGTGGCCAGGACCAGACTGCCGTTCAATAGTTCAGCGCAGCGGGCCCGGTCCGCCTCGATACCTTTGACACAGCGCTCAGTGAGAACGTGCATGCCGTTGGTCAGTGTCGTCATGGTTTCCATGATCTTGTAAAAGATCACGGGCTCCATGGCGTTGAGCTGCAATTGGCCCGCTTCAGCGGCCATGGTGACCACCAGATCGTTGCCAATCGCCTGAAAGCAGATCTGATTGACAACTTCGGGGATCACCGGATTGACCTTGCCCGGCATGATCGACGACCCAGCCTGCACGGCGGGCAGGATGATCTCTCCAATTCCGGCCCTAGGCCCGCTTCCAAGCAGGCGCAGGTCATTGCTGATCTTGGACAGTTTGATCGCGACGCGTTTCAGCGCGCTGGAGAACATCACAAAGGCCCCAAGGTCGGACGACGCCTCGATCAAATCGGACGCGGGGATCAGATCGCGCCCTGAAATCTCGCTCAGATGCGCAACCGCGCGTTCCGCATAGCCTTCAGGCGCGTTGATCCGCGTGCCGATCGCGGTGCCGCCAAGATTGACCTCTGTCAGCAAGTTCGCCAAGTCCGCGATCCGGTCGATGTCTTCGGCAATGGTTGTGGCAAAACCGCGAAACTCGTCCCCAAGCGACATGGGGACCGCATCCTGCAATTGGGTTCGGCCAACCTTGACTACATCGCTGAATTCTCCAGCCTTGGCGCGGAAAGCTTGCACCAGTTCCGTCATGGCCGTGATGAGGGGTTCGGTTTTCGCCAGCGTGGCGAGCCGAATTGCGGTGGGATAGACGTCATTGGTGGATTGCGAGCGGTTGACGTCATCGTTTGGATGAAGTGCCGCGTAGTCGCCAAAGGGCCGCCCCATGCGCGCCAGTGCAATATTGGCGATGACCTCGTTGGCATTCATGTTGGTCGAGGTTCCCGCCCCGCCCTGCATCAGATCGACGGCAAAGTGTTCGTGATGCTGACCGTCGATTATCTCGCCACATAACTCAGCAATCGCTTGCGCCTTTTCAGATGGCAGAACACCCAACTCTGCATTGGTATATGCGCAGGCCGCCTTGACCTGCGCGAGGGCGACGACGACTTCCGGATAATGGTTGATAACGACCCCTGTGATGGGAAAATTCTCGATGGCGCGTTGGGTCTGGCTGCCCCAGGCCGCGCCCGCAGGGATTTGGACCGTGCCAAGACTATCGGTCTCGGTCCGGGGCAGGTCTGCCATTTTGGTCATTGAAGGCCTCTACAAAATTTGGCTGAGGAAAAGCTTGGTGCGTTCGTCCTGAGCATTGTCAAAGAAGGTTTCGGGCGATCCATGTTCCACAATCACACCGCGATCTGTGAAATAGATGTGGTCAGCCACTTCTCGCGCGAAACCCATTTCGTGAGTCACAAGAATGCAGGTCATGCCTTCGGCGGCGAGTTCCTTTATGGTCACGAGCACCTCTTTGACCGTTTCGGGGTCAAGGGCTGCGGTCACCTCATCAAAGAGCATCACATCCGGCTGCATGGCGAGAGAGCGCGCGATGGCGACGCGTTGCTGCTGTCCACCGGACAATTCACCGGGATAGGCGTTTTCCTTGCCCTCAAGGCGCACTTTCTTCAACAGGGCGCGGGCGCGTTCTTCGACCTCTGCCTTGTTTTCCTTCATCACCAGAACCGGGGCCATCATGATGTTTTCCAGCGCGGTCTTGTGCGGGAACAGGTTGTATTGCTGAAAGACCATCCCGATCTTCTTGCGCAGTTCCAGCTTGTCGAGGTCGGGGCGGTGCACTTCCATCCCTTCGACCTTGATCGACCCTTCCTGAATATCGTTCAACGCATTGATGCAGCGGATCAAGGTGGATTTACCCGATCCGGACGGGCCAATGATGCAGATCACTTCGCCTTTCATGATGTCCATGTCGATGCCCTTGAGCACCTCCAGCGCGCCAAAGGATTTGCGGACATTGCGGATGGAAACGATGGGTTGTTCGGTGGTCCATGTATCGGTTGCGGTCATTTTGATGTCCTCACAGCTTGACGGCGAATTTGCGTTCCAGCCGCAGCGTCAGCCGCGCAATCGGATAGCAATAGGCAAAGAATAAGATCAGCACGAAGCCATAGAACGGCATCAGCAGTTCAGGGCGGTTGTTCTCGGCGACGATGGCCTGGCGGGTCAGGTTCACAACCTCTTCCACCCCTAGGATTGACACTAGTGGTGTGGCCATGGTCAGGATCGCATACCAGTTCATCCAGGGCGGGATCATCCGCTTGAAACATTGCGGCAGTATGATCCGCCACAAGGTCTGCCCTCTGGTAAAGGCCAGGGACTCGGCCGCTTCCCACTGCGTGTTTGGCACTGATCCAATCGCGCCGCGCACGATTTCAGAGATGTTCGCCATGATCGGCAAGGACAGCCCGATCACGGCCTTGATCCAGCCCGGCACGAAATAGGGCGTTCCAAAGACCGTGATTTCAAAGGGCAGCGCTAGCATCACGATGAATAGGATCACCAACCATGGCGAGTTGCGAAACAGCTGAGTGATGAACCAGCATAGCGTGCGGACCGGGCGCAGCAGCGAGATTTGCCCCAGCCCCAGCAGGACACCGACGAAGGTGCCGATCAAAAGGCAAAGGAACGAGATCAGGATGTTGAAGAAGAAGCCCTTGGTGATCAGGAATGGCGCCCATCGCCACAATGCGCTGAATGGGCGCACGGCCTCGCCCGATTGCGCAGCGGCAATGGTAGGCCAGATCAGTGCCAGCGCAAAGAATGCGAACGGTATCCAAGCCGGAATTGCGCCAAGACAGCGCACTGGTGTCATCACGTCATATTGCATCGCATCGCGATGAGGCATCGGTTTGAGAACGGCGAATGGAGTGGATTGTGTCATCTTGGATATCCTTAGTTGCCATAGCCGGGAATGCGCAGCTTGCGTTCCCAACGGTTCATGCCAAAGACCATGATGCCAACAAGGCCGACATAGACGACAAACAGCAGCAACATTGCGGGGTATTGGGCCGACGGGTAGTCATTCCAGATGGTGACAGCCTGATATAGCAACTCCGGCACCGCGATGGCGAAGGCCTGCGTGGTGGTCTTGATCAGGTTTACGAGATTGTTGTTCAAGGCCGGCAGGCTGACGCGAAAAGCAAGTGGTAAGACCACATAGCGATAGATTTGCAGGCGCGACATGCCAAGAGAGTCGGCGGCTTCGATAGTCGATTCCGGCACGGCTTCGATGCCGGACCGGAAGATTTCAACGTTGAACGCCCCGGCGAAAAACGACAGCGAAATGATCGCCCAGCCCACGTTTGAGATGATCGGAACTTCCAGCCATCCGTCAGGCGAATAAGTTGGGGTCAGTTGCCCAAGGGCAAAGTAGAAAAACAACAGTTGCACGAAGGGCGGCGTATTGCGGAACAGCTGGATATAGCCTTGCACAACGGCGCGCAGCACTCGCAGCTTGGACCCCTGAAGCCATGCGCCGACGACGCCAATGACGACGCTGAAGATCAGGCAGGCAATCGACAGGAAGATTGTGTATTTGATCCCAAGCCAGATTTTTCCGGCCTGCACTTCCTGATAGAAGAAGATGAAGTTCCAACGCGGATAATCCGCCGCAAGCTGGCGGAAGAATTCTGTAAAGGCGTCAAGCATTTAAGCCACCTGCATGCAGACACCTCACGCCACGGGAGAATATGGCGTGAGGTGCGGGGTTAAGGTCTATTCAGCGAGCCAGTCAGCAAAATGCTCGTTTTGCTCCTGCAGATAGGCGGTTGACTGAATGCCCCATTTTTCCTCGAGCGCAATCAACTCGCCTGACTGATGCCAGTTGTACTGCATGCCCGACATGAAGCGGCCAAAGATGCCGTCACGCTCAGCGATTGGAACAGCGAGCGCCCATGGGTTGTTGTCCTCGGACACCAGCGGCATCTCGAAGTCGTCATATTGACCAGAGGCGAGATCAGCTGCGATGGAACTGTCGTCGTAAACCCAGGCAATGCACTTCTTGTTGCGCAGGGCCTGAAGCGCTTCGGCGTTGCTGCCAAATGCAATGACGTTGGCTCCGTGGCGTTCTTCGACGATCTGGTTGTAGAACGCCCCCTGCTTTCCGCAGACGGGTTTGTCGGCAAGGTCTGACCAAGCGGTCACGCCAAGCGCTTTGGGCGTCATGACGTTGGTACCGGAGGAGTAGTAATTCGGCCCCACAATGCCGACGATTTCCCGACGATCCGCCCGGTCGGACATGGTGGCGATCATCAGATCGATGCGGCCGCCTTCCAGGAACTGCATCCGGTTAGAGGATTCTACCGCGACCAGCTCCAGATCAACCCCCAGAGTGTCGGCAACTTGTTGTGCCATATCGGCTTCCATTCCGATGATGTTGCCATTCTCATCGCGAAAGCCCCAAGGACGTGTATCAGCCTTGACGCCTACAACAATGACGCCGCGCTCCATGATCTTGTTCCAGGTTGCGTTGGATTGTTCCTGCGCGAAGGCAGCGGTGGTGGTCATCAGGGTCGCGGCAAGAGCAAAGCCGCCCAAAAATTTCGTCATTGATACTCTCCATGTTGCTTAGCGGCAAAAGCGGTGCCGGCGTGGTTGCCACGGTTGCAAGTCGTACGATCCGTGATCTGAAGTCATGTTGAGCGGGCGCGCCCTGCAACGCCATGACAAAGAGCGCAACGCAATTGCAAAATTTGCAACATGCTTTCTGCACAAGATGGGTTAGGCTTTGCGCAACATGGTAAAGTAGGTGAAACGATGGAAATCGATTGGCTCGAAGATTTTCTGGCACTCAGTGCAGCGGGCGTTTTTGCAAAGGCGGCAGATGCGAGAAACATCAGCCAGTCTGCTTTTACACGTCGAATCAAGAACCTAGAGTATTGGATCGGTACTCCTCTGTTTGATCGCAGTGTGCATCCTGTTGTGTTGACTCAGGCGGGCAAGGCCTTTCGGCCGGTCGCCCATGAAATGATCAATACGCTTTCGACGGCCCGGGCCGAGGCCAAAGGGTTGGTGCGTCGGGAAGGCGAAGTGCTCGATTTTGTTGCGCTTCATACATTGGCCATCTCTTATTTCCCTGGGTGGATCACTAACATTGGCAAGACCTTGGGGCCGATAAAATCTCGTGTGGTTGCCGAAAACTTCTCTGGTTGTGTTGAGGCGATCCTATCTGGGTCCAGTGATTTCATGCTCTGTTACCATCACCCAACCGTTCCGATGATCGCTGATGACGCCAGATACCCTTCTATGAAAATCGCCGAGGACCTGATGGTGGCCGTCAGCGTCGCCGAGCCTGATGGCTCTGCCCGATTCAGACTGGACAGTGAAGAGCCCTTTCCGCTGCTGTCTTATACCCGCGACAGCTTTTTGGGGAAAATGACAAATCTCATTCTCGAACGAACGGGTCTCAAAGAGAGTTGCGTCTTTCAATATGAGAATTCTGTCTGCGAAGCCCTCAAAGCAGCCAGCCTTGAGGGCATGGGCGTGGCATGGCTACCAATGGCCGCCGCCGAACGTGAACTTAATGAAGGCCGACTGATCAAAATCAGTGATGACAGTAGCGAAAACCCGATTTCAATCCACCTTTATCGATCAATGGAGCGTAGCCGGAGCGACGTCGAGCGGTTCTGGTCATACATGTCCAGCACGCGCTGACAAGCGGCGTGGCAGAGGAGACGCAAATCCATCTTGTCCACTTGGCAAAGATCGTTTCCGGCACGGGGCGAATTGTCAGAATTACGTAAACACCTCGAGCAGGCTTTCAATGGCCGCTCTGGCGACACCGGCTGCAACGCAGCGAAGAGTGTGCCGCGCGCGCAAAACGATGCTGCGTCAGCGAAGACGAAAAACTCTATGTCGGTTGAGTCCGGCTCACTGCTAGTTCACGGGACACGCAGCGAAAGTCGATCCACCCCAGACCGGCCCTTGGTGCAGATCGCAGCGAAGGTGTCAGGAGAGCCCACAGCGGAAGTGTTAAATTCGTGCTGCGCGCGCTCACAGCAGCAGAATTGCCGCGACTGCATCATTTTCAGCGCCGCTGCACGGCGTGGAAGCCAGTCGTTCGCCCTGCTTTACCCTCCGGAAGACACGAGGTCTTCCGAAGAGAAAATCAGGGAAGGCTTCGCCATTGGCGGAACAGGAGGCGCGAGCAGGGATGTTGGAGACACGAAGAAGGAAAGGTTTTGCCATCTAGACATCAATAAGCCATTGATTTTATGCCCGTGGAAAGCCCACACTCGCACCAGTCTTTCACTTTTTCGACTCTTATTTTTTCCTCTGGGTAGGGAACTGAGATCGGTCTTGCTCACATCACTTGCAGTTTGTTCAACCACCGCGAGCAAGATCTTTGTGAGCGTGGCTGAGCTGCCAATTGATAGCATCAACAGGCAGGATATTTCTGCAACACCTGTTCAATGACCAGTCTTACACGGTAACAAATGAAACAGCGGCCGTAACCTCCGGTCCAAGATGCGTAGCATTCCGGAACGCAAAGCATGAAACAACTCAAACGCCATTTGCCGCCTCTGACTTCTCTGCTTGCGTTTGAAGCTGCTGCCCGCCTTGGCAGCTTTACCGCTGCGGCGGAAGAGTTGAATGTCTCCCGAGAGGCTGTCAGCCGGCAGATCCGGACACTGGAGAGCCATCTTGGAATTTCTCTGTTTGAGAGGGACGCAAACCGGGCGCTCATGGGAGCGGCCGGAGCACATTTCTTTGCAACAGTGTCACCCAATCTTACCGCCATTGCAGTTGCGGCGAAAGAACTGGCAGGAGAGGTCAGCAATGTTCCTGAATTGGATAGCGCGGCACCTTCGGGAGATGAAGAGGATCTGCCGTCGATCCTTGTAGTTGATGACACACCGCAAAATATTCACCACCTGCACGGCCTGCTAAGGGACGCTTACCGGATTATTCCGCAAACCTCCGGCAAAGCAGCCCTGTCTTTTCTCGCGGGGGAGCTGGCAGACCTGGTCCTGCTGGATATCCGGATGCCGGATATGGATGGCTACGAGGTGTGCCGGCAAATCAAATCCACGGCAAGCCTTGCTGATGTACCGGTGATATTCCTGACCAGTCTTGATGATCCGATGGATGAAACCAAAGGCCTGGAAATGGGCGCCTGCGATTTTATCACCCGGCCGATTGTGCCCGCTGTTCTGCGTGCCCGGATCCGCAGCCATATTGAACTCCGCCAGGCAAAAACGGCCTTGGAAAAACTGCTGGCACGGCGGGCAGACCGGCTCGGGAAAGCTGAGCAGTTACTGGCCCGGATGTGTTCAGACATCGGACAGTTTCAGTCCTCGTGAAGAGAGCCCGCTAGCTGTTCTACAATTTGATCAGCCGTTTCGAAGTCCAGCACTTTCAAAGCCGTCTTAAGGCTTTGAAGTTTCGCCTTGGCAGTTTCCGGAAGTTCCCCTGATCCCGTATTCTGTACTTCTTCAATGGCCTGAATGTCACGCTTGCTGATAAGTGCCCTAATCCTCTCCAACCTGTCCGGGGTGAACGGCAATTCATCTGCAGAAAGAGGGCTGCGGGCGTCGAACTGCTCAAGCAGCTGGGACATGGCTTGTTCCACTGTTTTGATAGAAGTGCTGCCCTTTTCAGCGCCCGCCGCAAGTTCCGCCAGCCTGTCGGCCCCCACCGTGCCGGCCGTCCCTTTGATGACATGAAGGAGATTGGCCTTGACCGGGCCTTCCGGCCTGTCAGTCAGGGCCGCCAGACCTGCGGACCATTCACGCAAACCGGCATGAAACCGGCGCAGGGAAGCTTCATAGTGCTGCCGGTTGCCGCCTGCATAAAACAGCCCCTTTTCCTGATCAATTCCTAGCAACTGATTGCTGCCGCAAAGGCCGGCCAGAAGGCTGCGTAACTGCGAGGGGTCGATCGGCTTAGGGATAAACCCGGCAAAGCCGGTAGTTGTGCAGCGCTCGGCTTCTTCCTGGGTGGCGTTGGCCGTTGCGGCGACCACAGGCGCCAAGCTTGCCTGATACCTGCTCCGAAGGTTTTCCAGAGCGCGGTACCCGTCCATCACGGGCATATGCAGATCCATCAGGATCACGTCCGGCATCGTCTCTGCGGCTTGTTCCATTGCCTCGATACCGTTCGTCGCTGTGCGCACCGTGGCACCAAGTGCTTCCACCAGCGAAACAAAGACAGCCAGGTTGACTGGGTTGTCCTCCACGACCAGCACATCCAGGCCTGCAAGAATGTCGTCCTTTGGCGGTTTTGGGTTACCGCCGGTTTGCAATTCCGAAATAACTGCAGCCAGTTCCCTATGGGTGATTGGGAAAGCAAGACGTTTGCTTATCATGCTGCCCGAAGATTGCATAATAAATGTTGCATGGGCCGCTGTGACGGTGACCGTGACCGGCGGTATTGGACCGGTGATGATTGCCGCCGCCCGGTTTGCCATTATCTGAAGCTGCCGGACCGGTCCCTTCGTGCCCTCAACCTTGATCAGATCCGCAGTTTTGCTTTGCCGGGGCGCGGACCGGGCTGGCAGGTGCAGAAGGATCGCAAACTCAGCCCCCCTGCCAGGCTCACTATCTACCAGAAGCTTACCGTGCATCTTGTCCGCAAGCCTTTGGGCAATAGACAGGCCAAGCCCGGTCCCCCCGTATTGGCGGGTGGTTGAACTGTCGGCTTGCCCAAAAGCCTTGAAAATGCCTTCAATCTGGTCCGGGGAGATCCCAATCCCGGTGTCTCTCACGCCCAGGCGCAGAGCGCCCTCATGATATGCAGCAAGCAGGCGGATCTCGCCCTCTTTGGTGAATTTCACCGCGTTGGAGGCAAAGTTGACCATAATCTGCCGCAGACGCAGAGAGTCCGCACAAACCTCTTCCGGCAGATCCGGGGCGTAGTCCCAGGTCAGCCGTACTGGTTTGCCGGCCATCAGCGCTCTTGTCTGTAGCAGCACGTCGTCCAGAAGATCATCAAGACGGAACCAGACCTGCTCCAGCACCAGTTCCCCGGCCTCGATCTTGGAAAGGTCCAAAATGCTGTCGATGTTCTCCGACAGCTGCGCGGCGGCGGCCCTCAGATCAGTCAGGTTGCGCGTACCGATGTTGCCTTGACCTTCCCGCAGAAGAATGCCGGACAATCCGATAATCGCATTGAGCGGTGTACGCAGCTCATGGCTCATGTTGGCAAGAAAGATTGATTTTGCCTGGGAGGCTTCAACTGCTTCGTTGCGCGCGACCAGCAGTTCGCGGGTACGTTCGTCCACAAGCTCCTGAAGATTATCACGGCTGGCCTCAAGTTCAGTCACCGTGCGCCGGAATGCACGGGCCAGACGGGAAATCTCGTCCTGCCTTCTTACATCGAACATTCGTTGGTCGCGCCCCTTCAGCCGGAACGAGTGCCCATCCCGCACCCTGAGGGCAGCCGCCTGTAGCCGCGCAAGTGGGCGAATAACAATCAACTGCACAATCAGAAAAATGACCGCGGTCACTAATAGCGTCTGCAGAATGCTTGAGCCAAGCACGACATAGCTGCGGGCAACCATATCCTTTTCGACAGGACGGAAAGAAAGTTCAAGTGCCAGCCGACCGATCTCACTGCCGTCCCGCGGGTTGGTCAATATGTAGGCAGGTTTCTCCGGTTGGCTAGTGGGCTGAAACAGGATGCTCAGCCACGGCGGCGTAGGCGATGGCTGTCGCGATACGGACAGGTCGATCAAGCCGCTGCTGTCGCGCTGCGCGTCGGTCAGAAGCGGGTCGTCAATACGTGCGCTCAGGATCACCGGATCTTCAAGCAGGCCGTTCAAAATGGCACGGACAGCGGGAACGTCCACCTCCCAATACGCCCCGGCAATCTGTGGCAGTGTCGCCCGAATGATACGGTCGGCATTTAGGCGGGCTGCACCAATTCTGAGGGAATGTTCCGCCAATAGGGTATACAGCCCCAGTAACAGTCCGGACAAAACCCCTAGCAATGCAGCAGCGAGCGCGATTTTACGTGTGATGCCTGCGGGTTTTAGCTTTAGCCTCATCGCGAGAAGTAATAGCGCAGGTATTCAGGTGGGATATGATTGGCCTGCATCCTTTCCAGTTCGATCTGTAGGCGGCGGGCCATATCATCGCCTTTTGGAGAGCGGTGAAAGCCGATATAGCGGGCGTGCTCCGCCAAAGGGGTCGGCAGAAACTTCAACTTGTCCAGCGCATTCAGTTCGCTGGCCACATAATGCAGTGTCTCGTAGCCGCCGACAATCAGATCAGAACGGCCGAGAAGCAGCTTGCGAAGATTAGTGAAATCATCCAGCGAGGCTTCGCGTTGCAGCGGCTGGTAATGGTCAAAGCGCGCCTCGTATGTGAAGCCTGAAACCACACCTACAACCAGGCCGTCCAGGTCCGAAAGCGTATGGACATCCTGGATCGGGGAATCTTTCAAAGTCACAAAAACTGTACGCGTCCGGCGCAGGGGGCCGACCATGTTCCATTTCTGAAAACGCTCAGGCGTCGGCGCCAGCTGAAAGACGGCATCAAGCTGGCCGGTCTCGAAATCCAGCAAGGCGCGCTTCCAAGGCAACGGCCTGTGGTCCAGCCTAACCCCGATCCGTTCTGCAGCCTCATTCAGGATCTGCACGTCAATGCCCGAATACTCGCCTTCGATTGAGTAGTTGAAGGGCGCAAAGCCTTCCATGGATCCGACCACCCAGGTTTCTGCCCGGACAGGGTGCATCATGATGCCAAGTAGGCAGATAGCCGTCACGATCTGCAAGAGCCGGTTCATCAGTCATCCACCGCTGGTTACGCGCCAGTGCCAGAGTATCCGTGCGCGCATAGGTCAGGCAAGCAGGCAGCCTGTCAAAAAAGTTCCGGTGACAGGGGAACTTTTTCGTCTCTCACGCTGAACAGTTCCTGGCTGTAAACCATCCGGCAGACGAGAAAGGGAGAGAAACATGAAACACTTGATTGCCACCACAGCCCTGGCCAGCTTTGTTCTGGCACCGATCGCATCCGCTGCCGCGGAATGCACCAATGACACTTGGAACCGTATTCAGGAGCGCGGCAAGATCGTTGTCGGCGTCAAGGCAGACTACAAGCCCTGGGGTTTCCGGGACACCGACGGGTCGATTGTCGGCATGGAAATCGACATGGCTCAGGATGTTGCTGAGACACTTGGCGTTGAACTGGAACTGACCCCAGTTGTCGCTTCGAACCGGATGCAGTTTCTGGAGCAGGGTCAGATTGATCTGATGATTGCCACCATGACCGACCGCGCCGACCGCCGCGAAATCGTCGGCATCGTCGGCCCGAACTACTATACGTCCGGTACGAACATCCTGGCCCCGAAGGCATTGGGGTTCACATCCTGGGGTGAACTGAGCGGCAAACCCGTCTGTGGTGTGCAAGGCGCGTTCTACAATCAGATCGTTGAAGACAAATATGGCGCTCAAATCGTGGCCTTTGGAGGTTCTGCTGAGGCTCGCCAGGCACTGCGTGACAAGAAGTGCGTTGCATTTGTCTATGACGATTCCTCCATCGGCTCGGCAATCGCTTCTGGCGAGTGGGAAGACTTCGAAATGCCGCTGGCATCCGAGGATGACAGCCCTTGGGGCCTGGCGGTTCCAAAGGGCGAAGATAGCTGTGTCTTTGGCCGGTTTATGACCGGTATGCAGTATGGTTGGCACCAGGATGGCAGCCTGATCGAGTGGGAAGCCAAATGGGGCATCAAACCGACGGCCTACCTGCAGGATCTGAACGCCAAGCTGGCGGACCCGGTCGCAGAATAAGCATTAGCCATAGGGGAGACCGTCGGCATGACAGGTTTCGAAGCTTTTTTTGTGCAGCTTGCCGAGGATTTCCCACGCTGGAATTTCATCTGGCTTTATGACGAGAAACAGGCCGGTCGGATATTGTCCGGCCTGTGGATGACGGTGAAGCTCAGCTTTGCCTGTGTGCTGCTCTCACTGCTGATCGGCATAGCAGGAGCCTGGCTGCAAGGGGCAAGCAACCGTATCCTGCGTGCGGGTGTTCAGGGTTACATCCAGTTCTTCCGAAATACACCTCCGCTTGTGCAACTGCTGTTTTTCTACTTCGCATTGGGCCAGTTTACCCCTGTAGTGACCGGCCCTGACGGCTGGACCGAAGTTCCAGTTATCTCAGCTGCGGGCTGGGCTATCATTTCGCTGTCGTTTTTTGCGGGAGCATTCAACGTTGAAATCTTCCGCGCCGGGATCGAAGCTGTACCGCATTCAACCCGTGAAGCTGCGGAAGCGCTGGGGATGAGCCGGACACAGACCTTCACCAATGTGGTCTTCCCTCTGGCATTGCGGGTTTCGATTCCTGCATTGAACAACAACCTTGTGAATCTGGTGAAGACCACCACCCAGGCTTTCGCCATCGCCGTGCCCGAGCTGCTATATGAAAGCGTTTCTGTCTGGAACGATTTTCCATCAGCACAAAACCCGACAATGCTGCTTCTTTTCGTTGTCTATCTGGGCCTCGTTGGAGTGCTGGTCTTTGGCATGAACTCCTGGGAACGCAAGATGAGGATACCGGGCTATGGCCAGTAACAACCTTCCGGGCATCACCGGCCCGGCTCGCACTGATCTGCCGGTTTTGAAACCCTATACTCTGACAGGCGGCACCTATGACGAGATGTTCCTGGTCCGGTGGCTGGGGAACATTCCGCCGCAATTCATACTGGTGCTGCTGGTGGCCTGGCCTGCCTGCGCCTACGCCCAGTCCGCAAGCTACACCATGGGGGATGCCTTTGCCGCATTGTGGCGCTGGATACCTTTCCTGACATTGCAGGGCTTTGTGTTCAACATCGTGATTTCGGTCTTTTCGATGCTGATCGGAACCTTTGCCGGGGCCGCGCTGGGGCTGGGGCAGATTTCGCAGCGCCTTTGGCTGCGGCGGCTGAGCTGGGGCGTCACCCAGCTGTTCCGCAATGCCCCCTGGCTGGTGATCCTGTTCATCGTGCTGCTGGCCTTTCCGTTTGAGATCGAAATCTTCGGCCTGGTGATCCCCGTCCCAGCCTGGATGAAGGCCGTCATCGGATTGTCCCTTCCGATCATGGCGAACATCTCCGAAATTGTGCGCGGAGCTGTCATGTCTGTACCGTCGGCACAATGGGAAGCGGCCGAAGCGCTGTCCTTCTCAAGAACACAGACTCTTTGGCAGATCATCCTGCCGCAATGCTTCAAGCGGATGATCCCGCCCTGGATGAACTGGTACGCCATTTTGACAATGGCAACCCCGTTGTGCTCGCTGCTGGGTGTCGGTGAAATCATCACCTTTTCGCGCCAGGCAATGGAGGCCGAAAACAACCGGCCTGAGCTTCTGGTGCCGTTCTTCGGGTACGCGCTGGTTCTGTTCTTTGCCTATTGCTACCCGATCGCCCGCATCACAATCGCGCTGGAAAAGCGCTATGCCGTCAAACTCTGAAAGGTCCGGACGATGAATACTTGGACATCTGATCAGCCGATAATCTCCATCCGGGATGTGCGCAAATCCTTTGGGCAAATTGAAGTCCTCAAAGGTGTCAGCATGGACATCATGAAAGGAGAGGTGATCTGCATCATCGGCCCGTCCGGGTCCGGCAAGTCGACGCTGATCCGCTGCATCAATGCCCTGAACGACATTCAGGGCGGTTCCATAACTGTTGAAGGCCAGGAAGTGCATGACGCACAGCTCGACCGGCTGCAGCTGCGTAAAAAAGTCGGCATGGTGTTTCAGCAATACAATCTGTTCCCCCACAAAACCGCGTTGGAAAACGTAATGATGGCACCGGTAAAAGTGCTGAAGGAAGACAAGATCAAAGTTGAGGAACGCGCGCGTGCATTGCTGAAAAAGGTGCGCTTGGAAGGCAAGGAACACAGTTATCCGGGCGAGCTGTCGGGTGGCCAGCAGCAGCGGGTTGCCATCGCGCGCAGTCTGGCGATGCGTCCGGATGTGATGCTGTTTGACGAGGTGACCGCAGCGCTGGACCCGGAAACCGTGAAGGAAGTGCTGGTTACTATTAAGGATCTGGCCGCGGATGGGATGACCTGCATCCTGGTAACGCATGAAATGGGGTTTGCCCGTGAAGTGGCTGACCACATCTATTTCACCGATAAAGGGGTGATCGTCGAACACGGCTCGCCTGAAACGTTCTTTGACAACGCCAAAGATCCGCGTACTAGAGAGTTTCTGAGCCAGATCCTATAACTGCTGCATGGCACAGAATGGCCGGACTGGCCTGCTCTGTTCTGAGATCCTTTGAGGAGCGTGTTTCAGAAACCGTTGCCGGTGCTTCAGCAAGGATGATCATTCACGGGGTAGACAGATGAGCCGCAGCAAACCCTCGGACCAGCTTCCGGATTTTTCGCTCCTGCGGAATTTCTGTGTCATTGCCGGTTCAGCCAGTCTCACCGAAGCGGCCGCAAAATGCGACTTATCTCAACCCGCGCTTTCCCAGCAACTGCAGCGGCTCGAAGCAGCTCTGGGTGTTTTGCTGATGGAGCGGAACACCCGGCCGATCCGGCTGACCCGGGCAGGAAAGCGCCTTGCGGAAGGATTGCCCAGCCAGTTGCAGGATTTGGTGAGACTGGTCGAACACGTACGCTCGACACCGAATGTCAGCCGCAAGAAGCTGAGGATTGCTATGCCGGACAGCATGTCCTGCACAATGGGGGCTGAATTCCTTTCAGTCGCGACCTCTCTTGCAGCGTCGGTGGAGTTGAGTGCAGGGATCTCTCCGTGGGCGGATGACGCGCTATTGGGGCGCAGCTTCGATCTTATGGTCGACACCCCGCCCTATGACACGCTTGGCTATGTGAACCCGGCCAAAATCTTCATAGATCCTTATGTCCTGGTCTACCCCGCCTCGCTGCCCCGCAAGCGGCCGGAAGACTTTGTCGTCACCGACCCTCAGATCGCCTATGCGCCGACCACAAAGTTCGGAGTGCGCGCGGCCAGGATTGCACGGCAATTGGGAGCGGATACCGAGCCTGCCTTCAGCTTTGATTCAAGCCAGAGCCTGCTGCGCTTTGTTCAGGTCGGTTATGGCTGGGCCGTAACTTCTGTCCTATGTCTTTATCAGACACCTGCAGCTTTACGTGATCTCTCGATTTTCCCTGCGCCGCCGGAAGCATGCCGCACGCTGATGCTCCTTAGCCGCACTGAAGAAATGCAGGAGCTGTCCCAAGACGTGAACCAACGGCTGGTCAAGGTGTTCAAAGAGCTGGTGGACGGCCCCTGGCAAACAATGTCGCCTGAGGCCGCAAGTTACTTGAGACTGGCGAACCCGGATATCTTTTCTGACCCGGATACGCCGCTGCCAGACGGCTAAGTGGTCAAACCGATAGCGCTTCCTGGCCTGAAACATACTGAATCCAATTTCTCAGTTCCCGGGTCCGGGTACTGATTTCAAAATCATCGACCGAACAGCCCAGCCGATTTGCGGTTTCCAGATCGCTTTCAACCATCAGCAAATCCTCGACAGCAACACCGGTGTTGAAAAACAGGCTGCCGTTCTCACGGATCGCATTGGCCACGATCGAGGGTGAAATTTCAGGATGGTATTGCAGCCCCCAGAAGTCTGCACCGCTTTGGCGCACTGCCATTGCCTGGACAGCGCTATGCGCGTTGAAGGCCAGGCAGTCACCGCCGTCGGGAATGCGGGTGACTTCGTCACGGTGAGCACAAGCAACACTGAAACCTGACCGGCGGCCCTCCATCATCGGGTGTTTCACGCCTTCTTCCGTTAGTTCAACATTCAAAGCAAGCCCGGTTTCTTTGCCCTTTGGGCAGGCGGCGATTTCGCCGCCCAGGCAGACAGTGCCGATCTGCAGACCGTAGCACACACCAAGCACAGGGCGCCCGGTTTCGAAAGCAAGGTCGCATGCTGCCCGAATAGGGCGGGCCAATTCGTCGTCTGCTGGCCACTCGTCGCCGGCCCCAGTCATGACGATGCCGTCCAAGCCTTCAAAATCTGCGCGTGTCATCTCGGTCTTGTAGGGCTCGGCGACACGGATTTTAATACCTGGTATGACTGCTGAGAACACCCGGGCAAAGTTTTGCGGCGCGGCCCGTCCTTGCTGACGTCGGCTGCTGGCAAGATTGGGGGAACTGGATTCTACAATCAGAATTTCGGTCATGTTCTTCCTTGGTCAATTGAATCGGTTTGCTTCTGAGCGCTTCTTGCGCGGTTTGCCTTACTCGGCTGCGACCTTAATCACCGGCTTCATGCGCTCCAGCACATCGTCGCTGAGGTGGCATTTGATCTGGTGGCCGCCGTCCAATGTGCGCACCGGCGGGACGTCCTTCTCGCACAAACCGCTCGGCACTTCGGATTTCCAGCGGCAGCGGGTCTGGAACGGGCAGCCCGGCGGCGGGTTCATCGCCGAGGGGATGTCGCCCTCCAGAACGATGTGCTCTTTCTCCACGGACGTGTCGGCGATCGGCACCGCGCTGAGCAGCGCCTCGGTATAGGGGTGGTAGGGCGGTGCAAACACCTGGTCGGTGGTGCCCAGCTCCACCACATGGCCGAGATACATCACCATCACCCGGTCGGAGAGATAGCGCACGATGCTGAGGTCGTGGGAGATGAACAGGAGCGTCGTCTTCTCCTTGCGCTGAATCTCCATCAGGAGGTCTGTGACAGCGGCCTGCACTGACACATCCAGCGCCGAGACGGGTTCATCCGCCACCACGATGCGCGCGCCGCCGGCAAAGGCGCGGGCGATGCCGACGCGCTGCTTCTGGCCGCCTGACAGCTGCCGCGGCATCCGCTCGGCAAAGGCGCGGGGCAGTTTCACCAGATCAAGAAGCTCCAGCATCCGCTTGCGCCGTTCTGCTTCGGAATTGCCGATGCCGAAGATTTCCAGCGCCCGAATGATCTGGCGGCCGACGGTCATCGAGGGGTTCAGCGTGTCAAACGGGTTCTGGAACACCATCTGCACGTCGGAGACGGTTTTGGTGTCGCGCTCCTCGATCGGCACCTGTTCGATGTTCCGGTTGTCGAGCAGGATCTGGCCCTCGGTCGCTGTTTCCAGCCCCATCAGCACCTTGGCAAAGGTGGACTTGCCGCAGCCGGATTCGCCGACGATGGCGAGGGTCTCGGATTCGCGCGCCTCGAAACTGAGGGTCTCGTTGGCCTTGACCACCTTCTTCTCGCCGCCGCCGAACAGGGCGTTGGCGGCCACCTCGTAGTATTTCTTGAGGTTGTCCATCTTGAGGACGACCTTGCCGGGCGCGGTCTTTTCCTTCTGCTCGCCCACGGTGATCGGGGCGTTCCAGTCGATCTCCTGGAACTTGAGGCAGCGGGTTTCATGCCGGTCATTGCCGTGCACAGGCGACATCGGGATCACCATGTCCTGATCGCAGCGGCCTTCCTCGAAATAATCGCAGCGCGGGCCGAAGTTGCAGCCCGGCGGGCGTTCATGGGGCAGCGGGAAGTTGCCGGGGATCGCCACCAGCGGGCGCGCGTTCTTGTCGGCACCGGGCAGCGGGATCGAGCGGAACAGCGCCTGGGTGTAGGGGTGCTGCATCTCGTCAAACACGTCGTGGATCGAGCCGCGCTCGACCGCCTCGCCGGAATACATGACGCAAAGCCGGTCGCAGGTTTCCAGAACCAGGCCGAGGTTGTGGCTGATGAACAGCATCGAGGTGCCGTATTTCTTGCCCAGGTCCTTGACCAGCTCAACCACCGCGGCCTCTACCGTCACGTCGAGCGCGGTGGTGGGCTCGTCCAGGATCAGAAGCGACGGCTTGGACATCAGCGCCATCGCAATCACGATCCGCTGCTGCTGGCCGCCCGACAGCTGGTGCGGGAAGGAGTTCAGCATCCGCTCCGGGTCGGGCAGGCGCACGTCGGTGACCACTTCCAGCGCGCGGGCGTAGGCTTCCTTTTCGCTGACGCCCTCGTGGATCATCGGCACTTCCATCAGTTGCTTGCCGATCCGCATCGCCGGATTGAGCGAGGCCATTGGCTCCTGATAGATCATCGCGATTTCATTGCCGCGGATGTCGCGCAGTTCTTCCGCGCTCATCTCCGCCAGATCGCGGCCCTTGAACTTGATGGTGCCGCCGACGATGCGGCCATTCTTGCCAAGGTCCTGCATGACGCCAAGCGCCACGGTGGATTTGCCGCAGCCGGACTCCCCCACCAGGCCAACGGCCTCGCCGGGCTGCACAGTGACCGAGAAATCCATCACCGCGGGAATTTCGCGCAGGCGGGTGAAGAAGGAGATCGACAGCTTGTTAATCTCGAGGATCGGGCCGTCGTAATCTGCCAGTTTGTTCATATCCGCCTCCATCAGTCTTTCAGGGATTCTTCGCGCAGGGTGTCCCCCAGCAGATTCAGGCCCAGAACAAGGCTCATGAGGGCCAAGGCAGGCGCCAAAGCGGGATGAGCATACAGCGCCAGGAACTTCCGGCCTTCGTTGATGGTAGTGCCCCAGTCCGGGCTTTCCGGGGTCAGGCCGAGACCAAAGAAACCCAAGGCTCCCAATAGGATCGCGGTGTAACCGATGCGCAGGCAGAAATCGACGATCAGCGGCCCGCGCGCGTTGGGCAGGATTTCCCAGAGCATGATGTACCAGGGACGCTCGCCGCGGGTCTGGGCAGCTGCAACAAAATCACGCGTCTTGATGTCCAGAACCTGTCCGCGCACGATACGAAACTTGGCCGGCGCACCAACCACCGCGATGATGGCGAAGATGTTCTTGAGCCCAGGCTCGATCAGGAAAATTCCCGTGGGGTCATAGTCAAAGGCAGTTCCAAGATAAACCCAGGCGCCAATGCCCAGCGTGGTGCCGACCAGCACGTTGCGCAGAACAGGGCGCACATAGAAACGGGAGTGCCAGAACAGGCAGAAGAAGATCATCGGGAAGATGAAGACGATTGCCGCCAGAACATTGGGAACAGATGCCTGCCAGACATGCCCGGCACCAAAGCTGATGGCAGGGCCACCTGCGCGGATTTCCGGTGTTACCAGCAGGTAGAACAGCAGGATGACCGGGAATGCGATAATCAGGTTGGCCGCAAAGGTCAGGGCCGTGTCCATGCGGCCGCCATAGTAGCCAGCGGGCAGGCCCAGAGTGATCCCCACCAGGAACGCAAAGACTGTCGCAATGGGGGAGACGGTCAGCACGATGCGGCTGCCGGAAACCATCCGCGAGAACACGTCCCGCGCCAGATTGTCACCGCCCAGCAGATACCAGCTATAGGTATCTTCATCCGCCCCGGGAATGGCGCTGCCAGGCAGAGCGTTTTTCATGCCGGAGAACTGGCCATAGGGGTCGTGCGTGATTATCTGATTTGCAAAGAGTGCAGTCAGAACCCAGAACAGCACCAGGGAGAAACCAGCGACTCCAATAGGGCTGTCAAAGATCTGGCCATAGAGGCCGGTTTTGCGGCGTGTGGCAATGGATCCGGTCAGGATAACTGCCATGCAGGCCCAGACGGGCAGAAAACGCAGGCTCAGCTGCAAGAGAAGTTCGGGAGTTGTGAGATCAGTCATGGTCCCGGATCCTTAGTTGACGCGGATGCGCGGGTTGAGGAAGACATAGCCGATGTCGGAGATGAGCTGGGTCAGCAGCACCACGATTACCGCAACTACAGAAATGCCCATCAGCAGTTCGATGTCATTGTTGCCTGCGGCCTGAACCAGCGCCCAGCCGAAACCCTTGTAATTGAAGATCGTTTCCACGATCACAACACCGGTCAGCAGCCAGGGAATTTGCAGCATGATCACGGTAAAAGGGGTAATCATTGCATTCCTGAGCGCGTGTTTCAGCACAATCGAACGGAAGCTCACCCCTTTCAGGCGGGCGGTGCGGATGTACTGCGCGGTCATCACCTCGGTCATCGAGGCGCGGGTCATCCGGGCGATGTAGCCCATACCGTAGAATGTCAGCGCCAGGACAGGCAGGGTGAAGTTGGCAAAGGTGATGCCCTTCATCGCCGTGGCGGCAGAGGCTTTGAACAGGGTTGGGCCGTCAATCAGGCCCCAGTCTGCCAGGAGCGGTGAAATCCCGGCATTTTTCGAAGCGAAAAAGGATATCAGCACCACCGCAGATACATACTCCGGGGTGGAGGTGGTAATGATCGAGAACGTGGAGAGCAGCCGGTCGGCCCAAGAACCTTCGTGCATGCCGGCCAGAACTCCGATTAGCAGAGATAGCGGCACCATGACACAGAGCACCGCAAGCATCAGATAACCGGTGGTGCCTAGCCGTTTGGCGATGACGGTGCTGACCTCTTCCTTGAATACCGTGGAGAAGCCGAACTCCCCCTGAAGCACGCCGCAGTACTGCGGAGCCGCTTCCGCAGGACGCACTGGCCTCGAACAGCGGGTGTGCATATCTCCGTCCGCATCGGTCAGCCGTGCGGATGGGATGACCCCAAGCCATTCTCCGTACTTGGAAAAGATGTCCTGTGTATAGCCGCGGTCTGCCAGCCATGAGAGGACTTCGGCGTCGCTCATACGGGCATTGGCCTCAGTCTTGGCCAGCTTCTCAAGATTGGGCATTAGATTGGTCAGGAAGAAGACCACAAAGGTCAGGCAAGCCGCCGTCAAAACCATGACGCCGAACCGCCGCAGAATGAAGTGTCGCATGGTAACTCCGAGTGTTCAGGCAGGCCACGGGGGGAGCACAGGTCCGCAGCCTGCCGTGCCTAAACGCTAGGGTTTAGGCCCAGCCCCACTTGTACAGCTGAGGCAGGAAGGAAATATGCGGCTCGGCGTTCAGGACGCCTTCACGCGACTGACGGAAAAGGGAGCGCCAATAGGGCTGGATGATCACGGCCTCATCCACCATGATCTGTTCCATCTTTGCCGTGATCTCGCTGCGTTTTGCCGGATCAGCTACTGCGACTGCTTGATCGAGGAGCGCATCGAACTCAGCATTGGCAAAGCCGGATTCATTCCATTTCTGACCGCTGCGGTAGCAGATGCCGTAGAGTTGCACCCCCAGCGGGCGGTGGTTCCAATCAGTGATGCTGAACGGATATTTCGTCCAGTCGTTCCAGAAGGTGGAACCCGGCATGATGGTGCGCTTCACCTTGATCCCGGCGTCACGGAGCTGAATGGCAACAACATCAGCAGTGTCTCTGCGGAAGCCGCCATCAATCGAGATCAGTTCATGCTCAAAATCGGCCATGCCAGCCTCGTCCATCAAGGCTTTGGCGCCCGCCGGATCATGCACTGGGTCGCCAATGTTGGCGTATTCCGGATGCACCGGCGCAACATGATGGTTCTGTGCAACCTTGCCGTTGTTGTTGAACCCAAGTTCCAGCACAACGTTATTGTCGACTGCCTTCTGCAGTGCTTTGCGGACCCGGACGTCAGCATAAGGTTTCTGCCCGTTCACCTCGGCCTGCTGGTTGGCGCGGATAACAACCGTAGAGCCCGTTGCGATTTCGGATGTTTGCCAGCCCAACGCTTCGATTAGTTCCAGATACTCGCCCGACGTGTTGTAGGTCACGTCAATCTCATCCGCCTCAACAGCAGAAAGAACCGCAGAGGCGTCGGTGCCGTAGTCGAGGAATTCAATCCGGTCGAGCCAGGCACCGGTACCTTCGCCCCACCAGGTATGATCCGTGTTGCGTTCCACAGCTGCGCGGACGCCAACCTGAAACTCGACCGGTTTGTAAGGACCGGTCCCAACCGGGTTGGTCAGCATTGTTTCCGGCGTATAGCTTTCATGCACTACCAGGGCGGGGTAATCTGCCAAGCCGGGAATGATCGTGATGTCAGAAGAACGGCATTTCAACTTGACGGTTTCACCATCGACGACAGTGATAGCTCCGGCTGCCGCTTTCTTGGTTTCCGGGTCGACCAGGGAATTCATGCGCGACGCCATCGAGTTGCCCTCGACCTCAGCGTCGCACCAGCGTTCGATATTGCGGGCGACGTCTTGCGCGGTGAACGGATCACCATTGTTCCACGTCGCTCCCTTGCGGATTTTCAGCGTATACTCGGTGGCGTCGCTGTTGACTTCCCAGCTTTCCAGCAGCCGCGGCTTGAAAGTTCCGTCGTTGTTGTATTCGACCAGATATTCCAGCCAATTGGAGGCGACCATCGACATCGCCGCGAAATCCATCGTACGGGTGTCCTTCAACGCATGCACGCCTACTTCAAGCCGCAAGGTTCCGCCGCGTTTGGGCGTGGCTGCCTGTGCCGGTGCAGCCATGCCCAGCATGCCATAGGCGGTTGCTGCGGTTGCGCCGAACACGCTGGCCAGTGCCAGAAACTCCCTCCGGTCCATGTCACCGCCTCGACGTGCATGGCCAGCGGCTTTCAGAACATGTTCTGGCAATGGCTTGCCGGTTCGTTCACCAGTTTGATTGTTGGGGCTCATGTCTTCCTCCCGTTGAGCATTCGCTGAAGAAAGGGGAGAACCCCCAGCTACCATTTCCTCCAGACCTAGCCTCCCAGCACATGGAAATTTGGCATTTCTTCAGAACTGCCTAACTGTGGCGGCACTCGATCTTCCAAGCCAGCACAGGCAGCTTCATTGTTGCCGCTGATGAATGACATTGAGAATTTGAATGCTGGGAAGTTGAGGCAGAGGCGTCATCCAGAGCCGTTTACACCTGAAGGATGAGGGTTTCCGCTCCACTATACCGGGTGGAGAAGAACTGTACCCTGCTGCGAATATTAAATTTTGGTAGCCAGGCACAGCGTAGCACTGCGAGGTTTTCGTACGTGCCTACACCGGACTTGAACTGGATGCCGCGCTTCGCCCGTGCAGCATTCTGAACCAGCTCAAAACTGCCGTTGGTCACAGCCTCTCGGCTCAAGGTCGAGAACCGCCCTGCCTCCTCCAACCTCGGAGAAACCCGAGCCTTCATGGATGATGCCAAGCGCATCCTGATCTTCTCCGATGCGGGAGGCACCGGGCGCAGCTATCACGCTGATCTTGGGGCAAAGAACCAGCGCCTCCGGGTGCATTACCTCCTGGAGCCCGGCTGGAAGGCCGACAATGCGATCCAGGGGCTGGGGCGCACCAATCGGACCAACCAATCGCAGCCGCCGCTCTTTCGGCCGGTGGCGACCAATGTGAAAGGCGAGAAGCGGTTTCTCTCCACAATCGCGCGGCGTCTCGACACGCTCGGGGCGATCACGAAAGGCCAACGCGAGACTGGCGGGCAGAACATGTTTCGCGCCGAGGACAATCTCGAAAGCCCCTACGCACGCGCGGCGCTGCGGCAGTTCTTCTACAAGCTGCGTGCCGGCAAGATCGACGCCTGCTCCTATGCCCGCTTTCAGGAGATGACCGGGCTGACGCTCGACGAGGCGGATGGCACCATGAAAGAAAACCTGCCGCCGATCCAGCAGTTCCTGAACCGCTGTCTCGCGCTCCGCATCGACATGCAGGACGCGATCTTCGAGGCTTTCGGTGGGTTTCTTTCGGCGATCATCGAAGATGCGCGCCAGGCAGGCACGCTCGATGTGGGCCTTGAGACGCTCAAGGCCGAGAAATTCGAAATTGTCGATCGTAAGGTGATTTTCGAGCATGAGGCGACGGGGGCGACGGCGACCGCCCTGACCGTCGAGCGGACCGATCGCAACGACCCGCTCACCCTGCCCCGGGTCAAAGCCATCTGCGCCAATACGAAGGGTGCGAGGCTCTGCTGGAACAAGACCTCCAAACGCGCCGCCCTGATGGTGAAGGCGTCGGCCTTCATGGATGAGGACGGCGTGCCGATCCTGAGGGTGAAACTCCTGCGGCCCATGGCGACCGAAATCCTCGCCCTCACCGAGTTCTCGAAGTCGCACTGGGAAGAAATCGACGATGCGATGTTCGAGCAACTCTGGCAGGCCGAGGCCGATGCGGTGGCGCCAATTGCGCGCGACAGCGGCGCCAGAACGCCGGGGCGCAGCATCGGCGGCGGCAGGCCCTACCTGCGCTCGATGCTGTATCTGGCTGCGCTTCAGGCGTCCCGCCGTTGCGAACGCTTCATTGCGTTCCGCGCGCGGCTGCAGGCGAAGGGAAAGACGCCGAAACAGGCAATCATTGCTGTCGCCCGAAAACTGCTCACAATCCTCAATGCGATGCTCAGAACCGGTACTCAATTCAACCCGGAAGCAATCTGAGCAGCCGCCACAACATTACGGTTGCCGGTTTGTTTCTCAAGCAGAACGACTGACGTCCAAGGCATTCAGAATGGCCTTGCCAAGCGCTTCGTCCGACACGTCCTCCGGCAAGACCGTATCTTCATGGCCGCGAACGCCCTCCCAACTGGAACGCCCGCGATAGCGCCATGGCTTGAGCCTGATCTTTGTGTCCTGCAAGGTCAGCGTCACGCTCCCTGCGCCGTCGTACAGCGATTTCAGGGTTTTGACACCCGCGCGGGCCTTTTCTGCTTCGTTCAGCGCCTTAATTTCCTCCGGTGTCGGCCACCGCATGATGGCATCCCATTCCGGGTGATCGGGCGTTATGAAGCGGCTCGCCATGAGCGCCGCACGCGCTTCACGCCCGATGTCTTCTGCATTCATGTTTGGCCCGAGGTATTCATTGTACCCCTTGGGGTCGGGGCACCCCCGCCGATAGACCGCAAATGAGATAATCTTCGTGAAGGCGCGATGCGCATTAATGATTGCGTCCTTGGACTCTTTCGGAGGCTTGGCGCGTTTTTTCCGCTCCGCCGCTTCCGCGAGCCGCTTCTCTTTTTGTTCTTCAAAGGTCAGGACTTTTCTCATCGGATACGGCTCACTTCTACGTCGATCCCCAAACTCTCAGCATAGTCTATCGCGCGTTGAATTTGAGTAAACTGTTCCGGGGTGGTGTCATTTGGAATGGCAAGTTCTAGGCGCTTCAGGTCGATTTGGTCAGGACGCAATGGGAAGGCATCGAGATTGGAACCATCAAATTCGTCGATCTGGTCAATGTATCGCTTCAATGCACCGTAGATACGGCTGGGCCGGTCCACATATCCCGGCGCGCGTGTGTCCAGTGTCTTTGCGCTTGTGGCAAGGCCTTGATCGTCGTCGAAGAAGTCGAACGTCTTAAAATTGTCAGGTGTACGCTCTCCCAAATCGCCCAGTCGTTCAAGATGATCCTCCCATGGTCCGCCTTGTTCTTTGATCGGACCTCCCCAGCGGATGCC